>JAGXKT010000009.1 GCA_018335035.1 Phycisphaerae bacterium
ACACGTGGCGGATGCGGTTGACCTGCTTGTTGACGTACGGCCGGCACCAGCCGCCGTCGATCATGTGTTGGCGGATGGCCTTCAGCGCCCGCGGGCCGAACTCGGCAGCCGGCGTGGCGCCGTAGAGCTCCCTGAGCGGGCGCAACGCGAGGCGGAACTGCTCGAGCTCCTTGTTGCGCCCGTCGGTTTCGGTGCGGTAGTACCGCTCGGCGTGGGCCCAGAAGTGCCCGATGACCTCCTTGACGGTGATGACGTTTGGCGCTTCGGGCAACTGGCGTCCCGCGGCGAGCCACTCGGCGACGGCCTGGTGGTAGCGCTGCTCTGTGCCGGGATCGTCGGGCTTGCCGCAGTAGATGGCCCGGCCGGACAGGACGACGTACATCTGCCCGCTGGCCTTGTGGTAACGCAAGGAAGGCACGCCGCGGCCTTTTTTGCCCTGAGCCGTTGCGTGCCTTCTGGTCCGGTGCCGCTGCTTCGTGATTTCGGTCATGGCCGTACTCCGTACTGGCGAGTATGTACTCGCTTTCCACGGGTTACGGCCGCTCCGTCCCGCCGGGACGGTCTTCGTAACTCACGAAGTCAGCCAAACTTACGAATTAGCGGGGGCAGGATTCGAACCTGCGACCTCCGGGTTATGAGCCCGACGAGCTACCAGACTGCTCTACCCCGCAATGTCGTTTCTACCGCTCATCGTAGTCATCGCGACACGGGCTGTCAAGACCCTCATGCGGCAAATCCGTCGGCCGTTGGTTTCTATCGGCATTATGCTGTGCGGAGAGCCGCGGCTTTTTGCGGCAGCGCGGTCGGATGCCTCCTGTCAGCGATTGACCCCCAAGGCTTGCGTGGATTGATCCCCAGGGCTTGCGTGCGCCCGCATGGGTGCCTGCAAGGGACGCTCTGCATGTGTCGCCGCATGGGGGGGCGGGCAAGAAAGCGGCCCATGGTGGATTGCCTCTTGTCGGCGCCGGGTGCGATGTGTACCCTCTCTGGCCCAACGGACAGGCGCGCCCGGCCGGCAGCGGCCGGCACGGAACATCCCTCAGGAGCAAGCGAATGGCTTCCATAGCAAAAGGCAACGCGGTCATCGGACAATCCGGCGGTCCGACCGTCGTGATCAATGAGTCGCTGGTCGGCGCGATCGAGCGGATGCGCGGCGTCAAGTCGATCCCGAAGATTCTCGGCGCTCATCACGGCGTCCGCGGCATCGTCAATGAGGATTTCGTGGACCTGGCGAAGGTCAACAAGACAACGTTGGAGGCGGTGGCGGTCACGCCGGCGGCAGCACTGGGCTCCAGCCGCGACAAGCCCGACGAGGCCTACTGCGAAAAGATCTTTCGCGTGTTCGAGAAGCACAACGTGCGGTACTTCTTTTACATCGGCGGCAACGACTCGGCCGACACGGCGCGGATCGTCAACGAGATGGCCGAGGAGGCCGACTACGAGCTGCGCGTCTTCCACATCCCCAAGACGATCGACAACGACCTGCGCGTGACGGATCACTGCCCCGGGTACGGCTCGGCGGCGCGGTTCGTGGCCGCGGCGTTCATGGGCGACGACCGCGACTCGGCGTCGCTTCCGGGCATCAAGATCAACGTGGTGATGGGGCGGCACGCCGGCTGGCTGACGGCAGCGGCGGCGCTGGGTCGGCAGGACCGCAGCGACGGCCCGCACCTGGTGTACGTGCCGGAGATTCCCTTCGAGACGGACACATTCCTCGACGACGTGCGACGGGTGTACGGGCGCCACGGGCGGTGCCAGATCGCCGTCTCCGAGGGCATCAGCGACGAGACGGGCACGCCGGTGACGGTGGCGCTGGCCGAGAAGCTCGGGCACCGGGTGGAGCGCGACAGCCACGGCAACCCGCAGCTTTCCGGCAGCGGGGCGCTGGGCGATTTCCTGTCCGACTATCTCAAGCAGAATCTCAAGAAGCGTTACGAGACACTTCGCGTCCGGTCGGACACGTTCGGGTACCTCCAGCGGAGCTTCCCGGGCTTCGCCTCGCCGGTGGATCAGGACGAGGCACGCAACTGCGGGCGCAAGGCCGCCGAACTGGCGCTGGGCGGCGACACGGACGGGTCGGTGGTGATCCGGCGGGCCAAGACCGGCAAGTACAAGGCGACCTACGAGCGCGCCGAGCTGTGCGACGTAGCGAGAGAGACCAAGGACCTGCCGCGGAGCTACATGAACCGGGACGGGAACAACGTGACGAAGAAGTTCCGGGACTATGCGATGCCGCTGGTGGGTGAGTTGCCGACGATCGGCAAGCTGGTCTAAGCCCGTTTTGGGGCGTGCTCCTGGCCGCCGGCGTTTCGAGGGGCCTCGTCGGAAAGCGTTTCCCGCTCACTGGTCTCGTGTTTGAGGATGGGGTCGCCGTCGATGTAGCGCTGCCAGTGACTCATGGACTCGAGCATCTTGTGCCCGCGCCGGCAGTCCTCGATGCTCAGCTTGCCTTCGCGGACGAGGTCGAAGTAGGGCCCGAGATCGGTCTGGCGGTACAGCGCGGCGAAGTGCTTGTAGAATTCCTCGCGCGGCAGGCGGGTGGGCGTGACGGCGTGCAGCGTGTCGTAGCTGGTGTAGTCGTCGGTCAGAAGCTCGTCGCGGCGTTCGCGGAATAGTTGCGTGCCGACCAGCGGCGTGAGCACCGTGAACTGCGTGTGCGTGATTTCCTTGGCGTTGACGTAGTCGCGCAGCCGCTTGAAATCATCGGCCGTCCATTGCGGGTCCACGATGAACGCTCCCCAGATGATCACACCGTTGGCCTTGAGGATGCGGATGGCCTCGTCGTTGACGCTCAAGCTGTTACGCTTATTGACGCTGCTGAGGGCCTCCTCGGTGGCGCCTTCGAGACCGGCGAGGACGGCGTAGAGGCCGGCGTTGACCCACTTCTCCACGAGCTCCGGATGCCGTGCGATTGAGTCTGTGCGGGCCTCCATGGAGAAACTGAGATCGAATCCCTCGGCCTCGATGCGGTCGACAATCTCGCTCTCACGCCGGTGATTCATCAGGAAGTTGTCGTCCACGAACGTTACGTGGTGCGTGTCCACCGCGCGAAGCTCATCAACGACGCGGGCCGCCGACATCTGGCGCGTCATGCCGGCATAGAATTCGTGCACGCTGCAGAAATTGCAGCGAAAGGGGCACCCGCGACTCGTGGCGACCGACGAGTCCGGCCGGTCGAACAGAAAGAAGTACTCGTGGCGATACTCGGCCGTCAGGTCGCGCCGCGGAAGGGGCAGTTCGTCCATCGTCCGATCCGGGTGCATGTGCCGTTCGTTGGCGACGAAGCGCCCGTCGGCGTCGCGCCAGATAACGTTCGGCACGCCCGAGAGCGCCCGGCCGGCCTCGATGGCGGCGACCACGTCGCAAAAGGCGAATTCGCCTTCGCCCATGACGATGGCATCAACCTCGGGGCGGTAGAAGTCCTGGGGTAGGAGCGTGCAGTGATGCCCGCCGACGACGGTGAATACGTCGGCCGAGAACTGCCTGACGGCCTGGAGGATATCCTGTGCGGCGTAGACCTCCGTGGTCAGGGCAGTGACCGCGACGAGGTCCGGCTCGAAGTCGGTCAGGGCTTTGGGCAGATCCGCGTCGACGCGCATGTCAAGAATGCGAACATCATGGTCCGGGATGCAGGCGGCCAGCATCTCCAACGCCAGCGGCTCGGGCATCGCCGCCAGACGGAAGCCGAACCCGTCCCGCAGATAGTCGGGTTGAACTAGCAGCACGCGCATGGGCAACTCCGGCTTGAAGCGGCCGTAGCGATCGGCAGCTTGCTCGGGTGATGTGCTTGTCTAGGGCTGTGCACGGGGCCTATCGCCAGTGTCTCTCGCTCTCGGTGTTGGCACGGTGGTGTGGCCCGCCGGGCGCGATCGTCGTCCGGCGTGGCGACGAATGCGAAGCCGCGTGGGCGTCCGCTTTAACGATGCAGCGGCAGGGACACCATCACGCTCGCTGCGTTCGGCGAAAACCCCGCTGCACATTTCGACCTCAGCGCGGTGGCTTCGGGGCTTCCACGTAGATTCTTAGTCGGGCATAGTTTTGTCGCGCCACGGGGCCACGCCGAACGCCGCAAGACGGTTTGCTACGCCGCGTGCTCACACACACCGACAGGGCATCATAGCGACTCACTGCAAGGTGTACAAGCGGCATTCGTGCGCATCGCCCGGTAGTCGTATGGAAAGGCGAGCCGCCAACGAGTATGCTGGGCGGCATCAGGGCTCGCGGATAACAGGGAGATCGACGATGGTGCCTCGAATCGTGGCAGTGTGCCTGATTGTCGTCGCCTCGATTGCAAGGGCTGAGCCGCCCGAAGAGCAGTCGATAGGCATCGTGTTCGTCAACGGCGACCACGTGCAAGCCAAGCTTCACGAGATCCGTGACGGGCGGATGCAGTTCTCGCTGGCCATGGCGCCCGAGCAGCGACTGCAGGCCGACGTCAAGCAGGTCGAGCGGCTGACGACGGCAGGGGACTCTGAGCCGCCGAAGAAGCGGGCGCGGCTGTCCCTTCAGACGGGCACGGAGTTGTACGGCGTCCTGAAGGGGTTCAGGGACGGTGCGATGTCCTTCGAAGCGGACGGGCTCGGCGTCGTCCGCGCACCGCTGGAGATGATCAGCGCCTACGAACGCAGCAGCGACGTCCCGCTACCGGACAGCGTGGACCTGTCCAAGCAGACGGTGGTGACGCAGTCCGGCGATGCCCTTGTCGGACGCCTGGCCCCGTCCGGAGAGGCGGCGATCGAAGTCCGAGGCGACGCAACGCTGACGGTCTCGATCGATGAGATCGCGGCCGTGTACTCTCCCAGTTCCGTTCCGACGACGCGTCCGGCGACGCGCGACGCCGGGCGGTATGCCGTTGTTCGCACGAGCAACGGGCAGATTCTCGCTGGCCGGGACCTCGCGATCGCGGACAAGGCGTTGTCGCTTGATTTGAGCAAAGTCGGGAGCGTCAGCGTTCCGCTGGCACGGCTGTGCGAGGTTCAATGGATGCCGGGGCCGATGACGATGGGGCGGGGCCATCTGCGACGCGTATTGGTCTGGGGCAGCTGGGCCGATCGCGACGAAGAACTGAAGCGGACGATTGCGGCGCTGAAAGCGACGTTGCCCGGCTGGACCATCGAGAAGGACGTGTCGAAAGATTTCACGGGGGCATTCGAGCAACGCCTGTCGCGCTGCCGGGCGCTTGTCATTGCTGAGCAGGAGCAGTGGGGAGGCGCAGAGCGCGTCGAACTCGGGCGTCAACTCAAGCCGATCGTACGCCGCTTCCTGTACGGCGGCGGGAACGTCGTGCTTCTGGGCATGCAGCAGCGCGAACGGCGCTTCTGTGTCGCGGCGAACCTGCTGGATTACAAGAAGGTCGCCAGCGGCGACGGCGTGGAGACGCACTTCACGGAGGCCGGGGCGCGCCTGGCCCGGAAGGTGGGGGAGAGCTTCTCGAGCACGAACTCAACGATGCGCTACCACGTGGGCGATGAGATCGAGGCGCAGCAGTGGGCCGTGCCTGCGGACCAGAAATCGGCCGCCATCATCGGGCGACGTGTCGGCCGCGGGTGGGTCATCTTGATGGGGATGGACTTCTACGCCGCTAACGACAGGACGCGCCAGATCCTGGCCAATGCGGCAGCGCTGCGCTAGGCCCGTCCCTCCGGCGGATTGCGGTGGATTACCGTCGCCGCAGACGGCGAGCGATGCCAAATTCGTGCGCATTGACGGTTGACGAACGGCGTCGGGCCGGCTACAATAATGGATGAGGGTGGGGTGTCGGCGACGAACTGCCGGGCACCCCGAGGTTCATCGCTCTTTGCCTGATGTTGACGTGGTGCCCAGCATGAAGGAGACGGGCACCGGAAGGATGCAGCGGAGCCGCATGCGAGGGTCAAGACCGGCCTGCCGCCGCAGGGCGCCCGGAGGGTGGCGCAGCGGCCGGCAGAACGGTCTTTTTTTGTGCGCGCCGCGCGGGGCGCGAGGTTCCGGCCTCGTCTATTGCACTTGCGTGTACCAAGCGATGATCGTAACAGCATTGAACAGGGTGTGAATGCCGATAGGGGCGATCAAGCGGCCGGTCCGTTCGTAGTTGTAGCCCAGCGCGATGCCCAGCGCGAACAGGGCCGGCACATGGTGGGGCGTCGCAACGTGCACGGACGCGAAGCAGGCGGAGGTGCCGATCAGCGCCGCCCAGGGGCGGCCCGTATACCGGCGGAGCATGGACTGCACGAGCCCTCGGAAGAACAGCTCCTCCGCCAGCGGCGCCAGACCGATCACAGAGACGACGATCAGCACGTGCCAGGCGGGGCCGAGCTCGCGCATGGCCGTCAGGGCCGGATGGGGGTGGACCCAATCGGCGGGCATCAGCCGGCGCGTCAGGTCCGCCAGGCCGAGGCAGATGGGGAAAACCACGAGATAGCCCACGACGGTGCGGACGGCATCCCACGGCCAGTGGCGTAGCGACAGGCCCATACCCCGGATCAGGCCGTTGCGAAACGTGGTCGCCGCGACGAGCAGGGCGGCGCCGATCCAGACCGCCTGGCCGAGGGGGCCTGCGACCATCCGGGCGCGGATGGTCTCGAGAGCGGCGTGTTGAATGAGAATTTCGTAGGCGGCCCGGCCGGCGAGAAGCCAGGCGAGGAACACACCGAACACATGAAGCGGATGGATTGTATTGGCCCGTCCGGGTGATTGAACCAGCAGCAGTTTTCGCGGATGGGCGATGCGGCGGATGATCCAGAAGACGATCACGCAGAGCCCCAGGGCCAGCAGCACCATCTGAAACGGCGCGAGAAGGTCACCGTCGGCTTGGGGACGGGTCGTGGATTGTGCCAGTACGTAAGGACCGGCTATAGACAAAGCGTTTGACATCGCTCGGCTCGTGAAGCTAACGTGACCGGACCGCCGGTCACCGTCCGGAGGACCCCGCACGTGCCGCCGACTATATTGGACACCATTCTCGAAACCAAGCGCGAAGAAGTCGCCCGGCTTCGCGATCGGATCGACGAGGGTCGGCTCCGGCGACAGGTCGCCGACGCGCCGGCGCCGCGCAATTTCTACGCCGCGATGACCGCTCGTTCGCGAGGCGAATTGAACCTCATCGCCGAGATCAAGCGGGCCTCGCCGTCGGCGGGCGTGATTCGTGAACGCTTCGATCCCGTCGACCTGGCCCGCCGCTGCGAAGCCGGCGGCGCGAATGCGATCAGCGTCTTGACCGATCAGACGTACTTCAAGGGACACCTCGACTATCTCGCCGCCGTCAAGGGTTGCGTGGCGCTGCCGGTCCTTCGCAAGGACTTCATCATCGATCCGATCCAGGTCTACGAGAGCCGCGCCGCCGGGGCCGACGCGATTCTGCTGATCGCCGCTGCGCTGCCCGTCGGGGTGCTGACGGACCTGATGATCCTAGCGGCGGAACTGAAGATGACCTCGCTGGTGGAGGTACACGACGCCGATGAGTTGCTGACCGTCCGCTCCATGGTGGGTTTTCCGCATCGCCGGCGTGCGCTTCTGGGCATCAACAATCGCGACTTGGCGAGTTTCGAGGTCGACATAGCCACGACGCTACGGCTGGCGGAGCTGGCCGAGCCGGCGGCCCCAATTATCAGCGAGTCCGGCATCCGAACGCGCGACGACGTCCGTACGCTGCGCCGCGCCGGCGTCAGCGGCATCCTCGTCGGTGAGACGATAATGCGCTGCGGCGATATTGCCGGGGGGATCGAGGCATTGGTGGGCCCGGCGCGGTGACGGAGGGGGGCGGCGAGCGCGTGTGACCGGCCTCGCGAGGCCGCTGCGCCACGGCCGCGACGGTCACAGAAGTTTCAGCAGTAGAACCACCAGCCCGCAGCCCAGAAGAATCGCCGCCACGACCAGTACAACGACCGGCGTCAGGCGCCGGCGTGAGGGAGGCATTGAGGGCGTGCTGGGCTGCGCCGCGTCTCCGTCCGGCTTGGGGCGTCGCGGCGTGGCATCGCTGTCCTCCGGGTTTACGCCGGCCAGCGCGCCCTGGGACGGCAGGACGTGGGTGTCCTCGTTTTGCCCGGGCTCCTCGCCCAGGTCCATTTCGTCGGTGTCGTTTGACAGCTCCGTCGGCGGGGGCGGCACGCCGGGCGACGCGGGCGGGATGTCGATTACCGCGCGACAGGATGGACACCGCCCGCGGCGCCCTGCGTAATTATCGGGCACACGCACCCTGCAACCGCACTGCTCGCAACAAAACTGAATCATCCCGATCGCCGCACTGTGATCCGTATCCGCGAGGGCTCGGCGGCACCGAGGTCCGCCGCGACCGCTCACACGCGTCCACTGTAGGATGCTACGCGCCCGGCGACAAGGTAAAAGCCCCGTGAGCCGACCGCCCGACCGGACGGGCCGGTGGTTTTGCCTTGTCAGCCGCAGGTGTGCGGTATAATCCCTTTCAGGCCGAGTCGCGCAGGTGGATTCCTTCACGCTGAACAAGATCGAGTTCGACGCTGTCCGGGAAATCCTCTCGGGCTACGCCCTGACTGCGCCGGGCCGGGCTCTCGCCCGGCGGATCCGCCCGTCCCGCAATCCCGAAACCGTTCGTCGTTGGCTGGAGCAGACCTCACAGATGGTCACGGCGATCCGCGACGTGGGGCTGCCCCCCATGGCGGGGGCTACGGACATCTCGGAGGCCCTGTCGCGCGCCGCGCCCGGCGGGGGGGGCGGCGGGGAGGACTTCGCCGCCATTGCCGCGGCATTGCGCGCCGCGGGCAACGTTCGGGCGTATCTCGAACGGCTGCCCGAGGCGCTCGGCGCGCTGCAATCGCTGGCCGGACAGATCAGCCGCTTTGACGGCGAATGCAAGGCGATCGCGGCCGTCATCGACGCCGGCGGCGCCGTGCGGGACGACGCGTCTGATCGCCTCGCCGAACTGCGGCGCAGCATTGCCCGAACGACACAGGAGGTGCACGACGTCATCTACGGCTACCTGCGAACGCCCGAGGTGACCAAGCTGCTCCAGCAGCCGACCGTCACGCTGCACGGGGACCGCTACGTGCTGCCGGTGCGTGCCGACAACCGTGGGCGGCTGCCGGGCGTGGTGCATCGCGAGTCGAATACGGGCGCGACCGTGTTCGTCGAGCCCACCGCCAGCGTCGAGCTGAACAACCGCCTGGCGGACCTGCGCAGCGACGAACGCCAGGAGGTCGAGCGCCTGCTGCACGGCCTGGCGGTACGGCTGCATCCGCGACACGAGGAGATCGATGCGACGATGCGCGCCGTGGCGCGCGTTGATCTCCTCGCGGCGAAGGCGCAGTACGCATATCAGCAGACCATGACGTGCCCGGAAATCTGCGAACGCGGTTCGCTGGAGATGGCGCAGATACGGCATCCGCTGCTTCTGGCGTCGGCCACCCAACGTGACCGCGACGAGGACGCCGCCGCCGAGGCGGTCGTCCCGATCGACGTGCGCCTGGGCGACGATTTCGATCTGCTCGTCATTACCGGCCCGAATACGGGCGGCAAGACGGTGGCACTGAAATCGGTGGCGCTGCTGGTGGTGATGGCCCAGAGTGGCATGCACATTCCCGCCCGACGGGGGGCGCGCCTTCCGGTGTTTCGCGACGTGTTCATCGACGTCGGAGACGAGCAATCACTCCAGCAGTCACTCAGCACATTCGGCGCCCACATCAAGCGCATTCGCCACATTCTCGACAAATGCGGCAAGGCGTCGCTGGTGCTGCTGGACGAACTGGGCGCCGGGACGGACCCGGACGAGGGCGGCGCCATCGGGCAGGCGATTCTCGACGAGTTAGGCCGGCGGGGAGCCCTGGGCATGGTCACCACCCACTTGAGCGTGCTGAAGGCCTACGCGATGACGCACGAGCGCGTCGACAACGCGTCCGTTGAGTTTGACACGCGGTCGCTTCGCCCGACCTATCACCTGCGTATCGGCACGCCGGGCGAAAGCCACGCGATCACCGTCGCCCGGCGGCTCGGGCTGGCCAAACGCATCGTCGACGCCGCTGAGCGGCATCGCGACGGGCAGAACCGCCAGTTTCGCAAGGCCCTGCGCGCCACGGGTGAGGCGCGGCAACTGGCGGAGCGCGCGCGGGCCGATGCGACAGAAGCGCGGCTTGCCGCCGAAGGCGACCAGGAGGTCTACCAATCGAAGCTGGCCGAACTGCATCGGCTTCAGGAAGAGTTCGACACGTGGCTGGCGACGCTGCCCGACTGGCAACCGGGCGACGAGATCTACGTGCCGTCGTTGGGACGCACCGGACGCCTCGTGCGCCTGGAGCTTCATAAGCAGGTCGCCGTTCTGGACGCCGGGCACGCGCAGATCGAGGTCCCCCTGCGCGAGTTGATGCCGGACCTCGGTCAATCGCGCGTGCGAGAGGAAATCGCAACGCTGCGACAGCAGGTGATCGACCAGGCGCGCCAGACCAAGCAGGCCCGCGCCCAAGCCGAACGGATGCGGAAGGAATATCACGAGAGCTTGAAGCGCCAGCAAACCCGCGCCCGGCAGTTTGATGCCTGGCTGGGCCGCGTGGCGCGAATGCGCACCGGCGACGAAGTCCCCATCACGCGCAAGCCGGGCCGCGGTACGCTGAAGACCGTCGATCTGCCGGCCCTGAAGGCCACCGTCGCAACGCCCGAGGGGACCCTCGAACTGTCGCTCCAGGACCTGTTCCCCCAGACTGGTCCGTTTGCCCCGTCGCACGAGCGGAAGCATCGCACCGGCCGGTCGAGGGCCCGCCGCCGATCGGACCGCGGCAATCGGCCCGTCAAACACCGTCGCCCGGACAGCAAGGCCGCCCGCGCCAGCCGCGAGGCCCTGCGACGCGCCGAGCCCGGCAGCGAGGTCTACGTCGTGCCGTTCGGCAAGCGGGCAACGCTCGTCCGCGTCGAACCGGACAGGGACCAGGCCGTCGTGCAGAGCGGCGTGTTCGAGATGACCATCGGGCTGGCTGATCTTGAACCAGTAAACCGCTAAACCCTTTTTATATAGCCCTTTACTGAATGCCTCTGCACGCGGCGCCACCTAACGGAAAGTGCGAGAATCCGAGCATCTGTGCGGCGCATTTTTTAGCAGAACGCGCTTAGGCGGACGCCCGCAACGACCGATAACAGGGAACGGAGGAAGGGACCCAAACGCTTGGCAGCCAAAAAGGGGTGCCACGGCACACGGGATAAGGAGATTGTGACATGGCGATCCATGCAACATCCGGTAGCGGGCCGCTTGCGCGCTTCGAGCAGTGGGTTCGGACGGCGGCGCGGTCAACGGAAAAGCGGCAGGTGCTCAGAAGGCGAAACGGGGCGGCCTCGCAACTCCGCCGCACCATCAGGAGCTGCAACGGCTCGGCAGGCCGCCGACGTGTCAACCACGTTGCATGAGACTGCACTGTCGTCCAGCGCTACGTCTTGACGGCGTCGATGGTCACGGCAGTAATGGGCCCGAAGACCAACAGCGGCGTCCATGCTGACCACACCGGCGGTAGGTCGATGTAGCGGCAGAGATGGACGAAGATGTAGAACGCTCCGACCGTCAGAAGACACAGCACGGCCGAGGCCTTGATGTTGCGCTCGCGCGACAGGATGAACGGCAGCCCGACCAGAAGCATGATCACGTTGTTGATCGGCTCGGTGACCCGGATGTGAATGAGTTGGCGGGCGTTCTGCGCGGTCGTGTCGCCCCGTGCGCGTTTCTGGCGCGCGAGTTTGTTGAGTTGCGCCGCCGAGAGGAACTCCATCCAACGACTGTCACGGCGGAGAACGAGATCGTCGACGGTGAACGTGGAGCGGACGAAGGCGCGCCCGCCCGTCAGGCGCCAATGGGGCGCGACCTCGTCAGGGGCGACGTACGTTGCGGCTCGCGCGAGGAAGCGAACCACCTCGACGTCACCGATTCTCAGGATGAATTCCGGCCGGCGCAGCGTCGCCGCCTGAGCCGCCGACGGTTCGCCCCGAATCGTGATCGTCATGGCCTGGCCGGGCGAGAGGCGCGGCGCGACCGTCACGGGCCCGTCGCCGCTCAGCAGCCGCTGCAACTGCGGTCGCGTTGGAATTGCGTCGATGCGATGCGTCGACGGGCGATGCCGCCACACGCCGTGGGCGCGTTCGACGAAGCCGTCCGTGAACATCCAACCGGCTTCGCCGCCGTGACGGGCGCGTACGGCGTGGGCGTTTGACCCGCTGCGGACGGTCGCAATGTGCTGAAAGTCGGCGTCGCGCACCACGACAACCGGTTGCTGCATGACGCCGTCGGCGACGCGAAGCTGCCGTGCGTACCACACGTTTCGGGCGTTTTCATATTCGTCCGGCATCAGTTGAACACTGAACTGCCGGCTGCCGGGCACTTCATCGCGATCGCGGACGAGCTCGGATGCCACGGATGGGATCAGCAACTCGTGATCGGCGACGATCAGGCCCGACAACAGCATTGAGCACAACACGATCGGCCAGACGACGCGGTGTAAGCTGACGCCCGAGGCGAGCATCGCCGTCAATTCGTTGGTGTGGTTCATGCGCGCCAGCGTGAACATCGCCCCGAACACGATGATAATGCCACCCAACTCGGTGAAATACACCACGGATTTGTATCCGTAGTAGCGCGCGATGTACCTGGCCAGCTCGCCGATGGGAAGACCCAGTTTGGCGAACTCGTCCATGTTGACCAACAGATCCAGCACGATGCGCAGCGTCAGCAGGGACACGAACCCAAGGCAGGTGGCCCAGAGGAAACTTCGCAGGATGTAGCGGTCCAGCATTCTCATAATCGTCGCGCCGCTAGTGGCGCGCGAGGTGCACGTAAACCCATATGCAGCCGACCAGCAAGGCCACGACCCCCGCCCACACCACACCGACGCCGAGGAGCAGGGGAACGTCAGGATGGCGGGCCATCTCCTTGCCCATCAGGATCATCACGAAGACCACGCCGCCGGGGATCAGCGACAGCACGAACGCGCTGAGCAGTTGCCCGCCGTGGAATATCACGCCCAGTGCGGCGCCGAATGCCACCAGCAAGAAGCAACTCGCGCCGTACGACAGCCGCAGGTTCAGCTCGGCGATCAGGTCCGCCCGCTGGCGGGCGATCTCGCGGTCCAGCGACGCGATGCGCGAACGAATGTGCTCGTTGCGCGTAATGCCGCTGTTGGCGTCGAGCAACTGGGCCAAAGGAATCCGCTCGGCCCGGCGCAGAGGCGCTGCGGGCAAGGCGTCGTAGACGCGCCACTCTTCACGGCCGGTAAGACGCGTGCCGCCGACGGCCCGGACGGCGGCCTCCGTCAGGACGATGCTCGCCCGTGAGCGATTGGTTCGCGGGTCGTAGTCCGTTTCGATGTGTCCGACGTCGGCCGTAGCTGCCTTGGGCAGTACCGCCTGCCACGTGCTCCGTGCGGCCAACGCGCCGCCGAAACCGCCCACGGCGGCCATGCTCGCCTGCTCCGCCCAGGCCGGACGCTCGGGGTCCGCCGCGACGAAACTGACGCACACCGGCTGCGTATCGTTGCCGCGCAGCTCCACGCTGCCTCGTCCCGTCGGGCGGGCCGACGGGGCTCGCAGCACGTACGTGCGCCCGTGGGCCGTAAACCGCCAACTGTTGCCCGTGCTAAGTTCCTCGGCGATACGGGCGCAAAACAGATCGTGGGCGATCAACCGACGCACCTCGGCGAGTTTTCGGGCCACGGCCGATATGATCGTCGGATTGCTCACGCCGCGGCGGAGCTTATCAAGCGTGTAAAAACGCGGCTTGTCCTCCATGGGATTGGGCAATTCGACCGGCGGTATGGATTGGCGCGCCGCCCGTCCGTGCCGTGGGCCTGCGGTGCCGCTGACACCGATGACGTCCACGGCCAGGTAGTGCGTGCCGTACTCGTCCGTGAAGAAGTGCGGCCGGGCGCTTTCAACGGAAATGACGGCGGGTTGTGCGTCCTCACCGCGTCGGTACACGGCCACCACGTCCCGCAGCACGTTGGCCTCCGAGTCCGGCCTCGCGCGCAGCGTGAGCTGTTCGCCTCGCGCCGGGCTGCCCTGCAGATATCCGCGCGTGCGCAGGCGGCTGTAGACCATGCCCTCGATGTTCGCCTTGATCTTCCGCTCGGCGAGGCCCGACATGCGCGGGGCGACGAAGTTGCTCAGCAGCATGGCCGCCGCCGTGACGATCGCGGCCAGCAGCAAACCCGGCACCAGCACAGACGGCGTCGAGATGCCGCTGGCGCGGCAGGCCAGCAGTTCGCGATCCTGGCTGAATCGCCCGTATACGATCGTGGCGGCAAAGAGCGATGCTACGGGCATGGAAAACGACAGCATCACCGGCAGCGTGTACACGATGAGCATGCCCGCCTGGCGGGGCGAGAGGCCCTGCTGGCGCAGGGGCTCGATGATCGTCAAAATGGTCAGAATCAGCGTAAACGCCGCCAGCGCCAGCAGCGTCACGCGGACCAGGTCACGGGCAAGGTATGCGTGTAGCGTTCGGGTCACGCGCGTTCTCTCCGCACGGGGCGTCGTCGCGATTCTGCGGCTACTCTACCGGTTCGAAGGGGGAGCGTCCACCGGTTTCGCCTGCACAGCCCCGTAGCCGGCGGCGCTACTTCATGCGTGATGTGAGAACCAGGCGCGATACACCCCTGGCACGTGTTCGGACGCGTACCGCCGCAGGGCCGTCGCCATGAGCGGATGGACGCGCGCGGATCGGCGAACGCGAACCTGTACGGTCCGGACCTGTCCGGCCGGGGTGCCGGCATGCATGGTCGGGCGCGTTTGACGCTCGCGCTCGGTCTGGTGCGGTCGGATTGCCAGGGGCGTTTTCACGGCTGCACGCGGCATATCGACGAGCCATCGACAGTGACGGCCCGTCCTCTCGTACGATGCATCCGTGCAAAACGCGCTTGATGGGATCCCTCCAGCGCAGCGAACGCAACACCCGTTCGCTGCCCCATAGTATACCGCGGGTGTTGCGGAAACCGCAACAGCGCATCGCTGGCGTTGTCCGCCGCGGGCGGCGACGGGCACTTGTCGCCGCCCGCCGGACGCCATACAATGCCGCCCGCCCGGGCGTTCCGCCGGCGACGGCCGGGCGCGGCGGATGGACGGCACGGGCGCCCGTAGCTCAGCAGGACAGAGCACCGGTTTCCTAAACCGGAGGTCCCAGGTTCGAGCCCTGGCGGGCGTAGTGGGGCACAACCGCGGCAACGCGCACCCGGCGCAAGGATACAGCAAGGAAGGATACCGGATGAGCATCAAGGCGATAGACCTCCGCCGCGGCATGGCGGTGCGGCACAAAAACGGCATCTGGGTCTGCCAGAGCAACGAGAAGATCGCCAAGGGCAAGGGCCAAAGCTACCAGTCGATCTCACTGAAGAACATCCAGACGGATCAGACGCTGACGGAGCGATTCCGCACCACCGAACCGTTCGACCAGGCGATCGTGGAGAGCAAGTCGATGGAGTACCTCTACTCCGCCGGCGACGGCCACGTGGTGATGGACCCGGAGACGTTCGAGCAGATCTCGCTGCCGACCGAGCTGATCGGTGACAAGGCGGTCTACCTGACGGAGAACATCGCGATCCAGGTCAGTTTCGTGGAAGGCCGACCGATCACGGCTGAGCTGCCGCACACGGTGGTGCTGGAGGTGACTGAGACGCCGCCGGAGGTCAAAGGCGCCACGGCGACCAACCAGATGAAGGAGGCCACCTGCGCCGGAGGCGCACGGGTCAAGGTGCCGCCGTTTATCCGCGTCGGCGAGCGGATCGAGGTCGACACGCGCAGCGGCGAGTACGTCGGCCGAGCGTAAGCGCGCGGCGAGTGCGTTTGGTCTTGCATTCGAGCCGGCGGGCGCTACACTTCCACCCTGATGAACGCCATTGCCGTCATTCCTGCGCGCTATACGTCCACGCGGCTGCCGGGCAAGGCATTGCTGTCCGAAACGGGCACGCCGCTGATTTGCCACGTCATCGAGGCGGTCCGGCCCGCCAGGTGCGTGCAGCGCGTGGTCGTGGCGACCGACGACGAGCGGATTGCCGCTGCAGCGCGTGGCGGCGGCGCCGAGGCGCTGCTGACCAGCGGCCGTTGCCGCAGTGGGTCGGATCGCGTCGCGGAGGTCGCCGACGCGCTGGCGTTATCCGACGAGACGATTCTGGTCAATATCCAGGCCGACGAGCCCGAAATGCCCAGCGATTGCGTGGACCGCGTCGTGCACGTTCTGGCCGGGACGACGGCGCCGATCGCAACGTTGGCAACGCCGATGTCCGCTATCGACGCGCCGCGCCCGGACATGACCAAGGTCGTCGTGGATCGGCACGGCATGGCGCTGTATTTCTCCCGCGCGATGATTCCGCACGACCGCGACGGAGACGCCGAACCGCCGTACCTGCTGCACCACGGCATCTACGCCTACCGTGCGGGCTTTCTGCGGGCATACGCCGCGCTGGAATCCACGCCCGCCGAGCAGGCCGAGAAACTTGAGCAACTCCGTGCTCTCGAGCATGGCCATGACATCGCTGTAGCCGTCGTGGACTACCGTGGGGCTCGGATCGACACGCCGGAGCAGTATCGCGCTTTCGTACAGCGCGTACGCGGGGCATGACGGCGCGAGGCGGCACCATAGCGATCATCGTGCGGCGACCGGCTGTGGCGCGTGACGCGGCCGTTTGGCTTGCGGCGCGCGACTGGTCCGGCGAGTGTCGCGCCAGACACAAGGCCCGCCCGTGATGCGACTAGCGAAGATTCTTGCAGGTGTGGTGCTGTTGCTGGGCATCGTCGCCGGCGTGCTGTACGTCCTGGCCAGCGCCGTGCCGGGGGACTATCGCCCCGCCGACCTGACGCACCGGCAGCGGGTCCGTGTGGCCAAGCGTTTCATCCAGCGCGTTGTGGACGACTTTCACGAACCGGCCGAGCGACGGCGGCGCTTCGACGTGGTCCTCGGCGAGGACGAATTCAACGCGTATCTGGCCTCCATGGACGAAATCGTCGCCCACCTGCCGGGCGGCGACGACGGGCAGGTGCGGCGCGCCCTGGCGGAATCGCAACTGGCGGACCCGTCCGTGGCGATGAGCGCCGGTGAAATCGCCCTGTTGGTTCGCCATACCGGCTACAACAAGATACTGACATTGCGGCTGCGCTTCGAGCTGCTGGACTCCGGGCGACTCCGCGTGCACTTGCGCGGCGCGCGCGTGGGGCGACTGCCTGTGCCGCGTTTTCTCGTGGATCGTGCGGTCCAGGCGCTTCGCACCCGGGCCGCCGGCGCTATCGCCCCCGACGAACGGTCTAACGGCGGCTCGTTGCCCACAGGACAGCAGATGCGGCGGCTGACGGCGCGCATCGTCCTGGCGATCGGCGGTGAGCCGATCGTGCCCGTGCTGGGCCTTCGAAAGCACAAACGCGTTCGTCTGACCGGCATGGATCTCACCGACAAGGCGGTCGTGCTTCACTTCATTCCGGCGGGTCCGGAGGAGTGAGCGTGTCGTCAAGCCGGACGAGACGCCATTGCCGAGCGGCCACGCGGCGCAGCTCGAACCCGCCGTGGACCTGTCGGCCATGGAGGGTCATGCGCCATCGCTGTTCGCGACACTCGTCGAGCGTGTACGTGCCGCAGTCGTGGATGCGTACGTCACCGCCCGCGCGGGACAGCGGGCCTTCGTAGGTCAGGAAGTGCGGCGGATGATCCGCGATGCGTTCGGCCGGTTGCGAGGTGCCGAGCGCCATGTGCTCGGGCCGGCACGCCAGCCGCCAGGTGGCCAGCGCAGCGTCTTCGCCGGCGTGTGGCGGTTGAAGCATCAAATCATAGTGCGGCTCCGCCGTGGGGCTCTGATGCAGATGGATGACAAATGCGTAGCACATCCCTATGATACTATCGGCTGGTCGCCGGCGGTCCAACGCTGTCGCGCCAGACCGATGGCGCCGCAGCCCGCGGCCGGTGGGAATTAAGCCGCGGTGCGGTATCGTCGCTTCGAGACTATGGGAGAAGTGTCATGCGGAACACAGTGACCGTGGGGTTGTGCCTCTGCCTGTTGGCGCTTCTGGTGCTGCCCGGCTGCTGGTGGAAGGCCATGCGATTGCGGGACCAGGGCATCGCCGCATTCCAGGTCGGGCAGCTCGACGAGGCCCGTCAGCATCTGGCCGAGTCCATCGAGACGGAGCCCGGCGATGCCAAGGCCTACTACTACATGGGCCGGACGCTGCACGCCCAGGGCTACCTCGAAGATGCCCTGTACTACTATCAATGCTGTCTCCACGTCAAGCCGGGCCACGCTGAAGCTCGCCAGTGGCTGGACAAGGCCGCGTCCGAACTCGGCCCGATCGCCGAGGAGTTGATGTTTCTTCCGGCGACCCGGCCGGCCGAGGACGCTGACCAGGGCGCCGCACCGTGAGATCCGCCGCCGCGGTGCTAGTGGCGGGGATGGCGGCGGCGTTGCTGTCCGGTTGTCCGCCGCTGATGCCTCGTGCCCTTCGTCCCGCGACATTTGCCCTGGAGACCGAGGCCGGGTTGTGGCGACTGGAGGGGGTCGACACGGCGGTACTGGAACGCTCCGGCTGGCGGCTGCGAGTGATCGACTCGGCCGTATCCGCCGCGTCCGACATACCGTATCTCGAACGGCTCGAATTGGAGGTGACCAACACCTCCGCCACGCCGCTTGAGTTGCGCCCTGGGCGGATTCGGATCGCCGGGTTCGAACAGGACGCCCGCCTGGGCCCGTCGCGCCCGACGACGGTGGGGCGCAACGAGTCCGTCACGGTGCGATACGATCCGGGGCTTCGCGCACCGGAATTGCCACACCCATTTCGCGTCTCCATTCGCGTCTTCCGCGCGGACGGTACGAGCGATTCCTGCCGGTTGATCTTGTACTGAACACCCCTGACGCCGGGCAGGGACCTCCCGCGACCGGGCCGCCCGCGTTTCCGCAGAACCAGCCAGAACACAATAGTCCGAAATCCACTAAAGAGGCGGGGGCAAAGTGGCGATATGGACACCAGGTCAGTGGCGGGTGCTGCGAGCAGTCGTGAGCCGGGCTGTGTGTGAATCTCGCGATGATGAGTGACCAACGACCAACCGGCCGGCCTGTCAATCCACGTTCGGGTCTGAAGTGTGCCAAGAGCGCATGTCGCCATCGTCGTCCGCGCAGATCCGACTTTGGGATTCCTCTGGGGTCACGCTGCTAGCGGCTGAGACTGCTGACCGGTCAAATGGAAGGTCACCGTGATGGCCCATCAAGAGGTGCCAGTTCGCCGCGTCATTACGATTTGCCCGGAGGAGAGTATTCAGCGCGCGGCTGAACTGATGTGCCAAAACGGCATCGGCGCACTGATCGTCACCGACGACGAGGGCGGGCTGCTGGGCATCCTGTCCGAGCGGGACGTGATCAATCGCGTCACGGCGGCCGGGACCGTGGCCCAGTCGGTCTGCGTCCGCGACGTCATGACGGCTGACCCGCTATTCTGCACGGATGCGACTTCCATGCCGGAAGCGCAGGAGTTGATGGCCCGCAACGAAGTGCGGCACCTGCCCGTGGTGGATGGCAACGGGCGTACGGCGGGGATGATCTCCAGCCGCGACGCGATGGCCTACCAGGTTCACGCGGATCGCGCCCGGCGGACCGCCGCTGAGCAGGTGGCGATGCTCGCGACGGGGCTGAAGAATCTGGATTTCGATGAAGTCAGCGACCTGGTGGCGCGCGAGGTGCCGAAGGTCTTCGGCGCCGAACGCAACGTGCTGTTCTTCGCCACGGAGGGCGAATCCCGCCCGTTGCTGGTCAATCGCTGTTGCTGCCCGTGCTGCGATGCGCACCTGGCAGGGCCCTGCGGCGTGGACGGTCTCGGTGTTGTTGCCGGCGAGCCGCCCGCGTGTTGTCGCGAAATCGGCGCCAGGGGCAAACGGGTCGTGATTCCGCTGGAGATACCCGGCTGGCAGACGCCTGAGGCGGGCTCCGATTCGCTCGCGTGCGGTTTTCTGTGCATGTGCGGGCTGGCCGCGTCCGCGCCGGACGTCGAGGAGCTGCTGTGTTACAAGGCCTCGTTGATTCAGGGGATTCTCAATTCCAACCTGACCAGCGCCCGGCATTACCAACAGGCACGATCCGACGCGCTGACCGATTCGCTGACGGGTGTCGGTTCGCGGCGACTCTTCGAGAAGCAGTTGGAGCAGGAGTTCCGCCGTGCGGCGCGCTACAACCGGCCCTTCTGCGTGGCGATGCTGGATTTGGACGACCTGAAGAACACGAACACCGACGGCGGGCACGCCGTTGGCGACGAGGTCCTGCGCCGCTTCGCTCAGGCCGTCTCGCAGGCCAAACGCGATCAGGACGTCCTGTGCCGCTACGGAGGGGATGAGTTCGTGCTGTTGATGCCGGAAACGGACCTGGGCGGCGCCATGCAGATGCTCGAGCGCGTCCGCCGGAAGACCCCGCAGCTTGCGATGCCCAATGACATGACCCTGTACGTCAGCGGCGGCGTCACGCAGTATGACCCCAACGACGAGACGGGCACCAAGGCGCTGGTCCGCTGTGCGGACCTGGCGCTGTACGAAGCCAAACGCACCGGTCGCGACCGCATCGTCGCCTGGCGTGCCGAGGACGACGGCGCCCTGTCACGCGAGGAGGGCGTGGATAGTCAGAAGATCGCCGACCTCCAGACGCGCCTGTCCGATGCGGCCTCCCGCTCCCAGCAGATGTTGATGCAGAGCATGTGGGCACTGGTTCACGCGATCACGGCGCGGGACCATTACACGCGAGGCCACAGCGACAATGTCGTCCGTTACGCGGTCGCCCTGGCGCGGCGAATGGGGCTCGACGACGAGCAGGTCGCCGTGATTCGGCGCGCCGCGATGGTCCACGATATCGGCAAAATCGGCGTGCCGGACAACATCCTGGGCAAACACGGCCCGCTGAGCGACAAGGAACGCCGAATCATGGAACGTCATCCGCTGATCGGCGTACGCATTCTCGATCGCATGCGGTTCCTGGAGCGCGAGCTGCCCCTCGTCAGGCATCACCACGAACGGTGGGACGGCGGCGGGTACCCGGACGGGCTGCTGGAAGACGCCATCCCGCCCGGTGCGCGGATCCTCGCGGTCGCTGACGCCTTTGACGCGATCACCTCGGATCGCGTGTATCGGGGCGCCAGAAGCGTCCCCGACGCGCTGGCGCTGCTTGCCGAGGAGGCCGGGAACCAGTTCGCGCCCGATGTCGTCGAGGCGATGCTCTCTTGGGCCGATGAGCGGCGGCAACAGATCGGACCGGATACGACGCTGGCGGTCGAACACCTTCTCAATGCCACCGACGGCGCAGCCGTCGCGTAGCACCTGTCGCCGCCGTTTCGGCTATTCGTACGTCCGGCCGCCCTGCCCCGCCTCCAGATTCCGCCGCGCGCGCTTATGCAGGGCGTTGCCGCAGGGGGTCGGGTACCGTCCCGTGACACAACCGGTGCACAAGGATCGGCCGTCCGTACGCAAACAGGGGCCCAGGTCGTCCGCCGCCAGGTACCGCAAACTGTCGAGCCCGAGCGCTTCGGCCATCCGAGAACACATCCGCTCGTCGGCCGTGCCGCTGTATTCGGCGTCGGCGAATTTCGGCGCGAACAACTCCTCGAGCGTGGACATATCGATGCCGTAGAAGCACGGCGCCACGATCGGGGGACAGGCAACGCGGACGTGAATCTCACGCGCCCCGCCATGGCGACGGATTCGTTCGGCCAGCGTCGCCAGCGTCGTCGAGCGCACGATGGAATCCTCGACCAGGAAAACCTTCTTGCCATTCAGCACGCTGGGCAGGGGGGTGTACTTGCTCCGCGCGGTTTGGGCTCGGGTGCTGGCCGGCTCGATGAACGACCGGCCGACGTAGCGGTTGCGGATCAGTCCCTCGACGCAGGGCACGCCCAAGGCGTAGGCGAACGCATCGGCGGCCGCCTTGGCCGTGTCGGGCACCGGCACGACGACGGCATCGTCATCGGCGGCGACTGTCTCCATCTGCGCGAGGCGTTGCCCCGCGCGGGCGCGAGTCAGGTAGACGCCCGAATCGGCGATCGTGCTGGCGACATTCGAGAAGTAGACCCACTCGAAAAAGCAGTGGGCGTGGCGCTGCTGGGGCGCGAACCGCTCGCGCCGCAATCGTCCGTCCTCGACGACAAGCATCTCGCCGGGCGCTACGTCCTGAACGTGCTCGAAGCCCATGTTGGTCAGCGCAACGGATTCACTGGCCGCGGCGAGCAAGCGCCCCTGGACGGCCCAACTCAGCGGACGAAAGCCCAGCGGGTCGCGCGCAATGAACATCCGCCCCATGGCGTCGAGAAAGACGATGTTGTACGCCCCGTCGAACGACTCGCTCAAGGCGCTCATCACATGCCGCAGATCGGGAGGCGCATCGCCGCGCAGACGGTAGGCCAGGGCGTGCATGAGCATCTCGGTATCGGTATTGAGCGTGAAATGATAATGCTGCTTGGCCAGCAGTCCGTCCCGAAGCTCGGCATAGTTGGCCAGTTGCCCGTTGAAGGCGAAGCTGAACCATTTCCACAGGCGCCCATGATGTCGTTCGAACGGCTGGGCGTAGCGCACGTCGTCAGCTCCGCAGGTGCCGTAGCGCGTGTGCCCGATGGCGGCGCTGCCCGCTTGGGAGTCGAGAATGGCACGGTACTTCGGCGGATGAGACATGCGGAAGGCCTCGATGACCGTTCCCACGTCCTTGTACGTGTCCAGCAATTGGGCGCTATCGGGGCGAAATCGGCTGACCCCGGCGGCGAGCTGCCCGCGGTTCTGGAGGTCCAGAAGCATCCGTGGCAGCAGGGGCGTGACGTTGCCGCCTTCGACGGCGGCGCTGGGCGGGCCCTCATCGGCGGCTGGGGCGCCGCCCAGCCAATACAACGCGGCAATGCCGCAGTTATGTTGCAATTCGTCGGACACGTGGCATTCTCGGCCGGTTCATCGGCACGTGCCATGCTACTGTGCACCCAGAGCCGAAGGAAGCACAACGACGAATACCGGCGATAAGAGACGCTAAAGCAGGCCGATCAGGCAACGGAAACGCTCGCTCGCGTCGCCTCGGCGCCGCGCCGCCGGTTGTTCCCAACCGAAGGCGCAGTATAATCCGTTGCGCCGCGGCGTCGCAGCATCGCGCCGTGAGGCACACGCCTATGGCCCACGAGCACATTCGAAACTTCAGCATTATCGCGCATATCGACCACGGCAAGAGCACCCTGGCCGACCGGATGCTGCTGCGCAGCGGCGCTATTTCCGAACGCGAGTTCCACGAGCAGATGCTCGACGAAATGGACCTCGAACGTGAGCGGGGCATTACGATCAAGTCCTCCGCCGTGACGATCGAATACGCCGCCGGCCAGCGGAACTACATGCTCAACATGATCGACACGCCGGGACACGTGGACTTCCACTATGAGGTCAGCCGGGCGCTGACGGCCTGTGAGGGGGCCTTGCTGGTGGTCGACGCGGCCCAGGGCGTCGAGGCCCAGACGGTCGCCAACGCTCATCTCGCTCAGCGCAACGGGTTGCAGCTCGTGCCCGTGGTCAACAAGATCGACCTACCGTCGGCCCGTCCGGAGGACACGGCCATGGAGATCGAGCATCTTTTGTCAACCGGTCCGCGGCCGTCCCGCAAGCGCGATGGGACGCCCTGGGCCGCTGAGGATTGCATTTTTGCCTCGGCGAAGACCGGGGAAGGTATCGAAGAGATGATGGCTGCGATCGTCGAGCAGCTTCCGCCGCCGGCCGGTGACGCCGATGTGGAGACCAAGGCGTTGGTCTTCGACAGCACGTACGACGATTACCGCGGTGTGGTCGTGTACATTCGCATGTTCGAAGGGCGTCTGCGCGTCGGCGACAAGGTCCGGATGATCGGCACCGAGGAAGTCTACCAGGTCAGCGAGTTGGGCAAATTCGCGCCGCGTCCGACGCGCGTCCAGGCGATCGCCGCCGGGGAGGTGGGTTACATTGTCGCCAGCATCCGCAGCGTTTCGTCGGTGCACGTGGGGGACACGCTGACGCTGGCAGATCGTCCGGCCGCGGCGCCGCTGGCCGGTTACCGTCCGCCGCAGCAGATGGTGTTCTCGGATTTCTACGCGGGGACGAAGACGGACTTTCCGGCCTTGCGGGACGCGCTGGAGAAGCTCCAGCTCAACGACGCCGCCCTGACGTTCCAGCCGATCAGTGCCGAGGCGCTGGGGTTCGGCTTCCGCTGCGGGTTCCTGGGCCTGCTGCACATGGAGATCGTCCAGGAGCGGCTCGAGCGCGAGCACGGCATCGAGGTGGTCCAGACCGCCCCGACGGTTCCCTACCAAGTTCTGACCGTCGACGGTACCGTCCATGAGGTGGACTCGGCGGGTGAGTTGCCCGACCCGTCGCGCATTGACGAAATCCGTGAGCCGTACGTGCGCGCGGACCTCATCGTGCCGGAGGCCGCCGTCGGCCCGGTCATGCAGCTTGCCGAGCAGCGCCGGGCGTCGTTCCAGCATCAGGAGTACCTCTCCGCCCAGCGCGTGATTCTGACCTACGAGTTCCCACTGGCCGAGATCGTCTACGACTTCTACGACAAGCTCAAGAGCGCCACCCGCGGATACGGCACGCTGGACTACGAGGTCGTGGGCTTTCGCGCCGACGACCTTGTCAAACTGGACATCCTGGTCAACAACGAGCGCGTCGATGCGCTGTCCGTCATCTGTCACCGCACCAAATCCGAGCCGCGTGGTCGAGCGGTCATTCGGCGTCTGCGGCAGGAAATCGACCGTCACATGTTCGACATACCGCTCCAGGCGGCCATCGGCTCGCGCATCATCGCGAGGGAAACGCTCAAGGCGCTACGCAAGAACGTGACCGCCAAGTGCTACGGGGGCGACGTGACGCGCAAGCGCAAGTTGCTGGAGAAGCAAAAGGCCGGGAAGAAACGCATGAAAGTCGTCGGAAACGTTGAGATTCCCCAGAAGGCGTTCATGGCCGTTCTCGAGGCGGATGAGGCGTGATGCCACCGGCCGGCGCCGAAAGCCCACAGGGAGGCGCACCATGCGGCTGATTCTCTGCGACGTGGACGCAGAAGCGCGAGCCGGACTGGCGCCGCTGGCGCTGTCGCGGCCGATCTGGCAGTTGCGAAGCGGGATGACCACGCTGGGCCGGCGCCTCGCGGCGCACCTCGGCAGTGCTGACGTAGCCGGCTTCGTCCCGGCGCATCTGGCACCGGCCGCCGCCCACGACGGCGACTGGCCGGTCAACGATCCCGGGACGCTGTCCGGCGACGATCTGCTGATCGTCGATGCGCGCCTTAAGCCGGCGGGGCTGGACATCACGTTCGACGGGTCCAGCGAAATCGCCCACGACAGCGAGGGGCGTTTCGTCTACGCGCGCATCGCCCGCGACGATTTGGCACGCCTCGAGACCGATTCGCTGGAGGCGCTGCTGGCCTCGGCGGGTGCGGCTCTGCCGGCCGTGTGTAAGGACCCCCCGCGGTGGCGCCACGCCTGGGAGTTGATGAGCGATAATGCAGAGCAGATCACCGCGGATTTCCATGCAGTGGGACGCAGCGGCGTCGCCTCGTCCGGCGAGCCGCCGATCCTCGTTGGCGACGAACGCGATGTCTACGTCGCGCCGGATGCGACGATCGGTCCGAGGGTAGTCGTCGATGTATCGAACGGCCCGGTGTATGTTGATTCCGCGGCCGAGATTCAGCCGTTTACTCATATCGCCGGTCCGTGCTACGTCGGCGCCGGAAGTGTGCTGCTTGGCGCCAAATGCCGCGGCGGGACGACGGTCGGTCCGCAATGTCGCGTCGGGGGCGAGGTCGAGCAGGTGATCTTCCAGGGACACGCGAACAAGTATCATGACGGCTTTCTCGGGCATGCCGTCGTGGGCGCCTGGGTCAATCTCGGCGCCGGGACGACGAACAGCGACCTGCGCAACGACTACGCGCCCGTTCGCGTCTGTCTCGACGGGCACACGCTTGTCGAGACGGGATGCCTCAAGGTCGGCGCGCTGATCGGAGACCACTGCCGAAGTTCCATCGGCACGCTGCTCAACACGGGCACGTGCGTCGGGCCGATGACAATGCTGGTCGGCGGCGGGGGGCTGCTGCCGAGGTTCGTGCCGGCCTTCAGCGTGTGCGCCGGCAGTGAGATTGCCGAGACGTTCTCGCGCCGGCGTTTCTATGACATTGCGGCGCGGGCCCTTCCGCGGCGAGGACAGCAGTGGACTGAGGCCGACGAACGCATGTGGGACGCGATCTACGAGCAGACGGCCGAGCAGCGGGCTTACTCGACCTAGCGCCTCTCGTACAGCGCGGCGCGAATCCCGCCGGGGTCGTACGCGGCAACCTGGGGCTCGCCGCCGCTCGGCGCGGGGTTCGCGGCATGGAGTTGCCCCGCGCGGAGACTCTGCACGGTGCGCCACCCGAGTTCATTTGGCGCAAGGAAGTCCTTCGCGGGGTTATCGGCAACGTAGGCACATCGCCCGTGCGCTGTGTCGAGCAGAGATGCGATACGCTCGAATCCCGCCTTGGCCGGTTTCCAGGCGTCACGCCCGAGGGCCTCGGTGAACACGATCGCGTCGAAGAAGCGGCCAAGCTTCAGGGCGTCGAGTTTGCGCTGCTGGCCCGGCAGATATCCGTCCGAAAGCAACCCGAGCGCGTGACGGCTTCGCAGCCGCCCCAGCAGTTCCACCATGTCCGCCCAGGGGCGGATTGCCGGCTGATGGCTACGGTAGACGTTCACGAGTTCGGCGATCTGTTCTTGCGTCAGTTGCAGGCCGAACGCGGCGCTAAGGGCGCCGAACGCGTCTTGCGTTTGCCCGCCAAGAAATCGCTTCCAGAGCCAGTTCGCCCAGCGGCGGGGCGATTCGCTTTCGCCGCGTTGGCGGGCCAGTGCGGCGGCCGCAGCACCATACCCGCTGCGCACGTACTGCCGTTCCGGATACAGCGTATCGTCGAGATCGAAGACGACGACGTGGATGGTGCACGAGGCGGGCATTTCAGCGGGCTCATCGGAATTGAGGCGAGTCATAGCCGGGCAGGGCGGTCACGTCGTCAATTTGGGTATAGACGGCCTCGTCGTATCGCATCATCAGAAGCCGGTCCGTGAACGCGCCGATCTGAGCGCTTACGTCCATTCCAAGCACCTCCTGAATAACGTACAGGGGCAGGTTGGCGCCGGCGGCGATGGCCAGCGGCGCTCCGCCGCCGAAGCGCGGGTTAACCTCGAAATACCGCGGCGGTCCGCCGTCCGTGCGGCGGCACTGACAACAGAAGACACCCCATATGCCGTTGAGCTGCCCGGCGAGCTTCGCCGCCGTCTCCATTAATTCCCTGTCCTTGACGGTGATGCCCTTTTCCACCTCGCCGCTACGAACCACGAGCCGCTGGCGAGGCACGACGCAGCGAACCTCGCCGTCTCGCGTGCGATACACGTCCACCGTGTACTCGCGTCCGGGCACGTAGTCCTGAACGATCAGAAGCTCTCCGAACGTGGCGACATGGGCGTTGAGATCCCTTTCGTTGTGGATCACGGCGCTGCCGACACTCGCCGATCCGCGAATCGGTTTCACGAAACACGGATAGAACGGTCGGCGTCGAAAGGCGTGCAGCGACACGGTGCGGATCGTCTCGAGCCCGGCCTGCTGGAGGTGCTCGTTCAGTCGCGTCTTGTCTCGGCAGAGCAGGACGGCGTCCTCGCTGCCGAGCATCGGGGCGCAACCGAGTTCAACGAACTGCTGCGCCTGGCGCGCGATACTGCGCAAATCGAGGTCCGTCAAAGGGACCAGGAGTCCAATATTGCGCTTCTTGACGATGTCCAGCAGCGTGGGAACGTACTCAATCCGCCCGGCCATCGGTACCAGAATGCCCTCGTCGGCGCGGTGAAAGGCCGGTGATGCTGTCGTGATGTCCGTAGCGATGATACGCCCGCGGACGCCCAGTTTGTCCATGGCGTGACGAAATGCGTCCATTAACTGAACGCGCCGTCCGACGCACGTCGTCAGAATGTTCAGTTCACGCTTGGCGATCGCTTGATGGTCCTTCGGCGTTGCGAGGCGTGCTGATGCCGGGCGACTCGCCGCTGGCGCCCGCGTCGTGTTCGTACGCGCTGTGGCGGCTGTAGGTCTTCTCGTAGACGCCTCCGCGCCCGCTAACGCCATTCCACAGCGTGCGACCGATAATTCGCAAATCGAACCATATCCCCATCTTGTTGATGTACTCCAGGTCCATCTCGATCTTGTCTTCGATGGGCAACTCACCACGCCCATACGCTTGGGCATAGCCCGTGATGCCCGGACGTACGTCTAGCCGATGCCTCTGGCGGTCGTCCCAGCGGGCGGCCTGGCGCTCGTACAACGGGCGCGGACCCACCAGCGACATCTGCCCGGCCAGGACATTGAGCAGTTGAGGCAGCTCGTCCAGGCTCGTCTCGCGCAGCAAGCGGCCGAGGCGGGTCAGGCGGTGGTCGTGCTGCGAGTGCGGCGAGGGGCCGTAGGGGGCCGCGTCACTACGCATCGTGCGGTACTTCAATATGGTAAACGCCTTGCCTCGCCGGCCCGCGCGGCGCTGGCGAAACAATGCCGGGCCGCGCGATTCCAGACGAATCGCAAGCGCGATCAACAGCATCGGCCCGGCCAGCAGCGCCAGGGCTACACTTGCTGCAATGATGTCCGTCAGCCGCTTGACCATCTGACGTGTCTCGCCGGGAACCGCAACACAACGGGCAACGCCGGGCCGCTAGGCGAGATTCTCGCAATACCAGTCAATTGCCTTGGTCAGCCCTTCGTCGAAGTAGGCGACCGGTGCATATCCTAGTATACCATGGGCCCGTGAGATGTCAGCCAGTGAATGCCGCACATCGCCGGGACGGGCATCGGCGTATCGGGCGCCAACATCCATATCGAGAAGCGCCCGCAACCGCTCGAGAATCGCGTTGAGGGTCGTGCTCGCCTGACAGGCAATGTTGACCGGGCGACCGTCGCACACCTCGCCTGGGGCGTTGGCCGCCAACCAGTTGGCCTCGCAGACGTTATCGACATAGCAGAAGTCGCGGCTCTGTTCGCCGTCGCCGTAGACGGTTGGCGGCTCGCCGCGAAGCATCCGGCTGATGAAGGCGGGAATTACGGCCGCATAGGGACCTTGCGGGTCCTGATACGGACCAAAGACGTTGAAGTACCGCAGCGAGAGGGTCTCCATACCGTACACGGCCGCGTAGCCCTGCATGTAGGCCTCGCCGGCGAGCTTGCTCGCGGCGTACGGGCTGATCGGGCGGGGGACCATGCCCTCGTGCTTTGGCGATTCCCGCTGGTCGCCGTAGGCGCTGGACGAGGCGGCAAAGATTACGCGCCGGACATCGGCCGCCCGCGCCGCCTCCAGCACAACGATGGTTCCGTTGACGTTGACCTCGTGACTGGTAACGGGGTCTGCGACGCTGCGCGGCACGGAGCCGAGGGCGGCCTCGTGAAAGACCGCCGCACAGCCGTCGACCGCGCGGTCGACGGCCGGGCGGTCTCGAACATCAGCGGTTACAAGGTCGATGTCGTCGATGAGGTCGGCGAGGTTCTCGCGCTTGCCGGTGGCGAAATTGTCCAGGACGACAACCTCATGGCCCCTTGTCAGAAGGAAACGCACCAGGTTGCAGCCAATGAAGCCGGCACCGCCTGTGACAAGATACTTGCTCATGGTCTCCGTTCGCTCCGGTCTTGCTGCGCTGTCGCTGCCTGCCCACATGCGTGGGCAATAACCGCTTCCAACGTCTTCCTCAACGTATACGTCGGCTCATAGCCGGTCAGAGCCCTGATCTTTTTCAAATCCGGCGCGCGGACCTGCATATCCTCGATCCACCGCCCGTAGGCCTGTTCGTAGCTGATGGCACGAATGTCCGAACGGCTGCCGGTCATCTCGACGATGCACTCGGCGAGTTGTCGGATGGAGACGGACTCGTCGCTTCCCACGTTGACGACTTGCCCGACGGCCTCCGGGCACGATGCCAACAGCAGCAAAGCCCGCACCGTGTCAGCCACGTGACAGAAGCATCGCGTCTGTCGACCCGTGCCGTAGACCTCCAGCGGCGCATCGTCCAGCGCCTGACGGATGAACCGCGGCACGACCATCCCGTAGCGCCCCTGTTGCCGCGGACCGATCGTGTTAAACAGGCGGCAGATCACCACAGGGAGGTCCCGTTGCTGGTGGTACGCCAGCGCGAGGAACTCATCCGTCAGCTTGCTGCACGCATAGCTCCACCGCATCGACTGCGTGGAGCCGAGCGTCGTGTCGTCGCCCTCGGCGAAGGGCGGCCGGTTGTTCTTGCCGTATACCTCCGAGGTCGAAGCCACGATGACGGTGCGCCCGTGGCGGGCGGCCTCAGCCAGAACCGTCTCGGTACCGTTGACGTTCGTCTTGATTGTGTGGATGGGGCACTCGGCGATCAGGCGGACGCCGACGGCCGCGGCGAGGTGAAAGACGACCTCGCAACGGTCCACGAGCGGCGCGACGACCCCCTGGTCGCACACGTCGCCTTCGACGAGCTCGAAGTCGCTGCGGCCCGCCAGGGCGGCGAGGTTCGCCCGGGATCCGGTTGACAGATCGTCCAACACGACGACGCGGCTGGCCCGGGCGTCGAGGATCGCCTCGGCCAGGTGCGAGCCGATGAAGCCGGCGCCGCCTGTGATTAGTGCGTTCATCGCGTCATCTCGGTTGCAGTGCCGCGTGTGAGGCGTCGCGGAAACATCTAGTAAAACAGCCGGAGACGGCGGGGTCAACGACGAGCCCGGCGGGCGAATCGCGTGTATCGGCGAGCGCTAGTGCGGCTGTGACGTCTCCGTGTAGATTTCGGCCTGCTCGACGAGACGCCGGTAGAACGCCTCGCCGCCGAGTGCCACGCACCAGGGCAGAATGGCGCCGCGGGAGTCCCAGTAGTCCAACTCGGCGAGTTGCGTATCGGCGTCGATGCGCCGCAGCGTACGCTCGGTCAGCTTGGCTTCAAGCGACGTAATTTGATGCGAGACCTCGCGGATCCGTGGCTGCTTTGGGTCCTCTTGTGCCAGTCGCCGGCGGAGCGTGTCCAGCGAGGCGATGTCTTCGACGATCTCGCCGCAGGCCTCCCGCTGCCAGGCACATCGCCCGTCCTCGCTTCGGAATGCGTCCAGTCGGCTCCGGGCCTCGTCGGCTGCGTCGCGCCAATGGGCGGCGAGGCCGGCCGCGGGAACCGCATCCTGCCCGAACCACTGCGCGAGATGCTCCGGAAGACGAACGGGCGTTTCCAGTTCGCCGAGCCGATCCAGAAGCCGCAGACGGACTCGCAGGACCGGCGCCAGCCGTTCGGGCAGCAACTCGTCGGCCACGGACGAGACACCCCGGCGAGCGAGCAGCTTCTCGCCCAGGCGGTGTGAGGCGGGCATGTAAAGCGAGCCGCGGTAAGGCAGCGCCAGCGGTGCGCCGTCGGCGCCGAGGCGGGCCTGAATCGTCAACAGCACGGCCTTGCCGGCCAGGGCGACGACGCCCTCCTGCCGCAGCCGGCTGACGGGAAGGCGCCCGTCGGCCAGCGGGAAGCTCCGGTCGCCGATATGCAGCTTGCCGCCGGCGAGCGCCACGCCGCTTCGAACCTGATGCCCGCGATGGGTGAACACGGCGAACAGCGGCAGCTCGCCGGCCTCGACATCCAGGGGACGCAGCTCGGAATCGGTCTCGGCCAAGGCCTCGTTATAGAGCCGCGTGGCCTCGGCGTAGTCGCATACGAAGTAGTCCAGAAGGGCCGTCCGTTGGGCGTCGCCTCCGGTGGCGAACAGCGTCGAGGACCAGTCGAGTTGAACATGCTCATCCACCCAAGAAGCCAGCCAGTGACGATACACGTCCACCAGCCGCGCATCGGCGTGGCGTTCGAGCAGGCGTTCCAGGCGGTCCTGTTCGGCCGTAAACCACTGGACGGCTCGCTGCTGCGCGGCGGCATCGGCGAAGCGTCGCAGCGTATCGGCCTTGGCGAGGCGAACGAGACGCCGGCAGAAGTCCTCGACCTCCGCGACGGGCAGGTCCGCGATGGTGCGATGGTGTCGGCGGTCGGCGACATAGCTCGAACCGATGAGTTGCCAGTTATCGCCCGGGGAGAATGCATCGTACAGATCATCCACGGACCGCCCGAGACGCTTTGCCAGCGCGCTGGTGGACATCCCGGTCAGCGGCTCCCACGTGCGGATGTCCACAGGCACGCGTCCGAGGAACTCCGAATAGAACAGCGCGGCGCCCCAGTCCGTGCCGCCGCTGTGGTGATATCGCTCCAGCGACAGCCGCAGATCGGGCGTGTCGACCTGTGCGCCGGGCGCCGAGAAGGCCATGTCCACGTCCTCGATCAGATGCCGGACGCGGTAGCCCTTGGCGCACAGAGCGTGCAGCTTGGGAACCACGTCCCAGAGGGGATGGCAGTTCTGGTCGATGCTTACGGCGGTGGGCGTCATGCGCGTCTCGAATGCTCGCTGATTCAGGCGTGCCAGGCGCGGCGAGTCAGGTCCGCGTGAGTCCGGCCCGTGCAGACGAAGCGGACGACGGTCTCCAGGCATACGTCGGAAATAATGCGCTCGCCCGCATCCTGCTCCATGGCGAAGTATACGCGCAGCACGTCGCCGCCGCGCGAATGGACCCGAATCGGGCGCCTGGCGCGGGTGTACGGCTCCGGCCAGTTGTTCCGCAGGGCGGCGAGGATGGCCGCCGCCGCCGAGCCGGTGCCGCAGGCGAGCGTTTCACCCTCCACGCCGAACTCGTACGTTCGCAGGGCGATCTCGCCCTCACACAGCACCTGCACGAAATTGGCGTTCGCGCCGCGCGGCGCGAAGCGCTCGTGGTGGCGGAGCGCCGCCCCCAGGCCGCCCACATCGATCGAATCGATATCGTCGACGTACGTCACCACGTGTGGAATGCCCGTTTCGACGTAGTCACACATCAAGTCTCGTCCGGCGGCGGTCAAGGTCAGATCGGTCTGCAGCCGCTGAGGCAGCGAGATGCACACGCGGACGTATTGACCGGCCGGACCGGTGCGACCGGGCTCGGCGAGGTCCTGTCCCAGCACGATGCCTGCCGGCGTGAGGATGCGCATGCCGCGTTTGCCCGCTCGGGCGTCCTCGGCAAGATGGGCCGGGGGGCCCGGCTCGGCCGTCACGCGTTTGGGAGCCAGCCAGTCGGCTTCACCGACCCAGTGCACAAAGCAGGCCGTTCCATTGCCGCATAGGGCGCAATCGCTCCCATCGGACTCGACGAAGCGAGCGCCGATGTCGGCGACGTCTTCCATCGTCGGGCGCGTGGAGAAGATGATACCGTCGCCCCCAATGCCGTGTCCGCGTGAGCACAAGGCCCGCGCGAACGTCCGCTTGCGTTCCGCCGCCGCGTCGGTCGGCTCCAGAAGTGCATCGTAGCTGCCGTCGCGATTGTCGATGCAAATGAAGTCGTTCCCGCTTGCGGACAGTTTCGCGAAGTCGATCGGTTGGGTCATGCGGCCGGTGCCTTTCAGTGGGGGGCTACGGTTCGCCCGGGCGCCTCACGGCGAAGACCATCACCCGCTGCTTGGGGTCGCCACCAGACAAGGCGCCGAAACATTGGTCAAAACGCCGATGCGCCCGCAAGCGGTCAGGAAGCTTTCGCGCCTTCGCCGCGGTCAGGAAGGCCTCATCCACGGCCACATAATCGTAGCGCCCCGCCCGGCACGCGGCGTACAGGGCATCGGGCGAACGCACGTCGCGGGCCCGGAGCATGCGTCGTGTGCGTCGGCGGTGACGGAACTGCGTAACATCCGCGCCGGCATAGAAGGGCTCCCACGGCCCGGTCGCCAGCACGCGCGGCGGGCGCTCGGGGCCGGTTCGCCGCCAGTGCTCGGCGATCGCCAAGCCCGCCTGTCGGTGAACGCCTTTGCCCTCGTGCAGCACGGGAAACGCCAGCGGCAGCGACCCCAGAACAAAGCCACCGGCCCAAAGCGCCGCGACCGAGCGGGACCGTGCCGCCCTCCTGCCGAGCTTGTCTGCGGCCAGAATCGTCCATCGCGCCAGGACCACGACGCCGGCCCCGGCGGCGACGCCCATCAGCAGGAACGGCATCAGCGTGTGACGGCTGGAGAGGTAATCCGGACCACGGCGGACCTCCAGAGCCGTCAGTAACGGCAGCATGACAATCGCGGCCGCGAACATCACCACGTGTCCGCCCCGCCGCGGCGAGACCATCACGGCACGCGGCAACGGGATTCGAAGCAGATGGCGGCCGAAGTACGTGCACCACCATAGGACCGTCGCTAAGCTCAGGATGTTGCCTACGCCCGCGCGTCCGCGGTCGAAGAACCGACGAGCGCCGTCCAGCCAACGCCCCCACGCCGTCTCCACCCACGGGCGAGCCGATGCCATGATCCAGCGTCCGTGCGACACCGCGCCGCAGCCGATGAAATGCTGCAACGTTTGCTTCTGTGTCAGTTGGCCGACCGCCAACGCGTAGGGCAGAGCGATGACGAGCACGCCGGCGACCAGCGTCCCCGCGGAGGCCAGTTGCACGAGCCGCCCACGGCGCGTCAATCGGCGAACGCTCAACAGCAGGGCAGCGGCGACCATCGCAGCCAGCAGCGCCTCGGGACGGACGAGGTAGCCCAGGCCGCTGAGAAGCCCGGCCAACCCAGTCAGCCAGATGGCGCGCGGGCGTTCGCGCCGCAACGCCGTCGCGGCGCCTGTGCTGGTCGCCACCGCGAGCAGGGCGAGTGCCACGGCCGGCATGTCGCTCAGAGCGTCGCCGCTGATCTCGATTAGCGGGCCGGAAACGGCGGCAAGCGCGGCCGTGACCCATGCAACCCTGCGGTCGAAGACAAACGCGGCGATGACCCACAAAGCGGCCACGATCACAAGTCCGGCGACAGCGGAGACGAGTTGCCCGGCCAAGATCCAGCCGTCCGGCCAACGGGCGCCGGTCAGCTTGGCTGTCGCCCCGACCAGCATCGAGAACCCCGGGTGGTAGTCGTAGTCGGTAACGACCTCTCGAAGCGGGCGCCGCGTCAGCTCGCGTGCCATGTGCAGGCGCACCGTGCCGTCGCGTGCGATCGTTTCGGCGCGGAGGATGCAGACCAGACGCAGGCCTCCGCCCAGCAGGCCCAGCAGCATGCCGACAAGGAGCGTCGTGCGAAGGCGCGGAACGGGATCGCCGGAAGCAGCACGCATGATCTCAGATGTTCTTGCCGAACAGCAGGGCGTCGGTGAAGCGCCCGACGATCCGCTGGTTGGCGAATAGAAGCGGCAGAAGCATCTGCAGGGACGTGCTCGGTGGACGCAGGTAGTCCCCCAAAGCTGTCTGCCATTGGTTGCGGAAGTTCTCCAGGGGCTTCTGCGGGTCCTCGCTCGACAGCGCTTCGGCGGCGACCTCGGCGGACAGCAGAGCGGATCGCACGGACGGCCAGAGCGTCTGGCCGGTAATGGCGCCGGCAAAACCCCCGGCCGTTCCGGCCAGAATACAACGCTTGGCGATGTGCGTTTCCACGTCCAACGCCGCCGACGCCGGCGGATGCCAGACCGCCCCGCGGGCGGCGCCGAGCGCCAGCTTGTCCGGCAGAATGCCCGCCGTCTGCAGGTCACCGACAAGGTTGGACAGTTCCGCGGCGCGGTTTCCGGCCGCCGCCGAAGAGGAGATGATCCGCACGTGCAGCGTCTTGCCGATGACGAATAACAGCCCCATCTCGCTCTGCTCGCGGGCTTCGACCACGTGCAGCGCGCCGTCCAGGTTGCCCGAGCCGCCGTCCAGCGGGATATCCAGCCCGGTGACGACCAGCGGCGTTGCCGGCGCCGACCGGGCCGGCAGCGACAGGTCGCTGATGATGTCGCCCGGTCGGCCGTGGGCGACCAAGAGCAGCCGCGCCTCGGTTTGCGTCGATCCGACCACGCGAACGGCGTCTTCGCCGAGCCGCAGCGTGGGGGCCACGCGCGTCGAGCGACGCGTCGTGCCGGCGTCGCGGGCGGCTTTCCGCAATGCATCGGCGACGGCGCCGCGCGGCGCGAGATACCCGAGCACGCCGCGCCTGCGGTAGTCGTGCCGGCGGTCCAGAGCGGCGTTGTGGTAAACGACGCGTTTGAACCCGACGGCGCCGGCGCGGCGCGCCAGGCCGCTCGGCAGGTGAGGCATGCGGAAGAAATCGCCCGGCACCCAGTCGCTCAACGGGGATTCGACCGGCGCATGCGCGGCCCGAATCAGGACCGTGTCCCAGCCCTTGCCCGCCAGCCGGGCGGCGGCGGCGCACCCGGCCGCCGTGTCTCCCACCACCGCGATGTCGTACCGATGGGGCATGTGGCCTGATACCCTAGCGACCGTCACGCCCGCTGGCAACGCCCGCGTCGCTTGCGCGCCAGGTTTTGACTGCGGTTGGCAGGCGCCCGCCGGGGCGACGCAGCGGCATTTTTTGCGCTTGCCCTCGCCGTGTGCGCCGGGTAGAAGGTCGCGGTATGAGAACGTGGTATGGCCTTGGGGCAATTGTGCTTGCCGTCGCGGCAAGCGGGTGCATCGAGCGGAAGCTGCAGCTCACGTCGGATCCGCCGGGCGCCACGGTGTGGGTTTCCGGCGTCGAGGTCGGCACCACACCCGTCACCACGCCATTTACGTGGCACGGCGAATACGAGATCATCGTCCGCCACGAGGGCTACGACACGGTCAAGGCCGCCCGCAACGTTCCGCCCAGAATCTACGAAGTGCCCCCCCTTGACCTGCTCAGCGCGCTGGCGCCGTGGACGTACCACGACACGCGGCATTTCCACTTCACGATGAACAAGCTCGATCTGCCGGACGACGCGGAACTGATCGACAGCGCCCGCCGCATGCGCAGCGAAACGCTCAAGCCGGTCGAGTCGAAATAGCGTTTCATCGCGATTCGCGATCGCGATTTTCCACGCGCACGTATTCCTTCGACGCGCCGTCAGCGCTCACGACCGTGTACCTCAGCACGTCTCCCGCATCGTCGAACTCGATTATGCTGATGCTGGACGACGTTCCGCTGGCCATTCGAACCCGCACGCGGCGCGGCGACAGGGGCGTCATAATCACCGACGAAAACCATACCTGCCCATCCGCTGACAATGAACGCCCGTCGAGGATCATGCTGAACGCCGCCCGGTCGCCGCGCTGAGCGACGTGTCGTGCCACAAGGTGCAGCGTGCCTTCGGGGATGTAGTTGTCAGGAATCGTGGCCCTGGCGCGCCCGCCGTCGCTTGTCACTTCGATCTGCCGACCGTCCACTACGATCTCGGTGGTCGTCTTCGTGAGTCCGCCTTGCCGAAGGTACACGCCCTGACTTTCGTACCGGCCTGTCGACATGTCGGCGGCCAGGCGCCACTTGGCCTGCGCGGTCTGTACGCGTCCATCGAGCGCGAATGTGCCCTCGTAGCGACCGTCTTCATGCTCACGCTGCCACCTGCGAACGCCGGACCCGTCGCGGCGTGCCAGGCGAATGTCCATCGGCTCGTCGCCCCAGTAGTGCGCCAACCCGCGGTCGCGAATGTCGGCAATGATATCGCGCCCGGCGTGTTCCGGACGTTGCGTGCGCGTGTAGACCAGCCAGTATGCGGCGGCCACGGCGGCCGCGAGAACAAGCAGCATGATGACCGCCACGCGCGAGGTGTAGGACCGCCCGTTCTGTTGCGCCGGAGGCATACGGCCATCGTACAGGCCCGTCAGGGCGGATGCAAAGCCGACGATGCCCGGGGCGGTTTCAGGACATCTCGCCACCACCCCGAACGCCCTGGCGATGCCACAATGCGGGGAAAGGTTACGGCCGCATGACCAGCTTCATTACGCCATCATTCCCCTTGGCAGATCCAGCGTCTTCGCCTATACTGATATACTGTTGCAAGAGAGGCATTTTCGGCTTGATGCTTTGTGCGGACCAGGAGGCAAGCAACGCATCATAGGAGGCGGGATGTATCCGCCCGCCGTGTGCGCCGATGAGGCACGGCGCGTGCATGATGCGGTCCTATCTCCCGGAGTACTCGCCAGAGCCGAGATCTGCTTGCTTGTCGAGCTTAAGAGAGGTGCGAGAGCGGGGGCGACATGCCGCGCTCAGGCACGAAGGAGAGGAACAATGTTACGCAGCGGAACGCTCGTCGTATGGACGGTATTGTTGGTTCCATCGCTGGCCTTAGCGACGTCGTTTACCGGCGCGCTGAGCTGGGATGCCGACGAAGACGAACTGGTCGCAGCCAACAACTGGGCCGGAACCGGAACATTGATCACCTACGACGTCGAGGAGATGGCTAGCTCGGACACGTGGTACTACAGGTACACGCTGACGGTCGATTCGGCGCAGGGCTCGGGAATCAGCAACTTCGTGCTGGAGTTGTCGGACAACGTTACGTCCGGCGACATACTCAGCGCCCGGCCCGACGACCCGGCCGAGGTCGGCACGATCGCGTCGAACCCCGGAAATCCCATGCCTGAAGCCATGTACGGCGCCAAGTGGGAGGACTTCGACGAGGACGAGGTCTCCGAGACGCTTGTGGTGGAGTTCGAATTGGCCCGTATGCCGGTCTGGGGCGACTTCTCGGCCAAGGGCGGACCGAATTCGACCGTGTGGAACGCCGGGTTCACCAAGCTCGATACGGACCCGGGCAACCCCGTCGACAACCCCGGCGTAACGGGTCACATCGTGGTGCCTGATTCCGTCTACGTCCCGGAACCTGCGACCATGGCGTTCCTGATGCTCGGGGTGCCGGCGCTGTTCCGCCGTCGCCGCGGGTAGAGCCGGCTGCCGGTGAAGCGGCGTAGCGCGAAACGCGATACATGGCGGGCGGGCAGGCCAGTATGCTTGTCCGCCCGTTTCGTTGGTGGTATCATGACGCGTTTCGCGGGTCATGGCAAAGAGCAGCAGGACATCCTCCCGCAAGCGGTCGAAGCCAACGGCGCGTCGGGGCGGCACGCAGGGCTTCCGCAAGCACGGCGGCTCAGCGGCCGGCCACGAAGCCGGTGCGAAGACCGCCGACCGGCGTAGCACATCCAAGGCGAACACGGCATCCGAGGGCGACGCCCGGGCGCCGGCCAAGCCCATCCGGCAGGCGCTCGACACGGATGGGCACGAGATCGTCGTCGTCGGTGCCAAGCAGCACAATCTCCGCGGCATCGACGTCCGCATCCCACGGGATAAGCTGGTGGTCGTCACCGGCCTGAGCGGCTCAGGCAAGAGCTCGCTGGCGTTCGACACGCTCTATGCCGAGGGGCAGCGCAAGTACGTGGAATCGCTCTCGGCGTATGCCAGACAGTTTCTGGAGCAACTGGCCAAGCCGGACGTCGAGCACATCGAGGGGCTTCCGCCGACCGTCGCCATTGAGCAGCGCAGCGGCGGGGCGAATCCACGATCCACGGTGGCGACGACGACGGAAATCTACGATTACCTCCGCCTGCTGTTTGCACGGATCGGCACGCCGCATTGCTGGTTCTGCAGGCGACAGATTACCTCCCAGACGGTCACCCAGATGGCCGACGCGATTTTCACGCTTCCCGACGGGGCGCGCTTCATGGTCCTCGCCCCGGTGGTCCGCGGACAGAAGGGCCAGCACACTGAACTGCTTCAGCACATGCAGCGCGAGGGCTACGTCCGTGTCCGCATCGACGGACGGATTCACGAGCTGAGCGATCTGCCCGAACTTAACAAGAACCGGCGCCACACCATCGACGTCGTCGTGGACCGGCTCGTCCTGCGCGACTCGGTCCGCATCCGCATGTCCGACAGCATCGAGACCGCTCTGGAACTTGCGGGGGGCTTGGTGGTCATCTGCCATGAGCAGAAGCGCGACGAGACGCACGAGGACCGCGTGTGTGGTTCAAGAAAGCCGCCGGCGGCTTCGAAGACTGGCGACAAACGCCACACGAGCGGCAAAGATCGCTGGAAGGATTGGCTGTTCAGCGCCACGTATGCCTGCCCGGCGCATCCGGAGGCGAATCTCGAGGAACTCGCCCCGCGGATGTTCAGTTTTAACAGCCCTTACGGCGCCTGCCCGAGTTGTGACGGGCTGGGGACGATTCTCGAGTTCGACCCCGAGCTGATCGTGCCCGATCCCACGCTATCGCTCAGCCAGGGCGCCGTAGACGCCTGGCGCCACGGCGGCAAGCGCATGAACATCTTCTACAACCGCGCCATTCGCCGCTTCTGTCGGAAGTATCGCGTATCCGCCAACACGCCGTACGAGGAGCTGCCGGCGGCGATGCGCAACAAGCTGATGCACGGCGATCGCGGCGGTGGCTGGGAAGGCGTCATTCCGAACCTGACGCGGCGCTGGCACAAGACCGACAGCGAGTACGTCAAGGCACGGCTGCACTCGTTCATGTCCGAGCAGGCCTGTCCGGACTGCAGGGGGGGGCGTCTGCGACCGGCCTCACTTGCGGTGACCATCGCCGATCACAACGTCAACGACATCGTGCGGATGGACATCGCCTCAGCGCTGGCGTTTTTCGACCAGCTTGAACTCGACGCCGAGCAGGCCCAGATCGCCGAGATGATCCTGCGCGAGATTCGCCACCGGCTGCGGTTTCTCGCCGACGTAGGGCTGGACTACGTCACGCTCGACCGCGCCTCGGCGACGCTGTCCGGGGGCGAGGCCCAGCGGATTCGCCTCGCGACGCAGGTCGGCAGCGGGCTGGTGGGCGTCTGTTACGTGTTGGACGAGCCGACGATCGGCCTGCACCAGCGGGATAACGAGCGGCTGATTCGCACGTTGCTGCGCCTGCGCGACATGGGCAATACCGTTGTGGTCGTGGAGCACGACGAGGCCGTGATCCGCTCGGCCGATCAGATCCTGGACATGGGCCCGGGCGCCGGACGGCACGGTGGCCGGGTCGTCGCCCAGGGCGACATGGACACGGTCTGCGCTTGCGAGGAGTCCGTAACGGGCAAGTACCTCGCCGAACGGATGCGGATCGAGGTGCCGCAACGGCGGCGGGAGATGTGCCACAAGCGCGCCGTGGAACTCCGTGGCTGTCGGGAGCATAACCTCAAGAAGCTGAAGGTGTCTTTCCCGACCGGCGGCATCATTTGCGTCACGGGCGTCAGCGGTTCGGGCAAGAGCACGCTGGTGTCCCTGACGCTTCTACCGGCGCTGCGACGGCGGATCAGCGGCTCTCGCGACAAGCCCGGCTCGTTTGACAAAATTCTCGGCGTTCAGCACGTCGATAAGGTCATCGAGATCGACCAGTCGCCCATCGGGCGGACGCCGCGCAGCAACCCGGCAACCTATACCGGCGTATTCGACCTCATCCGTCAGCTATTCGCCAAAACGCGGGAGGCCAAGATCCGCGGCTACAAGCCCGGGCGATTCAGCTTCAACGTCAAGGGCGGACGTTGCGAGGCCTGTCAGGGCCAAGGCACCAAGCGCATCGAGATGCACTTCCTTCCCGATGTGTTCGTCACCTGCGCCGAGTGCAAGGGCAGCCGCTACAATCGCGAGACGCTGGAGGTCCGCTACAAGGGCAAGAGCATCGCCGACGTGCTGGCGATGCGCGTGGAGGAGGCGCTGGGCTTTTTCGAGAACTTCCCCAAAATCAGGCAACTGCTCAAGGCGCTTAATGATGTCGGGCTGGGCTACGTGGAACTGGGCCAGAGCTCCACCACGCTGTCCGGCGGGGAGGCCCAGCGCGTCAAGCTGGCCAGCGAATTGGGAAAGAGTTCCACGGGACACACCCTCTACGTGCTTGATGAGCCCACGACGGGCCTGCACTTCGCCGATATCCACAACCTCCTGAATGTGCTGAACCGACTGGCGGACATGGGCAATACCATCATCGTCATCGAGCACAATCCGGATGTCATCAAGTGCGCCGACTGGATCATCGATCTGGGCCCCGGCGGCGGCGACGCCGGCGGCCGCGTCATCGCCGAGGGAACCCCCGAAGACGTCGCGCGCAAGCGCAAGAGCCACACCGCGCGATTCCTGAGACAGTACCTCAAGCAGCGGTAGGGCATCGCCGTCCGCGTCGTTGACGCCGTGCCCACAGACCGGTAGGGTGATGCCGGCGTCCGGCCCGGAATCGCCGGGCCGTATTCACACGCCAAAGGAGCGATTGAGATGCAATACGGCTATTGTGGAACGGCGTGCAGCGCCGTGCTGCTGGCGATGATGGTGCTTGGGGCATTGCTCGGATGCTCGGGACGCGCTGTCGAAGCGACGCTACCTTCTGAAGCGGATACGGAAGATGACGCGGACAAAGCGCCGCCGAAGACGACGCTGACCGACGGGGACGTCTCGCTGCATATCTATCTGCCGCACGCCGAGAGAGGGCACTATCGCGGCGTGCGGTTCGACTGGTCCGGACACGTCGCACGGGCGATGTGGAAGGGACACACGTACTTCGGGGCGTTTCGAAAGGCGGACAAGCCCCAACACCACGACGCCAACGCCGTCGGTCCGGCCGGCGAGTTCGGCATGGGCACGCCGCTGGGCTACGAGGAGGCCACGTCCGGCGAAACATTCCTCAAGATCGGTGTCGGTCAGCTTCGCAAGGCCGCCGACGAACGGTATCGGTTCAACAAGGGCTACGAACTCGTCCGCCCAGGCGCGTGGACAACCGAGCAAGACGATGGGCAGATTACGTTCCGACAGGCGATGCGAGGCGACCGCGGCTGGGCGTACGCATACACCAAGCGGATCGCGCTGCTTGACGACCAGCCGGGTTTCAGCATCACCTATACACTCGAGAACACCGGCAGCAAGGTGATCGACACGACGCACTACTGTCACAATTTCACCATCATCGACGGCGTGCCCATCGGTCCGGGGTACCGCGTGGCGTTGCCGTTCGAGATTGCTGCAGAGATCAAGAGTGACACCGTGCAGGTCGCCGGGAACACGATTGTCTTCCGCAAGCCGCTGCACGGCTCATTTTTTGCGCAGCTTACCAATTTCGACGACCCGGCCGACAGCGGGGCACGGATCATCAACGAGCGCACGGGGGCCGGCATCGAAATTCAGGGCGATTTCACGCCGGTGAAATACTACTTGTACGCCCAGTCGACGGCGTTCTGCCCCGAGCCGTACGTCGCCGTCAAGCTGGCGCCGGGCGCCTCGAAGACTTGGCGCACGACCTACACGCTATTCGAGACGGATACCAACGAGGCACAGTAGCAATGGCCCGCAAGTGGCCTGCCCCCAGTTTATGTACCAGCTGCTATGAGAGTCAGGTCTTCGCTCGCTTCGTCCGCGTGCCGCGGCGCCGGCACGAAGCACTACATCTACGAACAAGACGACTGCAAGACCACCTCCGACCCGTGGAAGGCCGCGCAAATCAGTTACGAGAACATGCGCCGGCTCGGGTTGCGGTAAGCGGCTTGTACGCCTGACGGAGCGGGCGGGCCGTCATTCGGGCGAGCCGGCCGCGGCTCCCGCCTGCTGCAACGCGATGTTGCGCATTATCGCGAAGGCCGTGTCCGGTGCATACCCGTCGACCACGTACGAGGAGTATCCCACGAGTCCGGCCGTGATGTCCTCAGCGCTGTAGTAGATGACGGGGCGTCCGGCCACACGCACGGCACGCAGCGTCGGTTGCTTGTCCGGCAGGCGACCCGCCGTCCGCCGACGGTAGGCGAATGTTTCGATCACGTTGCCGTCGAGGCGGAACAGCGGATCGGACGCCTCCAGTCGCCGTAGGGTGCCCGGCCCGTATATCGCCGCGATCTGTTCCTCGGCTGCGGCGGCGAACGCCTCGTCTCCGCCGGCCGCATCGATGACGATTACGCGAGGGCCGCCTTCGACGAAGTCGCGAAGGATCTGCTGCTGCTCCGCCGTCAGTTTGAACGTTCCCGTGCCGCTGAGAATTGCGATGGAGGCGTCGGTCTCCGGCAGCTTGGCGATATCGATCGGACCGATGACGTTGACCTTGACGCCGTGCTTCCGTGCCATCAGCCGCGAAAACCGCTGGTAGGCCAGCGGCTCGGGATCGTGGTTGCCCTCGAAGGCCAGTCGCGCCACGGTGACGGAGGGCAGATCGCCGACATCCGGTTCGCCCGGCCAGACCTTGGAACCACGCGTGCGGAAGGACTTGTTCGTGACGTAGGCGGCGATGTTGGCCGCCGCCTCGAAGGCCCATCGCGCCGTCTCATGCCGCTGTAGTTGCCACGGTTCGGCCAGGTCCATATCGGTATGAATCACCAGCGGTCGCACCCCGTTGGAGACCGCCTGGAGCTTCAAGCGGCCCGCGGAGCGCCCCAGGTCGTACTGCACCGCCGTCTGGTAAATCACGTCATCACGTGTCAGCGTTTCAAGTTCGTACCGCGGGAACATCTTCTTGTACGCTTCGCGCATGCCCGCGGAAAAGCCCATGCCTCTGCATTCGGTGACGCTGAGGATGGTGCCGCCCTGGTATACGAACCGCCGGATGCGCTCGAGTTGCTCGTCAGTGAACTTCGGCCGCTTGGCGCCGGAGATGTACAGGATCGGCGCGTCGTGCCAATGGCGGGCGGCCACTTCCAGATTGATGATCTGCCAGTTGATATCCCGCTGTTCGAATGCCTGGCTCAGCCACCGCGTCAGGGAGGCCAGGTCGCGCGGGCGGTTGTTCCAGTCGCCGTCATACTTGAGCTTGTTGAACAAAACCGGTCGGCGACCACGCACGAGGAACAGCAACGCGTAGCTCGTAGCGACATCCTCGCCGTACTTGCCTCGCCACTGCCCGCCGTCCTTCTGGTCGTTTATCAGCCACATCGCGCCGGTCTGGTACCAGTCTACCGTTCCAAAATACTTGTACCCGCTGGCGACGCCCACCCGCTCGATGCCGTAAAGGTAGTAGTACATGTCCCCGTGGCCGCGGATCTTCTCCGACGTGTTGAGCGTGGGCTTGTCGCCGGACGTATCGATGTAATTGCGATCCAACCAGTCAAGCCCGCGCTGTAGAGAGGCCTGGACCTGCTTGCCGACGCGCCCGAGATTGCAGCGGCTGAACTGATCGACAAAGATATTGTCGAAGCAGACGTACATGCTCGCCACGCCGGCCGTGACCATCGTTCCGGAGGATGCCTCCGCCCGGTCCTGGTAGTACTTCCAGCCGCCGTCGCCCTGCTGCGAGTTGTACCAGTGGGCATAGACCTTCTGCCAGTACCGCTTGGGAATCTCCCAGCCGACCATCCTCGCTCCCCATACGCCCAGCAGGCCGTACTGGCTGTTCGAGTTATCCCCGCTGCTCTTGCCCTCGCCCCGCGAGTCGTATCCGTAGCTACCGTCTTTCGTCGATCGGATGAGCCGATCGGCATCCGCTCGCAGGGGCTTGTGATACGCCTTGCCCCGCTTGATGGCCGAGAGAAACGCCTGGCATCGCAACCCCAGTACGTAGGTCTTCTCGCTTTGGCGTTCGGCCATCCACTTCAAGGCACGATCCGCCGCCTTCTCGGCACGCTTACGAAGGGCGTCGTCCTTGACGTAGTCGAGACTCTCGAGAATCGCGTAGGCCGCCAGCGGCGTGCAGCCCTGCGGGTAGTGCTCCTTGGCATGCGGCCATTGGGCCCCCTTCTGGCTCTCGCACAAATAGCGGACGCCGTCGGCAATGGCCTTGTCCACGGCCGCATCAGAAAAGCTGTCGTCGCGATCGGCCGCGGTAACCGTAGCCGTCGCCGCCAGAAGGAAACCTAGAACGAGGAACGACGGTAGGGAGTGTCGCATGGCGGGCTCCATCGATGGCCGGCGCAACCGACCTTCTCATAAACATATTATGCGCCGTTGGACGCCGTTCGTGCAATTGCAATGCTGTACGGCGTGTCGACAGCCGTTGCGACTGGACGCCGGCTGCGCTGGCGCCTAGTATTGGGCGGGGTCGGCATGGCGCCATTATGGCGAGGTGGAGCCCTAGCGATGCAGGCGGACATCACAGCAACAATCGGCAACACGCCGCTGGTACGGCTTCGCGGGCTGGTCGGGAATCGGGCGACCGTTCTGGCAAAGCTGGAGTCGTTCAATCCGATGGCGTCTGTAAAGGATCGGATCGCGCTGGCGATGCTGGATGCGGCCGCCAGCGAGGGGCGGCTGCACGACGGCGCCACGGTGATCGAACCGACCAGCGGCAATACCGGCATCGGGCTGGCGCTGATCTGCGCCGCCCGTGGATACAAGTGCCTTCTGACCATGCCGGATTCCATGAGCGTCGAGCGGCGCAAGGTGCTTCGGGCGCTCGGGGCGGAGCTCGTGCTGACGCCGGCTGAGCAGGGCATGCGCGGAGCCATCGACCGCGCCGAGCAGCTCCACGCCGAGACGCGCGACGCGGTGATGCCGGGGCAATTTCGTAATCCGGCAAATCCGGAGGTGCACCGGCGTACCACGGCCGAGGAAATCTGGCGTGATACCGACGGACAGGTGGACGTGTTCGTCGCCGGGGTGGGAACCGGAGGCACGATCACCGGCGTGGCGTCGGCGCTGAAGGCACGCAAGCCGGGCTTTCGCGCCGTGGCGGTCGAGCCGACCGAAAGCCCCGTCATCGCCCAGACCCTCGCGGGCGGGGAACTGCACCCGGCGCCGCACGGCATCCAGGGCATTGGCGCGGGATTCATCCCCGACGTGCTGGACCTGTCGCTGGTGGACGAAGTTGTGGCGGTCAGCACGGACGACGCGCTCGACTGGGCGCGCCGCGCCGCGCGCGAGGAAGGGCTGTTTGTGGGCATCTCCTCCGGTGCGGCGTTGAAAGCCGCCGCCCAAATCGCCTCCCGGGACGATGCCGTCGGCAAGACGGTCGTCGTGTTGCTGCCGAGCTTCGGGGAGCGGTATCTCTCCACGCCGCTGTTCGCCGGGTTGGAGGACTGACCCGCCGATGCGGCGATTCGTCGATCTGCATACGCACAGCACGGCGTCGGACGGCACGTTGGCGCCGGCCGATCTGATCCGCCAGGCCGACCGCGCCGAGTTGGCGGTTGTAGCGCTGACCGACCACGACACCGTCGCAGGTCTGGACGAGGCCCGCCGCGCCGCCGAGCCGCTTGACGCGCTACAGTTCGTGCCCGGCATCGAGCTGTCTGCCCAGCCGCCGTCGGGAACGCTGCATATTCTGGGATTGGGCATCGACCCCAGCGCGCCGGCGATTCTGTCTGTCGCGGCCCAATTGCGCCAGGCGCGCGTGCGCCGCAACCCGCAGATCGTCCAGCGGCTGCGCTGGCTTGGCGTGCCGGTAACCATGGACGACGTACGCCGCGCGGCGCTGGACGCCGGCAGCGAGGCGGAAGTGATCAGCCGGATGCATGTGGCGCGAGCCCTTGTTCGCGCCGGCTGGGTGCGTGACACGAAAGAAGCGTTCGCCCGATACCTCGGCAAGGGGTGCCCGGGCTACGTGGAACGCGAACGGCCCGCGCCGCACGAGGCGATCACTGCGATTCACGGGGCCGGCGGCCTGGCTGTTCTGGCTCACCCGGTCCAGTTGGGCTGCACCGAGCGCGGCGAGCTTGAACGCGTCGTGCGTGGGCTCAGCGAGGCCGGACTGGACGCGATCGAGGCGTGGCACAGCGACCATGACGCCGAATGGACACGCTTGTGCGTGGACCTCGCGGATCGGCTGGGGCTGGGCGTGGTCGGCGGATCGGACTTCCACGGCGGCGCCAAGCCCGGCGTCCGCCTCGGGCGGCCACGGGTCAGCGTGGCCGCGCTGTCGGGGTCTCTGCGACGGCGTTTTGGCGTGTAAGGCGTTATAGAAAATGCCGTTGAGAAGCGTGCACGGGGTTCTGCCGCCGCCGTCGGGCCCGCGTCGTGTGGCACCGGCATCACGCCGATGCCCTCGGCGCAGGGATTTGGGTTGACAAAATCACTGTTCGCGGTATAATCCGCTCAGTTCGTGAGTGCTTGGCGAACGGTCCTCTTCCGTGAGGACGCATGATCTCCCCGTCGCAAAGAGGAGCAGGCGATGCTCGGCGTGGAAGCCGCTGCACAGCACGTTGGCACATCGAAGGGTGGCAGTGGCTTGCTTCCGGGGTCCCGCAGCGCCCAGCGTACGCCTTCATTCTGCATGCGCCCCAAATGGCGTCGGTAAGCGAGGCGGTTGGCCAGGTCTGGTACAGGCGACGCGTTCGCGCTGTCCGTGCAGGGTCGGGGCAGCATGTGAGGCGCGCGGCGCGGAAACAGGCGACGAATACCGCAGCGCGGGCACACCGCGCACAAACGCCCCGAGAACGCGGAGGTATGTGATGAACGCGAAATGGTCGAGTGTTGTTTTGTGTATGGCGCTGTTGGCGGCGCTGGCGACGCCGCAGCTTGCGCCCGCCCAGTCTGCGTCGGGCAACCTGATCCTGAACGTGCCTGACTGGAATCAGCCGACCAACTACGGTGTGGGCGGCTACCCGGGCTGGTGCTCGCCCACGTCAGGTGCGAACCTGATGGGCTACTGGGAGGACGTCATGGGCTGTTCGGGCCTGACCGACCAGCAGGCGTTTACCAGCAGCCCGGGCTATCCCAACACGAGCGGCACGTGGCAGCAGGGGCTGTATCACGACGGCATGGTCGAGATGGGCTGGCACATGGACACGGGAAGCTGGCAGAGCACGCCCGGGCCGTTCCCGCCGAACAGCGGGAGCACGACCACGGCGAACATACTGCCCGGGCTGCTGAGCTACGCGACCGGCGGATGGACGGACAACGACTATGCCGGCGGCGGAGGGGCCGGAACGGGCATCGTAAAGACGGCCTATGCCAGCGCGACGGGTTACACCGATGCGGTGGCCGGCACGCCGCTGGGGACGATGTGGCTGAACTACGTCGGCGAGATCGACGCCGCGCACCCCGTGGAGTGCACGTTCGACAAGTGGGTCAACAGCGGGATCGTGTCACAGAGCTGGACGCTCAACGGTCAGACCGTGGACGAGCACCCCTGGCAAGACAGCGATCCGCACTCAGTGGTCGGAGTGGGGTACATCGATCCCAACCCCGGATATGATGGTGACGGCAGCGAGTACTTCGTCTGCCAGGACAATTGGCAGACGACGGGCCAGTACGTGGCCGTGCCGGTGGACACCGTGTGGCTCCAGAACGACTACATTACCGACGTCCCCGAGCCGGCGACGATGGCGCTTCTGGCGGCCGGGGCGTTCGGGCTGATCCGGCGGCGACGTCGACGCAACTGACGCATTACAGACGGCCTGTCGGTCCCGGCGACGGAGCGTTCGGGTCCGGCGGGCCGATCCTGTCTACCCCTCGTGTGCGTCGGCGCGCTGGAGCGTGAACAGCGTGATTTCGGGGCGGGTATTGATGTTCATCCGCCGCGCGTAGCCCAACCCCCGATTGATGTACAAACGGGCTCCATCGTCCAGGACGTACTCGCCCGCGGCGAGGTGATGGTGATTCGCCGGCAGCACGAAGTTGTAGAACTTCGTGTCCCGCTTGGCTTGCCCGTGCGTGTGCCCGGACAGCACCCAGTGCGCCCCGCGCTCGGCCACATCGTGGGCGCCATCCGGGTTGTGGCACAGACAGATGGTGGGCAGGTCGTCCCGAGCCAGTTCAAACGCCTCGTCGGGGCGAAACGAGCCCGCCCAGTAGTCTTCCAGTCCCACGAACTGGATACATGCTCCGTCCAGATCAAACCGGCGGGATTCGTTTCGCATCACGAAGACGTCTTCATGCATCAAGCAGTCGGCGACGTAGTCCGCCAGCCCGCGCGTCTGGCCAAATCCCCGAGGGTGGCAGGCGCCGTAGTCGTGATTGCCCAGGCAGGCCACAACAGCGATCCGGGGCGTGAGGTGTCTCAGCACGCGCGCCACGACGCGAGCGTAATGAGCGGGTCCGGTGATGAAGTCGCCCGTGACGGCCACGAAATCCGGCTCGAGCCGGTTGACCATCTCGACGCAGTGGTAAAGATACCGCTCGCGGACGATAGGGCAGGCGTGCAGGTCGGAGATATGTACCAGCCGCATGTCCGTCAGCGCATCGTCCAGGTGAGGCAGCGCCATGCGCCGTCGCTCGATGCGCAACCAGTGCTCTTCGATCGACCAGGCGAACAGTCCGCCGAGCGCGACCGACCCGGCCGCACCCCACAGCAGACGCTTCAGCGACGTCCGGTCAGGCAGGACCCGGTGTTTCCGTGAAATCAGAACTTCGTTCATCGTCCTCTCGAATCGAGGGAACATGCGTCGCACGCCGACATGATTATACCATGTCTGTGACCCGCGCGAGAGAACACGGCGAACGCGCGGTTCAACTGCGCCCGAACTGCCTGGCCAGCTCCGCCAGTGTCAGCGTCAGTGTCGTCGGGCGTCCGTGAGGGCATGCAGCGGCCTTGTCGGCTTCCCGGCGCCGGGCCAGTAGGTCGCGCATCTCGTCTTCGCTGAGCGGTTCACCGGCCTTGACGGCGGCCTTGCACGCCATCATCGCCAGGACGCGTTGCAGCATCTGTTCCGGGTTCGTGGTGTCGTCCTCGGCGAGAGTCCCGGCGATCTCGCGAACGAAATCGGCGGCGCCGACGCCGCGCTCGGCCAGCAGGGCGCAAAAACGCTGCACTGCGAGGCATCGCGGCCCAAAGGCCTGCACCTCGATGCCGAGCCGGTCAAGCAATTCGCTGCGACGGTTCAGGGCGTCGGCCTCAGCAGGCGCGACCGTGACCGTCTCGGGGATCAGCAGCCGCTGCGACGTCAGCTTCGTGCCGTCAGACTCGGCCAAGCGGCGTTGCAGGTCGTTGTACAGCAGTCGCTCGTGCAGCGCGTGCTGGTCCACCACGATGATGCCATCGTCCGTCGCGGCGACGATATAGCTGTTGTGGACCTGCATGATCGCCGCCGCGGCGTCGCCGGCGCCGTGCCCTGCGGCCGGTGCGCCAAGATCGCCGAGCGGCAGGCGCCCCGACGGTCCCGGCGCTGCGGTCGACGGTGAGGTGGCGTCGGTCCCAGCGGGCGGGGCGCCGGCCTGATTAGCGTGCGGCGAGAAGTCGAGGCGTTGCTGGCGAGGCGGAGCGGCCTTCAGGAAGTCCGCCAGCGCCTGGCGCAGCGAGTGTCGGCGAGCGTCGTCCAGCGTGTTGCGATGATTATCGTCGTGCGCTACGGCTTCGACCGAAGGGGCGTCGTGGCTCGATGGAGGGGGCGTCTCGCTCGCCGGCTCGCCGCGGTCGTTGCCTTCGCTGGAGGCCGGCGAGTCGCCGAGCCGTGCCGTCGGCGACAGGTTCGCCCGGTTAAGCGTCTCGCGCAGCGCGGCCAGCAATGCACCATGTACCTGGTTTCCGTTGCGAAAGCGAACCTCGATCTTGGTGGGGTGGACGTTGACGTCCACGTCCGCCGGATCGATCTCGACAAAGATGAACGCCACCGGCCAGCGTTGCACGTCGATCCGTCCGCGATAGGCCTCTCTCAGAGCGTGCGACAGCAACCGGTCGCGGATGTACCGCCCGTTGACGAAGCAATACTGCCACTTGCTGGAGCTACGCGCCGCCGCGGGCGGCGCCAGCAGCCCGGCGACACTTACGCCGTCTCCGCGCGGGCGGATGGGCAGAAGCGCGTCGGCCAGCTCGCGTCCGAACAGGTCGGCGACGCGCTCGGCCGTGCTGTCGGCAGGGGGGAGGTTGGCCGACTCACGCCCGTTGTGCGTCAGGCGAAACGCCACACGGGGGTGCGGCAACGCCAATCGAGCGAGCTGCTCGGAAATGTGAGCGAACTCGGTGGCGGTCGTGCGCATGAATTTGCGCCGCGCCGGTGTGTTGTAGAACAGGTCGCGGATGCTAACCGCCGTGCCCGCCGAAGCGGCGCAGGGCCGGGGCGGCGCGATCTCGCCGCCGGAGGCACTGACCTCGTAGCCGCTTTCAGCGCCGCGACGGCGGCTGCGGATATGAGCGTGAGACACGGCCGCGATGGACGCCAGCGCCTCACCGCGAAAGCCCATCGTCTCGATGGCGAACAGGTCCTCGTCGTCGCTGATTTTGCCCGTGGCGTGCGCGACGAAAGCGAGCTTCAGATCGTCCGGGCTCATGCCAATGCCGTCGTCCGTGACGGTGATGGCTTTGCGCCCGCCGTCCTCGACGGCGATCTCGATTCGCCCGGCCTCGGCATCGAGAGCGTTTTCGACCAGTTCCTTGACGATACTGGCCGGACGCTCGACCACCTCGCCGGCGGCGATCTTGTTGACCAGTGGTGTCGGCAGGACGTGAATGCTCATGGTCTCAGGATAGCAGCCATCTTCCGCCGCGCGAAACCGATTCAGCGGACGGATCGACGCGCCGTCGGACGGGAATGGCACGGCGTGCCTGCTACCGCCGCAGATCGTATTCCTTGATCTTGCGATACAGTGTCCGTTCGCCGATGCCGAGCATTTTGGCCGCCTGCTCACGGTTGCCGTCGACCATCTTGAGCGTGCTGCGGATGAGTTCCTTCTCGGCCTCGTCCAGACTCATCCCCGCCAGTTGGCGGGCCTGATGGGGCTGACCGCCGGGGCGACGGTGAATCTCGCCCGGCAGGTCGTCGACGGTCAGCATCTTTCCGGACGCCAGCACGACCATGTTCTCGACCACGTTGCGAAGCTGGCGGATGTTGCCCGGCCAGGGGTAGCTCGCTAAGACGCGCCGCGCATCCGCGTCGATGCCCGCGACATCCCGGCCGTGCTTCTCGTTGGCCTGCTTGATGAAATGGTCAACCAGCAGGGGGACGTCCTCCGCCCGCTCGCGCAAGGCGGGCAACTCAATGGTCGCCCCCTTGATGCGGAAGTAGAGATCCTCGCGGAACTCGTTCTTCTCGACGCGCTCGGCGAGGTCGCTGTTGGTCGCGCTGATGACGCGTACGTCCACGCGGATCGGCTCATTCGATCCCACGCGGACGACTTCGCCGTTCTCCAGAACGCGCAGGAGCTGCGCCTGCATCGACAGCGACATGTCGCCGACTTCATCGAGGAACATCGTGCCACCGTCGGCGTGCTCGAACCGCCCCCGGCGATCCGTCGTCGCGCCCGTGTAGGCGCCCTTGACGTGTCCGAACAGTTCATCCTCCAGCAGAGACTCGCTCAGGCCCGCACAGTTAATCGTCACGAAACGTTGGTCGCTGCGACGCGAGTTGCGATGGATCGCCTGGGCGACCAGTTCCTTTCCCGTGCCGGATTCGCCCAGGATCAGCACCGGAAGACCCGCCGGGGCGACGCGCCGGACCTTCTCAAGAACCTTAACCATCGCCGGGGAGTTCCCGATGATGTTCTCGAATCCGTACTTGTCGTCGATCTGCTCACGAAGCTCCCGGATGGTCCGCTTCTGGGCCGTCAGCTCAGCCGCTCGGTCCACAATCGTCCTCAGCTCATCCAAATCGAGCGGCTTCTCCACGTAATCGAAGGCGCCGTCCTGCAACGCCCGCCGGCACGTTTCCACCGACGAATGCGCCGTCACGAGGATGACCTTGGTGTCAGGCGAGCGTTTGCGCGCCGCGCCCAGAACAGCCAGACCGTCTTCCTCGCTTCCGAGGACCAGATCGGTGACGATGATGTCGAAATGCTCGGCTTGGAGACGCGCGATGCCGGCGGCGCCGTCGTGAACCACGGCACACTCGTGGCCTTGCCTCTGAAGGCCTTCCTGCATCGCCTCGGCGTGAGCGTGCTCGTCCTCGACGATCAGGACGCTTGCCGCTGCGTTGTCGACATCCGCGGGACCCATGACGCAAGCGTACCGAGCGCAAGCGGGGGTGTCAATCACCCCGGTAGGCGAGGCGCGTTTTCGTCTTAGGAATCATCCAGCGGCAGATGAATGTTGAACCGCGTGCCCGTGCCCGCGGCAGAATCGAGCGTCAGCGTACCGCCGTGTTCCTGCACGATGCGTCGCGTGGTCGGAAGGCCCAGGCCGGTGCCGCGCGGCTTTGTGGAGTAGTACACGTCGAAAATCGCGTCGCGCACGTCGTCGGGAATGCCCGAGCCGGTATCGATGACCTCCAGGTCCGCCTGTTGCCGATGGGCTGTTAGGCGCAGGATCAACTCGCCGCCGTCGGACATGGCCTGCACGGCATTGATCATGAGGTTCAGCAGGGCTTGCTTGAGCAGCTTGGCGTCCACGCGGCAGATCACGGGCGCATCGGGCAGGTCGGTCCGCAGTGTGACGTTGGCGGACTCGGCCTGGGGCGTGAAGAAATCCGACAGCTCGTCCACAACGCGTCGCAAGTCGGTCTGCGTCAGCGTGATTTCGTAGCGTCCGGCATATCGCAGGAAGTCATCCAGGATGCCGCGGAGGCGGTCGGCCTCCTCCTGAATGCCGCCGATGCGTCGCAACCACCGCCGATGCTCCTCGTTGTCGCCGCGGGAGAGGTCTTCGGCGAGGAGCTTGAGGTTCACGTTGATCGTCGACAACGGGTTCTTGATCTCGTGGGCCAGCCCGCCGGCCAGTCGCCCGAGTTCCGCCAAGCTCTCGCGCCCCTTGCTGCGGGCCGAAAGTTTCCGCGCCGTGCGCCATATGCGCCGTGTCGCCAGCCACGTCACGGCGGCGCTGAGCGGCGCCGCGATCGCGGCGCCGAGCAGGACGTAGACCCAATCCATGCGCTCTTACCCGAATGTCCGCCCATGCGGCAGCGGTTACGCGTCGGCGCCTTGTTCCTCAGTGGCGCCTTCTTCCTGAAGGGCCTGCTTGCGCGACAGCCGGACGCGTCCCTGATCGTCGACCGAGACGACCTTGACCTTCACGGTATCGCCGACGTTGACCACGTCGGTGACCTTCTTGACGTAGCCGTCCTCGAGTTCGCTGATGTGACACATGCCGTCCTGGCCGGGGAACAATTCGACGAACGCGCCGAAATCCCGCACCGTGACGACCTTGCCCGTGTAGACCTTCCCGACCTCGACCTCGGCCGTGAGCGTCTCGATGGCTTCCTTGGCGGCCTCGGCGGCGTCGGCGCGCAATGCCGCGACGTACACCGTCCCGTCGTCCTCGATGTCGATGTTGGCACCGGTTTCGTCCTGGATGCGGTTGATCGTCTTGCCGCCCGGACCGATCACCTTGCCGATCTTCTCCGGGTCGATGTGCACGGTCAGCATTCGCGGGGCATACTGGCTGATGTCGCCGCGCGGCTCGGGCAGCACCGCCTCGATCGCGTCGAGAATGTGCAGGCGGGCCTGGCGGGCCTGGTCGAGCGTCTCGGCGACGCGATCCTGCGGCATGAACCGCGCCTTCATGTCCAACTGGATGCCCGTGATGCCGTTGACGGTCCCGGCGACCTTGAAGTCCATCTCTCCGTGGAAGTCCTCCTCGCCGATGATGTCCGTCAGCAGGATGTGCCGGTCGCCGTCGCTGACCATGCCGATGCTGATGCCGGCGACCGGCGCCTTGATCGGCACGCCGGCGTCCATCAGCGCCAGTGTCCCGCCGGTCACCGCCGCCATCGAGGTCGATCCGTTCGACTCCAGCATGTCGGCAACGATCCGCACCGTATAGGGGAAAGCGTCCGGCGCGGGCATCACCGGTTGCAGCGACTTCTCGGCGAGCATGCCGTGGCCGATCTCACGCCGCCCGGGCCCGCGGATGGGACGAATCTCACCCACGCAGAACGGCGGGAAGTTGTAGTGCAGCATGAAGGGCTTCTTGTACTCTTCCAACAGCCCGTCGATCACCTGCTGATCGCGCGGCGTGCCCAGCGTGGCTGTGACCAGCGCCTGCGTCTCGCCGCGGGCGAACAGGCCGGACCCGTGCGTACGCGGCAGCACGCCGGCCTCGACGCTCAGCGGGCGGACCTCAGTGGGCCCGCGCCCGTCGGGGCGCGTGCCGCCGAGGATCAACTCGCGCTGCACCTTGCCCTCGACCCGGAACAACGCCTCCTTGACCTGCGCGGGCGAATAGGGCGGCTCTTCGACGTCCTCGGGGCACAGCTCGGCGAGCAGTTCGTCGCCAATGGCCGCGATCGCGTCGCCGCGCTCCTGCTTGCCGGCGATCTGCTTGGCCTCGCGAATACGCGCTTCGCACGCCTCGGTAACCTTCTTGAGCAGGTCATCGGGTATGGCGGCCGCCGCGTAGTCGCTGGCGGGGGCCTCGGCCTTCTCGGCCAGTTCGCGGATCATCTCGACGACGGTCCGCGAGACGTCGGTGGCCTTGGCGATGCCCTCGGCGACGACCTCGTCGGGCAGTTCCTCACCGGCCAGCTCGAGCATGTTGACGCCCTCATGCGGTCCAGCGGCGGTCAAGTCCATCGTGCTGTTGTCCAGCTCCGAGTACGTGGGATTGAGAACGTACTCACCATCGACGTAACCGACACGAGCGGCGCCGATCGGCCCGTCAAACGGCGCGCCGGACAGTGCCAGTGCGGCCGAGGCGCCGATCAGCGCCAGCAGATCGGGGGCGTTCTCATTATCCGTGCTGAGCACGAGGCATTGAATCTGCACCTCGTCGCGGTAGTCCTTGGGGAACAGCGGACGGATCGGACGATCGATCATCCGCATCGTGGTGATTTCATGGGTGGTGGGGCGGCCTTCGCGCTTGAAGAAGCCGCCGGGCACTTTGCCGGCGGCGTACTGCTTCTCGCGGTAGTCCACGAACAGCGGGAAGAAATCCACATCCCGTTTCGGCGGGGCGCACAGCACCGTCGCCAGGACGATGGTGTCCCCGTAGCGTACCCAGACGGCCCCATCGGCCTGACGTGCGACCTTGCCCGTTTCCAGTGATAGCGTACGACCTGCAATGTCTCGTTCGACTTTCGTTACCTTCATTCTCTCACCTGCCTGCTGTTTCCGACCGGTCCACACCGGCGCGGGGGAGCTGCCGTCCAGCAGCTCCTCTGCTCTGTTATCTGCGTCTTACTCGTTCAATTGGCTGATTGATGCCTTGTCGCGCGGCCACCCCGCAGCGCACGATGAGGGTGCGATCCAGCGAACCGGCCCCGACGAAAGGAGTGCAGGGCGCCATCTGCCCGCGGCGGGGTGGTAGCGGTGCTACTTACGCAGCCCCAGCCGAGCGATGATCTGCTTGTACCGTTCCGGCGCGCGCTGCGTGAGGTACTTCAGCAGACTGTTCCGCTTGGAGACCATCTTGAGCAGCCCCCGGCGCGAAGCATAATCCTTCTTGTGCTGGGCCAGATGCTCGGTGAGATGGTTGATCTTCGCCGTCAACAGCGCGATCTGGACCTCGGCCGACCCCGTGTCGCTGTCGTGCCGCCGGTGCTCTTCGACAATCTTGGTCTTCGTCTCTGCCGCGATGCTCATCACTACTCTCGATCCGCCTTGCAAGGCCACCCGGCCCAGGGCGGATGCCCGCTGTTCCTGTTCTTATCCGTCTCGTGTCCCGTGATCTTATCGTCTCACACGTGCCGGCGGCAAGCTGCATTCCGCTGCTAATCGTCCTGTTCGGCGAAAAGGGCCTTAATCTTCTCGACGAGCTTCTCCATGCGAAACGGTTTGTGAATGTACTCGTTGACGCCCAGCGATTCGGCGTATTTCTTGTGACGCGTGCCGAGGTTGGCCGTGATCATGATCACCAGCGGCATCTCGGACTTGTCCTTGCCCCGGCTCAACTTCTCCAGCACGAGGAACCCGCTGCGCTTCGGGAGCATCATATCCAGAACGACCAGATCGGGATTCTCCCGTTGGGCCAGGTCGATGGCCGTATTGCCGTCGCGCGCGACGAGCAGGTCCACGCCCTCGTCGGTGAGGGTGGCCTCCATTGCCTGGAGGATGTCCCGATCATCGTCCACCAGGAGGATCTTCTTGCCCGATAAATCGTCAGCCATCTCGCGTACTCCTTGGGTCGTTTGCGGCGACTGCCCGTCGCACCCCGGATCGCCAAACGCCGCCAAAGGCGGGAATTCATTACCCTACCCCCGCCGAGATAAACTGTCAAGTAGCTCCACGATGCTTTTTTGGCTATCCCTTGACGACGGCCATCGGCGTCATGCGGGCCACGCGTCGGCTCAACCCGGCCGATGTGACGCATTCCACAACGGCATGCACGTCCTTGTAGGCGTCCGGCTGTTCCTCGGCCAAGCTCGTCCGCCCGCGAGCTCGAGCATAGACACCGGCCGAGGCGAGCTCCTGGTCGACCCGTCGCCCGGAGGCCTTTCGGACGGCCTGCTTGCGGCTCCACACGCGACCGGCGCCATGGCAGGTGCTTCCGAAGGTCCGGTCCATCGCCTCATCCGTGCCCAGCAGCACGTAGCTGGCCGAGCCCATATCGCCGGGGATGAGCACCGGCTGACCGATGCTGTGATACGGTTCGGCAAGCTCCGGGCGCCCGGGCCCGAACGCCCGCGTGGCGCCCTTGCGGTGCACGCAGAGCTCCCGCCGCCGGCTCGCGATCGTGTGCGTCTCAAGCTCCGCAACGTTATGCGCCACGTCATAGACCTGCCGCAGGCCCAGTTCTTCGGCCCCGCGGCCGAAAAACCGCGCCAGCGACTTGCGGACCTGCATGGCGAGCAGTTGCCGGTTAGCCCAAGCGAAGTTCGCGGCCGCTCGCATCGCGGCGAGATACCGGCGGCCTTCATCGCTATCGACGGGTGCGCAGACGAGCTGCCGGTCCGGCAGGGCGATCCCATAGCGGTGCGGCACGTGCCGCAACGACTTCAGTGCATCCTGACAGACCTGGTGCCCCAGCCCGCGTGAGCCGGTGTGGATCATGATCGTCGTGCGACCCTCGGCGAGCCCCAGCGTGTCGGCCGCGGCGACGTCGTAGACCTCTGCGACGCGCTGGACCTCGACGAAATGATTGCCCCCGCCGAGCGTGCCGCACTGGTCCGCGCCGCGTTTCTGCGCCTGGTCCGAGACGGCACCGGGCTCGGCGCCGTCCAGCCGCCCGCCGGATTCCGTCGCGGCCAGGTCCGCTTCCGTCGCCAGCCCGCGCTGCAGCAGGTAGCGGGCACCGTCGGCCAGGACCTGCCGCAACTCGCTACGATTGAACGCGTACGGCCCGCCGACGCCCACGCCGACCGGGATGTCGGCAAACAGATGGGCGGCGAGCCGCTGGCATGCCGGGGCGACATCGGCGGCCGGCAGGTCGCTCGCCAGCAGACGCACGCCGCAGTTGATGTCGTAGCCCACGCCGCCGGGCGAAACGACGCCGCCATCGGCGACGTCCGTCGCGGCGACACCCCCGATGGGAAAGCCGTAGCCCCAGTGGATGTCCGGCATCGCCAACGATGCGCCGACGATGCCCGGCAGCGTCGCGACGTTGGCGACCTGCTGCGGACCGCCGCCGGAGACCACGTCGGCGATCAACGCGTCGCTGGCGTATATGATCCCGTCGACGCGCATATCGTCCCGCGACGCGACGGGAATCCGCCAGCGATAGGCATCGAGCTTTTCCAGTGTGCCGTCGTATGGCGCGGCCATCACACTGCCATTCTAGCGGTTGGCCTGCCGGTTTAGACGTCCAAGATGACCCGCCCGTGCCAGCCGTGGGCGTCGCGGGCGATCGCAAGCTCGTGATACGTCACGGCCTTGACCTCCATACCGATCTCGTGGTGGGCCCGATCCAGCGGCTCGCCGGACAGCTCGGCCGCGACGTGCGTCTCGTCGACGTCCGTGACGCGACAGCCCGCCACGGCAAAACGCTCCACCTCCAGCACCGCGAGCACGTCGCTGAGGAAATCCACAGTCAGGGCCTCGATATCCTCGGCCCGCACCGCGACCGTTCGCGTCTCGGCGGGGCGGACGGAGGACGGCGGACAGTAGACCCCAGCCAGCCCCTCAGCCAGCGCCTCGAATAGCTCGGCGAGCGTTTCGCCGTCCGCCGCCAGACCCACGTCGGCCGTGTGATCGAATGTTTCGCAGTGCTTGGACACGACGCCCTCCTCCGCGGCTAGCCGCCAAGGTCGCGACTGCGTTCGGCCGCAGCGCGAACGGCGCGGACGAGGGCGTCCTTGACGGCGTCGGCGTCGAGCGCGGCGATTGCCTGCTCGGTCGTGCCGCCGGGGCTGGTGACGCGGTGTCGCAGCGTCTCCGGCGCTTCGCCCGTCTTGTCCAGCAGGGCGGCCGCTCCGGCGCAGGTCTGCACCGCCAGCAGGCGGGCCGTCTCGGCGGGCAGGCCTTCTTCGACGCCCGCCTCGATCATCGCTTCGACCAGGTAGAACACGTACGCCGGTCCGGACCCGCTGACGGCCGTGACAGCGTCCAGCAGCGGTTCGGCCAGCACGACAGTGCTTCCGCTGGCGGCGAAGAGCCCCTCGGCCCACCGGACGTCGTCGTCCTCGGCACGGGGACCGCCGGCCAGCGCCGCGGCGCCGACGCCGACGAGCATGGGCGTGTTGGGCATGACGCGAACGATCCGCCCGCGCCCGCCGAGGTGCTCGTCGATCGCGCGTGTCGGCACGCCGGCGGCGATGGACATCACCGTCGCGTCGGGGCGCATGTGCTCGGCGACGGCCTGGCAGACTTGGCCGAGGATCTGCGGCTTGACGGCCAGCAAAACGCGCGGCTGGGCCGCCGGCGCCGCGTTGTCCGCGACGCAGTCAACGCCCAGCGTCTGGAAGGCGCGGCGTCGATCCTCGTTCGGATCGCCGGCGACAATCCGCTCGGCCGCCAGAACGCCCACGCGCAGCACGCCGCGCACTATGGCCTCGGCCATGTTGCCCGCCCCGATGATGCCCAATTCGTAGTCAGCCATGCGGTACGTCCCTTTGCGCTGCCGCTACTCGCGTTTGGTCCGTTCGTACGCGGCCTTTGCCTGTTCGTACTGGCGGTAGGCCTCGCGTCCGGCCGGCGTGTTGGCCTTGCCCTCGGCCGAGAGCTTCGTGAACCGATTATACGCGGCGATGTATGCCTGGTAAGCCGTCTGGACGTCCCCGGTGGGCACCTGCGCGCGCCGCTGGCGGACCACGACGCGGCGTAAGGCGTGTTCAGCATCCTCGCTGCCGGTGAAGGTCAGGTGCCCCGTCCCGCCAAGTCGCCCGTGCACCTGTGCCGTCAGAATGACCTTACCGTCGCACCGGGCCGTGAGTGTCGCCCCGCGGCGCTCGATTTCGTATCGATGCCACGTGTTGTCGTCGAAGACTTCCCCCTCGCGCCGCTTGACAGGCCGGGGGGGCTTGCCGGCCAGCAGGGCTGATTCCTCGTTCTCGTCGGCGCCCAAGGCCGCTCCGTAACCGCGCCCGGCCGCATTCGTCCAGGTCACCACCAACCCGTCCTCGTCGCACTTGGCCTCATAGATGATGGCTACGTCTTCCATGGGAATCGCCCGTCTCAGGCGGATGCGATGGTCATCGTCGTCGAATTCCCAACGCAACTGACCGTCGTCCCAATCGACATCCTCAGCGCGAACGTCCCAGGCGTCTGTCTTGCGCGCGAAATCGTCAAAGAAAACGCTGACGGGCTTCGCAGGCGGCTCAAGGAGCTCAGGGGGCGTGACCACGACGTCCGCTTCAGTGCCCGCGGCTTCGCCACCGTCGGTCGGGGCATCTGCCGTATCCGCCGTCGTCGTCGCCTCGTCTACGGCGTCGGCGGCCGCTTCGCCGTCAGACGCGTCGGTCGCATCCGCGCCGGTGCCGGTGGCGACATCAGCGGGCGGCTCGTCGCTGCCGGCCGGGAGCGGCTCGGGCGCTTCAGCCGCCAGTTCCTGGGCTTTCGCGTCGAGCAGGGCGATCCGACGCGCCATCTCAAGCTGCGCCGGCGTGGTGACCTTGATGATGCGCCAACCGGTCTCATGCCGGCCGACGACCAGCGCGTAGTCCTGCGTTTGCTTGAAATGGTCGCTGCCGTCGGCGTTGGCGATGGTGGCCGTGACGCGCGTGAAGACCACGCCGCCGGCGCCGGAATCGTCCAGTTGCACCTCGACGATATCCACCGACCCGATCGTCACGTCGGTCGCCTTGAAGACAGTCGCGTAGCTCAGCAGCGTCCGGCGGGCGTGGTCCTCGTCGGGCAGGTACAGCAATTCGCCGAGGGCCTCAAGGTCCTCGGCGTGGATGGCGCTGTAGTACTGACCGATCAGCGATTCCAGCTCGCCCGGCGTTTGCGGGGCGGCGGGGGCCGCCGCCAGCGTCGCCGAGACAAGGCCCGAGAACACACAAAATCGCAAAACGGACATGTTACGGCTCCTTCTTCCAGACGCCGACGGCCACGCTACGAACGCTGACCGTCCGGTGACCTTCGGAATCCGTGATGTAGGCGATGACGGGCACCAGCAGCGTGTCTTTCTGGGCGTTGACGACGGCCTCGAACTGCCGGTGCAGCTTCAGCATGAACTTGGCGTTCTCGTACGTGACCTTGAGCACCTCCAGCGGCACGGTGGAGGAGGTTGCCTTATTCGCCCAGCCGGCCAGCTTATTGAGCCGGCTGCTGCCGAGCGTCTTGCGACCCCATCTGCCTGCGACGCGGGACACGCCGCTCGGAGCGTTGATCGCGCCCGGCTGCCAGTCGGAGACGCGCTGCGAAAGCGACACCACGCCGACGACGTTGTCGTAAACGTTAACGACATTGGCCTCGACATCCGCCCCCGTAACGGTCTTCTGCTTGGCCAGCTTGCCGAGCTGGAACTTCGCGTCGGCCGCCTTGTCGTAGGCCTCCACGGCGCCCCAGGCGCTTTTTGCGCCGCTGAGGACTTTCTGCGCCTGCTCGACCCGCCCGTCGAGGAACGACTGCACCACCTCCGGCGGGCAGTCCACGTTGCCCTTGTAGACCTTGTCGAGATGCGCGTGACCGGCGAGGATCGACGTCTGCTTCAACGCCGCGGAACCGGCCTTGTCCACCAGAAGCTTGCCCGCCAACTGGAGGTTGAACATGCCGAACTCTTTCCACAAGTCGCCGGGTTGCTTGTTCAGGTCCATGCCCCATTTCGGCGGCTCGTAGAAAAACACCAGACGCTTGCCCTTCAGGTCCGTCAGCAGCGTACGGCGGTAGATCACGTCGTTGCGCGGAATCTTCATCCGCCCGGCGAGCTTGATCTCCACGCGAAACGTGTCGCTGTCGGGATCGATGATCTCCAGTTGCGAGCCGGGCTTGGGCTGCCAGTTGCCGGCCGTGACGTTGATCAGCGTGAACCGCTTTATGCGCGGCCAGGGTGTGGTCAGCGTGTAGGCCGTGCGGCAGGTCTGGTCCGTGGTCAGGTCGCGAACGACGAGCGACCCGTGAACGGGGAAGTACAGCGCGTGCTGACGCTCGCGCATGACGCCCAGTTTCTTCCCGAGCGGGCCCGGTGCCGGAAAGCTCAGCGTCGCCGTTCCGTCGGCACCGGTGGTCACCTCGTGGTTGAACCGCGTGATCGGTCCGTGAGCGATGTAGTCGACCTCTCGGCCGTCCTTGGTCCAGCGCGGCGGCAGCGAGATGCGTATCTTCCGACCTGCCAGCGGCTCACCGTCGGCCGTGACGTGCAACGTGGCCTGCTGCATCCGCGCGTTGGCGATCAGCGGCTTGGGTGAGGTCAGCCGGGCGTGGAGGCCCTTGAGCCGGCGCGGCAGCTCGAAGTCCGCGCGCACCGTCCACAGCCGCGCGCCGGCAGGTGTGGACACGGCCGCGGCGTCCAGCGCGACACCGGCCGAATACCGCCCGGCAGCGCCGGTCGTGACCTGCGTGTCAAGTCCCATCAGTGAGACCGTCGCGCCGGCGACCGGCTCGCCGGCGTCGTCGCGCACCACGCCGTGGACGCGGACGCCCGACGGTGCGTAGTCATCCTGTGTGAAGGTACGGGTCTGACCGTTGCACCCCTCCGCCCAGGCGGCGACGCGCAATTCGGTCGCCAGCTCATCTTCGGGGACGGGCAACTTGCCGCCGTGCAGCTTGGCCAACGTCGCCATGACCTGCTTGTGTTCGGGGAGCTTCTCGCGCCACGTGACCGTGTTCTCGTCCACCCACAGGTTGTGAGCGTTTCGAAACTGCACGTACACGACGCAATTGGCCACGCGGACGTAGTAGTGCTCGCCGAGCGATCCATGCATGTTGCCGAGATGAGCGGTGTTGAACACCTCAGTCACCTCGAAGTATCGCCGGTCGTCGTACCGATGCGGCGCGCCGCGCTTGGCGGCCTGCTTCTTCAACCGGGCCTCTTCCAGCAACAGGCGCTCGACGCGCTTGAAGCTTGTCGTTCGAAACTGCGGAAGATAGCCGCGATTGACGACGGTGTACGCGCCGCCTTTTCCGCCGGCCGTGCTGACACGCTCGAAGGCGAAGTTGCTACGGTCGAAGTCCTTGAGCTTCCGCTCGGTGGCTTTGCGGCGAAATTCGGTGATCTTGTCGACGTCGACCCACGTACGGGACGTCTTGCCGATTCGATGAGCGGCCTCGGCCATGAAGTCGCTGATAGCGTTGAGACTCTCGTTCAGCCGGTCCTGGTTCTCCTTGACGGCGTAGCCTGGTTCGATGTTCAACTCCCAGGCCTTCTTGGCCGCGGCAACGTCGTCGAACTGGTAGATGTGGATCAACATCCCCTCGTAGTCGTAGATGCTGTAAATGTCCTGGTTCTGATTGATCTTGAAGCACGTGCCCGGCGGCAGCGGCTGGTCCGGCGGCTCGTCCGGCGTCAGCATAATCGAGTAGATGAACCAGCTCGCCGCGCCGGTCTGGCCCCACTGGCCGAAAGAATACTTCTCGGCCGGGAGGTTCAGTTGCTTGTGGATCTGCTCGGCCGTGATCGTGGTCTCGTCGGCGGCCCAGCCCGGCGGGGCGGTCAGCAGCAGGGCGATCGCGACCAGGGCGGCAAGGCCACCGGACGCGCGGCGTGTGCGGACATGAGGGGGCGTCGGCATGTGCAGGCTCCTTCGAACAGGTCACCGGGATGTGCCATCACACTGCGTGTATCATGCCGCGCCGGGCCCGCGGCGTAAAGTCGCTGTCGCGGCGGGGACCTGGGCGTGGTTACTCCCGCGTCGCGGTCCTGCCGAAACTGTGCAGGGCCTTGACGTAGTTGGCCCGCTCGAACGCGGCCGGCTCGGCGCAATTCTCCTGGTTCAGCACGCCGCGCATCTCACGGACGGATTCGTAGCCCGTGTGCTCCATAATCCGCAGCAGCCCTCCGCGAATCGCCGAAATCCTGCCGATGCCTTCGTTCAGCAGCACGGAGCACATCATCGCCACGTCGGCGCCGGCGAGAATGGCCTTGGCGGCGTCCTCCGCAGTGTGAACGCCGGTGGTGCAGGCCAGCGACGCCTCGATGCGTCCGGAGAGAATGGCGATCCATCGCAACGGAAGGCGCAGATCTTCGGATCGACTCAGCGTGACTGTCGGGGCGACCTGCAGGTCGTCGATGTCCAGGTCGGGCTGATAGAAGCGATTGAACAGCACCAGCCCGTCCGCGCCGGCGTCTGCCAGACGCCCGGCGAAATGCCCCAATGACGAGAAGTAGGGCGACAGCTTCATGGCGACAGGGACCGTCACACGCGAGCGGACCCGCTTGAGAATATCGAGGTAGACCTGTTCGACCTGCGCTGCGGTCACGTTCGTCAGGGCGGGAATGTAGTAGACGTTCAACTCGATCGCGTCGGCGCCCGCTTCGGCCATCTGCTCTGCGTAGTTCGCCCAGCCCCGATCCGAAACACCGTTGAGCGAGGCGATGATGGGAATGTCGACGGCCTGCTTCGCCCGGCGAATATGTTCGAGGTATTCCTCCGGGCCCAAGTGGAACTGCTGTGGCTGCGGGAAGTAGCTCAGCGACTCCGCGAAACGCTCCGCGCCGTATTGCAGGTAGTGTTCCAGTTCGTGGGCCTCATGCTCGATCTGCTCCTCGAACAGCGACCAGAGCACCACGGCGCCGGCTCCGGCGTCGGCCATCTTGAGAATGTTGTCCAGATCGCGGCTCAGCGGGGACGCGGACGGCACGAGCGGGCTGGGAAGCTCCAGGTTCATGTAAGTCGTCGTCAGGTCCATCACGTGTCCTTTCCGGCTTCGAGTGCCATAGTATTGTAGGCGCAGGCCGTGCGTTTCGCGACGATCCGCCGTGGCGCGGGAAAGCGACCCGGGCTTGAAAACGAACGCCGGGGCGGCAACAATGCGCTGCGGGCGCATTGTTTGGGACCAGAGCAGGAGACGAGATGTCCATTCGCGTGCGCTGCACAGAGTGCCGCAAAAGAATCTCGGTGGACGACGCCTTTTCCGGCGCGATGTGCCGCTGCCCCTACTGCACAGCCGTTGTCAAAGTGCCGGGCCGACCGCGAGGGAGAAGACGGCGGCCGGCTGCACCGGGCGAGCGCCCGGAGATGCCCGAAGCGCCGCAGGGGGGGCAAGGGCAGGCGCACGCCGTGGTCACGGCCCGCCCGGTGCGCGTCCAAGGCATCGTGGCGCTGGTGCTTCTGGGCCTTGTGCTCGTGATGGCGGCTGTGGGCGCGATCCTGCTGGTGGCCTATGGTCCGGAGCTTCTCCGCCCCCGTGAAACGCCGCGACCGGCCACGATGCCACAGCGGCGGCCGGGGCGGAGGCCGCCGGCTGAGCCGGAAACCGACCCGACGGGCGACGCGGCGACGCAAACGGCTGACGCCGACGCGGAGTCGCCGCTACCGGACGACGGCGATGAGTTGAGCGGTCCGCGCGTCATGACGATGTCTGTCGTGCCGCCGGTGGCGTACTGCGTGGGGATCGGAAACGAATGGTTACTGGACGGCGCACGCGCAGAGATTTATGCGTCCATCGAGGCCCTGCCAGCCGACGCTCGCATGGCCGTGTACGTCAGCACATACGAGGGTGATGTGGCCGAAATGGCGGGCGGGTATCGCCCGGCCGATGCCCAAGCGATGGACGCGGCGAGGGACGTGCTCGATCAGCGCAGCGGCAGCGGTGCGCTGGCCGACGCCATCGTCCGCGCGGCTGGCGGCTCGCCCGCGCCGAAGACCATCGTCGTCTTCGCGGCCGCGCCTGTTGCAGACGACGACATCGCCCGGGCTCGTAAGGCGGCCGAGGCGGCCGGCGCCGAAATCATCGTGGCGATCATGAGCCCGGCCGCGGCCGACAATCTGAAGAAACTCGCGACGGACGGAAGATCTGATATACGTCAATCCAGCGGATTTTGACCGGGAGCCATAGCATGATTGTTATCGGAGAAAAGATCAACGCAACGCGCAAGCAGATCGCCGCGGCCCTTGAAAATCGGGACGAGGCGTTAATCATCCAGACGGCGGTCGAACAGGCCCAGGCGGGCGCCCACTACCTGGATGTCAACGGCGGGAACCCGCGTGAAGGCCAAGAGGTCGAGAACATCGCGTGGCTGATGGAGTTGGTTCAGGACAACACGGAGCTTCCCGTGGCGGTGGATACGGCAGACGTAGACGCGGCGCGGAAGGGGTTATCGCTGGCGCGGGCCAAGCCGATCCTCAACAGCATCTCACTGGAACACGAGCGCCTGGAGGGCTTCATGCCGCTGCTGGATGAGTTCGACTGCAAGGTCATCGCTCTGCTGATGGACGATAGCGGCACGCCCAGCGGCGTCGACGACCGGCTCGAACGGGCGGAAAAGCTCATCGAGACGCTCGCCGCTTCCGGGCGGGCATTGGACGACGTCATCGTCGACCCGTGCTTCCTGCCGGTGTCGACCGATACGGAAAGCGCCGGACGATGCCTGGAGGCGATTGCGGCGATTCGCCGCAAGTGGCCGGACGTGCACATTGGTGGCGGCGTCTCCAACATCAGCTTCGGCCTCCCGAAGCGGCGAACGGTGAACCTCGCCGCATTGGCCCAGGCGATCTACTGCGGCATGGACGCGCCGATCGCCGACCCCTGCACGCCCGATCTGATGCCGCTGGTTCTGGCGGCGGAAGCACTGGCCGGACGCGACGACTTCTGCATGAACTACGTTCAGGCCATGCGGTAGGGCGGTTGTCCGGCGGCGCCGGCGGTGCTATGCTGCGGCCATGGCGGTCACGACCAGACGGATCTCGGACAACCTGTCGCACATTCGCGACGACATCGCCGTGGCCTGCGAGAAGGCGCGGCGCGTTCCTGCGGACGTGTCGATCGTCGCCGTGACGAAACAGGTGGACTTTGAAACCGTCCGCCACCTGCTGGATGCGGGCCTGAGCGAGTTTGGCGAGAACCGCGCCGCACAGCTCGCGCGCCGGGCCGAGGAGATGAACACCTACCTCGAGCGGCGCCGTACGCCGTTGCCGGCGCCCGTTCGGTGGCACATGATCGGCCACCTCCAGCGCAACAAGATCAAGACGGTCCTGCCGACCGTCAGCGTGGTGCACTCGGTGGACTCGTTGCGTCTGGCCGAGGCGCTGAACAAACGCGCCGGGCACTGCGCTTGCACCGTGGATGCATTCGTACAGGTCAACTGCTCCGAGGAGCCGCAGAAGCACGGGTGCGCCGTTGGGGCCGCGTCACACCTGGCCGAGATGATGGCGACGATGCCGCATGTGCGTGTGGTCGGCCTGATGACCATGGCGCCGCTGACGGACGATGCCGAAGCGGCGCGCCCGAGCTTCGCGCGACTGCGCGAGATATTCGAAGATACGCGTCGCGAGGCCGCAGTGGGGGACCACTTCCGCCATCTCTCGATGGGCATGAGCCAGGATTACGCCGTTGCCGTCGAGGAAGGCGCCACGGTCCTGCGAATCGGCTCGGCGCTGTTCGCCTGAGCACAAGCGCTGACCACGAGGCACGCGCTCAACGCAAGGCGCCGCATCCGCAAGGCCCGGACAGAACAACCCAGCGCAATGCCCCGGGGCCGGGGAATGAATGCCTCGCGACAGCGCGCCCCGCACGGCGGCCGCAGCCGATCTAGTGGCTGAGCTTCTCGATGATGGCGGCACAGAAGGCGGGCAGGTCGTCCGGCATGCGGGAGGTGATGATGTTGCCGTCGACCACGCACGGCTCGTCGACCCACTCGGCGCCGGCGTTGAGCATGTCGTGCTTGATCGCGGCGAAGCTCGTCGCTCGGCGACCGCGCAAGGCGTCCGTACAACAGAGCATCCAGCCGCCGTGGCAGATCGCGGCCAGGACGATCCCCGCATCCGCGCACTGTCGCACAAAGCCAATCATCGTCTCATCGCGCCGCATGAAGTCCGGGCACCAGCCGCCGGGGACGACCACCGCGTCGAAATCCGCGCCCGCCACGTCGCGCGCCGCCGCGTCAGACGGGCACGGGTACCCGAGTTTGGAGGGATACTGCTTTCCGGCGTCTGCGGCGACGCGGACGACCTCAGCGCCTTCCTCGCCGAGACGGTAGTAGGGGTACCACACTTCGAGTTCTTGATACTCCTCGGCCAGCATCAACGCCACTCTGGTGCCTTGCAGACGCATCGCGGGTCCTTTCCGTTCTTGGTGGCATGCTTCGTGGGAATTATACGGCCTGGTCGCCGGCGGTGCCCGAGCCCGCAGTGCAAAAGAAGGCCCACGCTTGGGCGTGGGCCGAACTGGAGCCGAGGGGATTCGAACCCCTGACCTGTTGATTGCGAACCAACCGCTCTCCCAACTGAGCTACGGCCCCAGGAGTATGTCGCCAGTATACCGGAGTCGCAGCGGTCGTGTGAAGCGCCAATGGGGCGTTTCGCAGCGCTCGGGCGTCAGCTACGTCGCTTCGGCGGGCAGGAAGAGCGTAAAGGTCGCCCCCGCGCCCACAGTCGAGGTCACCTCGATGCGCCCGCGCATGGATTCGACGATATCACGGCAGAGGGTCAGGCCCAGTCCGTGGCCGCTGTCGGACGTTCCGTCACCGCGTGTGGTATAGAACGGCTCAAAGATCCGCTGCAGATCGTCCGGCGGAATGCCCACGCCGGAGTCCGCGACCTCAATTTGGAGGCCGCCCTCGTCGGACCGTGCCCGCAGCTCGATTCGACGCGGCTGAGTCCCGGCGACGACGGCGTGGCGGGCGTTAATCAGCAGGTTCATCAGCACCTGTTGCAGTTCGCCACGTCGGACTGTCACAAACAGATGCTCGGGGACGTCCACAAGGAGTTCGATGGCATCCTTGGCCGGATCCCGCGCCAGCGCCGAGAGTGTCTCGGCGACCAAGTCCGCCACCTGGACTGCTTGCGGCTCGGCGCCGTCGTCGCGCGTCATGTCGAGGATGGCCCGGCAGATCGTGGCGGCCTGTTCGCCGCCGGCGGCGGCGCGTTCGATGGCCTTTCCGGACAAGGCGGGGTTGCTTCGCGCCAGGCGGGCATAGTTGATGATGGGCGTCAGGATGTTGTTGAACTCGTGGGCGACCATCGCTGTCATCGTCCCCACGGTCGCCAGGCGCTGGGCGTGGCGGAGCTGGCGGCGCAGCGCAGCGACCTCCTTCTCCAGCCGCGCAAGCTGCTGTTGGTGCGTGGAGGCGTCAATTTCGCCTTCGCCGACCGTCGTCACGTGCGTCCTCGCCGTTGTTACACGCTCCCAATGCCGCTCGTGTTGCGACACCGGTCTCTGCAAAATCATCGGCCTCAGCGTCGCGAAACTTGAGCGGCTCTGGTAGCATTCATGCCCATGAACGTTGTTGCCCATGGGATTGATATGGTCGATTGCGACCGTCTTCAGGCCGTTATCCGCCGCCACGGACAGCGGTTTCTCCAGCGCGTATTCACAGAGGCGGAACTGGACTACTGCCTCGGACGCCGCCGGGAAATGGAGCATCTTTCCGGTCGTTTCGCCGCCAAGGAGGCCGTCCTCAAGGTCCTTGGAACCGGCTGGTCGGCCGGCATCTGCTGGACGGACGTCGAGATTCGAAATGAACCGTCGGGGCGCCCGGCCGTGAGACTGGCCGGACGATGCAGAGAGTTAGCCGATAGCCGTGGGCTGACCAACGTGCTCGTGTCCATCAGCCACATTCGTACGCACGCTATCGCCTCGGCCGTCGGGCTGTCGGCAGAGGGGGCTTCGTAAGCGAGCCGTGCGAGTCATGTCGAAACGCCCGACAACAATCTTCATCTCGGCCGCAGAGGCCAGCGGGGACCAGCACGCTGCCCGGCTGATCGAGGCGATTCGACGCCGCATACCGGATGCGCGGTTCATCGGCGTCGCGGGCCGGCAGATGGCCGAAGCCGGCTGCGAAGTCCTGGCGGACATGACGCGCCGCGCGAGCATGCTCGGCGGGCCGCTGCTTCAGCTTCGCTACTACGTCAAGACCATCCGGCGCGTGCAGCGGCAGATGCGCGAGATCGCCCCGGACATGCACATCCCCGTCGACTCGCCCGCGATGAACTGGCACCTGGCGGCGGCCGCCCGTGACAGCGGCGCGCCCGTGATGTACTACATCGCGCCGCAGGTTTGGGCATGGGCCCCGTGGCGCGCGCGGAAACTCGCCCGCTTGACCGATGCCGTCGCCTGCATCCTGCCGTTCGAACAGCGGTACCTGCGCGATCGCGGCGTCAACGCCACGTATGTTGGCCACCCGCTATTCGAAACGCTTCCGCCGCGTCCGGAGCACCCAGCCGACTTGGCCGAGGCATGGTCCGAGGGCACCTGGCGCGTCGCTATGCTCCCGGGCAGCCGCCCCGGCGAAATCCGTCAGCATGCCGCAGCGCTTCTGGCCACCAGCAGGACCGTCACGCGGCGCTGGCCCAAGGCCCGCTGCACTTTCGTCACCCATTCCGAGCGCTGCGCTGAGAGCATCCGGAAGGCCGCCGGCAAACACCGGCCGGACGTCGTCGTCGGACGAACCAAGGAGATGCTCGCGGAGTCGCATTTCGCCGTCGCCGTCAGCGGGACCGTCACGCTTGAGGTCGCCTACTTCGGCGTGCCCATGGTGATCTTGTACCGCACAAGCCGGCTTCTGCGGGCGATGCTGCGCACGGTAGGGCGGTGGGGGGTGCCCACGCCGCATTTCTCGCTGGTCAACATCCTCGCCGGACGCCGCATCGTGCCGGAACTGATGCCGTGGCACGGCGCCGCCAAGCCGCTGGTCAACCTCGTCATGGAGATGCTCCATGACATCGGATACCTTCACGAAGCCCGGCAAGAACTGATCGACCTGATCGACCCGATTCGTGCAGAGATGACCCGCCCGGCCTCCGACGCGGCCGCGGAACTTGCCTGCAAGACGCTCGAACGGCGGTAGGCGGACACACGCCAACCATACGCCGAGCAGCCGTTCGCGCAGCGTCCTTCACGAAACGCTCGTCCCGGCCGGCACCTCCTGCTCCGGACCGATCACGACGACGTTGTCCATCGCTTCTCCGCCGACGACGGCCGCCAGGAGCATGCCTTGCGACTCCAGCCCCCGCATCTTGCGCGGCTGGAGGTTGGCCACCACGACGATCTGACGGCCGACCAACGCGTCGGGCTCGTAGAAGCCACGCAAGCCGGCGATGATCTGCCGCTGCTCGCCGCCGAGGTCGACCGTCAGCACCAAGAGCTTGTCGGCATTGGGGTGCTCGTCGACCGCCATGACCTTGGCAACGCGGAGATCGAGCTTGGTGAAATCCTCGAATTGGACGATCGGTTTGTCGTCAGCCACAGTGCGATCCTTTCCGCTTGGCGTTCCGCAGGCATTCTACACGTGCCGGCGCCGAGCGACAACGCAACGCTCGTGCCGGGCGTTGGCGACGGCGTGGACCTTGGCGTACAATGCCGTCACCGAACGCGAAGGACACGTGCATGGAGCTCTACCCCTATACATTCGAACCGATCTACAAAGACAAGATCTGGGGCGGGCGGAATCTCGAACGGCTCTTCGGCCGCGATCTGCCCGCCGACACCGCGATCGGCGAGAGCTGGGAGCTGGCAGACCTGCCGCAAGGCACCAGCCGCATCGCGGCGGGACCAGAAGCCGGACGGACGTTGACCGAACTGACGACCGAGCTGGGCGAGGCGCTTCTTGGCGGCGCCGCATCGCACGACGGGCGATTCCCGCTGCTGCTGAAGCTTCTGGACGCCAATGACACGCTTTCGCTTCAGGTGCATCCCGATGCCGACGCGGTCGCACGCATCGGCGGCGACGCGGCGCTGAAAACCGAGTGTTGGTACGTGCTCGAAAGCCGCAGCGGGTTCATCTATAAGGGCGTCCGGCCCGGGACCACGCCGGCCGATTTTCGCCAGGCGATCGCGCGGAATACCGTGGACCAGCATGTTCGCCGGTACGATGTAGTAGCCGGCGATTTCCACTACCTCCCGGCGGGAACGGTTCACGCCCTGGGGGCCGGCGTGGTCGTCGCGGAGGTGCAGACGCCGTCGGACACAACCTACCGCGTGACCGACTGGGGGCGCGGTAGGGAGATCCACGTCGAACGGTCGATGGAGTGCATCCACTTCGAACCGGCCGGCGAATCGCCGCCGGGCGCCGGCGACGAGACACTGCTGGCGACGCAGTTGTTCACCGTGGCGCGGCGGGAAGTGCCGGCGGGGGCGCATCGCGCGTTGCCGGCGGGACGATGCGTCGCGCTGATGATGCTCTCGGCCGAGGCACCGGCGCGCCTCGATCATACCGGCATTGCGGACGCGGCGATTACGCTCGCGGCGGGACAGACGGTGCTCGTTCCCGCGGCGATCGAGGCGATGGTAGTGGCCAACGCCGATTGCGCGTATCTCGAAATCACACTGCCGGCGGGGTGACGAGCGGGTGGTCCGCCTATGGCGAAGACGCGCATCCACAAAGTGCTTGCTCAGGCCGGTGTCGCCTCGCGCCGCGGCGTCGAGGAGATGATTCTAGAAGGGCGCGTCGCCGTCAACGGCCGCGTGGTCGCAGAGCTGCCGTGCTTCGTCGATCCGGACCATGACCGCATTGCCGTCGACGGCAGGAACGTTACGACCCGCCCGGAATCGCACGTCTACTTCCTGCTGAACAAGCCGCGGGGCGTGGTGTGTACGCAGCGCGATCCGCAGGGCCGCCCGCGCGCGGTGGACCTCGTGCCGCCGACCCACAAGCGCGTCTACTGCGTCGGGCGGCTGGACGCGGAGACAACGGGCCTGATCATCATCACAAACGACGGAGCGCTGACCGAGCATGTCACGCACCCGCGCTACGGCGTGGTCAAGACATACGTCGCCCAGGCCGACGGACGTGTGACGGGGGCGGACATCGCGCGGCTCAAGGGCGGTATGCACATCGACGGCAAGCGAACGGCCGGCGCAGGTGTCAAGGTCCTCAAACGCAGCGGCAGGCAAACGCTGCTGGAACTGAGACTTGCCGAGGGGCGCAACCGCGAGATTCGGCGTATGCTGGCTCGGCTGGGGCACAAGGTCCGCCGACTCAAGCGGACCGCCATCGGGTCGATCACGGACCGGGGCTTGAAGATCGGACGCTGGCGCGTTCTAACCAAAGGCGAGTTGCAGAAGCTGCGCAAAGGCCTTCGCGCGGCAAAACGCCCCGCGCGCAACGACAAGTAGGAGCCATCAATGTCGGACGAACACTCGTTTGTCGCGCTGGACCTTGGTGCCGAAAGTGGCCGGGCGATTGTCGTGACGCTCGCGGATGGCACGGTCCGCATGCGCGAGCTGCATCGCTGGGCCAATCGCCCCGTGCAGATGTGCGGAACACTCTACTGGGATTTCCCGTACCTGTTTGCGGAGGTGGTCGAATCCCTGCGGATATGTGCGGACGAAGGCATCGAGCCGGACGGCATCAGCGTGGACACGTGGGGTGTCAACTACGGGCTTCTGGACCCAAACGGCAAGCTGCTCAGCAACCCAGTGCACTACCGTGACGGGCGAACCGAGGGCATTCACGACTACACCGACCCGATCATGACGCGAGACGAGATTTTCGCGCTGACCGCGTATGAACCCTGGCCGATCGCATCCTTGTTCCAGCTTGCTTCGCTACGCCGGGACGGCTCGCCGTTGCTGGACGTAGCCGAGACGTTCCTCAATATGCCGGACCTCTTCCACTACTTCCTGACCGGCGTGGCCCGCTCGGAGATGTCCATCGCCAACACGAGCAATCTGATGAGCGTCGATTGCACCTGGTGCGAGCCGATCATCGAGCGGTTTAAGCTGCCGCGGAAGCTGTTCGACGACCTCGTCGAGCCATGCACGGTTCTCGGGCCGCTGTCGGCGGAGCTGCAGGGCCTTACGGGCCTGGGCGAGGTTCCGGTGATCGCGACGTGCGGGCACGACACGTCTGCCGCCGTGGCGGCCGTGCCGGGCGAGGGCGATAACTGGGCGTTTCTGTCCAGCGGCACGTGGAGCATCCTCGGCACGCAGGTCGACGCGCCCATCGCCACGGCACGATGCCTGGAGCTTGGCTTCACGAACGAATACACGGTGGGGGGGTGGTATCTGGCGCGCAACATCTCCGGACTCTGGCTTATCCAGGAGCTGCGGCGTAAGTGGGACGGCTCGGACGACCCGTGGGACTACGAGCGGATGACAACCGAGGCGGCGGATGCCGCCCGAGCGCCGCTGGTCAATGCGGCTGACGGCTCGCTGTTGGCGCCCGAGGACATGGAACAGGCACTGCACGACCTGATCGTCGCCAGTGGACAGAACCCCCCGAGCGGGCGGGGCGAGTTGATCCGCGGCGTGCTCGAGTCGCTGGCGCTGGAGTACAACCACCGCCTCGACACGCTGGCGGAGTTGACGGGACGCCGGGCCGAAGCAATTTACCTCGTCGGGGGGGGCATTAAGAACACGTTGCTGTGCCAACTGACGGCCGATGCCTGCGGCGTACCGGTCCATGCCGGAGCGGACCAATGCACGGCACTGGGCAACGGGTTGGCCCAAGCGTTGGCGTTGGGCCTGCTGGACGGGCCCGCGGACATTCGTCGCGTCATGCGGGAGTCCTCGGCCATGACCACCTACGAGCCGACGGACGCCTCGGTCTGGGCCGAGAAGCGGACGCGATACACGGCGCTGCAAGGCGCTTGAAGGCGGTTGGCAGCGCGGCATGCAAAAAGGCGGAAGCCGCGGGAGTTCCCGCGTGCTTCCGCCTTATTATCGTGGATGGACCAGCGGGGGGGGTTACGTCCTGCGACGTCGACGCAGCAGCAGCCCCACGCCGCCAAGCCCCAGCACGGCCAACGTCGCCGGCTCGGGGACCATGTTCACCTGCGCGATGTAGATACGGTTCTCGGGGAAGTAGACCCATGTGCTCTCATCGCCCGGATCGGCCTTGTAGACCAGTGAGCCGTCCTCGATATCGAAACGAATGGCGGTCGGCGCGGTCTGCTGGGTGCCTTCGGCGCCCGGCGTCGAGTCGCCGAAGTCGTAGAACACGACGGCCTCGACGTCGTTGAGCACGCTCTGCGGCAGGTCGATCCGGATGACCTGCTGATCGCCCCAGTTATACAGTTCGGGGTCGTAGCTGGTTTCGCCCGCCAGGCCGCCGATCACGCCACCGTCGGACGTGCTCAGGTCGTACTGCGAACGATCCTGAAAGGCGTCCTGGTACTCATACGGGTTGCCGGCATGGTCGGTCAGCGTGGCGAGAATCGCCGCGGGAATCCGGTCGCCCCAGATCGTGTCGGCCGCCGTCAGGCCATACGGGTCGACCTCCGTGATTTCCATGGAATCGACAATGGCCTGGAACTGCGTCGGCGTGATGGCGCCGCCGTTGTCAATGGCGACTTGGTACGCCGCGTTGTATGCGGGCGCATACGCCTGCACGGCCTCGTCGAACTGTGGCGGCTCGAAATCCTGGCCTTCCTTCGCAAAGCGGCTGATGTCGTTGCTCATCGCCACCTGCGGCTCGGAAATGCTCGAACCCACCTGGCCGCCGAACTCAACGCTGCTCTGCCCGGCGCCGTTGTGGACGTAGATGTCCATCGCGACCATGCCGCCCGGGCCGATGTTGTGCTGGTACTGGCCGTTGTCGTCCTTGACGATCGTGTTGTTCACCCAGCCCAACGACCAGCCGTTGCGGTCGCCGTAGCGCTGCTGCCACATCTCGAGCTGATCTGCGCTGAACGAGCCGTCGTCATACAGCCCGCCGGCGCCGAAGTTGTCGTGGTTGTCGTGCTGGCTGTAGGTCATGTAGAAGTGGACCTCGTCCTCAGCCATGGGCAGCCAGTAGTTAGCCGTCGCGGCCGTGGTGCTGGCGAAGTTCATGGGCGCCGACGGCCTGTCCTCGTACTCGGCGTACGTGAAGTAGCCGCCGAACGGGTCCTCGCTACCGTCCGTGTACAGATGCTGGCTGCTGGCCGAGACGGGCGTCCACCAGTTCTTCATGGTGGTGATTTCCGTGTCGCCGGGGTTCAGAATGCCGTCCAGCTTGCTATCGTTGTAGATGTGCCACGTCTTGACGTAATCGTCCCGCAGCCCACGATACGCCGCCTCGGGGTTTGGCTCGCTCAACCCCGCTACCGCCGGAACCGCGGTCACCGCAACAACCATGAGCGCCAGCCCCATACACCCGATCCGTACGCGTCCCATTTGAGCGTCTCCTTCCTCGCTTACTCATATGGTAGAGCCGCGTAGGCGCTGAAACCGCCACGGTATACGTTACCGATACGGTTTCCTCATAAGGCCTGCAAGCACGGGGCTGAGCGTACGAAGCGTTCTCCTGACAGAGCATTTCGCCGCGTCCGCCCCGAGCAAGGGCAGTTTTCCGACGCGTGCTCGCATCCATGAGCTTATCGGGATGCGTGCCACACTCTACCTTCTCTGCCCATTATACGGGCCCGACCCACGTCCGTCAATACCGCATTTGCCAAAACAGCCCCAATCTCCCTGCGACACCTGCTCGCACCGCCTTGCCGCCGTTACAAGCGCCATTCCGCCAAGCCCCGTCCTCAGGCCGGCTGCCATCGCCACGAGCTGCATGCGAAATACCCAGCCGCGTTGTCAGGATCCTGCAAATGCCGCGTGTTTCTGCCCGCCAGGCCAAGGGCCAACGCCGCCGGCCCCGGGCTTGCAGGGTCCGATAATATATGTTATGTGACGTTTCAGGCGGAAAAACACATCGCAAATGCTTGTAGATCGCGAACAGGCCCGGCGTCGGGCCCGACCGCGGGCGGGTCTCACGGCTTGCGGAAGACGTCTTCCAGGTCGATGCGGTCTCGCATGTCCAGCGTGCGCCGTGCCGTATTCATCTCGTAGAGACTCATGCGCCGGCTGGCCATGTCGATGACACAGAGCAGTTCGCTGCGCGGGCCGCGCCGTATGGTGATCATCATGTAATCGTCGCCCTTCATTGCCGCCTGGCCGGCTTCGGCCTCATCAGCATTAAGCGCGAAGACCAGCAGGCCTGCCAGCAGCGCAGCCGACAGTGTCAAGGCGATCAGCGTGATGTTCTGGGAGTGTGTCGTATTCATGGCAGGACGGGCTCCTGGGTCAGTCGTCTTCGGTATGGCCGAAATCGCGGCGCAGGTTTCGCCGACTGTTGCGATACGCGCCGAGCTTGCGCCGGTCTTTGTCGACGGTAATCACCGCAATTTGCCGTTTGGCCTGGTCGATGATGTAGATGGCGTCCAGGGCGTTCGGTCCATGTTTCAGTTCGCCGCTGATCATGAGGTAGTCGGGGTTGCCGCCGTAGGCCTGTGCCTTGGCCGAAGGCGTCGCGGCGATCAGCAGCGCCGCGATCAGGGCCAGGTTGACGCCCACCAGCGAAAGAATCGCCAGTCGTTTCATGGTTGCATCTCCTGTGCTGTCAGTCTACGTGTGTGCGCTTTGAGGGCTTGAAGGCAATCGCCGCGACGGCCACCAGGGCGACCACCGAGTACATGATGGCTACGCCGGGTGAAGACGGCTCCAGTTCAACGCCCTGCCTGCGGCGTTGGCGGTCGGCATGGGCCACACCCGTCGTCGCCAGAACAATGGCGACCGGCAGGAGCCAGCCGGCAATTCGATGTCTGAGTTTGTCCATGGTGCCTCCCAACCAATTATAGAAACCCGGTCGACGAGTGCAATGTTGCGAACAATCGCATGCAAATCCAGGCATGGCGCTGCTAGAGGTAGCTCGCCACGTCCTGTGCACGGCGAGCGAACTCGGCCGACGGGACGGACAAGGTCCGCCACTTGGCGCTGCGCGGACGGGCAACGTCCACGTACTGCCCAAGCGGCATCGCGACATAGGCGTAGCTGCGGTTGCGAAAGACGTGGACGTCGTCGAACGGCGCCTGGCGGGGCGAGCCCTGAAGCCAGTAGGCAAAGACGATCATCGCCTGAAAGTCTTCGCCGAACACGCGTTCCCACTGCCGCAAGCCCTCGACGTCCTCGCGCGTGATCCAGTTTTCCCACGCCCGGCCGCCCTGCCGGGTCCGCCCGACGTCAGGAAACTTCCGCCCCTTGACGTCCACGAGCAGGTTCGGACCACCGGCACTGTAAACAAGAAAATCGAAACTCTTAATCGCCACATCGGCAAAGATCGCCTTCTTGGCCTCGTCCACGGCCACATACGGCCAGCCCTTTGCACGCAGATAGGCCTCGAACGACGCCTCGTAGTGGATGTTGCGGTGGGCCATCGCCCGTCCCGGTGGTCGCGCTCACGCGTCCAGCAGCGCCTCGACCGTGGTGTCGTGCTGCTCGCCCGTGGCGAGGTCTTTGACGGCGGCGGTCCCGTCGGCGAACAGGATCAGGGCGCGTCGGGCGCCGCGGCGGTCGGCGTCTTTGAGCTGCTTGCCCAGCGGGCGCCCGGCGTAGCTGAAATCGGCCGAAAGACCCGCGCGCCGCAGTCGCCCCACCGTCTCCAGTACCGCGGTCCGCCGGGACGCGTCACCGTCGATCACGAAGTACTCCAGCGCCCGCGCCGTCGCCTCGGGCGGAATCTTGCCCTTCTGGTCCAGCAGAATGCCCAGGACCACGTCGCCCATACCGAAGCCCGTGGCGCCGACCTTCGGCCCGCCGAGGGCCTCCAGCAGGTTGTCGTATCGCCCGCCGCCGGCGACGGCGCGCGGCACGCTGCCGGCAGCATCGAACGCCTCATATACGATGCCCGTGTAGTACGCCAGTCCGCGCACGATGTGCCAGTCCGGCGTGCAGTAGTCACCCGCACCCATCGCTTCCAGGGCGGCCAGGAGTTCGTCGACTCGCTCCACATGAGGGCGCATCGCCTCGTCGCAGCGCATCTCGTCCAGCGCCGCACGCGGGTCGGCGTCGAGGAAGCCGCAGATTTCGCGGGTCTGCTCGGCGGTGAGCCCGGCGCCGCGGGCGAGTTTCTCGAACTCGTCCTGCGTGACCTTCGGGCGCTTGTCCAGCGCCAGCAATGCCGCATCTATCCGCGCTGCCGCCACGCCCGCCGCACGAAGCCGTGCGATCACCAACGGACGCGAGCCGATGCGGACCTGCACGTCGTCAGGGCCCAGCCCGACTTCGCGCAGGAAATCCACGGCCGTGAAGACGCATTCGGCATCGGCGAGGGTGGAATCGGCGCCGATGACGTCGACGTTCCACATGAAGAACTCGCGGCTTCGTCCGCGCTGGGGCTTCTCCGCGCGGCAGAGGCGCTGGATGCAGAACCACTTGATGGGGCGCGGCAGGGAGTTGATTCGGGCGTTGACCATCCGCGCCAGCGCCGGGGTAGTCTCCGGGCGAATGGCCAGGTCCCGTCCGCCGCGATCCGTGAGGTGGAACAGCTCCGAGACGATGCCCTCGCCGCTTTTGGCGGTGTAGAGGTCGAGATACTCGACGATAGGCGAGTCGTACTCCTCGAAGCCGTTACGGGCCGCCACGCGACGCCACGTGTCGAACAGCCAGTTGCGTACGCGCACGGCGTCGGGGTAAAAGTCACGCGTCCCTTTGACGGGCTGAAAGTCCATCCGTTGCCTTTCGTGCTGGTGTCTCGCCGCCGGGGCGGCCTCGCCACCGCTCCCCCGCCGCCGGCCCGGCTATTTGCCGCGCCGCTTGCGGCGACCGCGTGCCTTGGCCTGCTGCTTACGCTCGATGCGGCGCCGCGCGCGCGTCCGCGGGCCGTCGAAGCCGTGCGGGCCCAATTGCTCGCGTGCATACGCCTCGATCTGCTCCGGTGTCGTGAACAACTTCTGATAGCGATAGTCGCCGCCGGTGAAGTCGCATCCGTCCACGTCGTACTGGCGACAGATGATCGGCCGCTCTTCATATATCATGCAGCGGTTGTCGGAGCCAACGTACTTGCAGCGATTCTCGATGCAGATGTACCAGTCGCCGTCCTCGTCGATGTGGACGGAGATGCCCTCGTGGCAGAGGAACCAGCGGATGTCTTCGAACGCGGAGTATTCCTCCGGATCGTCGATCTGGAAGCAGAAGTAGCGACAGCATTTCGCGCCGCACTCGACGCATTTGTCAACGTGGTCGCTCATGGAGATGACTCAGCCGCAATAGTCGATAATCTGCGCGATCTCGCTGCGAAGCTCGCTGCGGGGGACGATGCGGTCGATGAAGCCGTGTTCCAGAAGGAACTCGGCCGTCTGGAAGCCCTCAGGAAGCTCCTCGCGGATGGTGTTGGCGATAACGCGCTGCCCGGCGAAGCCGATCAGCGCTCCGGGCTCGGCCAGGATGAAATCCCCGAGCATGACGAAGCTGGCGGTGGTTCCGCCGGTCGTCGGGTCCGTGAGCACGGCGATATAGAGCCCTCCGGCATCGTCGAACCGTGCCAGGGCGGCGGAGGTCTTGGCCATTTGCATCAAGCTCAGGGCCCCCTCGTGCATTCTCGCCCCGCCGGATGTGCAGACGATCACAAGCGGCAGCGCCTCGGCGGTGGCCGTCTCGATCAGCCGGGTCAGCCGCTCGCCCACCACTGAGCCCATCGACCCCATGATGAACTGGTTGTTCATGACGCCCAGCGCCAGCCGTCGCCCCTTGATGTAGGCGATGCCGGTAAGGACGGCCTCGCTGGTTCCCGCGCGTTCCTGATAGCTCGACAGGTAGTCCTGGTAGCGTCGGTCCGCCCACTGGAATTCAAGGGGGTCATGGGGTTGCACGCCGTCGAAGCGCTGCTCGAAGCTGTCGGCGTCGGTCAGAAGCTCAATCCGACGGTGCGCGCCGATACGGAAATGATGCCCGCACTTCGGACAGACATCGAGATTCCCGGTGACCAGCTTGGTGTAAAGCATCTCTTCGCAACCGTCGCAGCGCATCCAGAGCCCGTCGGGCACATCGCGCTTCTGTCGCGTTGCCGGTCCGTTCAGCGTGCTGGGGTCAAACGGCGTTTGTGTGTTTGGGGCGTCAGCCATAGTGCGAATCCTGCGCTAGCTTCCGGCGGTTCTCACGCGCGCCGAATCGTCCGGCGCCAAACCGAATCCCTCGTAGCGGAAGTCGCGATCGACGCGTGTCCAGAACTCCTCGATGCCCTCGCGGCTGAGGAGGCAGCGGACCAAGCTTGTCGCCATCGGACGTAGCACCACGATCGGCGCCGCGTGTCTGTGCCGACGACCAATTTCGCGAAGGACCTTCTCGATACGCTGCTGTGCCTCAAGCAGCGTCTCGCCGCCCGGTGGCCGCACCGAGCCCGGATCCCGTCGCCATCGGCGGAAGACCTTCGGTTGGCGCCGACGAATCTCGTCATGCAGCAGCCCCTGCCATAGGCCATAATCGAACTCGCGGAGATGCTTCCGCGTCCGGACGCGAAGCTGCAAGCCCCCCGCCAGCAGTTTGGCGGTCTGCTGTTCCGGCTCACTGGCGGGCGTGTAGACGGCCGCCAGGCGACGCCCGGACAACTCCCGGGCGACCTGCCGGGCCTGTTCAACGCCTTCGGGCGTCAGCGGGCCGCCTTCAGCCGTCTCGATCCGTGCCTCGCGCTGCCAGGTCGTCTGGCCGCTTTGCACGATGTAAACCGTTGTCATGGTTCAGCCGCTCCCGGCCGCGCCGCACTGCCGTCTGCCGTCACGCGTGGCCTGTCGTAGCCGCCCCACCGCTGCTCGGATATCCTCTGAACGGAATATATTCACGCCTGCGACGAACACATCCGCCCCGCGGGTCGCGCATCTCTGCCCGGTCTCGGTGTCAATGCCGCCGTCAACCTCCACGCGCCGCTCGTCGCCAAGCATGGCACGAACGGCTGCGACCTTGTCCAGCATATCGTCCATGAACGCCTGGCCGCCATAGCCCGGCTCGACGGTCATGACCAGAACGAGGTCTACAACGTCCGCCACCTCGGTAATGGCCTCGGTCGGCGTTCCGGGACGCATCGTGACGCCGGCGCCCAGGCCCAATTCGTGAAGGCGGTCCACCAACTGCCGCGGGCGGTCGGTGGCCTCGATGTGGAACGTAATGCTGTCGACGCCGGCATCGGCAAATCGCTCGATGTAGTAGGCCGGATCCGTCACCATCACGTGCACATCCAGCGGGTGATCCGTGTAGGCGCGCACCGACGCGGCGATGCCGGGCCCCATCGAAAGGTTCGGCACGAAGTGTCCGTCCATGATGTCCATGTGCAGCACGTCGGCGCCGGCGGCGATGGCGGCGTCAATCTGCTCGCCGAGGCGCGCGAAGTCCGCCGCCAGCAGCGACGGCGCCACCAGAACGTCGGCCGAAAGGCCCGGCCAGGGATTCCCGCGCGTTCGACTCATCAGCGTCCTGCAAGGCAAAGCCCACGGAGTATTCCGTGGGCCTTGGCTTCGTAAGCTTATGATATTGTCCGTCTGTGCCTACGTTGCGTCAAGCACTTCGATCGGCGGCATGGGCTTGCCTTCCAGGAACGTCAGGGACGCCCCCCCACCGGTCGAGACATGCGTCATCCGCTCGTTGAGGTCCATCTGCTCGACGGCCGAGGCCGAATCCCCCCCGCCGATGACGCTGACCGCACCGGCGTCGGTGGCGCCGGCGACCTTCTCGGCGACGGCCTTGGTTCCGGTCGCGTACGCCTCGCGCTCGAACACGCCCATGGGGCCGTTCCAGACGATCGTCTTGGACCGGGCGATGATCTCGCCGAATGCCTGCACCGTCTTCGGGCCGATGTCCATGCCCATCAGGTCGTCCGGGATGTCCGCCTCGTCGACGCGCTTGGCGTCGTCCGAGTCGAACGCGCTCGCCGCAACGTGGTCAACCGGCAGATGAATCTTGCCTTCGGCGCGGTCCAGCAACGATGTCATCGCATCGACCTGATCGGCCTCGACCATGCTCTTACCGACCGCGACGCCCCGGGCCTTCAGCAGCGTATAGGCCATCGCGCCGCCGATGAGAATGTCGTCGACCTTCTCCAGCAAGCTGGAGATGAGCTTGATTTTGTCGGAGACCTTCGCGCCGCCGAGGATGGCGGCAAACGGCCTGGCCGGGTCGGAGACCGCCTCGTCGAGGTACTTGATTTCCTTCTCGACGAGGAAGCCCGCCACGGCCGGTCCGCCGGCGTGCTTGATCGCCTGCGGACAGCCCCACATCGAGGCGTGCTTGCGGTGACACGTGCCGAAGGCGTCGTTGACATACGCCTCCCCGAGCGAGGCCAGCTCGCCGCCGAACGCCCGCACCTCGTCCTCGTTCTTGCTGTCTTCGCGGGCGTCGTACCGTACGTTCTCCAGCAGCAGCACGTCGCCGTCATTCAGTGCGTCGGCAAGGCGTCGGGCCTCATCGCCGGCGATCTCGGCCGGACCAAGCGTCACGTCCTGCTCGAGTAGCTCAGCCAAGCGGGCACGAACCGGTTTCATCGAGAACTCCGGCTTGGCCTCGCCTTTGGGCCGCCCGAGGTGGCTCATCAGAATCACGCGGGCGCCTTCGTCGAGCAGCTTGCGGATCGAGGGCAACGCCATCAGGATCCGGCGGTCGTTTCCGATCTCTCCGTCGTCGGTCAGCGGAACGTTGAAGTCCACGCGCATCAGCACCTTCTTGCCCGCTACGTCGATGTCTCGAATGGTCTTCGTCGCCATGGGTGTTTCGCTCCGTTCGGCGGTGCCCGCAGCCCCAATGCCGGCGGCGCCGTATCGTGGGTCCGGAAACGCAACGCGGCCCGCCGGCTCGGGCCGACGGGCCTCGCTGCTGCGTCCGCAATCGGCCTGAGCCGCACGAGCAGCCCGCGCCTGCATATAAACTTTACAGCTGTCCGAGTTTCTCGACGAGGTCGGCGGTACGGCAGGAGTAACCCCACTCGTTGTCGTACCACATGGTCACCTTGACCATGTCGCCGTCCATCACCCGGGTGTTATTCGAATCGAAGATCGAGCTGTAGGGGTTGTGCACCACGTCGCTGGAGACGATCGGGTCGGTGACGTACTCGATGATGCCCTTCATCGCGCCCTCGGCCGCGGTACGGACGGCCTCGTTGACCTCTTCGATGCTCGTCTTCTTGCTCAGCGTGCACGTCAGGTCGGTGATCGAGCCAACGGGCACGGGCACGCGCAGCGCGAAACCGTCCAGCTTGCCATTAAGCTCCGGCAGCACCTTGCCGACGGCCGAGGCCGCACCCGTCGTCGTCGGGATGATGTTGACCGCCGCGGCGCGGGCCCGCTCTTTGTTCTTGTGAATCATGTCCAGGATGCGCTGATCGTTCGTGTACCCGTGACACGTGGTCATCAGACCTTTGACCATCCCAAACGTCTCGTGCAGCACCTTGACGACCGGCGCCAGAGAATTCGTCGTGCACGACGCGTTCGACACGCACGTCACGTCCGGGGTGAGCGCATCGTCGTTGACGCCCAGGACGATCGTCTCGGCCGTGCCCTTGGCCGGAGCGCTGATGACGACCTTCTTCGCGCCGGCGTCCAGATGGCTGTCGTAGCCGGGTTTGTCGTCCGTCTTGTTGGACCGGAAGATGCCCGTGGCCTCGACGACGACATCCACGCCCATCTCACCCCACGGCAGCTTGGCCGGGTCCTTCTCCGAGACGACCTTGACCTCTTTGCCGTTGACGACGAGGGCATCCTGCTTGGCAACGACCTTACCCGGGAACCGGCCCTGCGTGGAATCGTACTTCAGCAGGTACGCCAGCATGTCGGCGTCCGCCAAGTCGTTGATTGCCGCCACGTCGAACCGATCCGGATCGTCGCACATCGCCCGAAACACGAGGCGTCCGATCCGTCCGAAACCGTTGATGCCAACTTTCACTGCCATGGTTGTATGCTCCTTAGCTGTCCACGTTCGGTTGGTTGCTTTACCGGCCGGAACTGCGGGCCTGGCGGCCCTCCTGCCCAACCGGCCTGTTGCGCGGGACGAAAACCCTAGCGGCACGCCCCGTGGGTGTCAACGAATTTTGCCACGGCATGTGTTGGTATTATAGCGCCCCGCCGGGCCGTCTCCCTGCCGTTTGCACTTGCGCCCGGCTAGAATGGACCGCATGCTTGCGATGGTCACAGCCGACTACCTCGCCGCCGCGACCCACCGGCCTCCCGGGCCCGGTCCGGTCTACATTGAGACAGATACCTCCCGGTGGCTTGTGGAGCCCTGGAATGCCGCCTCGGCCGGGCTGTTCCTGCTATTGGCGGCGTGGTGGCTCTGGCGGCTGCGCGGACGCTATCGACAGCACGCGTTTCTCGCGGCATGTCTGCCGCTGGTCGTTATTGGTGGCGTCGGCGGGACCGTGTATCACGCCTTCCGCGGACACCGCCTGTGGCTTCTGATGGACTGGATGCCTATCGCCGTGCTGTGCGTCGCGACCGCGATCTACCTGGCCGCTAAGCTCCTGCCCCGCTGGTGGTATGCCTTGCTGATCGTACCGCTGTTCTTCGGTGCACAGATCATCAACTTCCGCGTCCTGGCGGCACACGGGCAGATTCAAACCGCCATCGCCATCAGCTACAGCTTGCTCGGGGGGCTGATCGTCATTCCCACCGTCGGGGTGCTCTGGAAGACCGGCGGGCGCAACGGGCGCTGGCCGTTGCTGGCAGCAGTATGCTTCGCCTTGGCGATCGGCGCCCGACAGCTCGACGCTCTGGCCATCGAAACGGGCCGGACGTGGCTAAGCCGCTGGCTGCCGATGGGGTCGCATTTCCTGTGGCACGTATTCGGCGCCGCGGCCGGACACTGCGTGGCCATGTACCTCTACCGCCTTGGCCACATCTGGCCAGCCGCGCGCCGCCGCCGGGGCGACACAAGTCAATCCGCCGTGCCTGCCGGGACTGCGGCGAACGCGTAATCCGTGGGTGGATGTCCGATTGCATCGCGCGAGGAGCGCACGTACCATGCCCCCGGACGAAAATGAAAACGCCCCGCCCGCAGTCCGTGCAGCATCCGTCACGCGAGTCGGCCGATCGTGCGACCGACGGCGAACTCGTGGACACATTGGTGTCGCGCGAGCAGATCACCCAGCGGCTCGCCCAACTGTCCGACGAGCTGACAGCCCACTATCAAGCGGCGGAGGTAACGCTTCTGGTCGTTCTGACCGGCGCGTTGGTCTTTGTGGCCGACCTGATCCGGCGGCTGGAGCTGCCCCTACGGATCGCCGTCGCGCAGGTCAGCAGCTATCCGGGCCGGTCCACGCGTTCGCAGGGACCGACGGTCACACTGCCCGGCCCGGCCGACCTGACCGGGCGGCGGGTGCTGGTCGCTGACGACATCCTCGACAGCGGCGCGACGCTGGCAGCGATCCGTCAGCGGATCGACAAGGCCGACCCGGCCGAGGTTCGCACCTGCGTCCTGCTGCGCAAGCGGCGTGCCGACGGGCCGCCGCTCGTTCAGGCCGACCACGTCGGTTTCGACATCCCGGACGTGTTTGTCGTCGGTTACGGGTTGGATCACAATAACCTTTACCGTAATCTGCCGGACATCCACGCGTTGCGCCTCGGCGAGGGCGAGGAGATGCCGTGAACCCATCGACCGCACAAGGCGAAGCCGCCCCGGCGGCCGAGGCGCTGGTGCCCAGCCGCCTGCTGGATGACGGCGAGGCCGTCATCCTCGCGATCAAGCCCAGCGGCTGGTTCGTGCTGCTGGCGTCCTGGCCGGCGGTGGTCCTGGCGGGGCTGCTCGCGGCGGGTGTCTCGTTTGCCGGCGGGTCGCTGGGCGTGGCACAGCCAGCCGCGGTGCTTGCCTGTGCGGCGGCCGCCCTGCTTCGGCTCGTCGTGGCGTGCCTGCAATGGCTGGCGCGAATCTACGTGCTGACCGACAAGCGCGTGATGCGCATTCGCGGCGTGCTGCGTGTCGACGTGGTCCAGTGCGCACTGAAGAACATCGACAGGACCGAGCTGATCGCCGGCCGCGGCGAGCGCTTCTTCGCGTTGGGGACGTTGGTGTTCGACGCCGAGAACCTCGAACCGGCCGAGGCGGCCTGGACGAACGTCGCCCGCCCCGACGAGGTCAAGCGGCTCGTCGACGACACCATTCAACGCCGGCGCCTTGTCCGACGCGCCGCCCGGCCGGATGCGTCCTAGAACATCTCCGTGCGGCTTGCCCCGTTAGAGGTGCACGGCGATGTCGGCGACACTCGGCTCGGCCAGCTTTTCGTAATCGGAGTACGTCATCCGAATAACTTCCCGATGCGTACCGGCCTGGAAGACCACCTCGTCATCCGTCGCCAGATGCCGATCCACCACGGTCGGCAAATCGTGAAGCTTGCCGATCGGCGCAGCGGCGCCGACCTCAGCGTCCGGGAACAACTCGGCCAGTTCCGACTCGTCGGCCAGACGCACTTCCGTGACGCCCAACGCCTTGGCCGCCTCGTTGAGATCCAGCTTGTAGCTGGCCGGCAGAACACACATTGCATACGCCTCGCCGGCATGAACCACCACCGCCTTGGCCAGAACGTTTCCGCTGACGTGTTCCTCGGAAGCGACTTCTTGGGCCGTGTACGCCGGTGCGTGCTCATGAACCTCGAACGACACGCCCTGCTGCGAGAGGTAATCCTTGACGTTCATTTAGCTGTCCCTTTCCGGCTGCGCCCGTCCCACAGCGCGCCCCTGCTCAGATGTCCGCTTTCACGACAAACGGTTCGGTTCAATTATAGGCGCGTATTGCGCTGTCCGTGCGGCCTATTTTCCCACGCAGAATCGAGCGAAGATACGACCCAGGACATCGTCGGGCGTCACCTCGCCGCTGACCTGCCCCAATGCGGCCAACGCCGCGCGAAGCTCCACGGCTACCAGCTCGGCAACGTCCGCGACCTGGTCGACAGCCGCCCGATCACCTGGCGCCAGCAAGTCGGCTGCACGTCGCAACGCCGCGGCCGCGTCGAGCAGACAACGCCGCTGCCGTACGTGTAGTCCCATCGCTGCTGCTTCCTGATTGGCCCCAGGGTGCAACGTACGGGCGATCCGCTCTCGCAGGGGTTCCAAGCCATCACCGCGCAGCGCCGAGACGCCGCAGGCCGGCGCCTTGCCCCGCGCCGCGAGGCGTTCAACCACTGTCGCCGCCTCCGCCTCGCTCAGCAGGTCCGTCTTGTTGGCCACGATCATGAGCGGCGCCCGCGGATTAGCGGCCTGGATGTCTTCAGCAAGCTCCAGGGCGGCAGCGGCCGGCTCCTCGCACGCGGCATGCTGAGCGTCCACGACCCACAGCACAATGTCCGCTGCGGCCACGGCGCACCGTGCCGCGTCGCCGGCGGCGGCGCCAAGCGTATCGGTCGCAGCGACAAACCCGGCCGCGTCCTGGAGCGTCACACCCGCACCGTGGACGGTTGTCACCGCACTGAGCACGTCGCGCGTGGTGCCCGCCACGGCCGACACGATCGCGCGGTTAACGCCGCTTAGGGCGTTGAGCAAAGAGCTCTTTCCTGCGTTGGCCGGGCCTGCGAGAACGACGCGCGGCGGCTCGCCGCCGTCGGGCACGTCGCGTGCGGCGTCTGCCGCGGCGTCCAGGTCATCCGCCTGAGCCGCCACGCGCCGCGCCAATGCGTCCGGTGCGTCGGGTTGGATGTCCTGCTCGGCAAGGTCAATGGAGGCCTCGACAGACGCCAGCACGTTGGTGGTTTCCTGGGCTGCGGCGGCGCAGAGCCGGTAGACCCGCCCGCCCAGCGCCGCGACTGCTGCACGGGCTCCGGCGGCATCGGTGGCTTCGACCACATCGGCGACGGCCTCGGCCTGTGACAAGTCAATCCGCCCGGCGAAGAACGCCCGCGCGGTGAACTCGCCCGGCTCCGCTTGGCGCGCTCCGGCATCCAGCAGCGCCGCCAACAGCGCCCCGGTCACCGGAGGGCACCCCGGCACGTGCAACTCAACCACATCCTGCCGCGTGTAGCTCCTGGGGGCATGGAAAACGTACGCCCGCAACGGCAGCTCGATCCCGGCATCGGCAAGCACCAGATGACCCGGCGTCCAACGGAAGCCGCCGATCTGGTGCAGTACGCCACCCGGGATCTGCAGCACCCGCTGGGCCAGCATGAACGCGTCAGGGCCGCTGAGGCGCACGACCGCGCGGGCCGAGGTGCCGTCGGCCGTGGCGATCGCGGCAATAGTGTCATCCGTGCGAAACATGCATGTGCACGCTCAGACCTCGTCCTCCGTCGGATGTGATCCGTCGCCGTCTGAATGCGAGCCCCGTGGATGGACGAAGCCGCGCGCCACCGTCAGCAACAGGATCCACAAATCGAATCCGAACGACCAGCGGTTGATGTAGTCCAAGTCGAACTGGAGGCGCTTCTTCAGGTCCGCCTGCCCCCGGTAGCCGTTGACCTGTGCCCAACCGGTCATGCCCGACTTGACGTGGTGCCGCAGCATGTAGCGTGAGAACCTCCGACGAAAGCGGCGAATGAATTCCGGGCGCTCCGGGCGCGGGCCCACCAGCGACATCTCGCCCCGCAACACATTGAGCAACTGCGGCAGCTCGTCGAGACTGAATTTGCGCAGGACGCGGCCGAGACGCGTGATGCGCGGGTCGTCCAACCCGGCCCCCCATTGCGGACCCCGGCGTTCGGCGTCGGCGACCATGCTGCGGAACTTGTAGATCGTGAATGCCTCCCCGCCCAGACCTGCGCGGCATTGCTTGTAGAAGACCGTTCCGCGGCTGGTGAGCTTGACCAGCAGGACCAGGACCAGCATCAACGGCGACAACACGATCAGCGCCACCAACGACATGATGATGTCAAAAACACGCTTGGCGACGGCGTTCCACCCGGTTTGGCGACTGTGCGTGATGTTGACGATCGGCAGCGGGCCGAATTGCCTGACCTCATGACGCAGGAAGTGATAACTCAGCAGATCGGGAACCACGTTGACATCCACGGTCTCGCCCGAGAGGTCATCCAGAACGCCTTCAAGCTGCCGGCCACGATCGCGAGCGAGCGCAATGAATACGACGTCGACCGGCTCGGCTTCCAGAATGCGATCCGCCTCGGCGAGCGGCCCATGGATGGGCACGTCGCGCAGCGTCTGCCCGATGCGTCGGTCCTCGATGAAATAAGCGACTTCGTACCCGCTCCACCGCCGGCGCCGAAGGACGTGGAGCAATGTCTGTCCGAGACGGCCGGCGCCGACAATCGCGCACGAGCGAATGTTGCGCCCCGCGCGCCGCAACCGTCGCAGGCCCACCCGCGCCGTGGCGCGATAGCCGATCATCACAACCGGCCAGACCACCAGGAACATCCCCTGAAGCTTGCGCGAGACGGGCGCACTATGCAGGAAGTGGCTGATGACGACCTCAACGGCCCAGACAGCAAGACAGGCCTTCAGAAGGTCCCACGCCTCGGCTAGAGGAGACTGAATCCGCCGCGGTCGGTAAAGACGCAGGGCCGCGAAGATCAGCAAGACCAACAGGACCGTCACCACAATGACGTCGGCAATATATGACACGCCGGGCGGCTCGGGCTCGATATAGCTGAACCACCCGCTGTGGAATCGCACCCAGTAGCACGCCAACCACGTTGCGACCGTTACCGCAACGTCCAGCAGGGCCATCAGCGCCACGACGACCTGGCTGTGCTCCTTCAGCATGTGGAGTGCTCCGCCTTGACGGAGAAACGCTGCCCAAAGGCCGCGTAGCCGGAAAGATCGACTACATCGGTGGACACGGCCCAGTTCGGGGCGCCGTCCAGATCGCTCAGTAGTCTCCGCTCAGCGGCGGCACGGCTCACCAGGTCGTCGAGCCCGTCTACGACCGTGCGCTCTGCCTCCGCACCCGCCTCGACAACATGAGCGTGCGCCGAGCCGATGCGATGAACGTGCCGGCTGCTTTCGTGGGCGCCGTTCAGCGCCAGGATGAACTTCCTGGCGTCGGCCAACGTGCATCGCAGGCGCGAGCCCTCGCCGCAACGGACCGCCTCGACGAAGTTACGTACCATCGGCACGTGCGGCCGGTCGCCGGGCAAGGTCTCACGCTGTCCGCCGGCGTATGTGATCTCAGCGAAATGCGGCGGCTTCCAGACCACCCGCCCGCGCTCAGCGACGATCTCAATGATGGGCCCGAAGCGATTACCCGTGCAATGGCTGCCCAACCAGTAGGCCGTCGCACCGCCCGCCAGACGGATTTCGATCGCGGCCGTATCGTGCGACGTGTTCTGCGGATCGCCGTCGGCCCGCGCTGCGTACAGCTCACCGCGGACGGCGACCGGCTCGGCATACCCTCGCGCATCCGTCGAGCCGGCGTACAGCACGTTGGTGATCTGGTGGGCCAGCGCGTTGGTCGCCGGGCCGTCCAATACCCACCGCCCGGCGTCACGCAGGCGGCCGGCCCACGTGTTACGCGCGTAATACGCGCGCGTCCGCGGCCAGCCGGCGCGGCAGACGAGCAAGTGAACCTCGCCGAGCCGCCCGTCGGCAAGCCGCCGCTTGAGTTGTTGGGCATCGGGGCTGTGAATTTGGTGAAACCCCACCAGGCACAGCCGCCGATGTCGTTCCAAAGCGGCGATCATGGCGTCGACCTCGTCAATCGTCGCAGCCGGCGGCTTTTCCAAGTGCACGTGCAGGCCCGCTTCGGCCGCAGCGATCACCAGTGGCGCGTGCGTGGCGATGCTGCCGGCGATGTAGACGGCGTCGCAGTTGCCCGCGACCGCGCGGAGCATCTCCTCGGCGTCCTCGAACAGCGCGACGCCCTCGTGACGCAGCCGATCAGCGTGCCCGCCGAGGGACTTCAAATGCCTGTCGGCGGCGGCCACGAGCCGACAATCCGCCGCGTCCGAAACGGCGCGGATCGCGTCGATCAACCGCGCTGCGTAACCGCCGATTCCCACAATCGCCAAACGCACCATCGCCCTTCCCTTTATGCCGGGCCCGTACGGCACTCGGCCGATTGGTGATACCGTGAACGTCACCTCGAATCAATGCACGGCCATGCCGGTTCACCTCGCCATGATGATGAACTGCCGCTGCTGCCCGTCGGGCAGCGCCAACACCGGCGAGACGCTCGCCGACAAGCCGTGCGCCCGGGCTTCGCCCTCCGCGGCCTTCAGCTCCGATTTCACGCCTGCCGGCGTTTTGTAGAAGATCATCCTTGCTCCGGCCGTTATGCGGAGCAGGGTGCGGCAGTGGCGGATCAGTCGCGCCGCCGGTCCGACGGCCCGCAGGCAGACGGCGTCGTAGCGACCGCGATGGGCCGCGTCGCGTCCGGCCTCGCGCGCCTGAAGCGGCACCACGGAGACGTTATCCAGCCCCAGCGCCGAGGCCTCGGCGGCGACGAAATCGGCCTTCTTGCGGCGCGGCTCGATGCCGACGGCGGCCAGCCGCGGATTGGCCCACGCCAGCGGCAGCAACGGGAACCCCCCCCCGCATCCCACGTCCGCGACCGTCAGCGGCTCGGTCAGCAACTCCCCCGCAACACGTCCGACCAGCAAGCTGTCGGCCACGTGAAGCGCCCAGAAGGCCTCCTCGTCCGTCAGGCGCGTCAGGTTGGTCCGCGCGTTGGCGGCGCGAAGGTCTGCACAGAGGCGCCGCATGACGTCGAGCCCTCCCGGGCGGCCTGCGTCCAGTCGCTCGCGCGGCACGCCGCAGTCGCGGAGGAATGCTCGCAACTCAGGTGTCGGGTGTGTCATGGCGCCATGCTACGTGCGGCGGGCGCCGACCGGCCAGCCAAAAGCGCTTGTCGCGCCGCGGCGGATCGGTCAAGATACGCCCGCCGCGACGGCGCACGGACGCGCAGAAACGCATGTGACGAAAGGGCTACGCCAATGGCCGAATCACCGTTGCTGGAAGAACAGCGGGAAAACTGGGGCTCGCGGGCGGGGTTCATTCTGGCAGCGGTTGGGTCGGCCGTCGGGCTGGGCAACCTGTGGGGCTTTCCCTACAAGGTCCACGCCCACGGCGGCGGCGCGTTTCTGGTCCCCTACCTGCTGGCGATGATCGTCATCGGCATTCCCCTGATGATCCTGGAGTTCTCCCTGGGCCACATGACGCAGCGGGCGGCGCCGGACGCCTACCGCGGCATCAACCGAAGGTCCGAGCCGGTCGGCTGGTGGGGCATCCTGCTGGGATTCGTGATCATCACCTACTATCCCGTGGTGTTGGCGTGGTGCGGCGGGTACCTGGTCGAATGCCTCAAGTCCATTGTCACCGGCAACCCGCTGCCCTGGGCCGGCGAGGGCGTCGATGGCGTCGAGAACGCCAAGACCTTCTTCAACAACGACTACCTCCACCAATGGACCGATAGCGAAGTCGCCGCCGGGCACCGGGGTTGGGACTTCGGCCGGCTCATCGGACCGGTGGTCGCAAGCTTGGCGGTCATCTGGGTGCTGATGTACTTGTGCATTTTCCGGGGTGTGCGCTTGGTCGGCAAGGTGGTCCTCTGGACGGTCCCCGTCCCCTGGATCATGCTGATGATCCTGACGATCCGCGGGCTGACCCTGCCGGGGGCAACGCAGGGCTTGAACTTCTACCTTGCCCCGGACTGGGACATGCTGACCAAGCCGGAGACGTGGCGATGGGCGTTCGGGCAGATGTTCTTCTCCATGTCGCTGGCGTTCGGCGTGATGATTACCTACGCCAGCTTCCTGCACCGCAAGAGCGACATCAACAACAACGCCGCCATCATCGGCCTGGCCGATGTGGCGACCAGCTTCGTCGCGGGCGTGGCCGTGTTCAGCACGCTCGGGGCCATGGCCTTTATCACCACGCAGGCCGGAGCACCCGTACCCGTCGAGAACGTTGTCGACAAAGGCCCTCACCTGGCGTTCATCGCCTTTCCCTACGCCTTGGCGCAATTGCCCGGCGCGGCGTGGTTCGGCGCGGTGTTCTTCGTGGCCTTGCTTCTGCTGGGGATCGACTCGGCCTTCTCGATCACCGAAAGCGTGCTGGCCTCGCTGGTTGACAAGACCGGTTGGAAGCGCTCCTGGACGCTCATCGGCCTGACGGTTGTCGGATTCGGCCTGGGGCTGGTCTACTGCACGCGCGGCGGCATGAACTGGCTCGGCGGCATCGACAGTTTCATCAACAGCGCCTGGGGCGGCATTGTGCTTCTTGGGCTGCTCGAGGCGGCCGTGGTCGGCTGGGGGTATCGCATCGGTCGGCTGCGCGAGCACGCCAATGAACGCAGCGACTGGCGACTGGGCATCTGGTGGGACTGGATCATCCGCTACGTTGCGCCCCTTGCCCTCAGCGGCCTGTTCACGTGGTCGCTTCTGGAGAAGTTCGCCGGCGGCGAGTTCCTCTACGATGCTGACGGCGTGCTGCAAGTGCCGACGCTGGTCGGGCTGATTGTGGCGGTCACCTTGCCTGTGCTCGCGGTGGTGTTCAGCGCGATTCGCTCGCCCGGGGCGAACACGCATGCCGTCGGTGTCGGGCGGCCGCGCCAAGGGCGGGGCATTGGAGTTCTCGGCACCGTTCTCGTCGCCACCGCGCTGGCGGCGTTGGCGTACGCCTTCCGGCTGATGGCGAGTTTTCCGGCCATGAAGTTCGACATATGGCGTGTGGCCGGCGTTCCGGCGACTTGGCTGGCGCCGCTGGCGGGCGTGCTGGCGTTGGCAGCGGCAGCGCTGGGGTCGATCGTCGTCTGGGGCGCTGAGCATGGCCAGCGGCGCCCCAGCGGCTTCGCGCGCCTGGCCGGCGGTCTGGGGGTCATGACGGTCGGTGCCGCCGGCGGGTTCTGGATGGGCGCCTACCTGCTCACGCATCCGACCGTTGAGTCCGCCGCACAGAGCAGGCCGCGTGAAGCGACGGAACTGGCTGGCGAGGGATACATCGTACTCGCCGTCATGGTCGCGGTGCTGGTGATCGGGCTGGGCTGGTGCTTCTACCGCGCGGTCAAGGCCGCCGGTGGGCCCGAGACGCCGCAATACGCGGAAGCCCAAGGCGACGACACGGGCGACAGTCAGTAGCGTCGTCCGGGCCCGAGCGGGCATCCGCAGCCGCCGGCGAGCGCTCAGCAGGCGGGTTGACCGGTCGTCTCATGGCGGCGCGCCAGCGCCGCGGCGACCAGGCCGCGGAACATCGGCTGAGGCGTCAGCGGGCGGCTGGTCAGTTCGGGGTGGAACTGGGCCGCGATGAAATACGGATGTACGTCGCGCGACAGTTCGAGAATCTGCATGATCGGATGCTCCGGGTGCCGCCCGGAGAAGATCAGCCCGCCCTCTTCGAGCGTCTCCACGTACTCGGGGTCCACCTCGAAACGATGGCGAAAGCGTTCGCGGACGCGCCCGGACGCTTCGCCCGCCGCCGCGTCGGCAGCGAACAGCTCCGCCGCCAGCGTGCCCGGCGTGATGACCACATCCTGCCCGCCGAGGCGCATGTTGCCGCCGAGACCTTCGATTTGCTTCTGCTCGGGCAGAATGCTGACAACAGGATGCTCGCAGTCAGGGTTGATCTCCGTGCTGTCGGCGTCGTCCAATCCGCACACGTTCCTCGCGTAGTCGACCACGGCCATCTGGAACCCCAGACAGATGCCCAGGTACGGAATGCCTTGCTCGCGCACGTGGCGGACGACGGCGATCTTGCCGGCCGTGCCACGCACGCCGAAGCCACCGGGGACGATGACGCCGTCGACGCCGGCAAGCCGCTCGGCGACGTTGTCGTCGTCGATGTCCGTGGTGTCGATCCATTCGACCTTGACGTGGGCGCGGTTGGCGCCGCCGGCGTGCTCCAACGCCTTGATGATGCTGGCATAGCTGTCGCGCAGGGCCGTGTATTTTCCCGTGATGCCGATGCGAACCTCGTGCTCGGGGCGGGCAAGCCGTGCCGTGAATTCCTGCCATTCCAGCGCCGCCCGCGCGTCGGTGGCCGAGTTGACACGCGCGCCGAGGTCGAGCAACTGCACGATCTCGCTGTCCAGCCCGGCCTCGCGCATCTGCTCGGGCAGCATGTAGATGCTCGGCAGGTCGTGCATGGAGAACACGCGCTGCAGCGGCACGTTGGTGTACACGGAAATCTTCTGGCGGACCTTGTCCGTCACGGGCGTCTCGCACCGGCAGGCGATCACATGCGGATGCACGCCGGATTCCATCAGGCGCTTGATGCCGAGCTGGGCGGCCTTGGACTTCTGCTCGCCCAGCGCCGGCGGGCGCAACACGTACGTCAGCGCCACGAACAGCACGCTGCCGGCGCCCTCTTCGTAGTTCATCTCGCGCAACGCCTCGATGTAGAAGGCGTTTTCGATATCGCCGACCGTTCCGCCGACCTCGACGAAGACCACGTCGGCGGACGTCTTGACGGCCAGTTCACGCAGGCGGAGTTTCACCTCGCCGGTGACGTGCGGGATCATCTGCACGTCGCGGCCGAGGTAGTCGCCGGCGCGTTCCTTGTCCAGCACGTTGCGATAAATCTGCCCGCTGGTGGCGAAGTTCTCGCGGCTGAGGTTCTGGTCGAGCATCCGCTCGTAGGTGCCCAGGTCCATGTCGCATTCCATGCCGTCGTCCAGGACGAACACCTCGCCGTGGCGGTACGGGTTCAGCGTGCCGGAATCGATGTTGAGATAACCCTCCAGCTTGATCGGCGAGACGCGCAGGGACTTGTCCTTCAGGAGCTTGGCGACGGATGAGGAGAAAATGCCCTTGCCCAGCCCGCTCATGACCGTCCCGAAGACCGCCACGTAGCGGGTCTGCCCGAGCTGGTAGCCGTCCGGCAGCGGGGTGTGGAATTCCGTTTCGTCGGTCTGGTCGCGAACCGACCGCATCAAATCCATGACATCGCTCATGGAACCAGACTGTAGCGACTTGTCCGCACGGAGGCAACACCGCTTTGCGGCCGCATGCGATCCGGGCGCCGCGCGAAGACGCCTGACGTGGTATAACAGCCGGCATGGACGCGCAATCCATCTACGAGATCCTGTTGCTGGTCGGGCCGCTGCTGCTGAGCTTGACGGTCCACGAATACGCGCACGCGCGGACGGCATTGGCCTTCGGCGACGCGACGGCGAAGAACCAGGGCCGCTGTACGCTCAATCCGCTGGCGCACCTGGATCCGATCGGCACGATCGTGCTGGTCGTCACGCGCTTCATCGGCTGGGCGCGTCCCGTACCGGTCAACCCCAACAACCTCCATCCCCGCCGGCTCGGCGACATCGCCGTCTCGCTGGCCGGACCGATGAGCAACTTCTGCCTGGCCGTGTTGTGCGGGCTCGGGCTCAAGCTGCTTTACATGACCATCGGGGCTCCGAAAGCCCCACTCGAGCGCGCCGGCTTCCTCCTGCTGGGCTGGACGATGATGGCCAACATCGGGCTCGGCATGTTCAACCTGATTCCCTTGTTTCCCCTCGACGGGCACCATATCCTGCGCGAGTCGCTGCCGACGACGGACCAGCGGATGCGCTTCATGCAGTGGCAGATTCGCTACGGGCGGATCGCGCTGGCCGCGTTGATTTTCGCCCCGATGGTTCTGGAGACGGTGTTGCGCCGCAAGGTATTCCGCCCGATCAGCTGGCTGTTCGTTCACGTGCTGGGCTTCGCATTGCGCGTGCTCGACCTCGGCGACGTTTTGCCGTACATGCTGCCGTCCGGCTGAGCGTCGTCTCAGGCCGCACCGGCTTCGTCGGTCGCCGGCGCGGTGATCTGTGACTCATCAACCGCCTCGCAGGCGAGGTGCTTGCGGAAGAACGCGATCGTCCGCGTCGCGTATTGCTGCGGCTCGACGACCGCCGACTGGTTGTGCTTTGCCCCGGGGGCGATCCACAGGTAGCGCGGTCGCGGTGCGACGGAATACAGCAGCCGCGTCTGTTCCTGCTCGATGTACCTATCCCGCTGGCCGTGGATGAAGAAGACCGGGCGCGGTTGCATTTCCTTCAGCGCGCGGCGCACCGACGGGTACCGGCACCCCTGGCGGCGCTGGGCGAAACGCACGAGCAGCCAGTACAGCATCTGCCAGAACCCCTCCGGGTGATTCTCGTACACCAGCCGCACGCGGGCATAGATGTGCGCCCAGCGTTTCATCATCGTGATGACCGTGCTGGCCGTGTTGAACGCCCCGTCGCAGACGATGGCCTGGATGTTCGGGTCGCTCGAGGCGGCCAGCAGCGCCGCCCCAGCACCGCGCGAGATGCCGAACACGCCGATCTGTGGCGGACGCCCCTCGGCCTCCAGCGCCGTCTCCACATAGGCACAGGCCCCGAGGACGTCTTCCATATCCTTGTCAGACGGCCATTGCAGCGGGTGGTAGCGCTTGTCGCAGGAGCTTTCACCGTGTCCGCGGAAGTCGAACGTGAACACGTCGAAGCCGGCCTCGACCAGTGGGCGGACGTATCGTCCGGCGGTGTGGAGATCGGCGCCGAACTCGTGACAGAAGACGATCGTGCCGCGCCCCGCGTGGCTGCCACGGGCGGCCCGGACGTGCATGCCGCGCAACGACGTACCGTCGAAACTTCGGAAGCGGACGACCTCGCCGGTCACCGGGCGGAAATCTACGGAGCTGATGAATTGCGGCGCCGGCGTATCGCAGAAGATGTTCAGGGAGATGCGAACGTACTTGCCGACCACCAGCGCCACGAACAGCACCAGCGACAGCAGCGTCACACCGATGGCCACCGCCGCCCAGTGCTGCGTGATCCACCACGATGCCGTCACTATCGCCGAATCGCTCATGACTTCAGACACGTCGTCGCCATCGCCGCCGCCCGTCAGTCCTTCTCGTCTTTCGCGGACGAATCACTTGGGCCTTTTTCGCCGGTGCCGGTCTCGCCGGGCGCCTCGTCGCCGCGGGGGGCGAGGTCGTGCTCGCCCCGCGTGCCGGCTGCGTGGCGTTCCGCGATCGGCAGTTCCTTGCGCTTCGGCGGCGCGGGGGTGATGACGGACCGCCTGCCCCGCTCTTCGGCCGAGGCGGCACGGTTCAGCAGGACCATCCCGGCGCCCGTCGCGCCGACGAGGATGTAGAGCACCAGCGATAGCCACAGGTGAGGAGTTGTATCTGTGAGCATCAGAGCTTTCATCTTCTTATGCTGAGCAAATTTCTGAGCAGCTTGAGCAACATCAATGATTTTTCGCTCCGTGGGATTGTCTGCCATTGACATTGGTGCCGGTTGGGTGGGCACCGGTTGCTCAGCATCGTAACCTGCGTCACTGAGTCCGCGTGTGATCTCCTGGTCAAAACTCACAAAAAACGCCAATACGGTAACGACCACGCCGACAATGCCCAGCAAAGCCAGCAAATGCCCCGCCCCCTCCTCGGAGAGCTTGCCCCACAGCGCTAGCGCCGCCACAGCCACGATTCCCATCGCGGCGATCAGCGCCAAAATGAACTTCGGGCGACTGTCGACGCTGGCGCCAGCCGGAACGCGCAATTCGTCTCCCAGATCTGCACCGCCCTGCTCGCCATAGTCCGGCTCGCTGTAGCGCCCAAGCGTCAGTTGCCACCCGCTGGCCGTGGCGACCGTGGCGTTAGCGTCCGGCACGCCGCAGGAGACCCGCACCCACGGGAAGAAAAACAGGACCAGAAGCAGGATGC
>JAGXKT010000030.1 GCA_018335035.1 Phycisphaerae bacterium
GCCCCTGAAGGATCGGCACCTCCGTCAGCGTAGCGAAGTACATGAAGGCCCCGAAGATGCTGGCGAAGAAGTTCGTCCATACCGGCCAAACCGAACGTACGACGCTCTCGAATCCTCCGCCCCCCCATCGGCCTTCAACTTGTACATCCGCTTCTGATCGGCATCCATGGGGCTGCCTCCTGATTGAGTGCGTGACTGTACGCTCACATTAGCAACAAGACCCCGCATCCTGCAAGTGTTCGCAAGAAAATTGCCAGTAACCAATCGCCAGCCAAGTCAGCTGAAGTGCTGAATTTGCGGCCCTTCAACGGCTGCCATTCCCTCAACAGTCCGCCTTCGGAGGCCTTGCTGTAAACAGGGCGTACAAGCACGGCATGAAGAACAAGGCGACGATGGCTTCGGTGGCCAGGCCGCCAATAGCTCCGATGGCCATGGGCTGGAGCATGTCCGCGCCCTCGCCGAGGTTCAGGGCCAGGGGCGTGAAGCCGATCATCGTGGTGATGGTGGTCATCAGTCGGGGGCGCAGGCGAATCTTCGCGGCTTGGAGAACGGCATCGCGGCCGGGCAGGCCCTGTCGCTGGTGGAGTTCCTCGGCGAAGGTCATCAGCAGGACGCCGTCGTTGACCGTCAGGGCGATGACCACCAGGATGCCGATCAGCACGGTTGCTCCGAAGGCCAGGCCGGAGACGTACAGGCCGAACACCAGGCCGGTCAGACAGAACGGGGCGCTGCCCAGGATCAGGGCCGGAAGCTTGACGCTGTTGAACTGTACCGTCAGGACGATGAACGAGAAGAACACGGCGAAGGCCAGCACGGCGACGATGGCCTGCCGCATGTCAGCCATCAGTTCGGCTTGTCCACCGAAGTCGAACTCATATCCCGCCGGACGGTCGAGATTATTCAGCGTGGTGCGTAGGTCGGCCACGGCCGTGGCGAGGTCCACCCCGGCGGTGCTGGCTTCGACAGACACCTGCTTGACCTGGTTCTTGCGGACGATTTCCAGCGGGCCGACCGCTTCACGGACGTTCGCCACGTCGCGCACCCGGATGGCGTCGCCACCGCTGCCGGAGACGACCAGATTTTCCACCCGCTGGCGGGAGGTCAACTGGCTCTCGGGGACCAGCACCCGCATGTCGTAATACTCACCGGCCTCGCGGTAGCGACTGACGACCGCGCCGGTGATCAGCGAGCGCAGCGTGCCGGAGATGTCGCCGACGGACACGCCCAACTCGGCCGCCTTCGTGCGGTCTACCCGCACCTGGTACTCGGGCTTGGTGATGTCCATCGACACCGAGACGTTGCGGAACGCGCTCATGCCGCCCATCGTCTGGGCTGTCCGGTCGGCCAGGTCGGCGAGCGTGTCCATCTCCTGGCCACGAATCTCGACGACGACTTCGGCGGCGCGCAGGCCGTGGATGCCCTTGATAGGCATCTGGCGGGCCATGATCCGCCCGCCGAAGGCGGGCACCTGGCCGACGATCGGCTGGAGGCGCGTAACGTAGTCGGTGGTGCTGATGTCGCGGCGGGCCTTGGGGACAAGCTGGATGTCGATTTGCCCCTGATTGGCGACCTCGTAGGTGTAAAGGCCCATGACTTTTCCGCCCGCCATGGCGAAGGTGCTCTCGATCAATGGGTCGTCGGCGAGGCGCTGCTCGATCTGTCGCAGAACCCGGTCGGTCTCCTGCACGGAGGCACCGGTCGGCATCATGACCTTGATCATGATGCGTCCGTCGTCGACGGGCGGCAGGAATTCACCACCCACCCGGCCGACCGTCCAGAAGGCCAGGGCCAGGACCGCGACGAACGCCAGCGCCACCGCCCAGCGCCCGCGCAGGGCGAGATCGAGCAGCCAGCCGTAGCCATCAGTGAAGCGGTCGAAGAACCGCTCGAACCGCGTGGCGCTGCGGCGCTGCCTGGCCCGGCCGAAGAAGATCGTGACGAGCATCGGCGTCAGCGTCACCGCCACGACCAGGCTGATGATGACGATGCCTGCAATCACGAGAATCAGTTCGCGGAACAGCAGGCTGGTCAGGCCCGGCACCAGCAGGAACGGCACGAACAGGGCCAGGAACGAGACCGTGGCGGCGACGATGGCCGGTCCGACCTCGGCCGAGCCGCCGATGGCGTGCTGATCGGCTGCTTCCTCGGGGCGTTCGTGCCGCAGACGGCTGATGTTCTCGATGACGACGATGGAGTTGTCCAGCACCACACCGATGGCCACGACCAATCCGCCTAGCGAGAAGATGTTCAGTGAGAACCCGGCGACCTTCATCAGGCCGAAGTTGATGATCAGCGTCAGCGGCAAGGCCACGACCATGACCAGCACCTGGCGGAAACTGCCGAGGAACAGCCAGACCACGATCACCAACAGAATCATCGCTCCGATGGCGGCATCGCGCACACCCGCCAGCGCCCCGGCGACATACTCGGCCTGGTTCTCGACAAACCCGAGCTCGAGTCCCTCCGGCAGCACCGGACCGAGTTCGTCCAGTTGATCCTGCACGGCCAGTGCGACCTCGACGGTGTTCCGTTCGGCCTCCTTGAAGACCGACAGCTTGACACACGGTTGGCCGTTGAAGCGTGCGATGATTCGCTCGTCCTCATGTGAATCGACGACTCGGGCGATGTCGCGCAGGTAGAGCTTGTTTTCACCACGGTGGGCGATCAAGACCGAGCGGATTTGCTCCAGGTCGTCGAACTCGCCCATGGTGCGGGCGATGATCTCGCGCCGGCCGACGGTGACGCGTCCGCCGGTCTGCTCGACGTTCTCGTCGGCCAGGCGCTGCATAACCGTCTGGAGCGGTACGCGGTGCTTCTCCATGAGCAACGGATCGAGCAGGATGCGGATTTCCCGTTCCAGCCCGCCGACGATCTCCGTGCCCGCCACACCACGCACCGCGAGGATGCGGTCCTGCAACCAGTTGTCCGTCCATTCGCGCAGTTCCACAGGCCCCCAGCGATCCGAGCGGATCGTCAGTTGCATCACCGGCAACTGCGACGGGTCGGCTTTGAAGACGTAAGGCGGGTCGATGTCGTCCGGCAGGTCCTGCTCGGCGCGGGTCAGGGCGGCCAGCACGTCCTGGAACGCCACGTCCACGTCCGCACCGTATTCGAACCGCACATCGAGCGAATACACGCCCTCGCGGCAGGTGGACTCCAGGTCGTCCAGACGGTCAACGGTGGCCATCAGCCGTTCGACCGGATCGGCGATGTCTCGGTCGATCTCCTCCGGCGTCGCACCCGGCCAACGGATATGGACCTTGACCACCGGGTACGTCACTTCAGGCAGGTAATCGACGGGCAGTCGCCACAGGCCGTACAGGCCAAGGACGACCACCGCCAGCGTGATCGCGCCGGTGGCCAGGCGACGATGGACGGAGAGCTCGGTAATCCTCATTGACCAACCCCCGCATCCGGACGCGGACCGCTGGTTGCTTGTTGATTGCCGCTGGGGCCTCCCGCTCCGCCCGTCGGGTGCTCGCCGGGTACACGAACGGGCTGGCCGTCACGCAGCGCCGCCTGACCGGCCACGACCACGCGCTGGCCGGGTTGAAGGCCGCTGAGGACCTGGATCGTCTTTTCCTGCTCAATGCCAACTTCCACGACCTGCCGGTGCGCTTTGCCCTGATTGACCACGAAGACATAGCGCTCGCCCGTCGGCGCGGTCAGGACGGCCTCGGCGGGGACGAGCACGGCATCGTCGGCACGCCGCAATTCGAGCTTCAGCCGGGCGAACATGTGCGGAACGATCTCCGCCGGTTCGGTCAGCTTCGCCTCGACCGTGCGCGTGCGCATCGCCTCGTCCAGTTGCGGGTAGACGCGGGTGATCTCGGCGTCGAACGCTCGTCCATTCAGGGCATCCAGCGTCACTTCGAGCCGAAGCCCCGGCCGAACGGCCGAGCCCTGCGCCTCGGGCACGGAGAAGCGAATGACCAGCGAGTCCGGGGCGTACATCTCCAGAAGCGGGCTGCGCGGCGTGGCCAGGTCGCCGGGACGGACATGCACGGCGGTGATCACACCATCGAAGGGAGCGGTGACGATGCACTCAGACAGGTGCGCATTGGCCAGGGCCAGGCGAGCGGCCGCTTCCTTGACCGCCGACTCCTGGACGGCGATCTCGGTTTCGGTCGGCCCGGCCTTGAGCATGCGGAGGGTTTCCTGGGCGGCGGCAAGCTCCGCCTGAGCGACTTCCATCCGCTCGCGGGCCTGGTCGACGCTCTGCTGCGAAGTGAAATCGTCCGCGATCAGTTGTTCCTGCCGCTCGTAACTGCGTCGCGCCTCGGCCAATGTCGCCTGCCAGCGCCGGACGTTGGCCTCAGCCTTTTGGATTTCCTCGGGCCGAGCGCCGGCCTTCAGGTCGGCCAATCGCGCTCGGGCGACCGCCAGCGTCGCCTCTGCCGTCTGAACTTCGGCCCGATGCACCTCACGGTCGATCTCAACGAGCTTCTGGCCCGGCGTAACCGCCTCGCCTTCCCGGTGAGGGCCTTTGACTTCGTCGCCCTCACGCCACGGGCAGTACTCGATCGGGCCTTCCTTCGTCGCGGCAATCACGACCGCGTCGGTGGCCACCACTTCACCGCTGAGTTCCAGGCGCTGGACAATCTCGCCCCGTTGCACCGGATGAACTTCCACCTGCAAGGGCCTGGGCTTTTTGCCTGAGTTCTGTGGCGACGACTGGGCGGCTTGCTTCGAAAGGCCGTACCAAGCCACGCCCGCACCGGCTGCCACGACCAGCACCGCCATGATCGGCAGCATTCGCTTCACGTTCTTCTTCAAAATCACTCACTTCCTTCCGGCGCGAGCGGCTGGGCCCGCTTAGTCAGCGACCGGCCCACGGCCCGTTCCAGCCGTGCGATGGCCGTGCGCCAGTCCAGCCGGGCCTGGATAAGCCTGTCCCGGGCGACGGTGCGTTGGGTCTGGGCGTCGATCGTGCCGATGATCGAGCCGGTGCCGTTTTTGTATTCGCCCTCGGCCACGCGGGCGCTTTCCTCGGCGCTGGCGACGAACCGCTCGGCAGCGCCGATGGCCTGCGTGGCCTCGATGGCCTGCCAGTAAGCGGTCCAGACCTCCAGTTCCACGCCTTGGAGGACGATCCGGCGGGAGGCCAGGGCGCGATCCAGTTCGGCCTTGCTGGCGTGAAGCTGATAGTTGCGGTCGAAGCCGGTAAACAGCGGCAGATCGATCGCGGCACCGACCGTCCACTGCCGCTGGTCGGGCGGAAAACTCCGCCCGATCCAGCCCAGGCCCGTGTCGACGGCCAGGGCGGGCCAGTACCGCGACTCGGCCAGGCGAACGCCCGCCTCCTGCGTGCGCACCTGAGCCAGCGCGGTCTTGAGTTCAGGGCGGTTACCTGCAGCCTCGGCGAGCAGCGCCTGCATGTCGTCAATCTGTTGCTCGTAATGCGACTCGGGCAGGTCCGCGATCTGGAAGTTGGTCGAGACCGACACGCCCATCGCGCTGGCCAGACGCCCCTGGGCGACCTCGACCGCGTTCCTCGCTCGCACCAGGTTCAGCTCGGCGTCGGCCTTCTCCGTCTCGGCCCTCAGCACGTCTGATTTGCTGACCACGCCCGCCTTGTGCCGCGCCTGGGCCAGGCGGAGCTGGTAGTCGCGCTGACGGACGGTTTCTTCGGCAAGTTGGCGAAAACTCCGGCTGGCGAGCAGGTTGTAGTACGACTCGACCGTCAGCAGGGCCACATCCTGCAAGGCGGTGTTGTGCCGAAACCCCGCCGCCAGCACTTCGGCCGTCGCGGCATCCACACGGGCCTCGCGACCGCCGCCGTCGAAGATCAGCCACCGCAGCCCGAATACGCCGTCGTAGCGGTTCTGCGTGCCGAGGTCGTTGTCGCGGTCGAGCTGGACCGTCTCGCCACGTGCGGCGCTCGATGTGAAGCCGATGATGGGCAGGTAGTCGGCCTTGGCCCGGCCGGTGCGAGCGGCTGCGGCGCGAATCGCCTGCCAGGACTCGGCCGTGCGCGGGTTGTGCTCCAGAGCGACGGTGACGCACTGGCCCAATGAAAGTGTCCGCCCGGTCAGTTCGGACGCGAGGTCCGACGAACCAGCTGGGGTCAATTCCGCCGCATCGATCTCCGCGTCAAACGACTGCGAGCGGGATTGCGGCAGAGCGTCGAATTCGCCCCACGGGTCGAGGCTTGCGCAGCCACCGAGATAAACCAGGGCAGACAGACACATGATGAGGGCCAAGCTTCTCAAGCGGTCACTCCTGGGGTTGGTCCTTCCGGCTGCCGGGAGAGGAACCCGCCCCCGGCAGGCCCATCATGCGGCCCGGCCCGTGGCAGGCGCTGCGCTGACGGATCAGATCGAACAGCTCCTTCTGCTGCTCGGCGGTGAGCACTTCCTTCTCCGCCAGCAAATGCTCGACCACGAGTTCCTGCATCCGCTGCTGACCGGCGCGAATCTCTTCCTGCTTGGCCGAGATGGCGTCTCGATCCGGGTTGTCGGAGGCGATCAGGTCGATCAACTCGGTTCGCAGGCGGTTCAGATCGGCGCATATTGTTTGCGACCGAGCGCGGAACTCCGCGATGCGCGGCTCGATCCGTTGCCACTGCTCATCCGTCACGTTGAGGCGACGATGCAGCGGACACCACGTCTCGCTATCGCCTGCCGCGTCAGTGGGCCAGTGGGTCCGGGCCGCGTGGACAGCCCAGACGCTGATGAAGGCGATGTTCAGGGCCACCGAGAGCAAGATCAGCAAGGGGGCAATCTTCTTCCACATGATCAGCGTCCTCCCTCGTTCGTGGCCGAGACGAGCGTCAGGTAGCTGTCGGCCAGCGATCCCGACGGGGCCTCGCCGAGGTAGTCGATCTGATACACATCAACCGGATCGACCTCAGCAACCGTCTCGGCGCGTGCGGCCGATGGCGCGGAGGTCCATCCCAGCACCACACCGACACTCAAGCCGACGATCAGCACCGCAGCAGCGGCGGCATGCATCGGGGCTGACGCCAAACGCCACCAGCGCAGCAGGTTCCAGACGGCGACGGGTTGAGCCTCCTGCCGCTTTCGGGCGGCCGCCATCACGCGGGAGGCAAACCCCGATGGGATGGACGGCGTTGGGGTACTGGCGACAACGCCAGCCACGGCGTCGAGCTCCGCCAGCTTCGCTCGACAAGCCGCACATTCGGCCAGGTGGGCCTGAACGGCATGGCGATCCGCCACCGGCAAATCGCCGACCGCAAAGCGGTTCAGTTGTTGTTGCACGTTGTCGCAGTGCATCCGATGTCTCCTATCTCAACAAACGAACAGGTCCGGAAAATCCCCCTCGGAAACTGATCACGATTCCAGAAGATGCCGCAACTGCGGCTCCAGGGCGGCCTTGGCCCGCGCTAGCAAACGCTCGACGGCCTTGACACTGCGGCCCATCGCCTCAGCCATCTCGGCCCCGCTGAGTCCTTCGAAGTACCGCAGCACCACCGCCATGCGGTAGTCGGCGGGCAGGGAGTTCAGCGCAGCCTGAATCATCGCATCGCGCTCGGCCTGGTCGGCCCGCGCTGAAGGACAAGGCGTGGTGTCAGGCATGTTCGGGAAGGGATTTGCGAGAACGGGCCGCTTCTTGCGACGGTGATCGATGCACAGCCGCGTCAGAACCCTATAGAAGTAGGTGCGGAATGTGGCGGTGGGCTCGTAGCGCGCCGCGGCGTCAAGAATCTTCAGAAAAGCATCTTGGGCGAGGTCCTCGGCCTCGGCGGCATCGCCCGTGAAGCGATAGGCCACACGCCACGCTTCGGCCTGGTGGCGCAGCACGATCTGCTCGAAGGCGTCCAGGTCGCCGTCGCGGGCGCTCAGCATCAACTGTTCATCGCTGGGCGTCTGCATGACGATGCTCCTTGCCCAGCAAGAGGTAGTGGACGGCCATCCCGGCCGCAAAGCCAACGGCCATATTGACCAGTAGCGAACCGGCCAACGTCGCCGCGACGGGCACGAGATGCCTGTTGAACCGCAGGTCGCGGGCGAACTTGACCATCTCGACACCGACCAGCAGCATCATCGCCCCGACGATGGCGAGCGGAAACGCGGCGAAGATCGACGCGATGCTCCCGGCCAGCAGGATGCCCAGGCCGATCTCGATGGTCCCTTCGATGATGTTGGTTCCGCCAGTCCTCGCGCCGAAATAATGCTGCCCGGCCAGGCCTCCGGCCCCATGGCAAAGGGGCATACCGCCGAAGAACGGCAGCACGACGTTCATGACGCCCATGTTGGTCGCCAACTGGCGGTTCGTGACTCGCCGGTTCGGCCAGTATTCCGAGATGAGAACACTCGTGGCGATCACGGCGTTGGTGGCCGTCAGAGGAATCTGCGCCAACCCCGCGTCCCGCAGCACGGGCCAGATTTCGCGCGGGTCCACCATCGTCAATGGCGGAAGCGATAGCGAGATGCCGCCCACCTCGGCCAACTGGCCTCGGAAGGCCATGATGACAATCCCGCCGCCGACCAGGACAATGGAGGCCGGGGCGTAGCGGTTGCTCCGCAGCAAGAGAACCACGACGACAGCGGCCGCGCCGAGCAGCCACCACGTGCTGGCCATCTTGACGCCTTCAATGGCCAGCAGCGTACCCAGCGAGAGCTGAATGCCACGAATCACGCTGCGAGGCGTCCACCGAGCGACGAAATCCATCGCGCCGGTCGCGCCCATTGCCAGCCAGACCGCGCCCATGACCAGCCCAGAGGTGTAGACCTTCTCCGGCGTCCAGGCCTGGGCGATGGCCACGACGGCGAGTACTTTCATCGGCTCCACGGGCATAGGGAGGCGATAAATCAAGCCCGTGACGATGTTCACCAGCCCCATCATGACCAGCAGGCCTGCCGGATTCAGCCCGCAGACGGTGATGTACCCGATGGCCAGCGGCAGCAACGTGCCGAAGTCGCCCAGCGACCCGGCCAGTTCTCGAAGGTTGAACTCAAAGCTGCCGATCTTCATCCGTACTCGCCCACATCACAGCCCCTTTGCTCGCCAGCGGCGATGAAACGCCTGTGCGCCCAAGAACAACACGACGCTGAATACCAAAAGCGCGACCGGGCCCAGCCACGCAGGGAAATATCCCGCCTGCCCGAAGCCGCCGCGAATCATGTCCCCCGCATAAGACAGGGGCGACAGCGGAGCCACCCACCGCGCCCAAGGCGGCATGTCGGCAATCGGAAGGAATATCCCGCTGACGAACAGCAGCGGAAGCCGCACTAGGTTCGACAGCAACATGATGTTCGACGGGCTGCTGGCCGGCGGGGCGGCAAGCAACACTCCGAGCGTCGCAAAGCTCAAGGCCCCCAAGACGATGCCGCCGGCCAGCTTCATCGGGCCGACGATGAAAGCGTCCGTCAACGCCAGACCGAGCAGGATAGGCACTACCGACAGACATACCCCAAAGATCAGGCCGCTGAGGACGTCGCCGGCAAGAATGGCCTTCAGAGAGACGGGCGTCGCAATCAGACGCTCGTAGGTCTTCGCCCGCCGCTCCCACGGGGTTACCAGCGGGCCGACCGCGCTGGCCGTGAACCACAGCGCCATCGCCACCATGCCCGGAACGACACTCTCGGCAGGGATCGGCCGGCCCATCTTGAACGCCAGAAAGAAGAACACCGGGAACAGCACACCGAAGATCAGCACCGGCGGCTTCAAGTAATACAGCATCGCGTTCTTCTTGACGATAACCAATGCCCCTTGGGCCTGTCGCTGCCACGTCTGGGCCAGTTCGGTATATGCCGTCATTGTTCAAGCTCCTGGGCGTGGTCGCCGGTGAAGTAAAGGAATACGTCTTCCAGACTGGGCTTGCGTGTACACAGGTGGGTGATACCTACGCCCGTCGTCTCTGCGAGGCGGACGACCTCCGTCGCCAATGCACCGGGGTGCTCGCCATATAGACGCACGCACTTGCCCGCCCGAGTGAGGCGCAGGACGCCCGCCAGTCGCTCGAATGCCGCCAGGTCCACCTCATCTCCATCGAAGGCAACTTCAAGGTATTGGCTGGATCGCATTGCCGAACGGAGCCGCTCGGGCGTATCGATGGCGACAACGCGTCCCTGATTGATGATGGCCACACGCGAGCACATCTCCTCGGCCTCGTCCATGTTGTGCGTGGTCAGGAAAACGGTCAGTCCGTCATCCCGCAATTCCTGCACTGTCTGCCGGATCAGGCGAGCGCTGGCGACATCCAGCCCGCTGGTCGGTTCGTCGAGGAACAGGACCTGCGGGCCGGTCACGAGCGCCGTGCACAGCATCAGCCGCTGGCGCAGGCCCTTGGACAGCGTTCGTGCCTTGTCGCGCCTGCGATCCGCCAACCCGAGTGTCTTCAGCAGTCGCTCCCCCTCACGGACCCGCTGTCGACGCGGCACGCCGTGCAGTTCGGCCATCAGCATGAGGTTCTGCCACAGACTGAGATCAAGATAGACGTTCGCCTGTTCGGGGACGATGCCCATGTGCGCGCGAGAGAGAAGCGCCTCAGTACGGATGTCATGGCCTTGTACGCTGGCCGTGCCATCGGTCGGCTCCAGCACCCCGGTCAGCATGCGAACCGTGGTGGTCTTGCCCGCGCCGTTGGGGCCGAGAAAGCCGAACAACTCGCCTTCCCGTACCTCGAAGTCAATGCCCGCGACGGCCTGCACGTCGTCGAACCGCTTGGCCAGGCCGCGCACTTCGATGGCCGGCTTTTCGTTATCAGACGTCATTCGCCGTCTCCTTCGTGAATCGCAGCCAGATGCCGATGCCCGTCTTTGGATCGTCGGCCGTCAGCCCGCCTTCTCCCATGACTTCGAACGAGGGCAGACCCGCCTCGGTGGCCAGGCGGCGGAACGTCTCCGGACTCCGCGCCTCGGCGAACTCACAGACCGCTTCCGCGCCCTTGGCTGCGACTGACTCCCGTCGGCGGCGGATGAACTCCTGCCTGGCCCACTGTGGATAGCCGCTGCCCAAGCCGCCGCCGATCATGGCCCGCCCGCCAAGTCGAAGAATGCGATAAACCTCCCGTAGACCCTGGGCGCGGTCCCCCCAGAAGTAGAACGATCCCCGGCTGACGACGACATCGACCGACTCATCGGGCAAGGGAATCGACTCGGCCGAGCCGATGACCGCCACCGTTCGTGAACCGACGCCTCGCTGACGGGCGGTATCGAGTGCCCGGCCGAGACTATCTGCATTCGGGTCCATCAGCACCATCGCGCCATCGGATACCTTCTCCAGCAGCGCCAGGCCAAGACCGCCCGGCCCGGCGCCCAGATCAACCCAGACACGGCCGCCCTTGTCGCCGCAGAATGCGATCACGTCCTCGGCGACGGTTGGGTAGTAGTCCGGCAGAGTTTCGGTCATTGCCCGTTCTCGCACGGGTGGCTTTGGGCATCACCATGGCACTGGCGAACCTGCTCCGGCGAGCAGTCGCCCGGCTTGCCCCGGAGGCGTTCGGGATGCTCACAGCCCCCTGTTGGGACGCAGGGGTGGGCGGCCGCGTCGCCGTGGCACTTGCGGATCTGCTCGGGCGTGCAGTCGGCGGGCTCGCCCGTCAGGTTCTCCGGCTTCCGGCAGCCTTCTTGTCTCTCATTGCAGCACATTTCGGTGCTCCCTTCATGTCTGTGCGGACGCCGTGGGTCGGGTCCAGCAGCCTGTCTATCACCTCCCGCCACGCGGCGAGAGTGTCCTCATTCAAGCGGTAGTGCACGAAGTACCCGCGCTTCTCATCGACGACCAGGCTTGCGTCTCGCATGATCCGAAGATGCTGCGAGACCGCTCCGGGCGTCACGTCCAGCCGAGAGGCCAGCGCGTTGACGCACAGCGTCCGGCCTTTCAGCAGCTGCACGATCCGCACGCGGGTTCCGACGGACAGGACCTTCAGCAGCCTCGCGAGTCGTTCGGCGTCATCCATGTATAATAGTCTCCGCTGATATACTATTTCCCGGGTCCCGGCTGCCGGTCAAGCAGATTCGCTGCGCCAGGCTGCGACGCCCTTGATTGAGCGCAGTTAAATGCACGTCCGTCCTGAGTCGTACAGAGTACTTGTCCCCAACTCGACGCTGAAGCACAGAACGCCAAACCGGACAACGCCAGCAAAGTCTGCCTATGGGTGCGGCTGGTTCCGCCGTCGTTCGGAACAGCTCGCTTTTCCAAGTACCTAAGGGATGGCTATAGCTGGCCGGGGGTACCGATGATCGCCTGATCTCGGCCAATGGATTGGGTAGCAGGGAGGCACATGCTCGGCAGGCGGAGGCGCAGAATGCGAAAACGGGCCATTTTGAGACTTTAGCATGTAATCCCTTGTTGCAGCGAGGCTGGCGGCAGTCTCATCCTTCCTTGACGGCTGTCCGGATTCATCCAAGCAGTTATCGCATAAGGTCGTTTCCGGTATGGCATTGCGCACGAGTCGGCGGCGTCCGCAGAGAAGTCTCAAGGGAGGCAGCGTGTATACGCGCCCTGGAGCGCCGCTCACGGCAGCCATAACCAGCCGATCTGCCTCTGTGACCCGAGCAAAGGACCGCGTCAGGCCAACCGGTGACCGGCTTGCACCAAGTTGGTCACCGAGTGTATCGCCAAATTGTAAGTGCTTGATAAGACGAAGGCTAAGCGTCTCCCAGGGCCGCTTCCCAAGCTGGACGTCGGCGGTTCGAATCCCTTCGCCCGCTTCCTGCTTCGCTGAAGCTACGCAGGACAGCCGAACGCCTCCCGGTGACAGCAGTCGCCAGGAGGCGTCTTTCTTGCGCAGTGTCAAAGGCTTGTGGCCCCTCACGCCGACGGGTCGGCAACACGCCAGCACGGCAATTCTGCCATCGCGTGTCAGCCACCGACTCCCCCGGCCTGCAATCCGTGCAAGGATTCGTACAAGCGCCCAGATCCACGTGCAAGCTTTCGTGCAAGGATTCAGGCCTTGCTGGTGGCAAGTTCGGCTGGCCTGTCGGCCGAGAACGTAGGAAGTGCATCGACCGCAGCACCCACATCCAGCAGCACCGGGTCAACGTAAATTGACATGGTCAAATCGAGCGACGAATGTCGCATCGCGGCTTGCGTAGCTGCGGAGCGCGCGATTGCGACCGGGGGACAGGCGATCCGCAACGAACTGGCGCGTCTCGAGCCGGTCGTCCGCGACGGCGGGTTCTTCCCCTGTTGCGACCACGGCGTGCCGAGCGACGTCTCCCGGCCGGCGTTTCTGGACTACGCGCGCCGCTTGGCACAGATGACCGGCTGGCTGTAGCGCCGCGCGACGCGCGGTCCACATCCTCGCGGGCGTGTGCCAGTGCGTAGGGCTGGCAGCTTAGCCGAAGGCGGGCTGCCAGCGCAATGATACGCACACGTCCGCCGGCAGGCCGTCCGCCGGCAAGCATTGAACTGGTAAGCATTCCGCCGGCAGCAAAGCTGCCGGCCCTACTTTACGCATTCCGCCGGCAGCAAAGCTGCCGGCCCTACTTTACGCATTCCGCCGGCTGTAAAGCCGCCGGCCTACTTTACGCATTCCGCCGGCAGCAAAGCTGCCGGCCTACTTTACTACTTTACTGGGCCTGCTTCGGCGCCGCGCGTGAGGCGATTCGGGCCGGGGGCGCCTCGGCGTGGCGCGCGGCGTTCGGCGCCCGGCGGCGCCCCTATCGCGCGCGGCGCGGTGCGCGCCCTCCATCGCGCGGCGCGCGGCGCCAGGTGCGTGTGGCCTCCGGCGATGCGGGCGATCCGCGGCGCTACCGCGCGAGGTCCCGCAGGCGTTGGAGCAGGTCGTCGGTCGAGGGGATCGCCAGTTGCCCCTCCTTGCTGACCGGCACGCGGAGGGAGCCCAGAAGCGGCACGTCCACCGAGAAGCCCATCTCGGCCGTGTAGGGAATCGTCGCGCCCGGCCGGGCGCCGGCGACCGCGCGGATCAGTTCCGCGTAGCGGATCTGCACGGGCACGCCGAGCGTCTTGCTCCCGCCGGCCGGCAGCGTGCCCTGGACGTCCGCCTTGCCGTTGACGAACGGCTGCCCGCCGCTGGACAAAGCGTAGTCCACGTCGCTCATCGGCAGGTCGATCGTGTTGGGGTTGTCCACCTGCACGTCGAACAGCAGCGTGCTGCCGGCGGCCCGGACGTCCTGAAGCGTCACGCCGGTGATGCGGGCATTGGGCTTTTCGAACATGCCGCAGCCGCCGAGCGCCGCCAGCAGCATGCCCGCGCCCGTCGCGACAAGCCGTCGGCCTCGCGCGAATTTCGTCATGGGAGGCGCTCCTCTAGCCGCGCGCGGCGCCAGCCGGCTACGCGCTTTCGCTCTCCGCGCGTGTAATGCCCAGCGCCCACTTCGCCGCCGCCAGCCGCTTGGCGAAGTTGTCCCTGCGGAAGGCGGCCGTCCATTGGCGTATCAGCAGCCAGCCGCCGGCACGGTACAGCGTGACCAGCCACCGGCGGTACCAGGCGCCCCAGCCCTCGCGCAGGCGATGCAACTGAAACACCAGCGCCGGAAAAGCCAGAATGTTCAACCCCACGTGGCACAGCGCCAGCGGGCGATAGAGATGGCTCATGATCTTGTGTGCGGCCGCCTGCATGTCCTCGCACGTCAGCGGCGCGTCCGGCTGGATCACGGGAAAATTCCCGTCGTAGTACTCCAGCCCCACGCAGTCGGTCGGCAGGATGCGGTTGGCGGCCTTCAGCCGCGCCGTCAGTTCCGTGCCCGGAAGCGGAATCGGCAGCAGCACCTGGACGGTCGCCAGCTTCGCCTTGCGGATGAACCGGCGATAACTCCGCACGCGTTCGGCCACGGTGACAGCGGGCGGCTCGGCAGCGCGCGACGGATAGCCGAAGATGAACATGCCGTGGATGCGGAAGCCCGCCTCGTGATAGCGCTGCACCAGCCCGAGCATCTCGTCGGCCTTGAGGTTCTTGCTCATCGCCTCCAGCTCGGCGGCGACGGGCGACTCGAACCCGATCGCCAGCACGTTGATGCCGGCGCCGCGCATCGCCGTCAGCAATTCGGAATCGCGGGCCTTGTCCAGGCGAATTTGCACGGTGATGCTGAACCGCGTGCGCACGCGGCGCTGGTAGTCGCGTAGCATGCGACACAGCGCGAGCGTCTCGGCGCGATTTTGCCCGAACAGATCGTCGACGACGAAGAAGATCCGCCCGCCCCATTTCTCGTGGACGGACGCGAACTGCTCCAGCATCCGCTCGGCCGAGGCGAAGCGCGGCCGGCCCTTGACCGAGCAGAACTCGCAGTTCATCCCGCAGCCGCGCGTGCCGGAGACGGGGTAGTACTTCATCCGCGCGTAGCGCAGCAGGGAGAAGTCCGGAATCGGCAACGCGTCGAAATCGGTCATCGGCTCGCGCGCCGGCGTGAAGACGACCTCGCCGTCGTCCAGGTAGGCGATGCCGCGCACGTTCGACAGATCGCCGTCGCGGTCGAAGCACGCCAGCAGGTCGCGGATGGTCTGCTCGCCCTCGCCGAGGACGACCACGTCCACGCCGTTGCGCAACGCGTCGGCGGCGTTGTCCGGCACGAAGTGCTGCCCGCCGGCGACGACGCGCGCGCCGAGCGCCTTGTACCGCCGCACCAGCTCCAACAGGCGCGGAATCGTGCTGGTCAGCCCGCCGTAGAGCCCCACCACGTCCGCCGGGCGGGCGCGCTGCAACGCCGCGTGGTCGCACAGCCCGGCCGCGTCGGTCGGACCGCGGCGATAGTTGTTCTCGTCGACGATCTCGGCGTCCCAGCCGGCGACCTCGTTGACGGCCGTCGCCACACAGACCGGGCCCAGCGCGGTCATCACACGCGCCGGACGCGAGTAAATATTGAACGCCGGATACGCCGGGCAGACCATCCTCAGCCGCCGGCGGTCACCGGCCGTGCGCGCGGGTTTCAGTTCAGGCATTATTTCGGGCGCCTTATGCGTGACACGTCGCCTCCCCCAATATCTTCACTAAGTAATTGTATCAGCATGGGTACCCCAAACCGCCAGAGAAATCCGCCCGCTCGGTGCGATCGTGCGACGACGACTCGCGCCCGAACGGCAAACGCACGTCCACCAGCCGCCAAGAGCGGCGATTCAGGCACGCCAGACCGGCCCCCGCGCCGTCGGACACCGCGGCAGACAAAAAGGGAGGGCCCCTTCCTTCCGGACAAGCCCGTCTTGACTGCCGTTTATGACGCGGCGGGTGGTCCACACGCGTCCGGCAGCCGGGCGGGCGGACCGACCGAGCAGAGGGGCCGGTCCGCGTCCGCCCGAATCAGCTTTCAATCCCATCGTTGCGTCGTACGGCCTGCCACACGCTCGGTCCCTGCGGCGAAGGACGAGGCCGAGACCACCGAAGCCCAGCATCACCATCACGGCCATCAGTGGCTCAACGCTTCGGCCGGTATGGGTTCTATCTCGCCGTCGCCGCGTTGCCACGAGACGTCGAGCACTTCCCGGCAGTCGCGCGTAACGATCCGAATCGCGTGCGGGCCCGCTTCGAGATCGATCTGGCCGGCGTGTGTTTTGATCACGCGCTGGCGCGGCCCGCGTATTGTGTTGTCCACCACAAGCCGGTCGTCGATGTACAACTCGCTGTTGTTGTCGCTGGTGACGTAGAACGTCCACGTATCCGCCTCATCCACCGATACGTAGCCGGTGAAGACGACCGCGTGGCCGTAGCTTTCCCGCATGGACAGATCAGGCGTCTCGACCACGCCCGTCGCCTCCGGCTCCCGCTCGTCCAGATCGCCTCGCCAATTGTGGTGATATGCATAACGCAGCCCGGGTTGTGTGTCCTCAGGCGTTTGGGACGCGACGGGCTCGAGCTCCCGGAACCGGTAGCGAGCGCGGGCTTCGCGCCCCAGACGCTGCCCGTCGGCGGTAAAAGCGCGGGCCTTGAGACTCTTCGTCTCGGATATCGTGACCGGCCCGTCGTACAGCGGCGAGTCGGCGTCGACGATCGTGCCGTCCAGCGTGTAGCGGATCTGCGTCCGGGGGTCGCTACCCTCGGGAAGACTCACCTTCACACGGAGCGGCTGCGCATCGCCGTATATGCCCGGCGGCACGTCGATGATCGGGATCACTTCGTCTTCGCCGTAGTCCCAGCGTCCACCCGCGCCGTCGCCGATGTGCAGCGCCTCGGGAATGACGGCAAACAGGGCCTCGGGTCGCGCCGCGTTGTTCGGGCCGAAATACACGTGGCGCCACTTGTCTCGCATCGCGCGATCGGCCAGCAGAATGCCGCCCTTGTGGAAGTTATCGAACACGACGCCGTCGAACTGCACATCGCCGACGAAGACCGCGTTGATCCGGCCGTGGTATTGCTCCTTGAACAGCTTCTTCTGAGCCGGCGTGGCGGGTCTCTCACCGGTGACGGCACCGGCGCCGCCAAAGCCGTCCCGCCGATGCCATCGCAGGACGAGCCGGGCCTTGGCGGGGTCGGCGCTGTGGACGCGAATGACGCCCGACTTCGGCACCGTCAAACTGATATACACCGGCCAATCGTCCCGGTCGCGCCAACTGAGCCAGGGCACGCTGTGCTGTGGGATCTGGCCTGGCGACCCCGGGCCACCCCAGCGGATGCCGCCCTCGGCCTTCATGGCCCGAATGTCGCCCCACCAGTCGTTATGATCCAGCCCGATCGTGCAGTCGCGTTTGAGCGGGCGTTCGGGAGACCCGGCCAGCAAGGTGCCGCTGACCACCATGTCGTTGCCGCCCATGCCGGAATGCTTGCCGAAAAACGAGCCGGAATGCACGACCAACGCCGACCCCTCGGCGATGCTCTGTGTGCAGCGGTTGCCGATGAGCATCTGGGCATCTTCGGCAAGGATCATCGTCCCCCGACGAATGTGAAATTCATCGGTCGTTGAACTGGCGCCGAGGAATTCCACGGTGGCGTCGGGGTGCTTGAGTACTTGGATATATCGCGCCACGCGACGCCTCACGCCGTCGTCATCGCGCTGGCCCAATTCCAGGCCCGGTTTGTCGTTAAAAAAGAACGTGTGCTTCGCGCCCGTCGGGAAGTACCCGTGGGAGACGCGGTGGCTCCCCTGCCCGGCGATCCACACATTACCGAACACGCCGGGCGTGTTTCGGCCTTCGAACCTGGCGTGGTTCTCAACCGTGATGTGACGGGCGGAGAAAATCGGCTGGATGCGAGCTTGGTATTCGCGGCGAGCCACAGGGACCAGAAGGTCCGCGTTTCGGCCGAATAACACCTCCGCGCTCTTGACCTTCGCGTCGGGTTGCCAGTCTACCTCGCCTGCGGATGGCTTGAACTTGCCCACGTGGTCGACGGGAAGCTGCGTCACGGGCGCCCCGTTGACCAGCCAATGCTTGGCCTCCTCGGCCCGGCCGCTGTCCCCAGGCGCAGCCCAGACAACCAGATGCGCCGGCTTGTCCCACGTCTGCGTCGTGTAGGCGGGCTTGTACCCCTCAGCGGGCGGGGCGTCCGGCCAGTCGACCTGCCCGAGCAGCTTCTTGTCCTCGTCCGTCAGCTCGCGCTTCGGGTTGAGCTCCTCGCGCGTGCCGTCGACGGTCAGCGCATGGACGTGATCCTTCAGGAACGACCGCACCGTCGCCAGACGCGGCGAGTAGACGATCAGGTGGTCGTCCATGTCGAATTGCACGGCCAGCTTGCCGGCGACCTCCGTCCCGTCGACCAGCTCGATCGTACAGGGCTTCAGTTCCAGCTCCGGCGTTTCGTCGGCCGCGGCGGGTACGGCCCCGGCGGCCAGGCACAGCAGCACGGCCGGGACACAGGCGATCCAGTTGCGTCGCATCATTCGGGAAGTCTCCTCGTGGTGCGTTTGCCCACCTTTGAACACACGAAACCGCCGAAGGTCTCGCCGTTCGGCACACAAAACGTCGCATCCGCCGCAACGGTGCGCACCGGGACAACGCACGCCCGTCAAGCCGGCCGGCAAGCATTGAACCGGTAAGCATTCCGCCGGCAGCAAAGCTGCCGGCCCTACTTCGCCGGCGGACGCGTAGGGCCGGCGGACGCGTAGGGCTGGCAGCTTAGCCGAAGGCGGGCTGCCAGCGCAATGATACGCACACGTCCGCCGGCAGGCCGTCCGCCGGCAAGCATTGAACTGGTAAGCATTCCGCCGGCAGCAAAGCTGCCGGCCCTACTTCGCTGGCGGACGCGTAGGGCCGGCGGACGCGTAGGGCCGGCAGCTGCGGGGTTTCGCCACTCAACGGAGATTCCCGCAGACGGCGAGCGGCCGGGGCGGGTGAATCGTCCCGCCGCTCCAGGGCGCCCCCGCCTTGACCCCGGTCGGCCCCAGCGATAGCATCCGCCTGTCCGCAGGAAGGCGAGGCCATGGCGAGACGACCGAACATTCTGGTATTTTTCAGCGATCAGCAGCGGTGGGACACGTGCGGCTGTTACGGACAGCCCCTGGACATCACGCCGAACCTGGACCGCATGGCGAGCGAGGGCGTGCGGTTCGACCTGGCGTTTACGCCCCAGCCGGTCTGCGGGCCGGCGCGGGCGGCGATCCAGACCGGGAAATACCCCACCGAGATCGGCTGCCACACGAACCACCGCCGCCTGCCGGGCGACGAGACGACGATCGCCCATCGCCTTCGCGCCGCCGGATACGAGGCCGGGTACATCGGCAAATGGCACCTGGCGTCCTTCGGGCCTGACGGCAGCCCGGACAATTTCCGAGTCCGGCCGGTCCCGCCCGACCGCCGCGGCGGCTACGACGACTTCTGGCTGGCGTCGGACGTGCTGGAGTACACCAGTTACGGCTACGGCGGGCATATGTTCGACGGCGACGGCGCGCAGCGCGACTTTCCCGAGGGCCGCTTCCGCGCCGACGCCCAGACCGACTGGGTGCTGGAGTACCTCCGCGAGCGCCGCGACGCCGGGCGGGACGGGAATCGACCGTTCTTCCTGTTCGCCAGTTACATCGAGCCGCACCACCAGAACAACCGCGGGCACTACGAGGGGCCGACCGGCAGCCGCCAGCGCTTCGCCGAATTCGCCACGCCCGGCGACCTTGCCGACGCCGACGGCGACTGGCGCGAGGAGTATCCGGACTATCTCGGCTGCTGCGCCGCGCTGGACGCGAACCTCGGGCGCATCGGCGACGAGCTGGACCGCCTCGGCCTGGCCGACAACACGCTGCTGGCATACACCAGCGACCACGGCAGCCATTTCCGCACGCGAAACGGCGAGTACAAACGCTCCTGTCACGATGCCTCCCTTCGAGTCCCGATGGTGTTCCGGGGTTCGGGCTTCTCCGGCGGAACGGTCAGCGACGCGCTGGTTTCGCTGATCGACCTGCCGCCGACGCTACTGACCGCCGGCGGCGTGGACGTACCGGAGACGATGCGCGGCCGGGCGCTGCAACCGCTCGCCGACGGGCCGGCGCCGGACGACTGGCCGGACGACGTGTTCGCCCAGATCAGCGAAAGCCACTGCGGACGCACCGTGCGCACGAAGCGATGGAAGTACGCCGTCCGCGCCCCGGACAAAAGCGGCGGCGAGCCCGACAGCGAGGTGTACGTGGAGGATTTCCTCTACGACCTGGAGGCCGACCCGCACGAGCGCGACAATCGCGTCGCCGATCCGTCGCTGGCGGAGGTCCGTTCGGAATTGGCTCAGCGCCTCACGCGGCGCATGACGGCCGTCGGCGAGGCTGCCCCGACCATCCGCCCCGCCACCGGCGAGGCATAGAGAGCGACGGACATGCGGCCTGTTCCCCCGACGCCTCGACCGGACGACTCGGAGGCAGATAGCCACAGACGCAAAACGGGCGTGCCCCACGCCGCGGGCAGCTTGACACGTCGGTCGGCGTGGCGCAAGCTGCGGACACCGGCGCAGTGACGAAGACGAGCATGGATTTTCAACCGGACTACCGCAACATCGTCGCGGCCGCACGCAACGAGCGCCCGCGGCGACTGCCCTTGTACGAGCATCTGGTCAATCCGCCGTCGATGGCGCGCGTGCTCGGGCAGGAGCTGCCGCCGATCGACGGCGACGATGCGGATCGCAAGCGTCACATGGCGCTGGCGTGCGCGTTCTGGCGGGAGATGACCTACGACTGCGCCTCGTTCGAGGTGTGCGTGACGGAAATCCTGCCGGACGGCGGCGCGCTGCTGGGCGAGCGGGACGGCGTCATCCAAGGCCGGGACGACTTCGAGCGATACCCCTGGGGCGACCTGCCGCGGCTGTTCTGGGCAGCGGCCGGGCCGCGGGGGCCCGATGCGTCGTTAGCCGGGGCCTTCAGGCCCCGGTTCAAGCGCCCCACACGCCACTCGCCCCAGCGGGGCGGGTGGCATAGTTGTAGTGTGGGGAACTTGTTCCCTACCGCATGGCGCGCGACGGCGCTGGTGGGTAGCCAAGCTACCCACCCTACAACTGAAGGTTGAGAAGGCACACGCCAGAGGAAAATCGCTTCCCTCTGTGTACACTCACCGAACACGGAACCGTTTTTTTGTGGCCCTTTTTGCGCCCGTCTTCCCGCAAGAGGTTTGTCGGTAAAGGACTTACATTGATTCCCCCTGCGCACGAAACATAAGCGGAACGTGTCAGAACGTCACGCATATCCCGGCGGGACACGCGGCAGACGACTTGCTGGGTCGCCCGCTATGGGCGCTCGACTGCTGATTGACGCATCACCCCCGTACGTCGACAATGGGGTCTGTGCCTGATCTTGCAAAGGAGACACGCGATGACGGAGGCGAATCTGGAAACCATTCTGCGGAAGGTGCAGTGTTTTTCGGCGTTGGATGACGACGCGCTGGAGCTGCTGCGCGAGAGCATGCAGCCGCGCGAGGTCCCGGCCGGAACGTACATCTGCCACGAGGGCGACGAGGGCGACCGCCTGTTCGTGATCGAGCACGGCGAGGTGGCCGTGCTCAAGCGCGGCGACCGCGCCGAGCCGGTGGAGGTCGCCACGCTGTCGGGCGGGCAGATCGCCGGGGAGATGGGCCTGTTCGGCCCGCGGCGGCGCACGGCGTCGCTGCGGACGGGGCGCGACTGCCGCCTGTGGGAGCTGGACTACGACGTGTTCCAGAATCTGCTGAACACGCACAGCGCGTTCGCGCGGGCCCTGCTGGCGTGCATGAACCGCCACTTGCGACGGGAGACGTCGGTGGTCGCCCGGCTGCTGTCACAGGACAGCGAGACCGGGCTGAAGGTGGCCGTGTTCGACACAAAGCCATACACGAAGGCGGCGTTCGAGCGGCACAATCCGCACCACTACGCCTTGACGTTCTACGAGCCGCGCCTGACGAGCGAGACGGTCGCCCTGGCGGCCGGGTTCAAGGTCGTCTGCGTGTTCGTCAACGACCAGCTCGACGCGACGGTGGTCGAGGAACTGGCCGCGCTGGGCGTGGAGTTGATCGCGCTGCGCTGCGCGGGCTACAACAACGTGGACCTCGCCGCGGCCGAGCGGTGCGGCGTCGAGGTGGTCCGCGTGCCGGCCTACTCGCCGCACGCCGTGGCCGAGCACGCCGTGGCGCTGATGATGGCGCTGAATCGCAAGAGCCACCGGGCAAGCAACCGCGTGCGCGAGGGGAACTTCTCGCTGGACGGGCTGGTGGGTTTCGACCTGCACGGCAAGACGGTCGGCATCGTCGGGGCGGGCAAGATCGCCCGCTGCACGATGCGCATCCTGCGCGGCTTCGGCTGCGAGGTGCTCGTGCACAACCGCACGCGCTACGAGGATCTCGAGCGCGAGCTGGGCGTGCGCTTCACCGACCTGGACACGCTGCTCCGTACGAGCCGCGTCCTGTCGCTGCACGTGCCGCTGACGCCCGAGACGCATCACATGATCGACGCCGACGCCATCGCGCGGATGCCCGACGGCGTGATGATCATCAACACCAGTCGCGGGGCGCTGATCGACACGACCGCGCTGATCGACGAGCTCAAGAGCGGCAAGGTCGGCTCGGCCGGGCTGGACGTGTACGAGGAGGAACGCGGGTACTTCTTCGAGGATCACTCCGACCGCGTCGTCGCCGACGACGTGCTCGCCCGGCTGACCACGTTCAACAACGTCATGCTCACCAGCCACCAGGGCTTCCTGACCCGCGAGGCGCTGGACAACATCGCCGCCACGACGATCGCCAACATCCGCGCCCACGAGACCGACACGCTCGAAGCCGTCGCGGGCAATCGCGTCTCGCATGCCCCGGTCGAGGCGTGAAGCAGCCACAGCCCATGGTCCGGAGCCGGTTGCCCGGCAGGGCCCGTTGATGCGTGGTATCATCAGGGTCAATTGGTCAATCAGTGAATTGGTTCTCGCGTGTGGGTCGCGACCGGCTCCCCTACCACTTGCCCCATCAAGGCAAGGAGTACGCGGATCAGCGAATCAACGAGTCAACGGTCAAACGATCCAACGAGCGTGCGGGCCTCCAGCGCGGGCTGTTGGGACTCGAAGCTCGGCCGCTCGGACGTGTAGATCACGCCGACGGGGATCTCGTCGCCCCAGGTAAACGCCAGCTCCAGCGCCGCGGCACGGTCCGTCGGGTCGTGGGCGTCGCCGACGGGTTTGACGCGGTCTTTGTACCACTTGGCCGTGTTGAGCCGGTTGAACGTCACGCACGGCTGAAGGATGTCCAGAAGGCAGAAGCCCTCGTACTGCAGCGCGGCCGACATCATCGCCTTGAGATGCTCGCGATCGCCGGAAAACGACCGCGCGACGAACGAGACGTCCTCGCAGATCGCCAGCGCCAGCGGATTGAACCGCTCGGACGTGACGCCGTGGGTCTGAATCTTCGTCGTGAAACCCGCCTCGCTGGTCGGCGAGGCCTGGCCCTTGGTCAGCCCGTAGACCTGGTTGTTGTGCACGAAGGCCTTGACGCCGATGTTGCGCCGCGCGGCGTGGATGAAGTGGTTGCCCCCCTCGCCGTACATGTCGCCGTCGCCGCTGGTGACCACGACGGTCAGGTCGTGGTTGGCGAGTTTGATGCCCGTCGCGGCCGGCAGGGCCCGCCCGTGCAGGCCGTTGAAGACGTTCACCGGTTTGTCCGGGTAGTGCGGCAGCTTGGCGGCCTGTCCGATGCCGCTGACCAACACGAGCGTGCGCGTGTTGATGGCGTTGTCCTCGACGACGGCGTCGAAGGCCTTGAGAATGCCGAAGTTCCCGCAGCCGGGGCACCAGGCCGGGCTCGTGTCCGCTTGGGCGACGTCGTAGAGCATCGCTGTCTCCGTTGACTCGTTCATTCGTTGACTCGTTGACGCATTATCTCGCTTGTCCGGGGGCAGGGCGGGCATGCATGTCGAAGATCCGTATGGGTCCGCCCTCCCGTCACATCGCCTCGAGGATGTACCGGGCCGTAAACGGCATGCCATCGTAGCGACTGATGAGCGCGCAGGCGTCGAGCAAACCGCACTCGCGGAGCAGCGCGGCGAACTGCGCCGTCTGGTTGCCTTCCACGCAGTAGACCTCGTCTGGCCCGCCCAACGCGTCGCGCGCCGCGGCGACATGCAACGGCCAGACCTGCGCGAAGTGCAGCATCGCTGCCGGCTTTCGGCGGCGATCGGCGTTGTTGGCGTCGACGGCCTCGCGACACGGCCCGTAGGTCGAACCCCAGCAGACCAACAGCCGCTCGGCGTCGTCGGGCCCGTAGTACTCCGGCGCCAGCGCCTCATCGGCCAGCGCCTCGGCCTTGCGCATGCGCTTGTCCTGCTGGGCGACGTGCCCACGCAGATCCTCGCTGATCTTCCCGGCGTCCGTGTGGGAGTCGGAATCGACGACGACGAAGGCATCCCCGCCGGGGATCGCCCGCGGCGAGACGCCGGAGTCGGTCACGGCGTAGCGTTTGTAGCCCTTGCCGGCGTCGTCGGCGAGGCATCGGTCGATCGGCCGGTACGTGCGGTCCGGCTCGTCGACGTTCGTCTGGAAGTCCTGGAGGAACTGGTCGGTCAGGATCAACGCCGGCGTCTGGAAGCGATGCGCCGTCTGCAGCGCCCGGCGGGTCAGCTCGCCGCACTGGGCCACCGTGCCCGGTGCGTAGACCGCGCGGGCGAACTCGCCGTGTCCGGCGCGGAGGGCGAATTGCAGGTCCTGCTGGCCCGTTCGCGTCGGCAGTCCCGTCGCCGGGCCCGGGCGCTGGGCGACGACGATGCAGATCGGCAGTTCCATGATGCCGGCCAGCGAGAGCCCCTCGGCCATCAGGGCGAACCCGCCACCGCTGGTGGACGCCATAGCGGGTACGCCGCCGTAGGTCGCCCCGCAGAGCATGTTGACCGCGGCGATCTCGTCCTCGGCCTGCTCGACGACGATGCCGTAGTCGTCCGCCAGTGACGCCAGCGTGGTAAACGTACCCGTCCCCGGCGTCATCGGGTAGGCGGCGGCGAGCTTGACGCCGGCTGTCGCGGCCGCCAGACCGATCGCCTCGGCGCCGGTCATCAGCGCCGGCGGCGCGCCCGTCGCCTTCGGGCCGGTCAGCGCGCCGCGCAGCGCGCCGACGCGTTCGGCGCCGGCGCGGGCGCAGGCGACGTTCTTTTCGGCCACATCCTCGCCCTTGTCGGCGAACTGCTCGCGGAGGTAGTCGCAGAGCTTCTCCACGTCGTAGCCGCAGACGGCGAAGATGGCCCCGGTCGCCACGGTATTGGCCATGACTTTCGACTCGGCCACGTCCCGGGCGATCTGCGTGAAATTGACGCCCGTGGCGGCGCCCGGCGCCTCGTCGCCGTCGTAGAGTGCCACGCCGCCGTCGCGGACGCCGCCGCCCAGCACGTCCAGCGCGGCCTCGGACAGCGCCACCAGCACGTCGGCGTCGTCGCGGCCGGCGCACAGCGGCGCCTCGCCGAGGCGAACATCGAACCAGTTCAGCCCGCCGCGGATGCGGGACATGTAGCTCTTCGTCGCGGCCACGTGCAGCCCCAGCCGGCCGCACACGCCGGCCAGAAGGGTGCCCGTGGTCTGCACGCCCTGCCCGGCCTCGCCGGCGACGCGAATGGTAATGTCCATGGGTCTCCTCGTGTTCGTTGTGTCCGCGAGCGTCCGCCGCGGCGTCGGTTCGGGCCATTATAGCGCCGCCCGGCGACATGATAAGATGGGCGGCATGAAGGTCTACCTCGAAACGCTCGGCTGCCAGATGAACAAGCTCGACAGCGAGCTGCTTGCCGGCGCCCTGCGCGCCGACGGACACGAGATTATCGCCGATCGCACGGCCGCCGACGCCGTGGTCTACAACACCTGCTCCGTCCGCCGGCACGCCGAGGACAAAGTCCACTCGCGGATCGGCGCCGACGCCAAACGCAAACGCCACCACCGCCCGCGGCTGATCATCGCCGTCATCGGCTGCATGGCCCAGCGGCTGGGCGCGGCGTTGCGGCGCCGATACCCCGAGGTGGACGTGGTCTGCGGACCGAGCCGCCTGGGCGAGCTTCCGGCGCTGCTGGCCGCCGCGGCCGGGGGCGAAGCCGCCATCGCCGTCGCGCCGGAGCGCCGCGACGCCCCGCAGCCGCCCGCCGAGCCGCCGGACGCGCTGGACCTGGCTCGCGACCCGACCGCCACGCCCAACGCCGCCCAGGCCTACGTCCGCGTAGCGCGCGGGTGCGACAACTTCTGCACGTACTGCATCGTACCGTACGTTCGCGGCCCGGAGGTCAGCCGCGACCCGGCCCGCATCGCCGAGGAGGTCCGCCGCCTCGTCGATGCCGGTCGCAGCGAAATCACGCTGCTGGGCCAGACCGTCAACCGATACCGCCGGCGCGCGGACGGGCGGCTGGTGCGCTTCAGCGACCTGCTCGCGCGGCTCAGCCCGATCGACGGGCTGCGGCGGCTGCGGTTCGTCACCAGCCACCCGCTGGAGTTCACCGACGACATCCTCGAGGCGATGCGCGACCTGCCAAACGTCTGTGAGTATGTCCACTGCCCCGCCCAGAGCGGCTCGGACGCCGTGCTGAAGCGCATGAACCGCCGCTACACCCGCGCCGCGTACGACGACCTGGTCGACCGGACACGCGCGATCGTCCCGGGCGTCGTGCTCGCCGGCGACTTCATCGTCGGCTTTCCCGGCGAGACGGAGGACGACCACGCCGCCTCGGCCGACCTGATCCGCCGCAGCGGGTACAAGAACAGCTTCGTCTTCAAGTACTCGCCGCGTGACGGCACGGCCGCGGCGCGCACGCTGACCGACGACGTGCCGGAAGCGGTCAAGCGGCGGCGCAACAACGAGCTGCTCGCCGTCCAGGCCGAGACCGGCCTGGCGCATCACGAGCATCACGTCGGACAGACGTTGGAGGTGCTCGTCGAGGGCCCGTCCGCGCGGGCCGCCAGACGACCCGACACCGCGCCCGGCGCCACGCAACTCACCGGGCGGACGCGCGGCGACCACATCGTGGTGTTCGACGCCGACGCGTCTCTCGCCGGGCGGTACGTCGACGTGCAGATCACCGGTGCGACAGCGCTGACGCTGTTCGGGCAACTCCGTCAATAGGGACAGTCACCATTTCTCC
>JAGXKT010000059.1 GCA_018335035.1 Phycisphaerae bacterium
GGTGCCGATCGCCAGATACGCCTCGGCGCCGTCGTTTTGGAGCTGGTCGGGGCTTTCCTTGAGCGTCTCGAGCATGACCGGCGCCGGGTCGTGGTCGGCGTCGAGCAACGCCTGGCGCGCGCCGCGGAAGGCGAGCACGTACGGGCGGGCCTTGCTGGACAGGACGATCCGCACGTCGCCGGCCGAGGCGGTCGCCGCGCACGCCGCCAGCAGCGCCGCGGCGACGATCCCGCCGCGAAGCCGCCCGCTATGCCGTGTTGTCGTCCGCCCGCTTGTCATGATGCGATCCGTCAGTATCAAAAGCCGATGTCCAGCCGCATGAAGAACGTCCGCCCGGGGGTTTCGTGCCGCGTGAAGCTGCTGTAGTCGTACATCGTGTCGCGTTCGCTGGCCAGCACGTCGCTGACGCCGAACATCAGTTCGGCGTTGCCGCCGCAGAGCTTCTTGCTGACCGTCAGGTCCAGGCGATGCCGCATGCCGACCTCGTTCTTGGTCGCCCCGCCGTCGGGCACGGGCGGGACCAGCCCGTGAATCGGGCCGTGGAAACGGTATTGGGCGTTGAACGTCCAGCCCTCGGGCAGGAAAACCCGCCCGGTGAGCCCGGCCTTGTGGCGCTCCGGCTGGTAGGCGACGTAGTTGTGCGCGCCGTCCGGTTGCAGGCCGCTGTAGGCGTACCAGGCGGACATGCTCCAGTGCTCGGTCGTGTAGGCCAGTTCGCACTCGGCCCCCCAGCCCAGCGCGCCGTCGATGTTGTCGAATTGCACCTGGGTCTGGCCGAGGATGGTGGTCGTCTGGCGGAAGCCGACGAGCTCCTCGAACCGCTGGAGATACGCCTCGGCGTCGAAGGTCAGCCCCTCGGCCAGCCGCGCCCGATAGCCGAGCTCCAGCGCCCAGATTTCCTCGTTGTGGATCTCATCCTCCGGCAGGATCAGCAGGAAGCCGTTGAGCCCCGGCGCGATGGCCAGCCCCTCCGCCGAGACCAAGCGGTTTGCCATCGGGGGCTGGCGGAAGCTCTTGGCGGCCGCGACGCGGACGATGTGATTCTTCCGCTCGTCCAGGGCGTACAGCAGCGCCAGGCGCCCGGACCAGTCGACGATCGTCTCGGAGAACCAGTCCACGCGCCCCTGGGCTTCCAGCGCGAGGCGATCCGTCGGCTCCCACCGGTGCACGACGAAGCCGCCGGCCATGTACTCGTTGAACGGATCGCCCGGCATATCGGCAGCCACGTCCTGCGAGCGGCGAAGATTGAAATGGTTCCACCGGGCGTTGGCACCGACCGTGGTCGTGTGCCGCTCGAGCGGCGTGAAGGTCGCCTGGAATTCCACGTCATTCTGCAACTCGTACAGGCGTCCGGCACTCGCCCAATCTGCGGCGTTGTGATTGGCGAACCACTGGAGGTACCACGAATGGTCCTCGTCGGGCGTGCCTTCGAGGCGGGCATAGAGGCGGCTCGTCTCGATCCAGCCGTCCTCGGCCACATAGGCGCCGGCCAGCTCGTAATCGCCCGTTCGGGCATGGGTGTGCCCGGCACCGAGTGTGAGCTTCCGTTCGGGCGTGGGCTGCCAGATCGCCTTGCCGCTGAAGCGCACGGCGGTCTCGTCGTCGGTTACGTGGGTGCCGGCGAGACTGTACAGCGGCGTGGAAGAGTAGAAATCGCCGGCGTTGCCCTCGCGGGAGTCCTTGAGGTCTTCCAGCCCGGCCGAGACGCGATAGCGCCAGTCGCCGGACTGCTCACCGTAACGCAGATACGTATACACGTCGCCGAAGTGGCTGACCCGCGCGCTGACCATCCCGCCGGTCTGGTCGGCGGGGTCCTTGGTGATGATGTTGATCGCGCCGGTAAAGGCGTTGGCGCCCCAGACGCCGCCGCCGGGCCCGCGGAGGACCTCGATCCGCTGGATGTCCTCGGTCAGCAGAGGCCAGCGCAGTAGCGCCCCGCCACCGGATTCCGGACTGTCGGCCGCCCGGCCGTCAATCAGGACCAGCCGCCGGTCCACGAAGGATGCGTTGAAGCCGCGTACGCCCACCGCGTAGCGATTGCGGTCGATGCGATGGACGTCCATACCGGGCACGAACCGGAGCATCTCGGGGATGCGGACCAGACCGCTGTAGTGGATGTCCTGGGCGGTCAGGACGCTGACCGGCGCCGAGAGCCACCGGCTGGCAACCACCTGCCGCGAGGCCGTGAACGCCTCGGTAACGACGACGGGCATGCGCTCGAACAGCAGCAGTTCCGCGCCGCCGCCGGCGGCGACCGTCGCCTCGCCCGGCTCGGAGAGTAACTCTCTTTCCAAGTCGCTCGCGCCGGTGTCATTGGAACCGGCCGCGGCAACGGGCGTCGCAACCGCGGCGTACAGCGACACCGCACATGCGGCCATGCGGAGGAGTTCCCCAAGGGGGCCTTGCACCGTCGCTTCCTTTCGCCGCAACGTGCTCATGTGCGCTCCATGCACCCTGAGAAGACGCTTGGTCACTTGATATGCCATCCATCGGCTTCGGCACAGATCATTCTTGAGAAGGAATCTCTTCTCGGCATCCGGTAACGCAGCGAGCGCCATGTGCAGGACCGCGCCAAGCCGTGTAGGGCCGCTTGTCGCGTATTTTCCCCCTTGTTATTCATACACAAACGTTTACACGCGTTGGGCGGCTTCGCGGACGCCGCAGGCGTGGATCGCGCAACCAAGACCGTCCAGCGAGCATCCCACAAGCCGCCATGCTGCGCAAGCTTTTGAGCCGCTGCCCTGTTGGCACCGACATTGGCTGGGGCGGAGTCGTGCCCCGGGCCCGCCGCGCCGGGCGGCTCGGCTGCCCGCGCATGGGTCGATAACGCTTGAATATACGTCAATGCAAAAAGCGCTCATCCACCGACGTTTTCTGCACGTCGCGGTGAAAGATTAGCCCGCCCCGGCAACGGCTTACCTTTTGGCTCGTCGCGAGTTGGATGTCCTTGGCTCCACGGCCCAGAATGGGACCAGCAAAAAATATTTGCTCCAAGACTTGACGAACGGCGATTTGAAGCCGATAATACTTACAAATAGGAATCGTTACTATTATGACTAGCAATGAACATGACTCATCGCCTGCCGCCCCTGAGCGAGCGAATCGCCGAGGCGGTGTCCCCCCCGACGAACGTCGGATGCAACGGACGACCGGGTCACCGGCGCCTGCAAGCGCAGCGGACGGGCGTGGCGCGCGGCGGAGCAGCCGCCAGCGTGAAGCGATTGCAGAGCTGTTCGCGCAGCCGGGCCGACACCTGACGGCCGACATGGTGTATGACCGTGTTCGTCGCCGGCTGGGCAACATCAGCTTGGCGACCGTGTACCGCAACCTGGACCGCCTGTGCAGCGAAGGCCGGCTTCGCAAGCTGCCGCTGTGCGGGACGCAGAGTTGGTACGACGGCGGCGTTCACCCGCATGCACACGTGCGCTGCATCGCCTGCGGCGCGATTGCGGATGTGACGGCCAAGGAATTCACGCGGCTCGACGCGGCAGCGAACGCGGCCAGCGACTACGACGTCGCCGGCCACGAGTTGCAGTTCTACGGGCTGTGTCCGGCGTGCGACGGGACGCAGCGGTCGGCAAACGAAACAAGGGGCGCCGCGCGCTCTGCCGGCGGCGCTCAAAACCAGGACGGTCGCGACTGACCGCGGCCGATTCAGCGCGAAAGGAGCATTCGATGCGCAAGGCAAGAGACAATCGGCGCGAGGTTCCCGAGTGCGAGGTGTGCGGCGAGACATGCGTTCTGACACCGCACCAGCACGAATGCTTTGACGACATCCCCGAGAAAATCGATCCCGTCTGGCACGACAGCTTTGAGGACGCCTCGGCCAAAGGGCGGTACTTCGGCAGCGACGCACGCAAGATTGACACGCCGCAATGGACGCTGTTTCCGGAAGTCCCGGACGATGCCGACGGCGGCCGCAGCAAACGTGCGGCGCTGGCCAAGTCGGACGAGGCGGAGTTGTTTCTGCGTTACAACTACGCGCGGTGGCGCCTGGCGCGGCTGGCCGAGCGCCAGCAGCGGCGCCCGAGCAAGTTCCGCGCGCGGGCGATGCTCGCGTGGCATGACCGGGCGCGGGCGGTTCGCAGCGAGCTTGTTTCGGCAAACATGGGGCTGGTCGTTGCCATGGCCAAGCGGACGCGAATCCCGAACGTGACGTTCGCGGACTTGATCTCCGAGGGCTACATGGCCTTGCTGCGTGCGATCGACAACTTCGACGTGGCGCGGGGCTTCAAGTTCTCCACGTACGCTTGCCGGGCGATTCTCAAGGGCTTCAACCGCCTGGCGACGAAGGTGGGACGGTACGTCACACGGTTCGGGACATCCTACGACCCCGAATTGGAGCCCAGCGACTACGATGCCCAGCGGCACGAACGGCAACGTGACCTGGCCGTGTCCGACGTACGCGAGGTGCTCACCAAGAACACCGCTCACCTCGACCGCGTCGAGCGGCAGGTGGTCATCGAGCGGTTCGGCCTCGACGGGCGGGACAAACCGCGGACGCTTGCCCAGGTGGGCAAGGCGGTCGGGCTCAGCAACGAGCGCGTCCGCCAGGTGCAGAAGCGCGCACTGGCGAAAATGCGGGGCGTACTCGCCGAGCGCGACGCACCGACGCGGTGACGACGCGGCGGCAGTGCCCCCCCGACGCCGGATGACATTCGGCTACTGACGACGGCCGTTGCGCCCGAGCGCCAGTACGGGTAGCGGGCGCGCATCCCATCCTGAGGAGGGTGGGAACCGCCGCTGGGCGCTTGCCGCCTCTGGCCGTTGCGCCCGCGCGATTCCGTGAAGGCCAGACCGTCGCGCCCCCACCGGCCACGCCGCCTAACGATCCCGCCCACCGATGACGACGTCCGCCTCCCGGACGACCGCGTCGGGCAAGGCGATCTCCAGCGATCGAGCGGCCGCGAGATTCGCCGCGACCTGATACCGCGGCGCCGCCGGGCCGCCGGAATTGTGCGGCGCGCCGTCCAGCATGCGGGCCGTCAACTCGCCGGCCTGAGCCCCGTTCGTCTGCGGGTCGATCCCCGCGCCGACCAGGGCGCCGGCCCGGACGAACGGAATCGAGAAGCCGTAGACCGGCGTGCCGCTGCGCAAGCCCTTGAGCAGCAAGGCCCGCACCAGCGACGGCGTGTAGACGGCCTGGTCCGGGCTCGTCCAGACCACGTCCGGCTCGC
>JAGXKT010000060.1 GCA_018335035.1 Phycisphaerae bacterium
TCGGGCGGGAAGGGAACCTCGAATACCTCGTATCCCAGCTCGCCGACGGCGACAGGCGACAAACACGTCAGAGTAAGCGCAACGGTAAGCGCCGAGCGTCGCATGAGCATTCTCCTTCTGCCGGCACGTCCCATGCCGGACGAAAACAAGCCATTCGTCGAGCTAACGTTACAGCCCACGTCGAGCCGACTCTCGATGCCGCCCGGCCGGGCCTTCTTGTGTTGCCCCCCGCCGCGAAACAGCGCCAGCGCCTTCTACCGCCGCTTCCTGCGGACCAGGGGCACCCAGGCGCCCGCAGCCAGCAGCGCCGTCGCGGCAGAGCATGCGACCCGGCGCGTCGGGCGGTCGGGCCTACCGCCTCCGGCGCCGCAGCCCCACGAGGCCGCCGAGCGCGAGCAGGCCGATCGTCGCCGGTTCGGGGACAAACGTCCCGTTTTCAACCTGTCCCTCGTCGCCGGTAAACGAGCCGTACTCCAGCGTCATCTCACCCAGATCGAGTGTGCTGTTGGGATCGCTGAGCACCAGTTCGCCCACGTGGAGGTACCCGGCGGCGTCGCCGACCAGTGTCAGATCGCCCGATTCCAGCTCCAATCGCCCGATGTTGAACGGATCGGCCTCGGTTCCGCGGACCTGCAATTCCGAGTCCGCGTCGTTGTGGAAGATCACATCGGCGTTGCAGAAATCCACGTGCGTCAGGTCGGTTCCCTCCTCCACGAGGAAGTCGCCTCCCATATACAGTGTGCCATCGAACTGGATGTTCGCCGGCGCACCGGAGTTGGCGCGGACCTGGAAGTTGTGGTCCAGCTCGGTACGGGTTCCCTCACCGAAAAGGACCGTCGCCCCGCGGATGTACACGTCTTTCAGAAGCAGCACGGTTTCCGTGACCCCGGGGTCTGAGCTGGTGAACTCCGCCACGCTCGTGTCCCCGTACACGCTCAGGCCCCAGTCTGCCTTGAACGTGGCATCGGTGACGTACAGACGACCGTCGCGGCCGATGTAGGCGCGGTGCCCCACGGCGATATCACCGCTGTCGTTCCGTACGCCGGTGCCGGTCAGATGGGCCTGCCCGCCGTACTTGACCGCGAAGCTCTGCTCGGCGACGTATCGCCCGCCGGGCTGGACCACCATGTGCCCACCGTCCTCGACTTCCGCGGTCTCCCAGGTTTCCAGGACCCCGCCGGGGGCGATGACCAGGCCGGGGTCCGTCTCCGAGCCGCGATTGCACCAGAACTCGTTGACGAAATGAGAGCCGGTGACCGTCACGGGCGTAAAGGCGTCGCCCACATCCGCAAGCGTCACGTCGGTGGCCTTGACGAAGGCGGTCTCGCCGCCGTTCCACTGGTTGACGGGGACCTCGTCCGTGGACCAGCTCGCGGGCGTGTTGAAATCTCCGCCGGTCGCCGAGTTCCACTCGGCGTGTGAATAGTCGCAGGGCGTCCCGTCGACGTGGATCCAGTCGGCGTACAGCTCCATCCAATCGCCCGACTCGCTGCCGCCTTCGCCTTCGACTACCTCGAACTGAACCTCCCGGGCCTTGCCCTTGCGGTGGTGCTCGATGACCAGCTCGCCCTCGGTCCAGTCGGCCTGCTCGGCGAGCGTGTCCCACTGGGTCGCCCAGGTGCGGCCGAGGCCGACGCGGGCCTCGAGGTCGTCGGTTCCGCCCTCGGTCTCCTCGGTGCGGTACACGAAGGCGACGCGCGTGGCGTCGAGCGGGATGTAAACGGTCTGCTCGATTCTCGTCTCGCCGCGGGCGTATCCCCCGCCGTCGTCGTTGCCCTGGGCGTGAAGCACGGCGGCGTAGTTGCCCCCGCCCTGGTCGATCGCCTCGGCCGTGTCGGTCGAGGTGGCGGTGTGGGCCGTCCACTCGTTCAGACTGCCGCCGGCGTCCTGAAAGTCACTGTTGTCGACGTTGCTGGGGGCGTACCAGCCCGGCATGGGGTTGACCGGCGGGACCGGCGCAAGCCACATGCGGGGGGCATCGATGGCGAACCCACCGAAATCGCCGGTGCCGATCTGGACTTGATCGAAATCGGCGTCGGTGACCACGCCCCAGAAAAACGGATCGTGCGAACCGTCGTGCTCAATCCACCAGCTGCCAACGGGAGCGCCGGCGTTCGAAACTTCGACTTGTATGCCCTGAGGGCCGATCTCGGCACCGTAGAAACCGAAGCCGGTGGCGGCTTCGTCCAGGTTCAACGACAGCGGCCCGGCCTCAGAGCCCGACGACCCGACGCGCAGGTACTTGGTGTCGAAGATCGGGTTGTTGTCGCCTTCGTCGATGAAAGACGACCAATCATCCGTCAAGCCGGGGGCGTCCTGCAGCACGCCGGTGTTGATGTCGTCGCCCCATGGGTTACTGAATGCAAGGTTCAGCGGGGGTGAATCACCCACGTCGAAATCGTTCAGACCATCGACACCGAACAGCGCGTCGTCATCAAACGCGCCCCCAAAGTCAGCCGCGACGGGAAATACATCGTCTTCCAAGGCGCCCTGACCGAAGAAGGCGGTTTCCGCCCGCGCCGCACCGGTCAGCAGAGCCGATATCGCTAATGTCGCCGTCAACAACCCGAGCCGTCGCATGATCCATCCTTTCTTGTGAGGAATACCCGAGCGTAATGGTCAGGTGAGCTTTTTGCCCAAGAATCCGCGCCGCGAGACGAAAATCACGGCGGCGCTTCCTGGCCTCCAGTTGAGTTTCTGTTGTTTCGCCGCCTCGTAGCGAAGGCAAACGCGTCACGTGATGAGCGTGCGAGCACGGCAAGGCCAAGCACAAAAACCAGCTGACCGAGCCGCACGTGGCATGCTATCGCAAATGCGCGATCTGTCAAGTTAAGAATAGAAAGACTCGGCGTCGCATGGGTCTCGCAACGCCGAGGCGCTTCATGCTCCCGAGCGTCGACAGTTGGCCCTCACGTTGCCAGCGTTATAATACCCGGCGATGGATGACAGATCGCCGATCGCACCTGCGTCCTTGGCGGCACTCGGCGTTGGCACGTCCGAATACCGCCCGCTCGTGACCGACAGCGGCGTCAACGCGCCGTGCTGTTCGACCGCGGCCTCACACGGAGCCATGCCATGCAACGATTCGCCCAGGTCATTCGCATCCGTCCCGACAAGCTCGACGAATACCGCCGCCTGCATGCCGACTGCTGGCCGGAAATTCTCGAGATGATGCGCCGCCAGAACATCCGCAATTGCAGCATCTACCACCGCGACGGGCTGTTGTTCATGTACTACGAGTACGTGGGGACGGACTTCGCCGCCGACCAGGCCCGCTTCGCCGACGACCCGACGATGCAGCGGTGGCTGGCCGTCACGGCCGCATGCCAGCAGCCCGTCGACTCCGCCGACGGCGACGGCTGGGCACCGATGGAGGAGCTGTTCCACCTGGACTGACCCTCCTATCCGGGCGCGTTGCCACACCGTCGCCTGGCGGCGGTCTCCGACGCTGCCGCAGCGGCACCAGATGTCACGATATGTCTTGACATAATCCGAATTTACCCTTAGAGTCGGTATGCTTTGACAATTGCTCGCTCGGCCGGAACCTGCCCCGCGACGCTCACCTGCACTGTGCTCCGGCTCGGCGTGTCGTTCCGCATGACAAACGTCGGAGTCGTCGCAGCAAGGAGGACAACCTGTGTATTTGCGCTCATACGTCTTGCTCGTTTGCCTCGCAGTGGGCTCAGTTGCGGCCAGCGCCCGCGCCGGGGGCAGCGTGTACGTGGACTCCGGCGGCGACCCGACCGAGCCGCCGAAGATCGTGGCCGATTGGAGCGAGGTCGAGGTCGAGGGCTCGGTCGACGAGACCTATGACGGCGCTACGGTGCAGGCCACCGTCGGTTACTACCTTTGCGACACCACGTTCTTGCCCGCCTTCCAGGAGGACGACGGGCATTACGTCTGGTCCAAGAGCTTGAACTGGAACAGCGTGGCCGTGCCGGTTCTGCACGTCAAGCGGGTCCACACCATCATCACGAATCCGGGCGAGTGGGTGGACCTGATGGACGGCGACACGAGCGAGGAGTGCGGCCTGGCCGACATCACTCAGGCCGGGCCCACCGCGCAGATCGGCAGCGTCGACATCGACGACCTGCCCGTGGTGCCCGAGGGCGTCAGTGTCGCGCTGGGCACGAACTTCCGTTTCAACGTCACGATCGACGCGCCGGAAGAGCTCCGGATGAACCAGTATGCCGACGTCGAGCACCTGGCGGTCGCGAATTCCCAGACCAAGCTGATCAACTGCTACGGCGACACGTTCATCGTGCGCAATGGGCTTCAAAACGCCGGCACGATCGAAGGCAACTTCTGCCAAGGCCCGGTGCCTCTTTTCGTCAGCGTCAGCGGCGGCATCGACAACACCGGCCTGATCCAGGGCAACCTCGGCAGCGTCAGCGGCGGCGTCGTCAATTCCCTCAATGGCGAAATCCACTGCTACGGTGACGAGATCAATGGATTCATCGACAACGACGGCGAGCTTTGGATCGAACGCGACACCGTTCTCGACGCGCCGCAGATTCGCGGCGCCGGCTGGGTCCACGCCATGGACGACGTGACGCTGGCCAACAGCGCCGATCCCGCCAACGGCTGCGTGCTGCGGCAGGATTTGACCAGCCAGAGCGCATTGCTTTCTGCCCATCCCATTCAGACGGCCGACGGCGCGACGATCTCGGCGGCCGGGCGGATGGACTGCGTTCTCGACGGCGACCTGCGCGTCACGCCGGGCCAAACGCTGATCGTCTGGGGCGGCCGGACCACCCAGTACGGCCGGATCGACGTACCCTCGGACGCCACGCTGCGGACGTGGGACCAGGCGTTCGCGTTTCACAACGCCGGGACGATCTCCGTCGACGGGCGGCTGCTTATGCCCGCCCCGCCGCGCGACATGGATCTGTTCGACGGGCGGGTCACCAACGACGGGCAGATCATCATCCGAAACGGCGGCATCCTCGAGATGCCCAAGGTCCGCTACACGAGCGTTTACAAATCCGCTGTTCTGGACGGGGCCGGCCTGCTGCGCGTCGAGCAGGGCGGCGAGCTGCTCAACCCGCGAACGGCGGGCGAGCAGACGATTGAGCTGGCCTTCGGCGCCACGGCCACGTTCGACTCGCACTGCATCGATAACTTCGACCGTTACTACAACACGCTGGTCGGCA
>JAGXKT010000061.1 GCA_018335035.1 Phycisphaerae bacterium
TTCGGCGAGGTCGGCGACCTGTTGTTCGGCGGCCCGGACGCGGGCGAGGGAAACCGTCGCGTGTCCCCAGCGGAGGCGGTAGTAGAGGTCCACGAGGTCGTCGAGGGCATCGGCGGGCAGGTCGAGGCGTCGGGCGGCCTCGTCGGTCAGCTCGCGCGGCGTGCGGTCGTCGCGCCGCTCGATGCCGTGGCGCTCCAGCAGGCGCATCAGCCGGGCGAAGAATCGTAGCGTCTGCCATGGCAGCGCCACGCCGTGTCGCAGGTGCCGCCGGTAGCGCAGCTCGCGGCGGACGACTCGCCCGATGACCGCGGCCAGAACGACCGCGGCCACAAACGTCACGGCCGCCACCACGTAGCGCATCGCGCGGTCGATCACGCCGAAGGCCAGGAGGTTGACCACGCTCCGGACGACGCTGCGGACGACACCCGCGGCGGCAGCGTAGATCGCGGCGAACACGTCGGCGAACCACCGGCCGGTGCGGCGTCGGGCATCGGCGTCGTATCCGACGACCCGCTCGCGCCACCAGGTCTGCACGTTTCGCCACAGGCCGGTCAGCGGCGCGTGCCACGCGCGAGGCGGATCAAGACGGCGCCGCGGGGCGGGGTCCACGATGCGCCAATGGGTCGAGGGGGTGTACACCTCCGCCCAGGCGTGAGCGTCGCGCCCGCGGAGGACGTGACGGCCGTCGGCGGCCCCGTCGGAGCGGAACCCGCCGGCGAGGCGTGCCCGAACGCCGAGGGCGCGGCACAGCACGACCTGGGCGGCGGCGAAATACTCGCAGTGCCCCTTGCGCAGGTGGAAGAGGAAATCTTCCACGGCGTCACGGTCCGGCTCGGCGTCGGACAGATCGAGCGTGTAGGCGCAGCGTTCGGCGAGCTTGTCGGCGATGCGCTCGGCGATCCGAACGTCGAGCCGGTCGCGGCGCGGGCCGCGCTGCGTCGCGTCGCGCCGGCGGGCCAGGTCGCCCGCCCACCGCTCGGCCAGCGCATCGACACGCGGCGTAATCTCAACGCCCTCGGTCGGATCGTCCCCCGCAGCCGGCGTGCGGGCGATCCGCTCGAGGCGTGCGACGGCTTCGTCGTTGTCGGGCGGCAGCGACCAGACGCGGTAATCCACGCGCTTGCCGATGTGGCGGCGTTGTGTGAGCGTCATGCGGTTCGCGGCGTCAAATTGGACGGTCCCGCCGGCGGCGTCGCATCGAATGGGCTCGGCGATGGCGAACAGCGTCGGCAGCAGCGAGGCGTTCATCTCGACGTCCTGAACGACCGTCTCACCGACCGGCGCGGCGGCATAACGCGGCGGACCGGCCGGGGAGGTCGACCACGTCGAGTCGGCGTAGACTTCGAAGGTTCGCCCGCGGAAATACCGCGGAACCCCGACGGGCTCGGCCCCGGCGACGGTGACGCGCATCACGATCGCGTCGGACAAGTAGATCTCGCCGGGCTCGCCGAGGCGGATCTGCGAGGGAAAGCCGCCTTGTGCCGGCCGGCGGGCACCCGATTGCCCGCCGAGCCCTCGACCCGTCCGCGGCGTGACGAGGAACATCACCGCGCCCGTGGCCAGAATCGCCGCCAGCAGAACGCCCAGTCGCCGTCGCAGCGCCGCACCCGGCCAGTCGCGGATGGCGTTCCACGCCAGAAGGCGGGGGCTCAGGGGGTGCTGCTCGCCGTCGAGCCGGGCCCGCCCGACGGCGTCCAGCCCGCGCTTCAGCGTGAAGACCATGCTCGTGTAGCACAGCGCGCCCAGGTACACCAGCACCACCAACGCGAACGCCAGCGCGCTGGACAGGATGGACGCGACCACGGTCAGCAGGCCGCTCATCGCCAGCAACTGAACGTAATCGCGGTTGCCCTTGCGTTCGAAGAGCTTGCAGAGCTGGATCAGGATCAGGTAATGCCCCAGGGGGCGGAGCATGCCGTCGTTCGGGCCCAGAAGCTCAATCACGAGCACGACGGTCGCCAGCAGCACGCCGATGTTGACGAAGGCGCGCTGGACGTAGACCTCGTGCCGACGACGGACGGCCCAGGCGTTGACGCCGACGGCCGCCGTCGCCGCGACGGCGTAGAACACGGTGCCCTCGGCGAGGCAGAACGCCAGCACGCCGAGCCACACCGTCACCAGCAGCGGCATTTCGAGCCGGCGGCGCTCCGAGAGGATGACCTCGGCCTCACTGTAGCGGCGCAAGGGCATCAGGCCACCTCCTGTGACGGCGCATCGACCGCCGCGGGGGCGTCGTCGATGAAGTAGGCCGACAGCTCCGCCGGGCGAATGACCCGCAGCCGTCGGCACGCGCCGCGGAGGTCCGCCAGGGCGTCGCCGACGGCCGCGTCGGGCGTCACGGCGATGACCTCCGCATCAGCAAGGTCCGCCCGGTGCAGCGCGCCCAGCGTCCGGGACAGCGAGTGGTCGGTGGCGCCCACGTCGGCCAGCGCATCGAGCAGTTGCCGCCGCTGACCTCGCCCGCCGGCCGGACGCCACAGGCGCGGTCCCGCGGCGCCGCCGAGGCCCATGCCCACACGATAGCCGCGGAAGAAGGCGTATTCGATAATCGTCGCGGCGAACCGCAGCATGCGCTCGCGCTGGGCCGTGCCGTCGCCCGTCGAGTCGGTCAGGCGCGTCTCCAGCAGGACCCAGAGAATATCCGGCAGGGGGCGGGCCATCTCGCGAACCACCGGCATGCGCCGACCGGCGGACCGCCGCCAATGCACCCAGCGCGGGCTGTCACCCTCGCGGTACTCGCGCAGCCCGAAAAACTCGTCCTGGCCGCCGCTATCGCGACTCGGCGCCTCGGCCGAACTCTCCAGCGCGCCGCGCCGTAGCAGTTGGCGACGCAACTGTCCCCGCGCCGGCCAGACCACCAGCTCCGTCGGCCGACCGAACCGCCGATTCGCCGCGACCAGCCCGAAGGGAAACGACGTCTCCACGCGCAGCCCGCGCAGCACGAACCGCCCGCGCTGGCGCGCAACGAACCGGGCCCCGGCGCGGAAGCTCGCGCCAGGCGGAAGCTGGGCGCAGTATCCGTCGGCGCTTTGAATCTGCCGGGGGATCAACTGCTTCAGGCGCAGCGCCATAGCCGTTCCGCGTCTGCGCCTGTTGCGCAGGAGGTAACCGACGTGCACCGTCTGGTCCTGCCAGACGCGCGAGGGGCCTCTCTGCTGCACCGCCACCCCGCGGAGCATACGCCGGACGAGAAACGCCGAGGCATGGACCGCGCCGAACATGCCGCCGAAGAGCACGTACATCATGGGGCGATCGTACGTCTTGACGGCAGCGACGCCCACCAGCACCGCCACGGCGAGAAACACCCATCCCGCGCCTGTCAGGCGAAAACGCACGGCGGCGGAATGTCTTCGCCGGCGGGGCATGCGCGGCTCGCACACGACGGCGCCGCCTACTGCGGGGCGGGGACCGTCTCCAGAATCTGGCGGAAGATCTCCTCGGCGCCCCCGGCCCCGTCGTGAACGAAGGCCTTGGTCTGCAGGCGATGGGCGCAGACGGCCGGGGCAAGCGTCTTGACGTCGTCAGGCACGCAGAAGTCGCGGCCGGCTAACAGGGCGGCGGCCCGGGCGGCCTGCAGCAGCGCGATCGACCCGCGCGGCGACAGGCCTACCGTCAGTTCCTCGCTGCGGCGCGTCGCGACGGCAATGTCCAAAACGTACTCGGCGATCGCCGGCGCGACGCGGATGTCGTGGACGTGCTGCTGGCACGCGACGACCTCGTCGGCGCTCAGCACCGGTTGCAGCGACGTCAACTGCGTCCGCGCGGGCTGGGTCTGCAGAATCTCCCGCTCCACCTCCCGGTCCGGATACCCCACGTGCACCCGCAGCATGAAGCGGTCGAGCTGATTTTCCGGCAGGAAGTACGTGCCCTCGAACTCGTAGGGGTTCTGCGTCGCCAGCACCATGAACGGCGGGCCCAACGGATACGTCCGCCCGTCGGCGGAGACCTGCGCTTCGTTCATCGCCTCCAGCAGGGCGCTTTGCGTCCGCGGCGTGGTGCGGTTGATCTCGTCGGCGAGCACCACGTGAGCGAAGATCGGCCCCTGCTTGAAGTGAAACTGCTGCGTCTTCGCGTCGTAGACGCTGACGCCAAGGATGTCGCTGGGAAGCAGGTCCGGCGTCAACTGAATGCGGTTGAACGTGCAGTCGATGCTCCGGGCCATTGCCCGCCCCAACACCGTCTTGCCCACGCCGGGCACGTCCTCCAGCAACACGTGCCCGCCAGCCAGCAGCGCCACGAGCACCTGGCGGACCGGTTCGTCCTTGCCCAGCAGCACCGTGCTGATGTTCTCCCGCAAGGCCGTGAGTTTCGCGATATCGCTCATGCGTCCCCTTGTCCGACACCGAGAAGCGCGACGCGTCGATTATAGCAGGCCGCCCGTGCGAAGCGCGGGACAAATGCCCCCGCCCGACGCGACCGACGGCACCGGCGCGGGCAGACGTTTCCCTTGGCGTCGCCGCCGCGGCAACGCTAGCATAACGGCATGTTCACGGGCATTATCCGACACGTCGGACGCGTTCGCAACGTCGCGGGCGCCGGCGGCGGGGCGGCGCTGACGATCGAGCTGGGCCCGCTTGCCGAGCGAGTGGCGCCCGGCGACAGCGTCTGCGTCAACGGCGCCTGCCTGACCGCGGCCGACATCGACGGACCCGCCGCCGCGTTCGACGTCGTCGCCGAAACGCTCGGACGCACCACGCTCGGCGCGCTGCGCGCCGGCGACCGCGTGAACCTCGAACCGGCGCTGAGGCCGGCCGACGGGCTCGACGGGCACCTCGTCCAGGGGCACGTCGACGGCGTCGCGGAGGTCCGCGACATTCGCGGCGGCGGCGAGCACGTCATCGAGCTGGTCGGGGCCGACCTGGTCGGGCAGATGGTCCCCAAGGGCTCGGTCGCGATCGACGGCGTCTCGCTGACACTGACCGAGGTGACGGGCGATCGGTTCAGCGTCGCGCTGATCCCGACCACGCTGGGGGAAACCACGCTGGGCGAGCTGACCCGCGGGGCGCGCGTCAACGTCGAGTGCGACGTCATCGGCAAATACGTGCGGCGGTACCTCCAGCAACTCGCCGGCGCCGGCGGACAGGTCACGCTGCAGTCCCTCCGCGACGCGGGGTTCGC
>JAGXKT010000031.1 GCA_018335035.1 Phycisphaerae bacterium
ACGGGGATGGCGTAGCGAGGGGCTCCGGGCCGGCCTTCGCACTATTCGGAGAAATGTTCCACGTGGAACATGGCCCCGCCCGGCGGCGCAACGCGTCCACACATCTGCGCAGAAGCCCGTGCGCTGCACCCGCGGCACGCTGGCAGACGGCAGGCCGGCGGCGCGCGGACGCTTTCGGGGCGGCGGTCTGGATGGTACCCTCTTCGGTCCGGCGGCGCGGGTCGTGCGGCGGCACACGTGCGGCCGACGGACAACCAGGCAACACGGAGAGGATTCCATGGCGGCATTGCGGCGAGAGACCAGCTTGAACGGATGGTGGGACTTCCTGCCGGACCTCACCGACGCGGGCAGACGCTACCGGGAACCGGAGGCGATTCCCGACGGCGGCTGGCTGCCCGGGCGCATCCTGGTGCCCGGCTCGTGGACGCGTGGCGGGTCGGTCGGCGACGAGGAGACCGCGGCCCGGCGTCCGTGGCAGCGGTGGCGGATATTCGACAGCTACGGCTACCCCGGCGAGTGGGACGCGATGAACACCGCGTGGTATCGCCGGACGTTCACCGTCGAGGCGCTGCCGGACGGGCGGCGCTGGTTCCTGCACTTCGGCGGGGTGCTGCGATACGCGTGGTACTTCGTCAACGGGCGCCTCGTGGGGCGCAGCACCGACGGCATCCTGCCGTCCGAGCACGACGTGACCGACGCGCTGGTCGCCGGCGAGAACACGCTGGTCGTCTACGTCACCGACTACGAGCGGAACGACGCGGGCAAGACGTTCGTGCCGGTCGGCTGCGACCAGATGACGCGGCAAAAGGGCATCTGGCAGGACGTCCGGCTGATTCAGCGCCCGGAGGTGTACGTCTCGGACGTGACGATCCGCACCTCGACGCGGCGCGACGAGTTGACCGTCCTGGCCGAGATCACCAACGCCTCGCCGCAGCGGCGGACGGTCCGCCCGGAGCTTTCCGTGCGCGATGCTGCGGGGCTGCCCGCGCTGGAGCTGGTCGGCGAGCCGGTCGCCGTGGACGCCTCGGCGACGGAAACCGTGGAGCTGAGCCGCCGCTGGGCGGGCTACCGGCCGTGGTCGCCGCAGTCGCCCGTGCTGTATTGGCTGACGACGCGCCTGACGGACGGCGCCACGCTCGTCGACGCGCGAGAGGACCGCTTCGGCTTTCGCGAGGTGTGGGTCGAGGGGCATCGAATCATGCTCAACGGCAAGCCGGTTCACCTCGCCGGCGAGTGGTGCCACAAGCACAGCTTGGACAGCTTCCGCCCGGAGTACGTCCGGCAGTGGTACCGGATGCTCAAAGACCTGCACATGAACTACATCCGGACGCACACGTTTCCGCACCCGCCGGTGGTGCTGGACCTGGCCGACGAGATGGGCATTCTGGTCTCGGTCGAGTCCGGCTGGCAGTTCGGCAAGGAGCACGCCGTCGACGACGAGCGGCTGTGGGACGGCGCCGCCCGGCACGCGCGGAACATCATCGCCCGGGACAAGAACCACCCGTCGGTGATCCTGTGGTCGGTGGGCAACGAGTGCCGCTGGAATCACGACCGCGAGGCGATCGTGCGCAACATGCCGCGGCTGCGCGCCGTCTACGAGCGGCTCGACCCCACGCGGATCGCCTACCATGACGGCGACAGCTCGCTGTGGGACGAGCGAGCACAGAAGCTTATCAGCCGCCACTACGGGCTGGAGTGCTCCGGCGCGCACGGCTGGGACCGCTCGCGCCCGCTGCACGTCGGCGAGCTGGGCAAGTGGCATTTCGGCCAGCCGATCGACAACCTCATCTGGGGCGACGACACGATCTTCGGCTCGTTTCGCGAGTGCCACCGCGCCGTGGCGCGCGAGGCGGCCGACATCATCGAGCAGGGGCGCGCCAACGAGGTCGCCTGCCTGTTTCCGTGGAACCTGTCCGGGCTGGACAACTACCGCCCGTGGCCGACGGAGCGGACGTTCGACTGGCCGGACGCGGCGGCGCCGCACGTCAAACCGTTGCGGGCGGCGCCGTATGGCTGCGAGTTCGCCTGGTGGGCCCCGGACGCGCCCGGCTACGCGCCCGGCGTGAGCTTTCCGTACATACAGCGGGCGTTTCGCCCGGTGGCGCTGGTCGTCCGCGAGCGGCTCAACTGCGCGTTCGCCGACCGCGCGATTCGCCAGACGGTCACCGTGGTCAACGACAGCGGCGGCTCCGTCCGCGCGACGCTACGCGTCCGCGCGCTGAGCGGCGACGACGAGGTCCTCTGGGAGGCCGCCGAGTTCGTCTCGCTGGATACCGGGCGCACCGAACGCCACCGGTGGGAGATCCCGCCGCTGGATGTGGCGGTCGCGACGGAGGTGCGGATCGAGACCACGCTGGGCGATACCGCCCAGGTCCACGATCGCGTCGAGCGGACGGTGCGGATCGTCCCAGCCGCGGCGCGGAAGGAGCGTTGGGAGCTTCCCGCCGTCGCGGCCGTCGGCGACGGGTCGATGACGGCGCTGCTGGCCGATCACGGCGTGGCGGTGGAGCGTGCCGAAAGCATCGCCGAGGCGGATGCGTCCGCGACGCCGCTGTTGGTCGTCGAGAAAGACGCTATCGAGCCGGGCAGCACGCAGCATCGCGACCTGGGGCGGTTCGTCCGCGCCGGCGGGCGGGCGGTCGTGCTCGAACAGCACGCCAGCCCGCTGCCGCAACTGACGATCGAGACCAAACCGGCCGAGCGGGCCCACGTCCGCGGGGGTCGGGAGGATGTCCTCGCCGGCGTCGCGGCGGACGACTTGGCGTTCTGGGGCGAGGAGCCCTACGGGCTGATCGATTCGGATTCGTGGGTCGTCGTCTCGCCGTATCGCAAGCCCGCGGGCGTCGCGGCGCGCGTGCTGGTCGACTCGGGCTGGGGCAGTTTTGGCGGCGGCGGGCTGCAGTGGACGCCGCTGGTCGAGGCGCCCGTCGGTGACGGGCTCGTCCTCGCCTGCCAGCTCCGCCTGACCGACAAGGCCGCTAGTCACCCGGTCGCGATGGACCTGCTGCGCCGCCTGTTGCGCCGCGCGGCGGACTACCGCCCGTCTGCCGCTGCGGGCGTCGAGGCCACGGGTCGGGCTGGCGCGATCCTCGCGCGGTTGGGCTTTGCGTGCGGCGAGGCGGGCTCCGGCGAGGTGCTGGTCGCCGAGGCCGGCGATCTGGACGCCGAGGCGCTGGGCAAGCAGGCCGAGCGCGTCGCCGCCGGCGCCACGGGCGTGGTCATCGGCGTCGATGCCGCCGCGGCTGAGCGACTTTCGCAGGCCTACGGCGCGACCGTCGAGACGGTGAACCTCGGACCGGTCTATCACCTGGTGCGAACGCGCCCCGATGCGGCGCTGGACGGCATCAGCAACCAGGACACGTACTGGCTGGACAAGGCCCATTACGGCCCGGGCGAGAACGTCAACCACAAGATGACCGACGCGCTGCTGCGCTGCGACGGCGGCGAGGCGACGGAGTTGCTGAGCAGTGAGTCCGAGAGTTGCTGGCGGGAGTTCTACACGGAGGACGCCAAAGGCGAGGAATACCGTATGGCGGCCGTGACGCACTACCTGTGGGACGGACCCCGGGCCAGTGCGGCCGGGCTGCTGCGTCTCCGTCACGGGCAGGGGCGACTGGTGCTGTGTCAAATTCCGCTGCCGGACGAGCCGTACGCCAAGGCCGAGCGGTTCTACCTGCGGCTGCTGGAGAACCTCGGCGCCCGCTCGGACGCCTCGGCGCTATCCGGCGAGACGACGCAGGCGTCGGACAAGCGTAGCGACGGCTTCCCGCCGCAGGTGCGGTACCTGGCCGACCCGTCCGACGCCGCGTGGGAGGAGGTTCTCCATCGCGCGACGATTCGCGAGCGTCGCATCCCGAACCAGGGCCTGCGCGCCGCGTTCGACTGGACGCTCGCCGAGACGCCCGACGGACTGCTGCGCATCGAGGCGGACGCCGAGCGGATCGTGGTGTTTTGCGAGTTGAGCCCGGGCCGGCCACGCAAGGCCGCGCCCGTCGAGGGCGGCCTGCCCGACCCGCAGCAGCAGACGCTGTTGGAGCTGACCGGCGGCGGGCTAGCGACGCTCTACGTCAACGGGCGGGCCTACCAGCCGGCCGAGTTGGGCGAGGAGGGCAAGGCCACGGTCGCCGACATCGACCTCGACGCCCAGTGGAACACGATCGTGCTGGACTGGACCCCGCCGGCGCAACGCCCCGCGACGCTGGGGCTCCGCTGGCGCGATCGCCACGGGCGCGACGAGGTCGAGTTCGACTTCTCGCCCTGCATCTAGACACGCCCCCGGCGCGACGCGGGCGCAGGCCAGGAAGGATCGGCACATGGCATCGCAGGTGATCCGGCTCCGGTCGAGCTGGCAGACGGTCAACATCGGCGACATCGCCCATACGCCGGGACTGCTGGCGGTATTGGCGCGCCACCTGCCCGACGCGGACGTGATCCTGTGGCCCGGACGGCACGCCCGCGTGGTCCGACGGGTAGGGCGGCTTGGGTCCCGACCGTCGAGCACCCGGAGGATATCTCGGCGTTCGCGATCTACGGAGCCGACGAGAAGCGCGCCAAGGCGATGGCCGAGGAGAAGGTCTATCCCGACGTGGTCGCCAAGGTCCTCACCGACGAGCAGCGCGAGACGCTCGAGGCCGCACAACAGGACTGACGCGCCGGGCACAAGCGTCGACGTGGGGCCAAGGCCGGAAGTAAGGCCAGCCCCGGTTCGTTACGCGCGCAGGGAATTCAGACATGGCCGACTACGAAGAGAAAAACGTTGCCAATCATCCCACCGATCACCCCGAGGCCCGCTGGTTTCCCGAGGCCAAGCTGGGATTGTTCAGCCACTGGGGCATCCACAGCGTCGCCGGCATTCAGCCGTCGTGGGCGATGATCCGCGACTACCCGTACGCCGACACGGACGCCTACCCGCGCGAGCGGTACTACGCCCTGGCCTGCCAGTTCGCCCCGAACCGCTACGAGCCGGAGCGCTGGCTCGCCGCGGCGAAGGAGGCGGGCTTCACCTATGCCGTGCTGACCACCAAGCATCACGACGGCTACTCCCTCTGGCCGAGCGAGCACGCGAAGCTCGGCGTCCACACGCACCTCGGCGGGCGCGACCTCGTCGAGCCGTTCGTGCAGGCCTGCCGCAACTGCGGGTTGAAGGTCGGGCTGTATTTTTCCTTCGGGGACTGGGCCTGGCCGGGCTTTCCGATGAACGACTGCGACTTCGACCACGAACGGCGCGACCAGCACCCGGCGATGTCGCCGGACGAGGACCAGCAGCAATTCGACGACTTCTACGCCTTCGCCATCGCGCAGGTGGAGGAGCTGCTGACGGGCTACGGGCGGATCGATCTGCTGTGGTTTGACGGCGTGCACTGGCGCAGCCGCAACGCCGAACAGATGCGATCGCTCGAGACGATCGAGAAGGTCCGCTCGCTCCAGCCGCACATCGTGGTCAACAACCGCTGGGGACGCGTCGGCGATTACGTCACGCCGGAATGCAAGCTGCCCGAGGGCCCGCCGAAGCAGTGGTGGGAGACGTGCATGGTCTCCAACGGGCACTGGGGCTACAACCCGGGCAACCCGCTGCCGGAGGTCGACTGGTGGGTCGAGCATCGCGACCGCTGCAACGCCTGGGGCGGCAACTTCCTGCCGAACGTCGGCCCGGCGCCGGACGGGACCATGCCGGACGACTTCTACGAGCGCTGCAAACAACTCGCCGAGCACCCGCCGGCGGACGGCTAGCCGCACGGACTCGCCCTACGTGCTTCAGGTCCGAAACACGAAACAAACGACAACGCCGGAACGTCAAACCCCAAACGGCTTGCGCTGAACACCGGCTGCGCCTGTTTGGGGTTTGCTGTTGCGGGCTTTCGCGTGTGTTTCGCCCTTCAGGTTCTGCCGCCGGCGTCCCGCCTCGTCACAGTGTCGACGCATTTCATAAAAAGTTTATGTTTCCACGACACCATTCGTCGGCGCCCGTGTTTCAGGCGTAAATGCTGGATAGCAATCGCTTCGGGTTCACCAAGCGGGCGCGCGGGCCGGAAGAGCGCTGCAATGTTTTCGACGGGCCGCCGCAGCAGGATGGGAGCATCATGACAGGGAATTCTACGCAGACGGGCCCGACCGAGACCGGCGCCGTGCTGGAGCGGATCCAGGCGGCATCGCAGGCCATCACGCGTGAGCTGGGCAAGGCGATCATCGGGCAGGAATCGGCGATCGAGCAGATTCTCACGGCCGTCTTCGCCGGCGGACACTGCCTGATCCAGGGTCCCCTGGCGGCCGGCAAAACGCTCATTGTCGAGTCGGTGGCCAACGTGATGTCGCTGGACTTCCGGCGTATTCAGTTCACGCCGGACCTGATGCCGGCGGACATCAGCGGCACGGAGATTCTGGAAGAAGACCGTACCACGGGTCGCCGCGTGACGCGGTTCGTGCCCGGACCGGTCTTCTGCAACGTTCTGATGGCCGACGAGATCAACCGCACGCCGCCGAAGACCCAGGCCGCCCTGCTGGAGGTCATGCAGGAAAAGCAGGTCAGCTTGGGCGGTAAGACCAACCCGCTGCCGGCGCCGTTCTACGTGCTGGCGACGCAGGTGACGATCGAGCAGGAGGGCATCTACCCGTTGCCCGAGGCCCAGCAGGATCGCTTCATGTTCTCGATCAGCATGGAGCACTTGGACGACGCGCATACGATCGAGGCGGTCCGCCGGTCCACCCAGGCCCACGCGCCAAAGCTCGACAAGGTAATCGACGGCGAGGATCTTCTGGCCTTCCAGGGCGTCGTACGGGACGTCAGCGTTCCCGAGCATCTGGTCGAATACGCCGTCGCGCTGGTCGACACCAGCCGCCCGACGCATGACGACGCGCCCGAGTTCATCCGGGACTACGTGTACTGGGGCGCCGGGCTGCGCGCCAGCCAGTACATCTGTCTCGGCGCGAAATCCCTGGCCGCACAGGACGGGCGCGATGCGGCGAACCTGACCGACGTGCAGAAGGTTCTGATACCGGTGCTGCGGCACCGCATGGGGCTGTCGTTCCGCGCTGACGTGGATGGCGTGACCGTCGAGGACGTGATCCAGCGGTTGATTGAAACCGTGCCGGCGCCGCAGGCATAGCCCCCGAGTGAAGGAGACGCACCGTGGCTGAACAGTCGCTTCAGACCGAGACGCCGAACGCACCGGACGCCGTGGCCCGCCTGGGCGAAGCCAAGAAGCGGATCATGGCCGAGGTTCGCAAGGTCATCGTCGGGCAGGACCGCGTGGTCGAGGACGTCATCACGGCGTTCTTCGCCGGCGGCAACTGCCTGTTGATCAGCGTGCCGGGCCTGGCGAAAACGCTGCTGATCTCGACGCTGGGACGGGCGGTGGACCTGACGTTCCGCCGCGTGCAGTTCACGCCGGACCTGATGCCCTCGGACATCACGGGCACCGAGGTGCTGGAGGAAAACCGTGACACGGGACAGCGGCACATGACGTTTCGTCGCGGTCCGATCTTCACGAACATCCTTCTGGCCGACGAGATCAACCGCACGCCGCCGAAGACGCAGGCGGCGCTGCTGGAGGCGATGCAGCAGCACCAGGTCACCGTCGGCGGGCAGACGCACCACCTCGAGGAGCCGTTCTTCGTGCTGGCGACGCAGAACCCCGTCGAGCAGGAAGGCACGTATCCGCTGCCGGCGCTGGAGCAGGACCGGTTCATGTTCACGTTGCTGATCGACTACCTGCCGCGCGACCAGGAGAAGGCGGTGGTGTCCACCACGACGGCGCGCCAGCCGGACATCGTGCAGAAATGCCTCGACCGCGAGGAGCTGCTGAAGTGCCAGGCGATCGTCCACGAGCTGCCGGTCGTCGAGCCGGTACTGCGCTACGCCGTGGCGCTGGTGTCGCACAGCCGCCCGGACCACCCCAAGGCGCCGGAGTTCGTGCGGGAATACGTCGCCCATGGCGCGTCGCTGCGCGGGGCGCACTACCTGGCGCTGGGCGCCAAGGCGCGGGCGCTGTTGTCCGGGCGCCCGCACGTGTCCCTGGACGACGTACGCTCGGTCGCGCACATCGTTCTGCGGCATCGCCTGCTGACGAACTTCCGGGCCGAATCCCAGGGCGTCAAGCCCGACACGATCATCGACCAGTTGCTCGAACACACCCCGGCGCCGGAATCGACGCTGTCCTGACCCGCCGGCGAGACGGAGATCGGACGTGGCGACCAGCCGATACCTTGATTTCGACGTCCTGGCCAGCATCAGCAACATGGAGCTGCTGGCCCAGACCGTGGTGGAGGGGTTCCTGCTGGGACTCCACCGCAGCCCGTTCCGCGGGTTCTCCGTGGAGTTCGCTGAGTATCGCCAGTACACGCCCGGCGACGAGGTGCGCTTCGTCGACTGGCGGGTCTACGCGCGCAGCGACCGTTTCTACGTCAAGCAGTACGAGGAGGAGACCAACGTCGCCTGCCATCTGCTGCTGGATGCCAGCGCGTCGATGGGCTTCCGCGGGCCGGACAGCCCGATGAGCAAGATCGAGTACGCCAGCTCCCTGGCGGCCTGCCTGGCGTATTTCATGATGCAGCAGCGCGACAGCGTCAGCTTGACCATTTTCGATTCCGGCATCCGCACCATGCTGCCCGCACGCCAGCGCCACAGCCACCTCCAGCGCATCCTGGCGGCGCTGGACAACTGCCAGGCCGGAAGCACCACCAACGTCGCGGCGCCCATGCACGACCTGGCCGAGGCGCTCAAACGCCGCGGGATGGTGATCCTGATTTCCGACCTGCTCGACGACCCGGAGGCCGTGCTCTCGGCGCTTCAGCACTTCCACTTCCAGGGCCACGACGTGTTGACCCTGCACGTGATGGACAACGCCGAGCTGTCGCTGGACTACGATCGCATGACCGAATTCGTCGACTCCGAGTCGGGCGAGAAGCTGCTGGTCTCCCCGGCCGCAATCCGCTCGACCTACGTCGGCGAACTGGAGCGGTTCCTGTCGGCTTACGAAAAGGGCGCAGCGCGCGTCCGCGCGGACTACAAACTGTTCGACACCAAGACGCCGCTGGAGCTGGCGCTGAGCGAATATCTGCACAAGAGGAGTAAACGGGCCTGATGCCGACCGCAGGGTTTGCCAATCCGCTGTACCTTGTGGGCCTGGCCGGCGCGGCCTTGCCCCTGCTGATTCACCTGCTGACGCGCGATCGCGTGCAGCGCGTGGTGTTCCCGTCGTTGCGGTTCTTCGTGCGGACGGCGCGGGCGTCGCTAGTCCGGCGGCGGTTCGAGGAGATGCTGCTGATCGCCATGCGGTGCGTGGTGTGCGCGCTGCTGGCGGTGGCGTTCGCCAATCCGTTCTTCGCCGGCCGGGCCGACGCGCGGACGTTCGGGCCGGACAGCCGGTCCCGCCTGCTGCTGATTGATCGCTCGGCCTCCATCCGCCGCACGCCGGTGCTGGAGGCCTGGAAGGAGAAACTGGCGTCGCTGGCTGACTCCGTGGACGACCGCACGCGCACGGCCGTCGTCGCGTTTGATGCCGCGGCGGAGGTTCTGGCTGATTTCGACGCGGCGCCGCGCGAGGCCCGCCAGCGCCTGTCGACGCTCACGGTCGGGCACGGCGCGTCCGATCTGGTCGGCGCGTTGCGCAAGGCGTCGGAGATGATCGGCAGGGAGCGGACCGCCACGCGCGAGATCGTGCTGCTCAGCGACCTGCCGCGGGACAGTTGGGCGCGCTATCGAGGCGACTGGCGCCTCCCGGGCGGCGTGACGCTGACGGTTCACCCCCTGTCCGGCAAAGTGACCGACAACGTGCGGATCGTCGAGACGGACGTGCCGGCGGCGCGCGTGGGAACGGCCAAGCCCTGTCCGATCGCCGTCCGCGTCGCCAATGACGGCCCCGTCGACCTGCAGGACCTCACGGTTGCGCTGGAGATGGGGGGCGAGACCGTCGCGACGCGGGAGGTGGCGTTGCCGAGCGGGCGGGCGGCGACCGTGGGGTTCCGCCGGATGCTGGACGACGGCGACAACGCCGGCGCGATTCGAATCGACCGCGCCGATGCCAGCCCGCTGGATAACGCGCGCTACTTCAACATCGCCGTTCAACCGAGCGTCCGCGTCGTGATTCTCAACGGGCACCCCTCGCCGCAGCCGCGTCAGGACGCGGCCTTCTTCCTCGAAACGGCGCTGACGGTGGGCGAGGACGGCGCCTTCGACGTCACCGTGCTGGACGCCACGGCGACCGGGGCGGACGCCATTGGCGGATCGGTCGCGCAGGTTCGCAAGGCGGATGTCGTGCTGCTGGCCGACGTCTCGACGGTCCCCGACGCGGTCGCCGGGGCGCTGGGCGACGTGGTCGCCGGCGGCGGGGGGCTGCTGTTTCTGCCGGGCGGGCACGTCGATGCCGAAGCGTTCACGCGCACGTTTGCCGACCTGGCGCCGTGCGGGCTTCGCGAGGTGATCGAGCCGACCGGCACGGCCGCTCCGATGCGGATCGGGCAGGTCCAGACGGACCACGCCGCGCTGGAGGTGTTCGGTCAGCCCCGGCACGGCAACTTCGGGACGGTTCGCTTCGGTCGCTACTGGGACGTGACGCGGAGCCAGACGGCGCATGTGCTGGCGCGATTTCAGAACGGCCGACCGGCGCTGCTGGAAAAGCCGCGCGGAAAAGGCCTGGCAATGCTGTCGCTGACGCCGGGCGATCTGGCTTGGACGGACTTCCCATTGAAGGCGCTGTTTGTGCCCTACGTGCACGAGCTTGTGCGGCATCTGGGCGCTCGCGCGCAGGAGGCGACCACGCTGGTCGTCGGCCAGGAACTGCCCGCCGGCGAGGCGACCGGGCCGGACGGGCGGCAGTCGGCGGCGGGCGGCATGGCGGCCGCGCCGGGCATCTATACGATGCGCACGCCCCAAGGCCGCGAGCGCAAGGTGGCCGTCAACGTCGACCCGGCGGAATTCGACGTCCGCGCGGTGCAGCCGGAGGAGATCGTCGAGATGCTCCGGCCGGGCCAGAGCGAGAGCCGCGACGCCGCCCGCGCTCGGCGGGACCGCGAGCGGGCGGGGCTGTGGATGTGGGTGATTCTGGGCTTCGCCTTCCTGAGCGTGGCCGAGCTGGCGATGGCGAACCGGACGGTTCGTCATTGAGCCCGTGTGCGAGGTTGTGAAAGAGTTTCGTACGACGATGGAGACGCTTGGTGACTGAATACGCACAGGTGGCGCGTGAGCTGGCGCGAGTGCGCCGGGCCTGGCGGCGAAGCACGAGCTTGGCCGGACTGGCCGCCTGGCTGCTGGAGACGCTGGGGCTGTTTTCCGTGGCGATTCTGGCGAACGTCCTGTTCGACCTGCATACCGTCACGCGCATGCTGATGCTGGGGGCGGTCGTCGCGTGCAGCGCCGCGTTCTTCGTCTGGAAGGTCATCCGCCCCTGGTTGCGGAAGGTCTCCGACGAGGACGTGGCCTTGTTCGTCGAGTCCACCAGCCCCGGCTTTGAAGGGGCGATGATGGCGGCCGCCGAGTTCGGCCCCAACAGCGCCGAGTGGCGCCGGCATCGGCAGCTCGTCCAGCTCATCATCGATGCCGCCGTGGACCGCGCCCGCGCCTGGGACATCCGGTCCGGGCTGCGGGCGTCGCTACGGAAGCTCCACAAGTACGGCGTGGCGCTGCTGGTGCTGGCGGGCGTGTTCGTCGCCGTCAGCGTGATGGCTCCGGAGCACGTCCAGGAGCACGCGATCCGCGTGGTCAACCCCTTCTGGAAGAAGCCCGCGCCCGTGTCATCGCTGACCGGGACGGGGCGTGACGCGCGCCGCCTTGGCGAGGAAGCCGCGCCGCTGCGCGTCACGGCGCTGTGGCACGCCGGCGAACGGCTCGCCGGGGCCATTGAATGCCCACGCGGCAGCAGCGTGCCGCTCCAAGCCATCCTGAGCCGCGCCCCGGCCGGTCTGGACGAGCCGGTAGAGATCTACTTTCGCCCGGCGACCGCCGGCAACGACGCGCGCTGGGACCGGCTGGCGATGCACCGCATCGAAAAGCTCTTCGGCTACGGCATCACGTTGACCGACGTCAGCGAAGACCTGGAGTTTTACGTCTCGGCCGCTCAGAGCCCCAGCGAGCGCTACCGCATCCGCGTCTACGATCCCCTCGCGGTCGAGCAGTTTCGCATCGTCACGAAGCACCCGTCCTATCTGGACGCGCCACCAACCGAGGCGACCGAACCCAGCGCCAACGTTCGTGCGCTGACGCAGTCCCGCGTCACCATCGACGTCCGGGCGAACAATCGTCTGACGTCCGGGCTGTTGCGTTGGGAGGACCAGAGCGAGCTGAAAGGCGACCCGGACATCGGCGACGGGCGAACGCTGCGGGTCGCCTTCGACGTGACCGACAGCACGGCCTTCCGCATGGTCCTGTGCGACGCGCACGGGCAGGAGCTTGAGACCGGCATGTACGTCGTCGAGGCGCTGGAGGACCTGCCGCCGACGGTGCGACTGGACGAGCCGCGAAGCGACGTGGCCACCTCGCCGCTGGGCGAGATGGACTTTGCCGCACACGCCGACGACGACATCGCCCTGGAGGCGGTCAATCTCGTGTATATCAACGGCGCGGATCCGTCCAGCGTGCCGCAGCGCGTCCCGCTGACCCTCGAGACGCTCGAGCGCCACGCCAGCGGCGGCGGGCTGCCCGCCGGCGGAGCGGCCGCCGTCGAGGGTACGTTGACGCTCGAACTGGAGAGCTTCGAGGGCGGCGACCTGACCGTCGGCGACATGGTCAGTTGGTATCTGGAGGCCCGCGACCGCAAGGGCCAGACCGCCGTGACGGACGTGCACTTCGTGTACGTCCGCCCGTACGAGGAGTGGGCATTCATGGCGGTGACGCCCGGCGGCGAGGAGTTATGGAGCTTATCCAAGCCGACGACATTTGCCGATCCGATCTCCAAGTGGGTGGCGGCCGCGTGGAACCTCCGCACGGAGAAGCGCGCCCTGGCGCGCGATGAGTACGTCCGCCGCTGCCGCGAACTGGGTGAGAAGCTTCGACGGTCCATTGGGTACCTCGATGGAGAGGAGCCGGAATGAACGCCCGCATCATGGGTCATGCGTTGTTGACGCTGTGTGTGCTGATCCCCTCCGCGGCGCCGGGCGCCGAGCCATCGGCGTTTGTAGAGACCGAGGAGATGATGCAGCCGGACCCGGACGCGCCGCGCGCCGCCGTCGTGGCCGGTCAGCTTCGCCGGAGTCTTGAGGCCGGTCGGGATGCCCTGCTCAACGCCGACGCGCACACCGCGTTCGTGCACCTCAACAAGGCGCTGTTCCTCAGCAAGACCGGGGGCGCGTCGCTGAACTGGCAGATCTCCGACTACAAGATGCAGGACGAGATCCAGCACGGCACGGCGGTCGGGGGTGTCATGCGGCCGCAGGAGGATTCCGTGCTGACGGACATTCTCTTCGAGATCGAGCAGGCCAAGCCCCTGGCGGGCAAGAAGCTCGACCAGGACGCGCTGTTCGTCGCCGGGCAGGAGGCCATCACCACGGGCTATCAGCGGGACGTCCAGGCCCGCGAGAAGGCCCAGGACATGAAGGAAAAGGGCAAGAAGCTCAAGGACCGGCAGAAGAAGGTCGTCGAGGATGTCAAGACGCTCTACGTGGCCGCCGGCGGCAAAGGCGGCGGGGCCGGCTCGGGTGAAGATGACGGCGGCTCGGACGGCCCCCAAAGCGGCGTGCGGGTCGTGAACACCTCGGCCGAGGGGGGCGGCGGAGGCGGCGGCTCGGACGACACGCCGCCTGATGGCAAGCGTCCGCCCGACGGCAAGAAGGACAAGTCCGGCAAGGCCGCCGGCGGCAAGGGCGGCGGCGGGGGCGGCAGCCCGTCGGGCAAGTCCAAGGCCGGCGGCAAGAGCGGTCAGAATCAGGGCGACGCCAAAGGCGGTGGCAAGCCCTCCGGAAAGGGCGAGGGCGGTCAAGGCCAGGGCAAAGGCGGCGGCGATCTGGCGGGCCAGCAGGAGGATGTCGCCAAGGCGGCCAGCAACATGGCCGGCGCCGCCAAGGGGCTCAGCGGGCTGGACTCCCGGTTCGGGGGGATGTCCCAGCAGCTTGGCGAGGCGGCCGAACGGGCCTTCCAGGCGGCCGGGCGGATGCGCGCCGGCGACAAGGCCGCCGGGCTTCGCGAAGCCGAGAAGGCCCTCAAGCATATGGAAGAGGCCATGAAGGGTCTCGACCCGATCATCCTCGAACGCCTGGCGGCCAACCTCAAGGCGCTGCAGTTGACCGCTCGCGAACTGTACCAGCGCCAAGGCAGCTTACGGCGGAAGACCGAGAAGCTCGCCGATGCGGCCGACGACATGTACGCGGCCGCCTTGCAGCGCGATACCAAAGTGCAGCGGATCGCCCAGGTGCGGATCCACAAGGGACTCGGCGAACTGACGGTGCAGATCAACAAGGCCGCCGCGGCGGCGTCGGAGATGAAGCGAACGGCCGCCGTCAAGGCGCTGCGCAGCGCTCAGCGCACGGCCCTTCGTGGCCCGCAGGGGGCGGACCAGAAGATGCGCAACGCCGTGGTCCGCCTGGAGGCGGCTGAACTCGACGCCGCGGCCGGCGAGATGATGGGCGCCGAAGAGGCCCTCAAGGCATTCCTGGACGACATCACCGCGGCCGGGCTGGATCTGACGCCCGGCTCGGCGGCCGCAATCGCGCGGGCCGAGCAGGAGGCCGGCCGGATCGGTCAGGGCCTGGCGCACCTGACGGGCAAGCCGTACGCCGGCGGGGCAGCACAGTCGGCTTCCGGCCAGGGCGACGGCAAGGGCGGCGGGGACTCGAAGTCCGCCTCCGGCCAGGGTGACGGCAAGGGCGGCGGGGACTCGAAGTCCGCCTCCGGCCAGGGCGACGGCAAGGGCGGCGGGGACTCGAAGTCCGCCTCCGGCCAGGGTGACGGCAAAGGCGGCGGGGACTCGAAGTCCGCCTCCGGCCAGGGTGACGGCAAAGGCGGCGGGGACTCGAAGTCCGCCTCCGGCAAAGGCGACGGCAAGGGCGGCGGGGATTCGAAGTCCGCCTCCGGCCAGGGCGACGGCAAAGGCGGCGGGGATTCGAAGTCCGCCTCCGGCAAAGGCGACGGCAAGGGCGGCGGGGACTCGAAGTCCGCCTCCGGCCAGGGTGACGGTAAAGGCGGCCAGGGCAGCGGCAGCGGTGGCGGTCGGCGCGACGGCGAACCGCCGGAGCAGGTCACGGTCACGTCCGCCTCGGGCGGCAAGGGTGGACACGGCCTCGGGCAGCCCGATGGTCCGGGGGCGCGGCTGACCGGTGAGCCGCGCCGCCGAGCCGCGAGCCGCCTGGCCTTCCGCATCAAGAACTGGGTGTGGGAGATGAAGGACGTCAACATCGTGCCGGACGAGCGTCTGGCGGCGTTGGAGGCCATCGTCGCCGACGGCGCGGGCCTCGAGGCCCGCCTGGAGGACGATTCGGCGGCGGCCGTCGAGATGATGGCGATGGTCGCGGACGTCCACACGTACCTGGCGCAACTGCGCAAGAGCCGCGCCAGCGCCGAACGCCTCAAGGCCGCGCGGCGCGAGGAATGCCCGCCCGCCTACCGTCCGTTGGTGAGCGAATACTTCAAGGCGTTGGCCTCTCCGGAGGCGCGTTGAAGCAGGATGCACGAAGGGATCAGTGCGGCGATGAGTAGCGTGTTTGAGTTTCTGTTCAAGTACCCGGCCGGCGAGTACGTCCGCGGGCGGCTGGTGTGGCTCAGCGCGATGCGCATCGAGCTGCGGCTGCTGTTGCTGTTGGCGCTGGCCGGCGGGGTGTGGTGGCTGTATCGCCGGACCTCGTCGGCGGTTTCGGCTCGTCGGCGGCGCGTGCTGCTGGCGCTGCGGGTGGCGGTGCTGCTGTTGGCTGTGGTCGTCGTCAGCGCGCCGGCGCTGGAAAGCGACCGTCCCGACACGCCGCGATCGCACTTCATGCCGGTTCTGGTGGACTGCTCGCGCTCGATGAGCATTCGCGACGCGCGGCGCGACGAAGCGCTCATTGCGCGGATCGACGCCGCCAATCGTCTGGCGTTCGGTCCGAAGGGCCTGCTTGCCGATTCCGGACAGCGCACGAAGATGCCCCTGTACGCCTTCGACGAGACGCTCCGGCGCGTCGACGAGCCGGAGGCGTTGGCAGCGCGCGGGACGGCGACGAATCTCTTCGCGGCGTTGCGCGACGCGGACGCCGAGATGCGCCACCTGCCCGTAATCGCAACGGTGCTCATCACGGACGGCTGCGACAACGCCGGAGGCGATCCGCTGTCGGCCGCCGGCCTGCTGGAACGCCGCGGCGTGCCGCTGTACGTCATCGGCGTCGGGAGCCCGAACCTTCCGAAAGACTATGAGGTCCTCCGCCTTGCCGCCCCGCGGCGCGTCCGGCGCAACACGGACGCCGAGTTGCGCGTTACCGTGCGCCATACCGACCTGCCCGAGCCGTTCGACGTCGAAGTGCTTCGCGGGGAGTTCCCCGTCGCCCGCAAGACGGTCAGGCCCGAGCCGGACAACGACATCAGCGAAGTGCACATCGCCTTCACCCCGCTGGTCAAGGGCGCGACGACCTACAAGGTCCGAATTCCCCCCGCGCCCGGCGAACAGGTCACCGACAACAACGAGACGGCGTTCGTGCTCGACCTGTACGACGAACGCCTCCCCGTGCTATACGTCGAGGGCAGCCCGCGCGACGAATTCCGCTTTCTGTGGCGCGCCATGCACCGCGACAAGGAATTCCGCGTGGTCGGCATGCTGCGACTGGCGGAAGATCGGTTCCTGATCCAGGGCGCCGACGACGCGGTTCGCCCCGCGCCCGGCGCGCCGACGGAGAAGGAGAGTCTCCGCCGCGGCTTCCCCGACACGCCCGAACTGCTCAACAGCTTCGAGGCCGTCATCCTGGGCGACATCGAGGCGGATTTCTTCACGCCCGAGCAGCAGGAGATGCTCAAAACGTTCGTCGAGCAGCGCGGCGGGGGGCTGCTGATGCTCGGCGGCGTCAACGCTTTCGGCGCCGGCGGCTATGCGGGCACGCCCGTCGGAAACCTCCTGCCGGTCGACGTCGTCCCCGGCGGAAAGGGGTACATGCGCGACACGTTCAAGCCCGAGTTCGCCGAAGACGGCCTGAACCATCTGGCGATGCAGCTCGTGGACGATCCCGTCGCCAACCTGCAGCTCTGGCGGCAGATGCCCGAGCTGATCGGGCTGACGCGCGTGGGTGACCTGAAACCCGGCGCCACGATGCTCATGAGCCACGACATGAAGGGCCGGGAGGCGCCCGTCCTGGCCGTCCACCGCGCCGGCGCCGGGCGCGCGGCGGCGTTCACCTCCGGCGGGTCGTGGTACTGGCAGATGTCCCGACCGGCCGACGACCTGTTCTACGAGAAGTTCTGGAAGCAGATGATCCGCTGGCTCGCCGTCGGCGCCGAAGCCCGGCTGGACGTTCGAACGGACCGCCAGAACTACGCCCGCGGGCAGCGCGTGGTGCTGCGGGCCCGCGTGGCCGACGAGGCGATGCGCCCGGTCAACGATGCCGTCGTCACCGCCGTCGTCACCGACCCGCTGGAGACGGTCACGCGCGTCCGCATGAACTGGGTGCTCGGCGAAGACGGCGTCTACGAGGCCGCCGTGACGCCGACGATCGAGGGCGCGCACCACGTGACCGTCGAGGTTGAAGGCACACGCTGGGAGGCGGTCGGGCCGGCCCACACGGGCTTCCGCGTCGCCAAGCCGGTCGCGGAATTCCGAAACGCCGGGCTCAAGAAGGACCTGCTGCGCAAGATGGCCGCCGCGACGGGGGGGCGGTACTTCGACGCCGAAGACGCCGGCGCCCTGTTCGAGCAGATCGCCGAGCGCACGGCGGCGCTGCCCTCGCGCCAGGCCGAGCCGGTCCGAAAGCCGATCTGGAACATGCCGGTGCTGCTGTTGGCGATGGTCGGGCTTCTGGCGAGCGAGTGGCTGATTCGCCGGCGCGGGAATCTGGCGTAACTGACAGGCAGAGGACGGTGACATGATGCAACCGAAACGCAGGATCATCCATCGCGATCACGATCGCGACCTGGGGCGGGCCGCCGAGGAGATTCAGGGCGGCGTCGAACGCATTCAAGCCCTGTCGCGGCGGAAGTTCCTCGCCGGCGGCGCGACCGCCCTCGGCGGGCTGCTGATGTCGCCGTTGTGGCGGACGCTGGGCGGCTCGGCCGTTGCGGCCGAGGCCGAGCCCACCGTCGAGACCGGCGAGTTCATCTTCGCCCGGCTGGAGTTCGCCGTGCTGGACCACTCGCCGGACAAGTGGAACGTCGGGCCCATCGGCGACACGATCCTGCGCAGGAAGCTCAAGGAGTTGACCAACATCAACGTCATGGACGAACCGAAGGTCGTCCGGCTGCGCGAGATCGAGGAGATGTACCGCCATCCGTTCGTGTTCATGACGTCGGAGGGGTACTTCGAGCTGTCCGAGCAGGAAGAGAAGAACCTGCGCGAGTATCTCGACCGCGGCGGGTTCATTCTGGCCGACGACTGCGTGCTGTTCGGGCGGGAGGACCGCTTCTTCCAGACGTACATGAAGCTGCTGACCAAGCTCTACCCCGACAACCCGCCGCGCGAGGTGCCGCTCGATCACGAGATCTTCCACATCTATTTCGACTTCGAGCGGAAGGGCTCGCCGCACATGCAGGGCGTGGAGTACAAGGATTCCAACGCCGCCGCTCTGTTCGACCCCGACACCGGGCGGATCATGACCTACGCCACGCCCGGCGATCTGCACTGCGGGTGGATGTGCCGCTACTGGGGCATGGATAAGAACCTCGAGGCGATCAAGATGGGCATCAACGTCGTGATCTACGCCCTGAGCCACTAGGAAACGCCGTGATGACTGCCAAACGCTACGTTGTGATGCTGTTGCTGCTTGCCGTCGCTTGCGTGCCGGCGGCGCCCGTCGCCGCCGAGCCGGACGAGTCGCCGAAGTGCCACGCGCTGATTGTCGGCGGCTTGCCCGGCAGCCGTATCTACGCGCGCCGCTATCGCGACTGGATCACGCGATTCCACGCCCACCTGACCAAGACGTCCGGCGTGCCGGGCGAGAACGTGACCGTCCTGTCGGCGGATCCGGATTTCGATGTGGATTTCGTCGAGGACACGGCCACCACAGACACCGTCTCCGACGCGCTTCGCACCGCGGCCGAAACGGTCGGACCGGACGACCAGTTCGTTCTCGTGCTCATCGCCCACGGCGGCGTCGTGCGCGACCCGCCCACGATCGTCCTGAAAGGCCCGGACCTGAGCGTGGATGCGCTGGCGGAGCTTCTGAACGCGATCCCGGCGGCCGACCAGGTCGTGTTGAATTTCACGTCCAGTTCCGGCATGAGCATCAAGCACCTGTCCCGCGAGGGGCGGGTGTACGTCTCGGCGACGGCGCCGCGCGAGAGCAACGAGCCGGTGCTGGCGGAGTTCTTCCTCCAGGCGATCGAGACCGGCCGCGCCGATGGGCAAGGCGCGCCCGATGCCGGTCGAGACGACGGGACCGTCACGCTGCTGGAGGCCTACAACTGGTCCACGTTTCAGGTCGCCCAGTTCATCGGCCGGCAGAGCGCGCCCTATGAACGCCGTATGGAAGGCGTCTTCCCGCGGGGCGACTGGATCGTCGAGGGGCGCGAGTCGGTGCGGCTGTTCAAGAAGCTCTACGGCGGCGACCCGGACGAGCCCGGTTCGGCCGCTCTGGCGCCGGAAAGCCGCGACGATATCCCCGATCCGATTGTCGAACTCAAGCCCCCGGAGGGCCGGCCCACCGTGGAGAACTGGGACGGTCGGCGGGCGCTCGGCGAGCACGCCACGCTCGAGGACTGCGGCAGTCCGGTCGGCGCATCGGCCCTGACGCCGTGGGTGGCGCCCAAAGGGCGCGGCGCGGACGACGACGCCTCAGCGGCCGCACGCGAGGCGTACGACCCCGACGACGGGGGGTACGTGCCCCTGGCGGGCATGCGTGCCGGCGAGCCGGGGTACCTGGCCCGGCAGATCGTGCTGGGCAAGCCCGGACGGGTTGCGGAGGATTAGGCGATGGCTGGTGCGTTCAGACATGGGCCCTCGCACCGCGCCCGGTTGCTGCGCGCCGCCCGCCGGCTGTGCGCTGTCCTGCTCTGTGCTTTCTGGGCGGCGGGCGCGTCGGCCCAACATGGCTCGCCGGAAGCGGCCCGCGACCGCGCCGAACTGCTCGAGGCCGGCGTCGCCGAGGCCCGCCGGCGCGTCGCGTATGCCACTGACAAGCTTGCCGAGGCGCGCGAAGACGTTGCCGAGACAAAGCAGCAGCTCGACGCCCTGGCGCGCGAACTGGGCGAGGCGAAGCGGCGCGCTAAGGAAACGTACGATGCGATGAAGGCGGCCGAGGAAGCCGCCGAGAAGGCCCGGCGTGCATACAGCAGAGCCCAGAACTTTCGACAGCAAGCCGAGCACACCAAACACGACGCGGAGGCGCGCCTCCGGCAAGCGCGTCACAAGAAGGATGAATCCCAGCGCCGCGAGGCCGAGAAGGCCCTGAAGGCGGCCAAAGAGGCGTTGGACAAGGCCAAGGACGCCGAAGACGCCGCCAAGCACGCCAAACGGGACACCGAGAAGGAGGCCGACCGGGCCCAGCGGAAGCACCGCGACGCGAAGCGGCAGGTCGGCAAGCTTGAAGGGAAACGGCGGCACGCAGAGTCCGATCTACGACGCAGGCAGAAGCGGCTCGCCGATGCGACCGACGGACCGGAGAAGGCGCGGCTGCTTCTGGCCGTGGCGAGGCGCGCCGCCGAGCCGACCCCCGATACGGACGTGCGCGATTGGCGCGTGCAGTGGCGCCGGGTCCCGCTACCGGGCGACGCCCGAGGCGTGTTCGCGCATCCCGTGAATCCCGATGTCGTCGCCGTGACGACGGCGATGGGCCTGATGCGATCGACCGACGGCGGGGCGACGTGGACGCGGCTGGAGGCGACGCATCCGGACACGATCGGCGCGATCAACGACGTCGCCTTCGTGCCGGACGATGCCGACCGGTTCTACCTCGCAAGCGAGACCCGCGGCGTCTGGGCCACGCGCGACGGCGGCAAGACGTCCCGGCGGATCGGCTCGGCCGCTGACGGGCTGGCGGACGATTGCGTCAAAGGGCTCATGCTCTACCCGGCGGACCGGAGCTTCCGAACGCTCTATGCCGTGCACGGCGAGCGGGCCGGCGGCATCTCCCGCAGCTACGACGCCGGGGCGCACTGGCACGTCGGCGATGAGGGCTACCACGTTCGCCGCGTACTGTTCCAGCTCTTCCCGGAAGGCAAGCTCTGCGCGATGTATCTTCTGGCCGGTACGGCCGAGGCCCCCGATGTGGTCAACCTCTATGCCCAGGTCGTCGAGCGGCTGGGCGGGCCGGAGTGGTTCGAACTCGGCCGCAGTGACGTGATCCGCGCCGACGCCCAGACGTGCCCGTGGCGCGACGCGCCGCTGTTTCTGGCCACGCTCGATAAGGGATTGCTGTATATCCAGGGCGACTGGGGCGGCGCGAGCGTCCGGACGCTGCTGGAAGGCGACGTGCGTTCCTGGGCGTCCGGCGGCACGACCTGGGGCCCCGGCGCTGACGAACTTCTGTTTGCCTACGAGCCGCGACGTCTGGGGGTGATTGTCTCTGAGGATCGCTTCGAGACGTCGATCGACCTGACCGGCGATCTGTACGTCGATGCCTTCGTCCGCGACGGCGCGTCGCTGCGTGCCTCGGCCGACGGCGGGCGCTTCTACGCCGTCGTCAACGGGCGCCTGTGGATCGGGCAGGCGCGCGGGCGGCGGTTCGGCCTCCACGACGTAACGCTCCGCCCGCGTGTCGTGCGCCTGGCGGGGCGCCGGAAGGAAGCCAAGCCCACTACCGTAACGCTGACCGCGCGCGCCGGCAGCAAGTGCGAGACGGTCTTCGCCGATCTCCGATCATTGGGCGGCCCGAGCCGCGCGCCGCTGGCCGACGACGGCAAGCATGCCGACGGCGAGGCCGGCGACGGCGTCTACGGCCTGCGGTGGGAGATTCCCGCCACGCTGCTGGAGCACGGCCTGCCGTACTGGGCCTTCCATCGGCGACACGAGCTCATCCGGTCCCACATCGGCAAGCAGGGGCTCATCGGCGTGGGCGTATACGCGGCCGATGCCCACGGCCGCACCGAGGGCGCCACGGGCGTGCTGCTGGCACGGCGACCGGTGGGGGATTTTGTCGCCGACGAGCGCGAGAAGAGCTGGCGCGCCAAACCCGGCAAGCCCTGGGAAGAGGGGCTGGGACTGCCCAGCGGCGATATTGGCTTCGATCTGTCGGGCTACCGGGCGGTGTCGTTTCGCATTCGGTGCGACCGCCGGCACACGGAAGACCTGACCGTCGAACTGATCAGTTGGAATCGCAGCGGCTACAAGGGCGTGGCGTCCGTCGCCCTCAAGGCGTTCAAGCTCGACGCCGACTACGCGGAGGTGGTCCTTCCGTTGGAGCGCTTCTACGAGACCGACAGCGGATTCATCCCCATCTCCGCGCGCGGATTGCACGTCAAGGGCAAGACGGACCAGACGACCCGTTACTGGATCACGGACCTCAAGGTCCATGCCGCAGGCGAGGATGCCGAGGCAAGCCGGGCCGCTTCGGGCGGGCCCGCCGCGGACGACTGACCCGCGACGAAAAGGAACCCCATGCGCATCACCCATCACCGCATTGGCACACCGGCTTTCGGAGCCGCTGTCCTGACGTGCGTGCTGACCCTCGGCGCCGCAGACGCCGTCGGGGCGCCCGACGCGGACGACGAACCGATCGACTTTCTCAAGCCCGACCGCTTCGGCAAGATCCTGCCTGCCACCGGGCTGCACACGCCGTCGCCGCAGAAGATGCTCAAGATGGTCGTCTCGCGCGTCCGGCTGGACGGCGAGGACGCCCTGGTTGAGCCGACGCTCAAGCTGGCCGCCGACAGCTTGGCCGACGCGTTCGCCGAGAACCCGCAGAAGGGCCCCGTGGCGCTGCTCGATGCGCTGCCCGAGCTGTGCCGCCGGCGCGAGAAGCGACTGGCCGAGCGCGACGACGAGGAATTCGTGGCCGTGACCAATCACGTCAAGTGGCCGGCGCTGATGGCCCGGCTGAGACGGATCGTGCGCAAAGACCCGCTGTTGCTGATGGTCGACGACTGGTGCGCGGCGGCGAAGCCGGGGGACATCGAAGCGCTTGTCGACCTGGCCAAGCAACGCGTTTGCAGCCACAGCGGAAGGCAGCGGCGCGCGGCGATGCGCGTCCTTCTGCCGTTTCTCGACCGCCCCGAGATCGCGCGGCTCGTGATTCGCGAGGAACGCTGGTTCGTCGAGCACGGCCGACGGGTCAACCGCGATGTCCTGCGGGCGATGTACCACCACCGCGCCGACCTCGACCCGGACGTGGCGCGCCCGCTGCTGGAGCGCGTCCTGAGAACGCCGCGCCAGCATGCCAACCAACCGCGGATGATCGCGGCGATCATCCTGGGGTGCCTCAAGCAAGCCGACGCGCTTCCCGTATTGCTGGAACAGCTCAACGACCCGCAAGTGGACAGCGCCAGCAAGTTCGTCAAGGAGTACCACCAGCCGTTCACCTTGCGCGAGTGCCTGTGCTTCGCCGTGGCGCGGCTGGCCAATGCGTCCGCGTTCGAGACGCTCGCAGCCAACCTGGCGTATCGCGGAACGCCGCACCGGCCGCTGCAGTCCGAGGCCGCCGTTCGCGGCGCCGCGGCCGAGGGGCTTGCGCGTATCGGCGATCGCCGCGCCGTGCTGCCCTTGTGCAACCTGCTGGCCGTCGAACAGAACGCATCCGTCGCGAAGGTGGCGCGAGATGCCGTCAAGGCCCTTGCGGGCCACGCGGTGCGGACCGAGGCGGCGACGGGCGTCACCGTCAGCGTGCCCAAGGCGACTCAGGCGCACCAGCCCCTGCCCATCACGGTTGGTGTCCCGGACGACATGCGCCGCGACGCGTTGGCGTGCGTGGCGTTCTGGCGGGCGGTCGGCGAGAAGGCCTTTGAGCAGGTCCAGGCCGCTTTCGAAGACGACGCCTTGTCGGCGACGCTACCGGCCGAGGCGACCGTCGGGCCGGTCGCGTTCTACGTGGAGCTTCGCCCACCGGACGGCCCGGCCGTGCGATTTCCCCAGGCCGAGCCGGGCAAGGTCACTGCCGTCGTCGTGCCGGACACGGCCGCGCCGACGCTTCCCGCCGCGCCGCAGGCCGTGGACGTCACCAGCCATACGCTGACGCTGCAATGGCCCGCCGCCGAGGACGACACGCAGGTTACCGGCTATCGCATCTACCGCGGCACCGACGACGAGGGGCTCGTGACCGAGGCCAACCTGGCCGCACGCCTGGACGCCTCGCAACACCACTGGTCCGACACGCCGTCGGCGGGCACGGCGCTGCTGTATGCCGTCGTCCCGGTCGATCGCGCCGGCAGGGCGGGCAAGCCCGGCCGCGTGACGGTGGACGTGCCGCCCGATTCGGCGCCCGCAAACGATCTGTCCGTCCGCGTCTGCGTCCGCGCAGCGAAGGAACTGGTCCTTCTGTGGTCCGGGGCGATGCCGCCGGACGTCGCCGCGATGGACGTCCAGCGCGCCGAGGGCGATGCGGGCGAATTCGAGACGGTCGCGACGCGTACCGTCGATCCCGAAAAGCCGATCGATCGCTGGACCGACGCGGACGTCCGCCGAGGCGTAACGTATCGCTACCGGCTGCGCCTGCGGGACAAAGCCGGTCAGGTCGGTGCATTCGGCGACGTGGTGCGGGGCTCCCTCGGCGACTACGCCCGCCGGATCAACTGCGGCGGGCACGAGGTGGTCGACGAGGGACGCATCCTGTGGGAGGCCGACCGCCGGGCGATTCGCTGGAGCGCGGCGTATCCGCTGGACCGGCCGGTGCGGGGCGTCGGCTCGGTGCCCCAGGCAGTCTACCGGATCGAACGATGGTCGTCGCGCGACCTCGAGTACACGTTCGAGAACGTCCCGGACGGCGAGTACGAGGTGGTGCTGCACTTCGCCGAGTCCAACGATCATGTGATCCGCAAGGGCGTGCGGCTGTTCGACGTGGTCATAAACGGCGAAACCGTCGCCTCCGACGTGGACGTGTACCGCCGCGCCGGCGGGGGGCTCAAGGCCTGGCGGCATACCTGCCGCGCCCGGGCGAACGACGGCGTCATTACCGTCCGGCTCGATAAGGTCCGCATGGGCCCGGCGATCAAGGGCATCGAGGTGCGTCCCGCAGCCCGGCCGTGACGGACCGTGCCGTACACCGCGGCGCGAAACGATGCCGGGCCCCGACGGCAAAGCGACCGATCTCGCGCTTGTGCTTCAGTTCGTAGGGCCAGCAGCACCGCTACATACGCAATGCCTTACGGCGCGATTCCGCGAGCAACAAGTTGCTCGCCCTACAAGCTCGCCAAGCATCCGCCGGCGGACAGGTAGCGGCGCCGGTGCACTTGGCGTGCGCCGCGGCGATTCGCCCTTCGACTCGCTGTGCTCGGTCGGGGCGCCATTCGGGATCGCCCTATGCGGCCCTGACTGCCGGAGGTGGGACTCGAACCCACACCATGTTGCCATCACGGGATTTTGAATCCCGACGAACGCTCGTAACGGGGCAAATCTACGGGATTGGCGCACGGATTGGCAAATAAGGTGGCGTTATTCCCCGATCATCGGCATAAGGAAGCGCAATCGGTCGAGCGGGGCGAGCATGCCCGAAGCGAGGCAATAGAGACGGCCGGAATCGGCCGTACACGGCCGAGAAGCGGAGCACCATCCCGTGTCGCCGGGCACTCCAGGCGATACGGCGACGCTTGAGCAGCAAATCCCCACGGCTTCCGTTGATGCTGTTCTGCTTCACGGCTCGTCTCTCACCTGGCCTGCCCCTTGTGCTTCCTGACGTTCTCGGCCTTCCACAGCAGCAGCGGATGCGCCACGATCCGGCTGGCCATCTTATCGTCGTCCGTAAGCAACTCTGGGCATATCTTCCCCCGGTCGAGTATCTTGTCGAGGAAGGCGGTCTCCTTTGCCGTGAGAGGGAGCACGGCCGAGAGGCCAGGGCGGCATTCGTCAACCATCTGTGCGACCCATCCCCTCGTGTCTGGTCTACCCGTGAACTCGGCACGCACAAGCACGTGGCCGAGCACTACGGACTCAATCGCAAGACGGTCCGACGGATCGACAAGGCCTATCTGGACGAGACGCTGGGCCCACCGGACCTGGCGGGCGTGGAGATGATCGCGATGGACGAATTC
>JAGXKT010000001.1 GCA_018335035.1 Phycisphaerae bacterium
GCGGACCGCCGCCGATGAATTCAAGGCAGCGTGTGGGTTAGCGTCTGCGGCGTCGCAGCAGCACGCCCAGCCCGCCGAGGCCCAGAAGCGTCATCGTCGCCGGTTCGGGCACCTGGCTGAAGGTCTGGGTGAACTCGCTGAGGTGGGCGACGCCTGTGGTCAGATCGCCGCCGTTGGCGACGACATCCTTGATGATCCAGATCTTGGGCACCGGGGCGAACTCGGCCTCGTCAAAGAGGTCCTTGTCGTCGTCGGTCCGGTAGTAGGCAAACTTGTTGGCGACCGGTTCGTTGTCCGGCGAGCCGGGTTGGACTAGAGCAGGATCGGCCACGTAGACGTTTTCCGAGACGCTGACAATCCCGCCGTTGGTCGTGTCCGAGACGGCGTAGGCCGATAGCCCCAAACTGTTGTCGTGAATCAGCCAGCCGTCGCTGAGTTCGGGTTCGATGATCTCGACGCTAAAGTGCAGCGTGGTGTCAGCGATCTCCAGTCCGCCGGCTGACCAGCCGCCATTGAACTGCAGGCCGTATTCCCAGCCGTCGGGCCCGACGCCGGCGTAGCGTATGCCGCGCACGTTGATTGCGTCGGCGCCCGGCGCCACCGTGCCCTGCGTCTTGGCCGTGGTGACCTCCGAAAACTGGATCAGCTTGTCCCCGACGATGATGCCGTCTTCCAGCATCACCGTATCAACCGTGTAACCGTTCGTTGGGTTGTTATCTGAATTGTCGAAGTCCCACGTAACGGCTGCGGGAGCGACAGAGACAAGACCGAGAACCAAACCGCACGTGACGATAAGCCGAATCCTTCGACCGATGAGCATGAGCGCGCCTCTCTTCCTTTGTACCTCTACTGAGCTAATGAAATTGCCCGCCGCACGCGCCTTTGAGCCGATCCGGCGCGCATCGCGGCGTTCCTAAGCTTGAATCATAGTATAGGGGGCAATCGGCATTTGTCAAGGGCCAGAAGAGTAGTTTTGCCGGCTTTGCGCTAGTTTAACACGGGTGTGGCCCCTCAGGACGATTTTTGGCGTGTGCCACCAAAAAACGGCGGCGGCCCGAAAGCGGACCGCCGCCGAGGAATTCGAAGCAGCGTGCGGCTTAGCGTCTGCGGCGTCGCAGCAGCACGCCCAGCCCGCCGAGTGCCAGGAGGGACATCGTGGCCGGTTCCGGTACGGCGCCCCCGGCGCCGGTCTCGCCCGAGATCGCGCCGTACTTGCGATCGAGATCGAAATCCGAGAGCGGATGGTAGTTGGCGCCCGCGATCTGGGGGAACAACTCGTCCTCGTCATCCGGCAGCATGAACTTGAAGAACGTCACGGCCGTCAGGTCCTCCGGGCTGTCCACGTCGTCCAGCAAGTCAATCAACTCGTCGGCCGTGTAGCCCATCGCGTGGGTGACCTGCCCGACGCCCTCGACCAGGTCGGCCGTTTCGTGCCCCGCGCGCGCCAGCAGCGTGACTTTCGAGAACTCAATCTCGAACAGGGGCACCAGGTCGGTTGCGTCGTTGGGGTAGAGCGCCCCGGCGCCGAGTCCCTGCTGGCCGATGCCGCCGGAGATTCGCAGCAAGCCGACGGGGTCGGTGGCGGACTGGCCTTCCAGAGAGATTTCGAACTGGTCGCCTGCGGGGTTGGTGTAGGGCCCGTCGGCCGCGTCGAAGCTCATCTCCAATTCGAGCTTCCCGTCCCACTGGCCGGAGTAGAACACGGGGTAGAGCCACTGGCTCGCCGTCGGCGGGGTGTTCAACGGCGCCAGGCCGGGCGGCACTTGCGAACTGTTGCCGGCGTAGCTGTAGCTGCCGACGTTGTGCGTGCCGGCGACCTGCTCACCCCGGTTCAGGTTAGAAGTCAGGCGGATCGTGTCCGGGTTGGCGCCGTTGAATTCGTAGACGGCGCTGGCGACGTTGCCCGTTTCCGGATCGAGGAAATACGGGACGTGGAACGTAAAGTCGTGGTCCTCAATGCTGACGCTGAGGGGTTCTGCGTGAGCGGCGAACGCCAGAACTGCGATCGTCATGCCGATGCACATCGCGAAGCGCTGCATGGTGTATTCTCCTTCATAAGCTATGAACGGCGCGACAGGCGCGACCGTTCCCACCCGTTCTGCGAGCCCGGGCACGAACGGAGACCCCACGTTGGAGCCAAGCGTCCTCTACTTCTTCCGTACAAGCAAACGTACAAGCAAATCAGCATGCTCACTACATTAATGCGCCGCATATCGGATTTGTCAAGCACTTACCGCCTCAAAATGCCGAAATATCGCGCATCCTGCCGTCGCAGCGCCTTTCCCCCGCGGTAGCCAGCCCGTAGCATACGTGCGATGGTCCGTCCGGAAACACTCGACATTCTCAGCAAACGTCGCCGCGGGCCGATGGCGCTGGTGACCCGCACGCTGCTGCACGCTCCGGCGTTGGCCTACGCGGCGGCGATGCGGGCCCGTCGGCGTCTGTACCGCTGGGGCGTGTTGCCGAGCCGCCGGGCGCCGCTGCCGGTGATCTGCGTGGGCAATCTGACCACGGGGGGCACGGGCAAGACGCCCATGGTCGCCTGGGTGGCAGCCCGGCTGCGCGAGGCGGGGCACCGCCCGGCCGTGCTCATACGCGGCTACAAGCCCGTCGCGGGTCGATCCGACGAGGCCGAGCTGCTCGCCGAGCTGACCGGCGCGCCGGTCGTGACCAACGCCGACCGCCTCGCCGGCGCCGCCGAGGCCGCCCGCCGCGGCGCGGATGTGGCCGTGATGGACGACGGCTTCCAGCACCGGCGCTTGCGGCGCGACATGGACATTGTCCTGATCGACGCGATGAACCCGTTCGGCTACGGGCACTGCCTGCCGCGCGGGTTGCTGCGCGAGCCCGCCTCGGCGCTGATCGACGCCGACGCTGTGGTCATCACGCGCAGCAACGCGCTGGATGCCGACGCGCTGGGCGCGCTGAAGACGCGCCTGAGCCGCCTCGCCCCGGCCGCGACGATTCACGCCGCCGTGCACAGGCCCACCGCCGTGATCGACGGCAACGGCGCCGAGCGCCCGGCGCACGCGATCGAGGGCAAACGCGTGTTGGCGTTCTGCGGACTGGGCAATCCGGACGGATTCTTCGACACGGTCGAGCGGATGGGCGCGACGGTCGTGGCGCGCCGGCGCTTTGCCGACCACGCCGCCTATCCGCCGCGGCGGCTGGCGGCGTTGCGTGCCGCAGCGGACGCCGCCGGCGCTGAGCTGCTCGTGACCACCGCTAAGGACGCCGTCAAACTCCCGCATGGCGCGACGGACGCTGAGGCGGCGCCCATCTGGCGGGTGGTCGTGGAGATGCATCTCGTCGAGGGCGCCCGCGCGCTGAGCGAGGCGATCGCGGGCGCTCTGCGGGGCGATTCGGCCCAAGTGCCGTAAAGGTTGCCAAAGACGGACCCGCCGTGCGGCGGCGTCCGATACAATAGAGGGGAGGACGGGTGCACCGCATGCGCGATGAGTTGACGGACATTCTTCACGTGGTGCGGCGGCGGTTTCTGCGGGCCCGTGCGGCCGAAGCGGCCGCGGTCGGCGCGGCGGTCGCGGCGCTGGCGTCGGTCGGAATCGAGCTGGCATGGCTGGTTGGCGATGCATCCGTCATTGCGGGCGGCGCGCTGTGCGGGCTGGCGGCGACGGCGTGCGCCTGGACGGGCTGGTCGGCAAGGCTTCGCCGGCGCATCGGCGCCGAGCGCGTCGTGATGAACGTTGCCGGGGCGGTTGCCGCCGTTGGTGCGCTGATCGCCTTGGGCGTGCTCGTGTTCGGCCGGGCCGACGCCGTCGATGCGTGGGTCTGGCCGATGACGCTCGTACCGGCGACGGCGCTGATCGAGGTGGCGGCGATGGTGGCGCGCGGCGCGGACGTGCGCCGGGCGGCGACGTGGGTTGATCGCCGTGCCGGATTGTCCGAGCGGCTGAGCACGGCGGCTGAACTGGTGGGGCAACCGGACGAGCCGGCGGCGCAGTGCGTTCGCCGTCAGGCGCTTCAGGCCGCACGCAGTGACGCGGCGCAACGCGTGTCCTTCTGGCGACGAACCCGCGCCACAGCCGGTGCGCTGGGATTGGCGATGCTTCTGGCCGCGGCGGTCGCGCTGCTGCCGGCGGCGGTGCGAGAGGACGGCGATTCCGCGCCACCCGTGGCGAAGCAGCCGCCGCGTACGCCGGAACCGGCGCGTGTGGTTGCGCCCGAGGCGAAGCTCAGCCGCGAGCGATTCGCGGGCATGTCAGTGGCCGAGCGGCGAGCGCTGGCGCGCGGCCTGCGGCGCCGCGCAGAGGCCGCTCGCGATCCGAAACGCGCTGCGGCATTGCGCCAAGCGGCCAAGGCGGCCGAGCGTGGCGACTACGCCGAACTGGTCCGTCAACTCGAACGCGGCGGCGCGGAGGCCGTGCGTCTGTCCTCCGGGACACAAGATGCAGCCGGCGACAACGCCGGTTCACCGACGGTCAAGCCCCCGATGACCGTCGACGACGCGCCGGGCGCCAACTGGCAGGCCGCCCGCCGGCGGGCCGAACGCGCGCTGCGTGGTACGGGAAACGTACCAGAGGAGTATCGCGCCGTCGTCCGCGCCTTTTACCTTGCGTGGCACCGCTAACGGCCGGCGGGCTTGACGCTACTCTTCGTCGCCTTCGTCTTCCGAAACGGGCGACATCGACGACGACATCACCGTCTTCTGCGAGATCGTCATCTTGTGCGGGTTCCCGGACGGGTCTCTAACGGACGCCTCGGCAGCCATGTCCTGCGTCATCGACATCTCTACGGCGATTCCGACTTCCGTGTCCACGACGATTTGCCCGTTCTGTGTGCCCTCAAGTGTCTTGAAGGTTACGCCTTCGGGCGCTTGACCGCCGTCATCGGTCTCGTCGCGCTCAAAGTTGCCCTGGATGTCGACGATCGCCATCGTATGTCCGTCGCGCTTCTCTATCTCGGCCAGCTGAGCGGTTGTTGAGACGGACATCTTTCCGACGAATGGGGCGGCAACCTCTTGCCGTGCCTCCCAGCTCTCGCTCACGGCGACGGGCTCGTCGGGCAGCGCTTCCTGCCCCGGCTGCATCATCTTGCGCAGCGCCTCGTTTCCGAATGACTGCTTGAGCTGCGCCATGATCTGCTTGCCCTGCGGATTGTCGCCGAACTGCTTCTCGTAGGCCTCCCACAACTCGTCCAGTCCCGCGATTTTGACAACCTCGCCGTCGGCGCTGACCGTAAACGTCAACGTCGCGTCCAGCAGCGGCCCGAACGCCTTCTTCATCTGCGGGTTTTGCTGCTTCGGGGGATCGGCGCTGTCGTACTTCATAACGACCCGGTTGCCTTGACGGTTGACCTGTGCGAAGCGCGTGAACGTCAACTGCATTGTCTGTTGCTCGTCCTCGTCCGGCTTTGAGACGTCCATCCGCATCGTCATGGTCGTCGTGTTGGCGCTGCGCTGGGTTGGTCCGCCCACGATGTCCAGGGTCTGATCAACATCGTTTTTCGCCACCAACTCGTACAGGCCGGGCTTCGGCGCGATCTTCAGCGAGACCTTTTCGTCCGCTGCGCCGTCGGCCCCCTCTCCGGTCGCAGTGGACGCAAACGCCAAGGCCGCCAGAAGAATTGTGGTTGTGACGTGTTTCATCGTTTCGCTCCTCGTCTCGGGGCTCTGCGGCGACCGACGCGCCGCGCGGGTCATTCGTCGCTTGCCCCCGGTTGGGGCGGCTGCGCGGTCGGTGTGACGGTCACGCGGGTCGAGACCGTCTGGTCGATCCGCATCATGACCGGCCCGCCGGGCGTGTCGGCGACGTAAGCCATGTGTCCTTGTTCTTCGACCTGCATCTGACGGGCGATGCTACGGACGGTATCCAGTACGATCCGGCCGGTGAGCGTGGAGTCCAGCGCCTTCAGGGAGGCCGCGTTGGGCACGGGCTCGCCGTCTCCCTCGGCCGAGCGCGTCCCCTCCAGCGAGATCGCCACCTGGGCACCGTCGACGGTAGCGGCGAATTGCAGATCGGTTCTGACGTCTACGCCGGCCAGCGGCTCCGTGAAGCGTCGCTGCCAGCGCTGACCGGCGGCGTAGGGGCCGGGGGGCAGCAACTCGGCCGTGCGGTCGAACCATGCGGCGAGCTGTGCGTTGCTCAATTCAGCGGTCAAGCGGTCCAGCAGGGCGGCATCGCCCAGGTGCCGCTCGGACAACTCGCGCCAGTGGGCGTCCAGTCCGCGGGCACGGGCGACGCGCCCGTCAGCGTTGAGAAGAACCGTCAGTCGCAGCGTTGCCAGGGGGCCCAGCGCGCGTGCCAAGGCCGGATGTTGATCGGCCGCGGGCCCGGCGCTGTCGTACATGACCGTCTGATCGTCCATCCGGATCTGTTGGCGAACACGCGTGATTCGCGCCGCGAACAAAAGTTGTCCGTCTTGAGCCGGGCGGATGGTAGCGGCCAATGTCATCTCATGCTCAAGACGTCGAGGCGGCAAGGGCTCATCGGCCAGGTGGAGTTGCCTGTCCGTGGTTCGCTCGATGCGCACTATATACGCGCCCGGCTTCCAGACTGGCTTGCCCGCGGCCTGCTGTGCCGCAGCAAAACGCACGCCAACACTGAGGGCCACCGCGACCGTGACAATTCGCAATGAAGCGTTTCGGCGGCTCATTGTGTGCGCACTGTAGCCGTCCACCTGGTTGCGGACAAGGGCTTTCCGGCCTGGCGCGAGGCGGTGAAGGGTTTGACATCGCGTGCGTCAGTGGCGAGAATTCCGCCCTTTCATCGAGCACGCTCATGACACAGTACTGCATTGGCATAGATCTCGGCGGAACGTACATAAAGTTCGTCGCGCTCGACGCGATGTACGCTCTGGGCGAGGTGATCGCGCTGCCGACACCGGCGGGCGACGGCGCGGAGGCCGTCGCCGACTGCATCGCCGAGGGCGCGCGGCGGGTGATGAACGCTCGGGGCATCGCCGCTGAGGCGGTGCTCGGCGTCGGCATCGGCGCGCCGGGACCGTTGCGCATATCCGAGGGCGTTGTGGTCGCCATGCCGAATATCCCCGGCATGAAGGACGCGCCGCTTGCGCAGATGGTGTCCGAGCGGCTTGGTCGACCCGCCGTGTTGGAAAACGACGCCAACGCCGCCGCGCTCGGTGAATTCCTCTGCGGCGCCGGCGAGAAGGCCCGGCTGATGGTCCTGCTGACGCTGGGTACCGGCGTGGGCAGCGGCGTAATCCTTGACGGACAGGTCTTCCACGGCGGCGGCGAGCAGGCGCCGGAACTCGGGCACATGATTATCGTGCCCGACGGCGAGCCCTGCAACTGCGGGCAACGCGGCTGCCTCGAACGGTACTGCTCGGCGACGTTCATGGCCGCCCGAGCTCGCCGCCAGATCGAGCAAGACGGCTGCGACGGGGAGTTGGCCCGTCGACTGAAAGACACCGGGACGATCGGCTCAAAGGACGTCGAAGACGCAGCCGCCGCCGGTGACGCGCTGGCTGCTCAGCAGTGGGACGAAATGACGCGCTACCTGGCGCTGGGATGTGTCAACATCTGCCGCATTTACGACCCGGACGAGATCGTCCTCGCCGGCGGCATGGTCAAGGCGGGCGAGGTACTGCTCAGGCCGGTGCGCGAACACTTCGCGAAACTCACCTGGACACTGGCGCCGGTGCGGACGGAAATCACGCTGGCCCAACTGGGCAACGATGCCGGCGCCATCGGTGCCGCCGGCGTGGCGTGGCAGAAGTTCGGTTCGTAGTGCCTCAAATGGCCGCAGGGATCAACGGATGCAGGAGACATAGCAAGACAAGCAGGGCCAGTTTACTGCTCAGGAAGGCGATGACGTTGTCTGTTGCTCTCTTTATCTCTCAGTGGTTCTTCCCATACGGTCCCTGCGGGATGTCGCGCGGCGTGACTGCCGCAGGTTCAGTTCGAACCGCCGCCCGCGGAAGAACTCGCGCCAGCGCTGGACTGACCGCGTGGGCTTGCTGTCGAGCACGGTGTTCCAGAACCATCGGCCGACGGACGCGGGGAAGCTTCCGCGCCGCGCGCACTTGACGGGCACGGGGATGATCTCATCGGGGTGGCGCAAGTAGTACTCGATGAACACTTCGGTCTCTCGGATCATCCTGCGCCGGTAGGCCTGCCAGCTTTCTCGTTGAGCGTAGTGCATAAGGCGTGCGGCATTGTACCGCGCTGCGGGGCGGCGACCCAGCCCTTTGGCACGGTCAATCGAGCGTGACGGTGTCGCGGTACTCCGGCACGCTGGCTGACCAGCCGGTCCGCTCGACGAGGTGTTCGCGGAAGTCGGCCGCACTTTCCGGCTCGCCGTGGACGACGAAGGCGTGTCGCGGCGGGCGGCTGAGCCCGTTGAGCCACTCGAGCAACTCGTCGCGGTCGGCGTGGGCGCTGAAGCCGTGAATCCGCTCGATCTGCGCCCGGACGTCCCACTGGCGCCCGAGAATCCGGACCTTCTCGGCGCCGTCGAGGATGTGCCGGCCCAGCGTGCCGCGCGCCTGGTAGCCGACGAACAGCACCGTGCTGTCCGGCCGCTCGATGTTGTGAACCAGATGATGCTTGATCCGTCCTCCGGTGCACATTCCGGACCCGGCGATGACGACGACCGTGCCTTTGATGTGGTTGATCGCCTTGGACTGGCTGACGGTACGCGTCATGTGCAGCGTGGGCAGGTCGAACGGTGAATGATTCGCGTTGACCAGCCGGGTCATCTCGCGGTCGAACAACTCCGGGTGATTGCGAAACACCTCGGTGATGTGGATCGCCATGGGGCTGTCGAGGAAGGTCGCGAGGTGGGGGATACGATCGGCCAACAGCAGTTCGTTCAGCGCGTACAGCAAGTGCTGGGCTCGCTCCAGCGCGAACGAGGGGATGCAGACGTTGCCCCCGGCGGCGTGCGTGCGGTTGATGACGTCGGCCAGGCGGTCGCCGATGTCCTCGGGGGTCTCGTGCGTGCGGTTGCCGTAGGTGGATTCGACCAGAACGTAGTCGGCGTCGCCGTCGGCCGGCTTCGGGTCCCGCAGGATCGGCATACCGGGCCGGCCCACGTCGCCGGAGAACAGCACCCGCCGCTGTTGACCGTCCTTCTGCACGCTGAGCGTCACGTTGGTCGAGCCGAACACGTGCCCGGCCTCACGGAAGGTCGCGGCCACGTGCTCACCCACGGGAATGGGCGCGTCGTAGTCGACCGGGTCGAAATGCTGGAGGCAGCGTTCGGCGTCCTCCACGGTATACAGCGGTACGTCCGCATGCGGGCCGCTGCGGCCTTCGGCCTCATGGCGGCGCCGCTTGTACTCGGCGTCTTCCTGCTGGATGTGCGCCGCGTCCAGCAGGATATACCGCGCAATTTCCGCCGTCGCCGGCGAGCAGTAGATGCGCCCCCGAAACCCCTCGCGCACGAGTTTGGGCAGCAGGCCGCAGTGGTCCAGATGCGCGTGGGTCAGCACGATCGCGTCGATAGATTCCGGCGCGACAACAAAGGGGGCCCAGTTGCGATCGCGCAGGTGCCGCTCCTGGTAGAGCCCGCAGTCCACGAGTACGCGCGTACCGTTGGCATCGAGCAGATAGCGCGAGCCGGTTACGTTGCTGGCCGCTCCGAGAAACGAAAGCGTTATCTTCATGCTGCCTCCTGGGTCCGTGCAGGCATTGTGCCGTGCGACGCGGGTAATGTCGAGCGCCGGATGCCCCAACGACGCTTGAGCGCTTGCGACGAGACTGCTATGCTCCGCGCTTTGGGAATCCGAGGTGAGGAGACGGCCCCGTGAGTCAAGACGAACTGGCCTACGCGTTGATCACGCCGTATAGCTTGCTCAAGAGCCGCACCGGCGGCATCATCGCGCGTCTGTTGGCGAACGCCAACGCCGACTTCGTCGGCGCGCGGATGTTCATCTTCTCGGACGCCTTCGTGGATGCCTACCAGGAGGTCGTCTGTCCGGCCGGAACCGATCCGGCGATCTGCGAGGCGTGGCACAAATACGTCGACCAGGCCCTGCGGACCGACAACCCCTGGGGCCGCGTTCCGCGGTGCCTGCTGTTGCTGTTCCGCGGCCCCAACGCCGTACGCCACGTCAAGGAAGACGTTATCGGGGCATTCACCGAGCAGCCGACGGGCGATACGATCCGGGGCACCTACGGCGATTTCATCCGCGATGAGTCGGGTCGGATTCACTATTTCGAGCCGGCCGTGCTGACCTGCCCGGATCCCCAACTCAACCACGAACACCTACGGTTGTTTGCCGACTATGCCGACTCCGACGGCGGCCTGCTGATCGGCCGGTGCAGCTATGATGATCCTAACGTGCAGGTCTCGCTGGTGATGCTCAAGCCGGACAATTTCGAGCGGCGCAGCCGCCGACCGGGCAACATCATTGACACGTTCTCGCTGACGGGGCTGCGGATCGTCGCGGCGAAGCTGTTTCGCATGACCGTGGCGATGGGTGAGCAGTTCTACGGGCCGTTGCAGGAGATCTTCGCCGACAAGCTCCGCGGGCAGGTCGCGGCTACCGTGCGGCGCGAACTGGGCGACGCGTTTGATTTTCCGTTCACGGCTGAGGACGCCGACAAGGTTGCCGACATGCTGGCTGAGCGCAATGCGGCCTGCGAATTCAAGAAGATCGTCGAGTACATGACGGGCCTCCATCCGGATAGCGTGCCTCCCGAACAGAAAGCCGCGGCGGGAAACGCCAAGTGCCTGGCGCTTCTGTACGAAGGTCCGGACGCCATTGAGAAGATCCGTACGGTGCTCGGCTCGACCGATCCGGCCAAGGCCCAGCCGGGAACCGTTCGCAGCGACTTCGGACGCGACCTGATGCGCAACGGCGCGCATGCGTCCGACTCGCCCGAAAACGCCAAGCGCGAGCGGGGAATCGTCGGATTGCTGGATGGCGAGGAACGCCCCTGCGACATCGCGCGACTCATCAATGACACCCTCGGCCGGTAGTCCCATGGACCTGCAGATCACCTCGTTCGTCACGGCGCCGCTGGAGACCAATACGTACGTCGTGGCTTGCAACGGCACTGCGGCTGCTGTCGATCCCGGCATGGCGCCCGATGCCGTTGTGGAATACTGTCGCGTCCAGGGCTTCTCGCTTCAGACGGTGCTCATCACGCATGGCCACGGGGATCACATCGCGGGGGCGGGCGACGTGCTGGCGGCGTTTGCGGGCGCCCGCCTGACCTGCCCGGCCGGCGATGCAGACATGCTCACGGACTCCACGCTGAACCTCTCGGGTCCGTTCGGTATCGACGTGACGAGTCCCTCGCCCGACGATACGGTCATGCCCGGCGATACCGTTGGCATCGGCGACAGCACGTGGTTGGTTCTGGACACGTCCGGGCACACGCCGGCAGGCGTGAGCTACTACTGCCGCGATGCCGGCGTCGTGCTGACCGGCGACGCGCTGTTCGCCGGGAGCATTGGGCGCTGTGATATCCCGCGGGCCAGCGAGATGCGCCTGCTGGGCAACATCCGCGACAACCTCCTGTCGCTGCCCGATGACACGCGGGTGCTGCCCGGGCACGGTCCGGAGACGACGATCGGCACTGAGCGCCGGTCCAACCCGTTCCTTAAGTTGTAGATTTTTGAGATTGGCCCTTCCCGAGGTCTCTGGTACCATACACGGTTCGCCCGCTTGGTGTAGCGTACGCCGCGGGCGACAACGGCTGGAGGGTCCAGCCGGCCGGCCGCCGGGTCTGTTCGGGCGGTCGCGGCGCCCGGTTCGCTGTGAGTCGGGGCTTCGCCGCGGAAACCGACATCGCATAGCCGAGAGCAAGCATGGTAGATCGCAATCTGATTGAGTCCCTGGAGGTCAGCGAAGGGGACATCGAGCAGCAACTAAACGAGTCGCTGGGCGGCGAAGAGGCCCTCAAGGACGTTCTGGCCGAGAAGCCCACGCCGCAGCCGGGGACGATCCTCAGCGGCCACGTGGTCAACGTTTACGGCAACGACGTGATTGTCGAGGTGGGGCTCAAGAGCGAGGGGGCCGTGCCCATCGAGGAGTTCGAGGGTGACGAGGTCGAGGTTGGCAGCGAGGTCGAGGTCTATCTCGAAGAGGTCGAATCCGACAGCGAGTTGATCGTGCTGTCCAAACGCAAGGCGGATCGCATCCGCGGCTGGGAGAACATCCGAAACAACAAGTCCGAAGGCGACGTCATCGGCGGACGCGTCTCCCGCAAGATCAAGGGCGGTCTGTTGGTGGACATCGGCGTGCCGGCATTTTTGCCGGCCAGCCAGGTTGACGTCCGCCGCCCCGGCGACATCGGCAACTACATTGGCCGCGATATCGACGCCAAGATCCTGAAGATTGACGAGGATCGCCACAACATCGTCATCTCCCGGCGCAAACTGATCGAGGAACGTCGCGCCGAGGCCAAGAAGAAGCTTCTGGCCGAGTTGGAAGAAGGCCAGCGCCGCACCGGCGTCGTGAAGAACCTCGCCGATTTCGGGGCGTTTGTGGACCTCGGCGGCTTGGACGGGCTGTTGCACATCACGGATATGAGTTGGGGCCGCGTCGGCCATCCCAGCGAGATGCTCAGCGTCGACCAGGAGATCGAGGTGGTCATCCTCAACGTGGACCGCGAGAAGGAAAAGGTCGCCCTGGGGCTGAAGCAGAAGACCCCCAGCCCGTGGGAGGACGTCGAGCAGCGCTACCCGGTCAATACCAAGCTGACCGGTGAGGTCGTCTCGATCATGTCCTACGGAGCGTTCGTCAAGGTTGAGGAAGGTCTCGAAGGTCTGGTGCACGTTTCGGAAATGAGCTGGACGCGACGGATCAACAATCCTGCCGAGGTAGTCAACGTCGGCGACCAGGTCGAGGTTGTCGTGCTCGATATCGACAAGGAAAAGCAGGAAATCTCCCTCGGCATGAAGCAGGCCGAGACGAACCCCTGGACGCTCGTCAAAGAGAAGTACCCCCCGGGGACGGTCGTGACCGGTATCGTGCGGAACATGACCAACTACGGTGCCTTTGTCGAGATCGAAGAAGGTATCGACGGGCTGTTGCACATCTCCGACCTGTCGTGGACCAAGAAGATCGGCCATCCCTCCGAGATGCTCAATAAGGGTCAGGAGCTTCAGTGTGTCGTTCTGGCCGTCGACGAAGAGAAGATGCGCGTCGCCCTGGGGCTCAAGCAGTTGACGGAGGACCCGTGGCTGCGCCAGATTCCCGAGCATTATCTGCCTGGGCAGATCGTCAAGGGTAAGGCATCGAAGATCACGAACTTCGGTGTGTTCGTCGAGCTGGAGGACGGGCTCGAGGGGCTGCTGCACATCTCCGAACTGGCCGACTACAAAGTTGAGAACCCGCAGGAGGTGGTTACGCCCGGCGACGAGGTGGAGGTCAAAATCCTTCGCGTCGACAGCGACGAACGCAAGATCGGGTTGTCACTCAAGCGCGCCCAATGGGCCGCGGAAGAGGCCGAGGGCGCCCCGGCTCGCGGCGAAGAGCCGGTCAAACGCCGCGGCGGGCTCGAGGGCGACAGCGGGCTGCTCGGGGATCTGGGCGACAACTATATCGAGGCGGTCCGCGCCGGCGAGCAGACCGGCGCTGCGGGCGAGAAGCGCCCCAAGCGCGACGTCGCCGGCGAGGTTGCCCAGCAGCAGGACTCTGAGGACGCGGCGATGGAGGCCCTTAACGCCGACACCGCGGACGAGGCCGATACCGCCGACGAGCAGGACCAGCAGAACGAGAAGGCGTCCGAGTCCGAGAGCGACGCCGACAACGGCGAGGCACAGGCCGCTGCGGATGAGTCGCCCGAAAGCGACGAGGAAACGACGTAGCGGCTGTCACATCGCGTCAGAAGCACATACGAGCCCGGCCCGGCGTTGTGAACGTCGGGCCGGCGTTGTTTGTCGGCCCTCGCCGCCTGAGGTGCGGCCGCTCGTCTGCCGCCCAGTGCTTTTCGCACGTTCATGTTACTTAAGTCGGCCTCCTGTTGACCCGAATTCCACTGAGGGCCCGTCGAGGCGTTCTGTGCGCACGGGGGGAGGGTCTCGGCAGATTGCGCCTCACGAGGCAGCAAACAGGAGTAGAGCATGCGTGCCACGACGTCCCGCGGCGGACTGGGCTGGTATCTTGAGCAGATCAAGTCGACCCCGTTGCTGTCGGCCGAGGAGGAAAAGCAACTCGCCCGACGCGTGCAGGAGCACGCCGACCCGGTGGCGCGCGAGCGCATGATTCGGTCCAATCTGCGTCTGGTCGTTCGGATCGCAAAGGACTACACCAACGCCGGCATGACGCTCAATGATCTGGTCGCCGAAGGTAACCTCGGCCTGATGCGCGCCGTTGAGCAGTTCGATCCGAACGCCGGTGTGCGCTTCAGTACGTACGCGGCCTGGTGGATCAAACAGAGCATCAAGCGTGCCCTGATCAACGCCGGACAGCCCATTCATATCCCGGCCTATCTGGCGAAGTTGCTTCGAAAGTGGCGGCGGGCCTCAGCGGAGTTGAACTGCAAACTCGGACGGCCGGCGACCACGGAAGAAATGGCGCGGAAGCTCGGCATCTCCGCCAACAAGGCGCAGATCGTTCGGCAGGGGCTCACGGCCGTTAACGCTCCCAGCCAGATGGGCGCCGAGGAGACACAAGCGCTGGCCGAAGTGGTCGCCGACGAGCACGTCGCCGCGCCGGACCAGGCGATGCTGGAGGCGTCCAACGCGCCGCTGATCCGCTCGCTGCTGGCCCACCTCGAAGCGCGCGAGCAGCAGATTCTGGAGTTGCGGTTCGGTCTGGACGGTCACGACGGTCCGCAGCGGACCTACAAGGAGATCGGGGAGATGGTCGGCCTGACGCGCGAGCGCGTTCGTCAACTTGCTCACAAAGCGCTGGAGCAACTTAGCGCGATCGCCGACGATCTGATGTAACCCGCGGCGCATCTTTCCGCAGGGTGCCCGGAGGCGCACGACTGCGCTGAGAACGCCGAGCGAAGACGTCCTATCGGCTTTGGCTGCGTCGGGGCGCTGCGACGTGTCCTGCTCTTGGTGCCACAGTTGCCTGAAGGCGGACATCGGGGTATCCTGCGCCACTCGTTTCGGACTGCTGTTGCGAGGATATCCCCATGAACGATGCCCTCTTCGACGTATCGCAGAAGCGTGTGGTCATCACCGGCGCGGCCGGCGTGTTGTGCGGTTCGCTGGCGCGCGGCCTGGCGCGACGCGGCGCGACCCTCGGCGTGTTGGACATCGCTGACGACGCGGCCGCGACACTGTGCGAGCAGATCCGCGCGGATGACGCCACCCGGCAGGCCGGTGGCGAGGCCCACCCGTTTCACTGTAACGTCCTGGAGGCCGGGTCCATTGAGACGGCCTACGGTAAGGTGCGCGAGCGCCTCGGAGGCGTGGACGTGCTCATCAACGGCGCCGGCGGCAACAAGGCCGAGGCCACGTGCGTGCCGCCCGACTCGCTGTTTTTCGACCTGTCCGCCGACGCCATCCGCTGGGTGTTCGACCTGAACTGCATGGGGACGATTCTGCCCTCACAGGTCTTCGGGCGGCACTTGGCCGAGCAGGGCAGTGGCTGCATCGTCAACGTCAGCTCGATGAACGCGTTTCGCCCGCTGACACGGATTGCGGCGTACTCGGCGGCGAAGGCGGCGGTGAGCAATTTCACGCAGTGGCTCAGCACGTACATGGCCCAGAGCCACAACGCCGCCGTTCGCGTCAATGCCATCGCCCCGGGTTTTTTCCTGACCGAGCAGAACCGCTTCCTGCTGACCAACGAAGACGGCTCGCCGACCGCCCGCGGGCGGCAGATCATCGACCATACCCCCATGGGCCGCTACGGTCACCCGGACGACCTGCTGGGCACGGTCGTCTGGCTGATCTCCGACGCGGCGAGCTTCGTCACCGGCATCGTCGTCCCCGTCGACGGCGGGTTCAGCGCGTATTCCGGCGTGTGAGAGCGAGAATCGCAAATCGGAGCATAAGATGAGCGACCACATCGAGCAGCTTACGGCCTTCGCCAAGACCAAGGACTTCTTCATCGGGATCGACTCGGACGGCTGCGCGTTCGACACGATGGAGCCGAAGCACAAGGCGTGCTTCTACCCGATGACGGTGGAGCACTGGGATTTGGCCGGCGTGGCGAAATACGCCCGCGACGTGTGGGATTTCGTCAACCTCTACGGGCAGACGCGCGGGTGCAACCGGTTTTTGGCGCTGCTCGGCACGTTCGACCATCTCGATGTTTGGGACGAAGTCGCCGAGCGGGGCTTTCGCAGCCCCCCCGTCGAGCCGCTCCGCCAATGGGTCGAGCAGGAGACCAAGCTGGGAAACCCGGCGCTGGAGGCCAAGGTCGCCGAGACGAACGACCCCGTGCTGACCCGCGCGCTGGGCTGGTCACGAGCCATTAACGAACAGGTCGCCCGGACCGTTCACGACGTGCCGCCCTTCCCGCACGTCCGCGAGTGCCTCGAGCGGGTCGCCGGGCGGGCGGACGTGATGGTGGTCTCGGCCACGCCCAACGAGGCCCTCGAGCGCGAGTGGGCCGAGCACGACATCGCGCGGTATACCTCGATGATCTGCGGGCAGGAGATGGGCAAGAAGTCCGAACACCTCCGGTACGGCGCCGGCGGCAAGTATGACGCGGACAAGGTGCTGATGATCGGCGACGCGCCGGGCGACATGAAGGCCGCCAAAGCCAACGACGCGCTGTTCTATCCCATCATGCCCGGCGACGAGGACGCCTCGTGGCAGCGGTTCGGCGCTGAGGCGGCCGAGCGGTTCTTCGCCGGCGATTACGCGGGCGACTACGAGCAGCAGCTCATCGACGCGTTCATGGCGCACCTGCCCGCCGAGCCGCCGTGGAAGCGGTAGTTGACGGCTCTTTCAACGCAAAGAGCGCGAAGACCGCAGAGAGACGTGAGCGATTTCTGCTGCTCGGTCAACTTGTGATTGGTTTAAGGGACCGGGCGACCCGTTAGACCTTCGACTGGCCGTCCGACCGGGATCGGTGCATGGCTTCCGATACGAATGACATCACGGTCGCCGTCATCACCGGCGGGCACGCCTACGACGTGGTGAACTTTCACCGGCTGTTCCGCGCGCTGGCGGGCGTGGACGCGTATATCCAGCCGCTGGATGACTTCGCTGCCTCGCCGCAGCCCGTGCGCGACGCGTACGATGCCGTCGTGCTCTACTTCATGCCAAGCCGCACGCCGCGGGCGGCCGACGAGCTGGCGTGGTGGCAGGGCGACCATCGGGCCGCCCTGGAGCATCTCGGGCGGCCGGATCAGGGCCTCGTCGTGCTGCACCACGCGGTGCTGGCCTACAACGACTGGCCGCTGTGGGACGAGGTCGTCGGCATCGAACACCGCCGCAGCGAGCCGTTCGCCTACGAGCACGACCAGCGGCTTCGGGTCCACGTGGCCGACGGCGAACACCCGATCACGCGCGGTCTGGACGACTGGGAGATGGTCGACGAGACGTACGTCATGCCCGACGCGGGCGCCGGCAGCCGTGTGCTGCTGACCTGCGATCAGTCGCACAGCATCCGCACGCTCGGCTGGACGCGATCGTGGCGGCAGGCCCGCGTGTTCTGCACGCCCTGCGGGCACGACAACCAGACCTGGGTGAACGCGAGCTTCCGCGAACTGCTCCGCCGGGGCATTTTCTGGGCGGCCGGGCGGCTGTGACGCCCTCGGGGAAGGGGCGTCTCGCCCGTGTGCATCGCGCGCGTACGGAGCCGCGACGCCGGCTGCCCGCACCCGAGCCAAGGCCGCATTGGACAATTCCGCTTTGCCAACGTACCCTTCGCAAAGCATGGGCATCCTACTGGACATCCTTTACGCCGCCGGTCTGGCTGTGCTGAGCCCTGTCTGGGGCTACCGCATGATCCGTCATGGGCGTTATCGCGAGGACATCGCCCAGCGTTTCGGCGCCGTGCCGGCTCGCTATGGGCTCCAGCCGACGATCTGGGTCCATGGTGTCAGCTTGGGCGAGGTCAATGCCGCACGCACGCTGATCGACGCGCTACATGCGCAGTTGCCGGACTACCGGGTGGTCGTCTCGACGACGACCGAGACAGGCATGGCGCAGGCGCAGAAGCTCTACGCGCCGGATCACATGGTCTTCCGCTGGCCTCTGGACTTTACCTGGGCGGTCGGCCGCGCGCTGAGGCGCATCCGTCCGGAGCTGGTTGTGCTGATGGAGGGGGAGATCTGGCCGAACTTTCTCGCCGCGTGCAATCGCAGCCGCGTGCCGGTTGTACTGGTCAACGGGCGGATGAGCGCCGACAAGGGCTACCCGCGGTATCGCCGGCTGGGCCCGCTGGCCGGACGCCTGTTTAACCGCCTCACGGCCGTCGGCGTGCAGCACGAGCGCTACGCCGAGCGGTTCGCCTCCCTGGGCGCCGCGCCAGAGAAGCTACGCGTGACGGGGATGATGAAGTTCGACACGGCCGAGGTCGTTGACCGCATTGACGGGCAGGACGCTCTGGCCGCGGCGCTGGGGATCGACGGCGATGAGCCGCTCGTCGTGGCCGGCGGCACGGGCAGCGACGAAGAGGCGCTCGTTCTGGACGCCTTCGCCGAGGTGCTCTCGCGTCATGAAACGGCACGGCTGGCGCTGGTGCCGCGCAAGCCCGAACGCTTCGATGAGGTCGCCCGTCTGGTGCGCGACCGCAATTTCGCCCTAGCCCGACGCCGCGATCACGCCGACGGCGCCGCGTCGCCGCACGGGCGCCCGCCGGTCATCCTGGGCGATACGATGGGCGAACTACGCAAGTTTTACGCCCTGGCCGACGCCGTCTTCGTCGGGCGCTCGCTGGTACCCGCTGGCGGCTCGGACATGATCGAGGCGGCCGCGCTGGGAAAAGCCGTCTGCTTCGGCCCCCACACCTTCAACTTTCCACAGGCCGATGACATGGTCGCGCACGGCTGCGTCCGCGTCACCGACGCCGATGGGTTGGCGCGGCGGCTGTCCGCCTGGCTGGACGACCCGACCGCCGCCGCAGCCGCCGGTGCGGCCGCGCGTGAGTACGTACGCTCCCAACAGGGCGCCACCCGCCGCACCGTGGCGATGATATGCGACGTGCTCGGCCGGGAGCCCGCCGTCGCCGATGGCGCGATGGCCACGCCGCGAATCAGGGAGGACCATGATGCCTGACAGAGACGTGCGACAGAGGATTCTTTGCGCTGCGAAAAGCATTGTCGTCAAAGTTGGCACGAACGGCATCTGTGACGAGGCCGGTCGGCCGGACCGCAAGGCGCTCTCGGCGCTGGTCGCTCAGGTGGCCGCACTGCGCAACGACGGCGTGACGGTCACGCTGGTCGCCAGCGGCGCCATCGGCGCCGGCGTCGGCGAGTTGGGCTGGCCCGCCCGGCCGAAGGCGATGCCGGACCTCCAGGCCGCCGCCGCCGTCGGGCAGGGGCAGCTCATGCGCCAGTTTCACGACGCCTTTGCCCGCCGGCAGTTGCGCGTGGGGCAGGTGCTCGTGACGCGGGACGACTTCGAGGATCGCACGCGGTATCTCAACATTCGCAACACGCTGCGGGCGCTCGACGCGGCCGGCGTCGTGCCCATCATCAACGAGAACGACACCGTCGCCGTTGACGAAATCCGCTTCGGCGAGAACGACGTGCTGGCCGCGCTCGTCGCCAGCGTCACGGACACCGACGCGCTGATCCTGCTGACCAGCACTGCCGGCGTGATCGGACGCGACGGCGAGGTGCTCGATGTGATCGAGAAGGTCGACGAAGGCGCCCTCGCACTGGATAACGGCGCCCGCAGCGCGCGCGGCTCGGGTGGCATGACCACCAAGCTCCAGGCCGCCGGCATGGTCACCCGCGCCGGCGAGGTCGCCGTCATCGCCGATGCCCGCCAGCCGAAGATCCTCCATCGCGTTCTCGCCGGCGAGCGGGTCGGAACGGTGGTGCTTCCGGCGCGGCGGCGGATGTCCAGCCGCCGGCGGTGGATCGGCCAGGCGTCGCGCCCGACCGGCAAGATCGTTGTGGATTCCGGCGCCGCGGCCGCCCTGAGCCGTCGCGGCAAGAGTTTGCTCCCGTCCGGCATTACCGGGTTGGTCGGTCGGTTCGCCAAGGGCGCGACGGTCGCCGTGCTCGACCCCGACGGGCGCGAGATCGCTCGCGGACTGACGAACTACTCGGCCGAGCAGATCGAGCACATTCGCGGGCTTAAGACGTCGCAGATCGCCGTCGCGCTGGGCGACAAGCCCTACGACGAGGTCATCCACCGCGACAACCTGATGCTGCGGTAATTCGTTTACCACAGACGGCACGGAGGACACCGAGGGAGACGAACTTCCTGTGCTTCCGGCGAGCCGTCCATCCGTAACGAGGCGCCCAAGTGCGAGGTGCGCTCCGGCCTTTTGGTGGCATCATTGAGGCAATGTGTCTTCGCTTGCTGGATGCTCAGACATGGATTTGCTTGCCTTCTCCGTGCGCTCTGTGGTTAGAAAAGGACGTCACCGCATGGAGCGCACGCGAATGCCGCCGGCGCCGAAGCGCGTGGCGACCCACCCGTCGCGGGCCGTGTGGTAGTAGCGATAGTGCGTTCGCAGGCGGCTGTAAAACGCCCGCCGGTCCGGCGCCACGCCGGGTGGCACATGCGTCTCGTGCGAGCCGCTGATGAGCACCACCTCCGGGGCGACCGCCTCGACGAACACCGGCAGCGTCTGGGCCCAGCCGCCGTGGTGGGGAACCACCAGCACGTCGCAGCGCAGCTTGCCGCGCAGCGCCGCGTCGTCCAGCAGTGCCTGTTGCCCGACCGGTCCCAGGTCGCCCGTCAGAAGCACGCGTCGCCCGTCGCACGTAATCCGCAGCACCAGCGACGTCTCGTTGGCGTCGGCGGCCAGCTCGCCCGAGCGCCCCCGGCGCGGCCAGAGCACCTCGACGCGCGTCCGCGTATCGAGGTCCAGCCGGTCGCCGGCGGCGAGGCGGCGGACGTCCACGCCGGCGGCGTCCAGTTGGCGGAGGAACTCGCCGGCGGCCGGGCCTTCGGCGCGGTCGCCGTCGCCTCCGAGCCCGAAGTACGCGTTGAGATAGACGCGCTCGACGCGCGCGTCTGCGCGCTCGCCGAAGCCGGGAACGAGCGGCGCGAGGGCGTTGAAGTGGTCCGTGTTGGCGTGGCTGACGATTGCTATACGCGGCGCGGGCAGGCGCTGGTCGCGCAGGAAGGGCAGCAGCGTCGCGCGCCCGGCGTCGTAGCCGCTTTGCGTTCCGGCGTCTAACAGGATTGTTTGCCCGTCGGGCGTGTGCAGGACGGCACACTGACCGGCGCCGACGTGGAGCAGGTGCAGTTCGGCCGCCGGCGGCGTCGCGGCGGGGCGTTGCGTCCAGGCCGTCACGCCCGCCAGCAGGATCACGCCCGCTATTGCCCACGCCCGACCTCGCGGCAACCGGCGATGCGACGCGACCAGCACGATGACGGCGAAGACGCCGACGACCCAGACCGCCGGGACTGGCCGTAGCGGCAGCGACGCGCCGGGCAGGCGCTCGATTAGGCCCACGGCGCCGGCCAGCACGTCGGCCGCCGCGGCAGCGATGCGCCCAACGGCGTAGGCGAGGTTCGGCATCGGCCAGGCCAGTGCCAGCGAGAGGTAGCCGGGAACGAGCACGGCCGCGACGAGTGGCAGCAGCACAATGCTCAGCAGGGGCGCATAGGGACTGAACAGGCCGAAGTGATATGCCACCAGCGGTGCCGCCACGAGATACGCCGTCAGCGACACGGCCACCAGGTCCATCAATCGATCGGCGACGGTGTAGTGCATCCAGCGCGCGACGCGCTGGTCGCCGCGAAAGACCAGTAGCCCGCGCCGCTGCAGGAATCGCCCGAACAACGCACCGCGCATGGGGCGATACAACAGGATAATCCCTGTGACGATGGCGAAGCTCAACTGGAAGCCCGCGCGGAACAGGCGCATTGGATCAAGCACCAGCAGCACAATGGCCGCCAGCGCCAGGGCGTTGAGCACGCTGAGGCGCCGACGCAGGAGCACGGCGGCGCAGAGCGACGCGCCCATGATCGCCGACCGCAGCAGCGGCGCCCGCGGCGTGGCGAGCAGCACGTACACGGTCAGCACGACGAGCACGGCAACCGCGGCGCGCCGCGGCGGCAGGGCGGCCAGGCGGCACAGGACGTAGATGAAGCCGAGGAAGATGCCCAGGTGCAGCCCGGAGATGCTCAGCAGGTGGGCAACGCCGACGCGGCGCATCGTGCGGCTCATCGACGCCAGTGCCCCCGAGCGCTCACCGACGACCAGCGCGGTCAGGATCGGCCTGCTGCGTTGGTCGCCACAGTCGGCCAGGTGCTGCCGTGCCGCGGCTCGCACGTGCCAGATCGCGCGGGCGACGGGCGATTGGGTCGCGCCGGCGCAAATCGTGACGCCGTCGGCGCCCGGGACGCTCAGATGCGTGTGGAGGCCGCGGTTTCGGTCTACGCTCGCCCAGTCGCGGGCGCCGGGGTTCGCCGGCGGGCGGGGACGCCGTAGCCAGCCGGCCAACTCAACGCGCTGTCCGGCCGCAAGGCGCCACGCCGGCTCGCGAACCCGGACGCGGACCTTCCCGCTGACAGCTCGCCATCGGTCACTCGTGCGAATTGCCGTCGCACGCAGCACGAAGCTCGTCTGCTTGCTCGGGCGGTAGCCGAAAGCCACGTCCTTACCCGGTGCCTGGATCGCCGGCGCGGTCACGATGGTGCCGCGCAACGTGCTCAGTTGCGACGCGCCGCGGGGCGTGTAGGTGACGACGCTATCCGCCGCGACGTGTCGGGCCCGCAGATCGGCCAGCAGGGCGCCGCCGGTCGCGACGGCAACCAACAGGCAACCCGCGGCCAAGGCGTCAAAACGCCCGGCCGCCAGCGCCGCGACCGCGGCGAGACTGGCCGCTCCGGCAGCGACGCCCCACGCCGTTGCCGGTAGCGCCAGGTAGCACCCCGCCGCGATCCCGCAGGCCAGCGCTATCGCGACCGGCACCAACGGCGCGCGAATCAACTGCCGTGGTCGTAGGTGCCCCGTACCCGATGTGTCCATGGCGGGATTCTACGCGCCGCTAGAGCGCCCGTCGAGTGTTACCCACAACGCGCCATGGTGGTACCAACCGCAGAGGAATCCTCAGCAGTTCCTCTGCGCCGCAGGCCGGCGCTACAGTTCACGTCCGACGGCGTCGGCGATGTGGCGCAGCACGCCCGTCAAATCACGCAGCGCCGCGGGCGTCAGCGATTGCGCGCCGTCGGACAGCGCGTGCTCCGGGTCCGGGTGGCATTCCACGAGCAGCCCGTCGGCGCCGGCGGCGATCGCCGCCTTGCACATCGCCGGCACCATGTAGGCGTGCCCCGTTCCGTGAGACGGATCGATCACGACGGGCAGGTGCGTCTTGTCGTTGAGTTCCGGAATGCTCGCCAGCGGAAGCGTGTTGCGGACGTGCGTCTCGAACGTGCGGATGCCCCGCTCGCAGAGGATGACCTGCTTGTTGCCCGCGTTGATGATGTACTCGGCCGCCAGGAGAAACTCCTCCAGCGTCGCGCTCATGCCGCGCTTGAGCAGGACGGGCTTGCCGGTTTCGCCGACGGCCTCGAGCAGGGGATAGTGCTGCATGTTCCGCGCGCCGATCTGGAGCACGTCGGCGTATTCGGCGACGGCATCGATCTGCTCAAGGCCGATGACCTCGGTGACGACCGTCAGGCCGGTCCGCTCGCGTGCCTCGGCGAGCAGTTGGAGCCCCTCGACGCCAAGCCCCTGGAAGCTGTACGGGCTGGTGCGCGGCTTGTAGGCCCCGCCGCGGAGGCCCACGGCGCCGGCGGCCTTGACGGCGTCGGCGGCGCGGAGGAGCTGCTCGCGACTCTCGACGGCGCAGGGCCCGGCGATGATGCCGACCTTGCGCCCGCCTATCGGGAACCCGGCCGGTCCGATGGCGATCTGCGACCGCTCCCGCTTGACCTCCGTGGAGGCCATCTTGTACGGCGCGAGGATCGGCACGATGCGTTCGACGCCGGGGGCGGTCTCGATCGCGCCCTTGTCGACGGCGCGCTTGTCGCCGATGCAGGCGACAACGGTCCGGTCGCTGCCGTAGATGGGATGGTCCTTGAGCCCGTAGTCCCGCACCAGATCGATCACGTGTTGGACCTGCTCGTCCGTCGCGCCGGGTTTCATCACGACAATCATGGGTCGGCGTCCTCGTTCGTTGGTGGGGCGGGCTTGGCGGCGGGATCAGTGGCGCTCGGCGCGCGCGGCTCGGCGGGCGGCGCTTCCAAGGCGTCGGGTGCCTGTTGCGGCCGGACGACCTCCGCGGGCGGAACCTTGCCTGCCTCGGGCGCCGTTGCGTCATGTACGTGTGTCTCCGTGTCGCCCGAGAGCCAATACACGAAGCCCGCCGCCGGCAAAAGGACCCGCCCCGCCGGCGGGAACAGGAGCGTGCCCACAAGAACGATGCCCGTGCCGAAACTGGTCATTGTGCTGTTCCTTTCCGCCTGCGCCGTTGTGTCATTCGGCGCCGGCACGCGCCGGCGGCTCAATGCGTTCCAGTCCACCCATGTACGGCCGCAGCGCGGGCGGAACCGTCACTGACCCGTCGGCGTTCTGGTAGATCTCCAGAAGCGGAATCAGGATTCGCGGGCTGGCGACAACGGTATTGTTCAGCGTGTGGCAGTGGTGCAGTGCGCCGTCGGCGTCGCGGTAGCGCAGATTCAGCCGCCGGGCCTGGAAGTCGCCGAACCGGCTGGCCGAGTGCGTCTCGCCGTAGCCGTCGCGCGAGGGCATCCACGTCTCGATGTCGAACTTCTGGACCTGCCCGAGCCCCAGGTCGCCCGTGCAGACGTTCACCACACGATAGGGCAGCTCCAGCGCCTGCATCACGTCCTCGGCGTTGGCGAGGATCTCCCCGTGGAACTGCTTCGACGCCTCGTCGTCGGCCTCGGCGACGATGACCTGCTCGACCTTGTCGAAGTAGTGAATGCGGTACAGCCCACGGGTGTCCTTCCCGGCCGCCCCGGCCTCGCGACGGAAACACGTGCTCACGGCGCAGTACTTCTTCGGAAGTTCGTCCGCATCGAGGATTTCGTCGCCGTGGTAGGCCGTCAGGGACACCTCGCTGGTGCCCACGAGGGCCTGGTCGTCCCGCTCGCAGAGGTAGGCCTCGTCGCGGCCGATGGGGAAGTAACCGGTCCCGTACATGACCGCCTCGTTGACCAGGATGGGGACGTTGAGCAGCGTGTAGCCCTTGGCGGTCATGCGATCCTGGGCCAGGCGGATCACGGCGTAGTGGAGCATCGCGCCGGCGCCTTTGAGAATGTAGTTCCGGCTGCCGGCGAGCTTGACGCCGCGGGGGATGTCGATGATGTCCAGCGCCTCGCCGAGCGCGACGTGGTCGGCCGGGGCGAACTCGAGGTCCGGTGGCTCGCCCTCGCGCCGCAGCTCGACGTTTTCGCTCTCGTCGGCGCCGACGGGCACATCGGGGGCGGGAATCTTCGGCACGCGGAGCATCAACTCGTTGACCTGCGGCTCAAGCTGCTGGATCTGCTTGTCCAGTTCCTTGAGGCGGCCTTTGAGTTCGGCCATGCGGGCGATGGCGGCCTGTTTTGTGTCGCCTTTTAGCTTGGCGATTTCCTTTCCCGAACGGTTCTGTTCGGTGCGGATCTCCTGAAGCTCGCGTTGGGCGTCGAGCAGCTGCTTGTCGGCATCCAGTAACGCGTCGATGTCGACGTCGATGTTCTTGAGGCGCGCGGCTTCGGCGTAGCGTTCGGGCGTGGCGCGGATCTGTTTGATATCGATCATCGTGGCATCCGTTCGTGTTGCACGGGCTCGGGCAAGAGGGGGACGATACGGCATTCACGCCGCGCAGGCAAGGCCGGGATGTCTTCGGGACGGGCCTGCGGGTTTCGGCCGGCATGGCATGGCGATTTCAGCCACGGTTTACAAGACGTTTTTTGTTTGACTGTTGTCTGCGGTCTTTTGTAATCTGCTGAACGGTAACGTATTGAATGCCCGTCGGGCGGGTCCGCCAGAGGCGGATTACGCCGCCTGTCGGGCGGTTTGTGTATTCGGACGTGTACGAATAGGCCGGGAGTCGCAACGGTGATGCAGCGCCTGCATCAGGATTGTGCCGGTGTTTGCCGCTAGAGGCATGCTGGCTGCGTGTCGCACATGGACCGGGTTGGGACCGGGTCCGCCCGGAGCGTTCCGGGGCGGCACACCGACTCGTGCTGCAAGCATCGGTCGGTGAGCCGTCTGGCAACGTCGGCGGCACGAGGCGAAGTGGGCGCAGCGACCCACTTTTTTTGTGGCCTCGGACAGACAATCTGGCATACCGGCGGGCGCCTGTTGCGAGCGGCCGGCGGGCATGGTGAGAAGGCGATGAATCAGGACCTGCTACGTTTGGTGGACGGTCTGGCGCGGGACAAGAACATCGACCGCGAGACCGTACTGGAGGACCTCGAGGCGGCGGTGTACTCCGCCATTCGCAAATCGCACGTCGATACTGAGGACATTACGGTTCGCATCGATCGTCAGTCGGGCGAGATGACGGCTACGGTCGACGGTAAGACGATGAGCATTAGGGACTTGGGGCGGATTGCGGCCCAGACGGCCAAGCAGGTCATCATTCAGCGGATTCGCGAGGCCGAGCGCGACAGCATCTACGAGGAGTTCGTGGAACGTCGCGGCGAGATCGTCACGGGCGTCGTCGCCCGGCGTGAGAGCGGCGCGCTGATCGCGGAGTTGGGGCGGACGGACGCGATCCTCCCGCGAAGCGAGCAGATTCCCGGCGATTCCCACGAGAAAGGCGACCGCGTCCGCGCGATGGTGCTGGACGCGCGCGAGCAGCCCGGGCAGGTTCGCGTCGTCCTGAGTCGTTCGCACCCGGACTTCATCCGGGCGCTGTTCGAATTGGAGGTGCCCGAGGTCGCTGAGGGTGTTATCGAGCTCAAGGCGCTGGCACGCGAGGCGGGCTACCGCACGAAGGTCGCGGTCGACAGTCTGGATACGAAGGTCGACGCCGTCGGCGCATGCGTGGGCATCCGGGGCAGCCGCATCCGCAACATCGTTGACGAGCTCGGCGGCGAGAAAATCGACATCGTCCGCTGGAACGATTCATCGAAGGTTCTGATCGCCAATGCGTTGAAACCGGCCGAGGTCGCCGAGATCGCCCTGTGCTTCGAGTTGGGGCGGGCGACGGTGGTGGTCAATGACGATCAGTTGTCCTTGGCGATCGGCAAGCGCGGTCAGAACGTGCGCCTCGCGGCGCGCCTGACCGGTTGGGATATCGACATCCTCACGCCGGCGGAGTTCAACCAGGCGCTGGACGTGCTGGAGAAGGCCCTGCGCGACGTCGAGGGAGTGGATTCGACAGTGGTCGACCAGGTCGTGGCGATGGGAATGGTCAGTGTTCTGGACGTCGAGGAAGTCGGTCCGGTGCCGCTGGTCAACGAACTTCAACTGGACGAACAGACCGCCCAGCGGATTGTGCTGCGCTGCGCGGAAGAGGCCAAACGCGTCGCCGAGGAGCAGGCCAAGGCGCAGGAAGAGAAGCGCCGTTTGGCCGAACAAGAGAGCGACGAAGCGTCGGCGACGCCCGTGACGAGCGGGCAGGGCGCCACGGCGGACGAGGCATCCACCGAAACGTCGGAAACCCCGCCTGGCGAGGCGGATGCTCCGGAGCCGCCGAGCGATTCGGCACCGGCGCCCCAGACGTCCGAAGTGCCGGAGCAGCCCGAGTCGTCGCAACCGGCCGGGCCTGCAGCGTCGCAGACATCCGAGGCATCGCAGGGCGAGCCGCCGTCCGACGGCGACAAGCAGACAGCAGTGTAACCGGCGCCGGTCCGGCGCCGTTCAAGCAGTTGCAGCGGAAGCTGCCGGGAGGCCGTTTTGGCGAAACGCGTATTTGAGTTGGCCCGTGAAATCGGCGTGACGAGCAAGACCGTGCTCGAGAAGTGCCGCGCCGAGGGGCTGGACATCAAGAACCACATGTCGACCGTCTCGGCCGGTCTGGAAGCGACGCTGCGCGAATGGTTCAGCGAGGCGGTTGAAGGCACCGCCGTTGAGACGAGCGAGCATGTGGATCTGGAGCGGGCGCGGAAGGAGGCGGCGCGCCAGCGTCGCCGTCGCAAGAAGCGCGCTGCCGAAGAGGCCGCTGAGAATCCGCCTGAGCCCGCCGAGGCCGAGCTGCAGCAGACGCCGGAAGCCGAGCCGGCTGCCGAACCCTCCGAGCCGCCCGCCGGTGAGCCGGAGTCGCCAGTCGAAGCCGCCGTCGCCGAAGCGCCCGAAGCGCCCGAAGCGCCGCCCGATGAAGACGAAGTGACCAGCGAGGCCGAATCGGCCGAGGTCGAATCCGACGAGCGCCCGGTCGAAGCCCCGCCGGCCGAGGAAGGCGAGCAGCCGGAAGAAGAACCGGAAGCCAATGAGTCGGTCATGCCCGCCGGGCCGAAAGTCGTGCCCAAGCCCGCGACATTGCAGGGCCCGCGCGTGGTTCGGATGGAGCGCCCGGAATCGACGCCTGCGCCGCGGCGCCGCACGCCTCCGCCGCGCGGCCCGCGCGTCGTGCCGTCTGGGGAGCCGGATCGCACGCGGCGCGGCCGCGAGGACGACCAGCGGCGCAAACGTAAGCGTCGCAGCCCGCGCCGGCGCAGCGGCGGACGCAGCGCCGACAGCGGGGAGAAGCTCAAGGAATGGCGCAATCAGGATCTGATGGAGCGCCAGGAGCGCCTGGCGGCCGCCAGCGGAGGCCTACGGCGCCACCGAACTCGTGTCGGCAACAAGGGCGGAAGCGGCGGACCTGCCGTCCAGGCCGGAACAGTCGAAATCGAAGAGCCGATTACGGTCAAAAGTTTGTCAGCCGCGACGGGGCTCAAGGCCGGGCTTATCATCAAGAAACTGATGGCCGAAGGGATCATGGCGACGGTCAACCAAGGCGTGGATCGTGCTCTGGCCGAGAGCGTCGCCGCCGAATACGACATCGAGTTGGTCGTCAAGGAGGCCAAGACGGCCGAGCAGGAGTTGATGGAGCGCATCGACCGGCGCGAGAAGGGCGCCACCGAGGCGCGGCCGCCGGTCGTGACGTTCCTGGGCCACGTGGACCACGGCAAGACCTCGCTGCTGGATTACATCCGCAAGACGGGTGTCGCCGGGGGCGAGGCCGGGGGTATCACCCAGCACATCGGCGCTTCGCGCTACGAGTTGGAAGGCGGGCGCCGTGTGGTGTTTCTGGACACGCCGGGCCATGAGGCCTTCACGGCGATGCGGGCCCGCGGCGCAAACATGACCGACGTGGTGGTGCTGGTCGTGGCCGCCGATGACGGGGTCATGCCGCAGACGATCGAGGCGATCAGTCATGCGAAGGCGGCCCAGGTGCCGATCGTTGTGGCGTTGAACAAGATCGACGTTCCCAACGCCAACCCCCAGCGGGCGCTGGCGCAGCTTGCCGAGCAAGGGCTCCAACCGCGCGAGTGGGGCGGCGATACCGAGGTGATCCAGACGAGCGCCGAGACCGGGGCGGGCATCGACACGCTCGTCGAGACGCTCTCGCTGGAAGCGGAGTTGTTGGAGCTTGCTGCCGAGACTGGCGCTCCGGCCGGCGGGTTTGTCATCGAGGCGGAGGTCGATCCCGGCCGTGGCGTACTGGCCCGGCTGCTGGTGCGCAACGGCACCCTGCGCACGGGCGACGTATTGCTGGCCGGAGGCGGCTACGGGCGCGTGCGGCAAATGATCGACGACCGCGGCAAGCAGGTCGAGGAGGCGGGCCCCTCGACGGCGGTGGAGGTTGCCGGGCTGGACGAGGTCCCCGATGCGGGCGATCGATTCTATGCGGTTGCATCCCAAGACGAGGCCCGCGCCGTCGCAGAGGACCGCCGCCAGCGCAGCAGGGCCGAATCCCTGGCAGCCAACCGGGTCAGCGTCGAGTCGCTTCTGGCGCAGATGGGCGGCGAGGAGACGCAGGAACTGAAGCTCGTCGTCAAGGCGGACGTTCAGGGCTCGGTCGAGGCGCTTGTCGCTTCGCTGGAGAAGCTGGCGACCGACGAGGCGCCCTTGAGCGTGCTCCATGCGGGCGTCGGCGGCGTGACCACGGGCGATGTGACGCTGGCCGAAGCGTCCGGCGCGCTGATTATCGCGTTCAGCGTTGTCGCCGGCGCCCCGGCGCGGCAGTTGGCCGATGAGAAGGATGTGGACATCCGCCAGTACCGGGTGATCTACGATGTAATCGAGGATGTGCGGCGGGCCCTGGCTGAGGGGTTGGCGCCGGAGATTCGCACCGAGACCCTGGGCCGGGCCGAGGTCCGAGAGGTGTTCAAGGTCTCGCGCGTGGGCACGGTGGCCGGCTGCTTCGTCCACGACGGCGTGGCGGCGCGCAACGCGAAGGTGCGCGTGACGCGGAACGACGTTATCGTCGTCGACGAGCGGGACGTGGCGTCTCTCAAGCGTTTCAAGGACGATGCCCGCGAAGTCCGCGCGGGCATGGAATGCGGCGTCCGGATCGCGGGCTTCGACGACGTCAAAGAAGGCGACATGCTGGAGTTCTACCGGCAGGTCGAAGTCGCCCGGACGCTGTAACGAGACGACACCGCAGCGCGTGGCTGTGTGACGTGACCCGCCTGACGGGCGGGGCGGCTTGCCGCCCGGACGGGCGCAAGGACGCGACAATGGCGACCATAGCAGGGCTGGTTCACCTGCGACTGCACGTGCACCAGGCCAACAGTCTGAAGGACAAGCGGCGAATCGTCAAAAGCTTCAAGACGCGCCTGTCCAACGCCTTCAACGTCAGCGTCGCCGAAGTGGACGGACTGGACAGCCACCGCACCGTGGTTCTGGCCGTGGCCATGGTGGGAAACGACAAACGCTACGTGGAGGGTTCCCTCCAGCGAATCGTCAATGTAGCGGCCGACGAGCGCGATATGGTCCTGGCGGACCACGAGATCGCGTGGCTGTGATTGCAGCGATGAGCCGACGCACGGAACGCCTCAACAGTTTGATCCGTCAGGTGATCGGGGAGTTGATGCTCTCGAAGCTGTCGGATCCGCGGATCGACCCGGCACGAACTGCCGTGACACGCGTCGAGGTGCCGGAAGACCTGCTGACCGCCAAGGTGTACGTGTCCGTCATGGGCAGCGAGAGCGAGCAGCGAACGACGATCCGCGCTTTGCGGCACGCGGCCGGGCATATTCAGGAACTAATGCGGCGACAGGTTCGGCTGCGGCATACGCCGGTGCTCCGGTTCGAGCCGGACGAGCAATACAAGAAGACACTCGAGACGCTGGCGAAGATCGACGAGGCAATGAAAGACGTTCGACGCAGGCAGCCGCACGACGCCGACGACGAACCGCCGCAAGGTGGACGGGACGGGTGATGAAGAACGCTACGGCATATCGCAAGAAGCTCAAATCGCTTTTGAAGCCCTTGCCGAAGGACGCGGGCCTTCCGGCTGCGGATGAACGCGAAGAGCCCATCCGGGTGTTCGTTCGAGCGGTCCTGGAGGCCGATGCGGCGGACAAACACGCGAATAAGGCCGTGGTCGCGCTCGAAGAGGAGTTCGTGGACTACAACGATATGCGCGTCGCGCTGCCCCGAGAGCTGATCGAGTGTATCGGGAAGGACTACCCCGACGCGCGGGCCAGGGCCGAGCACATTCATGCCGTGTTGACCAACATCTTCCAACGGTTCAATCTCGTCTCATTGGATGCGGTGGCCGATCTGCCCAAAACGGAACTGCGACGCCGCCTTCGGGAACTTGGCATGACGCCATATGAAGAGGGCGTCGTCTCCGCGTTGTCGTTCGGCATGGCGACGATACCGACCGACGAAACGCTCGCCGAATGCCTTGCGATGGACGGCTACGTCGAAGCGGGCAGTGACAGCGACGAGGTGCAGAAGTTCCTGGAGAGGAGCGTAGCCGCCAAGAACATGCCGGGCGCCCATCAAGTGCTCCGTGGCTACGTGCGCAAGCGTGCCAAGCCCCTCGCTCAGAAGCGCAAAAGAGAAGCCGAAGCCGCCCGCGCCGAGGCCGAGCGCCAAGCTGCTGAGGCCGAAGAAGCTCGCAAGGAGGCGGAAGCGAAAGAGGCCAAGAAGGCCAAGAAGACGAAGAAGGCGAAGAAGACAAAGAGGGCCAAGAAGGCGAAGAAAGCTACGAAGGCGAAGAAGGCCGCGAAGCGGACGAAAAAGACCGCCAAGCGCAGAACCAGAACCGGTGCGAAGACGTCCAAGAAGACGGCGCGAAAGACATCGAAAAGAGCATCCGTCGCCACGCACAAGCGCACGAAGGGCGGGAGAAGGTCGTCGAAAAAGGCGAAGAAGAAGGCGACGAAGAGGGCATCGAAGAAGTCCTCCTCGAAGTCGTCGCGACGTGCGAAGTCTCGCGGGGGCAAGAAGACAGGCGGCAAGGGCGGCCGAAAGAGCTAGTCCGGTCGGCGGTGCGCTTTCGGGCGGACCGACGGCGCCGGTGAGATAAGGAAGCTTCATGGTTCACAAATCGCGAGAAGACAAACTGGTTCTCGGCATTCCCAAGGGCTCGTTGCAGGAAGCCACGGTCGACCTTTTTGATCGTGCGGGCTATCGCATTACGGTGTCGTCTCGCAGCTATTACCCGACGATCGATGACGACGAGATCGACGCGATCATCCTGCGCCCGCAGGAGATGAGCCGCTTCGTCGAGGCCGGCACGATCGATGTGGGCCTGACCGGTCACGACTGGATCTGCGAGAACGACTCGGACGTGGCCGAGGTCGCCGAGTTGGTATACGCCAAGCAGCGGCTGGCGCCCGTGCGGTGGGTGCTGGCCGTTCCGGAAGACAGCCCCGTCCGCGACCCGTCGGACCTGGCCGGCGGAATGGTCTCGACGGAACTGGTCAACGTGACCCGCCAGTATTTCGCCGACAAGGGCGTCGACGTGGAAGTGGAGTTCAGCCACGGCGCGACGGAGGTCAAGGCGAACCTGGGCGAACTCTATGACGCGATCGTGGACGTGACGGAGACGGGCAGTTCGCTGCGCGCCAACCGCCTGCGCGTCGTAGATACCGTCCTGGCGTCCTCGACCCGCCTGGTCGCCAACCGCGACGCGATGCAGAATGATTGGAAACGCGGCAAGATCGAGAACATCGCCCTGTTGCTGACGGCCGCCATTCAGGCGAGGGAAAAGGTCGGGCTCAAGCTCAACGTCCCCCGCGCGAAGCTTGACGAGGTGGCCGACGTACTGCCGGCCGAGAAGAGCCCGACCGTCTCCGACCTCGCCGACCGCGACTGGGTGGCTGTGGAGGTCATTCTCGATGAGGCCGTCGAACGCGAGTTGATCCCGCAGCTCAAACGCGCCGGGGCGACGGGCATCATTACCTATCCGCTCAACAAGGTCATTCCCTGAGGTCGGCGCATTGGAGACGAGGCCCATGGCAGCGCCGCGACGGCAGAGAGGTGCTTCGACGGAGCCGACCGCACGCCACACACGGCGCTGCGCCACCGGGGCGCTCGTGCTGACGGCGGCGCTGTGCTGCACCTTGTGCGGTTCGTGCGCGCCGCCGGGCACGCCGAGCGGCCCATCGGCCACGACGCGGCCGGCGAGCCGACCGGCGACGCAACCGGCGCCACTTCCGCCTGAGGCGCGTGTGGCGCTTGCAGATCTGACGCCGGACATCGCCGCCCCCGTGCGGGCACCGGCCGATGTCGAGCTTCCCGAGCGTGCGAGCGAACTGACGCAGCGGGGAGAGAAGCTGCTGGCTGAGGGCGATTACGACGCCGCCCGGCGTGTGCTGGAGCGCGCCGTCGGCTTCGCGCCGGATCACCCCCGCATCCGCCACGCGCTGGGGTTGGCCTACGCCGGCCTGGACAACGCCGGAAAAGCCGCTGCCAATCTGCGGCGCAGCACGTCCGCGGCGCCGGACGACCTGCCAGGGCAGGTCATCCTCGGCTGGGCGGCGCTGTCGGAGGACAAGACCGATGAGGCGCTACGGCACTTTCGCACGGCCCGCAAATGCTCAGGGTTCGAGCCCGGAAACCCGTGGGCGGCCGAGGCGCTGTTGGGACTGACGCACGCCCTGGCCGAGACGGGTCGCTGGCAGGCGGCACTGGATGCTGCCGCAACGCTGAACGTGTGGATCGACCAGCACGGACGAGCGTATATCGACCGCGAGCGACTTGAATCGCTGGTGCTCGCCCCAGCTCAGTTGATGCGTCTGCGCGGCGGCTTGCTGTTGCGCCTGCGCCGATACGAGGAGGCGGCGGAGGTGTTGGAGCGGGCCTTCGGGCGGGATCGTCTGGACGAGCGAACGCAACGCATGCTGACGGCGGCGCTTGTGAAGATGGAGGCCTACGAGCGGGCTGAGGCGCTGTTGAGCGAGCTGGCCTCGGAACCGGCCCAGCGCGGGCAGGTCGCCGCGCTGACGGCACAGGTCTGTCGCGCCGCCGGGGATGCCGCCGTTGCCCGGCGCATCTGGCAAGCATACCGGCGTGCCAACCCCACCAAGCTGGATGCATCTTTGGCTGCGGCGCTGGCCGAAACGGCCGTGGAGGTCGGCGGGCACGGCGAGGCGATGGCGATTCTGCGCGGCGTGGCCGAGGAAATGCCCGCCAGCGCGCGCATCGCGCAATCCTTGGCGCGGCTGTACGCCGAGAAAGGCGAGATCAAACGGGGGCTGGAGGTGCTGGTCGCGGCGCTGGCCGGCGGTGCCGAGAACGCCGATCGCATCGCCCAGGCGGCTCGCGAGGTGGCGGTGCACGCCCGTAGCGGGCTGCCGCGACGGCTGATCGATTGGGCTGCGGCCGACGAGCGGGCACCGGCCGCGGCATACTACATCGCCGGCGTAGTCGCCTGGCAGGCGGGCAAGCCCTACCTTGCGGCAACGACGTTCGACAAAGCCGCGGCGGCACAGGCGGACTTCCTGCCGGCATACGAGGCCTGGGTGGACGTGCTGCTGGCGACGGAGCGGTACGACCAGACGCGCACCGTGCTGAAGCGCCTGCGCGACGCCCTCGGTGACGAAGCGGTCTTCACGCATTTTCTGGAAGGCAAGGCCCTGCTGGCGTCGCGCAAGTGCCGATCTGCCGAGGCCGCGCTGAATCGCGCGCTTCAGATCAACGCCCGCCATACGCCGTCTTTGCTTCTGCTGGCGTGGGCGATGGAGCGACAGGGGCGCAGCGACGAGGCCAGCGGCCGCCTGATGCAGGAGCTGCGCCAGCGTCCGGAGGACGCGGCGCTCATGCGAGGACTGTTCAGGCGGCTTCTGGAGCGAGGCGGCACAGACAGCGCGCTGAAGCTGCTCAGCGTATTGCGGAAGTCGAGTGCGCCTCAAGCAGTCGTCGCCGAGATGACGGCCGCGGTGTATTTGCGTCGTGGCGCCATCGAGCAGGCGGTCGAGGCCATTGAGCACTTTGCCGCCGCCGGCGGCGATGCGCGCGATCAGGCCGTGCTCGAACTGTGGGCGAGAGCCAACCCGACGCATTGGTTGGTTGCCAAGGACGAGTGGGTGCTGCTGCGGCGTGGTCTCGGCGAGTTGCTGGACGCAAGGCCTGCCGATCGGCGGGGGGGGCGCCTGTTGACCACGTTGCTGTTGCTCGGGGGACAGTTCGAGCAGGCCGCCGACGTTATGGAGCGGCTTCACCGCCGCTGCCCGGAAGACCTGTACATCGAGCGGCGATACGTCACGGCGCTGGCGGCAGCCGAGCGATATGAGCAGGTGGTGCGCCATGCCGAGGGTTTGCTTTCCGAAAACGCGCAAAACATGTGGGCGCTGGAGCAGGCACTGGGGGCCCTGGACGAACTGAAGCGCACCGACCGCGCCGTTGCGTTGGTCCGCAGTGTGATCGAGCGAGCCGACAGCGAGGCAGTGCGCAACGAGTGCCGAATGCGCCTGTTGGGCGTTTATGAACAGGCCGAGCGTCCCCAAGAGGCCCTGGAGGCCGTTGAGGAGTGGTTGCCAACGGCTACGCAGAATCTTGGCCGCGCGCTGCGCGCGATGCGGCTCGTTCTGCTGGTCGAGGCGGGGCGATACGACGATGCACAGGCCGCCGCCGACGACTGGCAGAAGACGGGCAGGAGCGACGGGCGAGTGGCGTGGCACATCCTCGCCGATGCGCTCATTGAGGCCGAGCAGTACGACCGCGCCGTCGCGCTGCTGCGCGAGCGGATCGAGAAGACGGACCGCGAGGAGGACAAGGACGTACTCTCGCAGAAGTTGCTGCTGGCGCTGGGGGCGGCGGGGCATTTCAACGAGGCCGACGCCCTCGCCGAAACGTGGTTCACCGACCAACGGTACGCCCGCCAGCCGCGTGAGCTTCTGGTGGCGGCGTACGTCCAGGGGGACAAGCCCGACGAGGCGTTGGCGCATGTGGACGCCTGGTTGGAGACACTGTCCGGCCCGGCGCCCGAGACGCGCCCCGCCGGCCGGGACGAGTTGCGCGCGTCCCTGCGTGTTCTGGCGACACGCCTTCTGGTGATGCAGCATCGCTACGCCGAGGCCGCCGCCCGAGCCGAGCAGTATCTGGCCGACGATGCCGACCAGGTGGACTTGTGGGTTCTGCGGTCGACGGCCTTGGGCGAGTTGGGCAAGGTCGATCCGGGCATGTCGGCCTTGGAGAAGGCCTACGAGCTGGACGCAGATGACGCGATGCTGAACAACAACCTCGGGTACTACTACGCCGACCGCGGCGTGAAGCTGGACAGGGCCGAGGCGATGATTCGAAAGGCCTTGGCGGCCCGACCGGATGAGGCGTCGTTTCAGGATTCGCTGGGGTGGGCACTCTACAAGCAGGGCAAGCTCCGTCCGTCCGGGAGAATCTTCTATGCCCTGATTGCCTCCGGACGCGGCGGGGATCATCCGGTGATGCTGGACCACGCCGGTGACGTGTACTACCGGCTTGGGTGGCGCCAGCGGGCGGAACGCATGTGGCGCCGCGCGGTAGAAGCCGCTGACGACGAGGACGAGCCCATGCGCGAGGTGCGTGTGACGCGGGAGGCGGCCGGACGCAAGCTTGAGGCATTACGGGCGGGACGCCCCGTCGAAGTGGCCCCGCTCGGCGAGGGTATCGAGACGCGGGCCGACTGACTCCCGGCCGACAGCAACGGAGCACGACGATGGCAGGGCATTCCCACTGGGCACGGATCAAGCGGCAGAAGGCCGCTAACGACGCCAAACGCGGGCGTGCGTGGAGCAAGTTGGCGCGGCGGATCATCGTCGCTGCGCGTAGCGGCGGCGATCCCGAGGACAACCTGACGCTGCGATATGCTATCGACGACGCCAAGGCGGCCAACATGCCCAAGGATACCATCGACCGGGCCATCAAGAAGGGCACGGGCGAACTGGGCGGCGCCGAATACGAACAGGTGATCTACGAGGGCTACGGGCCCGGCGGGGTGGCGTTTCTGGTCGACTGCCTGACCGACAATCGCAATCGCACCGGTGCGGAGGTTCGCAAGATCTTCGAGCGCGCCGGCGGGCAACTTGGCGCCACCAACTGCGTCGCGTGGATGTTCGCTCAGAAGGGAACGTTTCTCGTATCGTCCGAGGTGACCGACGAAGACACGCTCATGGAGATTGCTCTCGAGGCCGGCGCCGATGACATCCAGCGCGATGGGGACTTCTTCGAGATCACTTGCGACGTCAGCGCCTACGGCAGCGTCAAGGACGTCCTGGCCGAACGCGAGATTCCAGTGGACTCGTCCGAACTGGCGATGGTGCCCAATAACACCGTCGAGGCCGCGGGCGACAAGGCCCGCCACATCGTGACGCTTATGGAGGCCTTTGAGGATCACGACGACGTGCAGAACGTCTATACGAACGCGGATATCGCTGACGACGTGCTCGCCGAGGCCGGCGGGTAAGCGGGAAACTGACGACTGGCGAGAGCAGAACGGCGAAAGGCATGGCGCGGCGCATTCGTCATTCAAGTCTCTGCGTGTGAGCTTTCGTTACTTGAGTTTCAACTCGACACCGTCGGCCTTCCACTTCTCAAGCAGTTTGTTGAACTGCGCCAGCGTCTCGGTCAGTTGTTTCGAGGCGGTTACGAGGTTTTCGTATAGTTCCGTGTCGTGAAGCATTTTGCCGGCCGTGCCTTCGCCGCGATCGAGCCGCGCCGCCGAGCGCTGAAGCGTCTCGACGAGCGTGCTGATCTTCTCAGCGCTTGCGATGAGTTTCTGCATCAGCTTGTGCGAATCGCTGCGGACGGAGCCGACCATCTCGCGGGCATCTTCCGAGAACGTCTGGAGCTGCTTCAGTGAGGCGACGGCGTGTTGCGAGGCGCGGTCGAGATTGTCGAGCGTACGGCTCATCTTCTCCCGGGACTCCGGGTCGCCGAACAGCCCGTCCAGCCCGTCGAGTATGCGGCTGATCTTCGCCATGGGGGTCCGGGGGGCGGGTCGTGTCGTTGTCGCGGCCGGTGCGGTCGCCGGAGACGTCGAGGGGGCGGCCTCGCCCGTCGCGAAAAGCGCGTTGATGTTCTCGGCCAGGCGCGTCAATTCGCGTAGAGCCGGTCCGGCGTCGTCGGCGAGTTGCCCGAGCTTGGCCGCGGCGTCCATCGCCGGACGGGCGTCGGACAGGAAGCTCTCAATGCGCCGTCCGACGTCGCGTGCCTCCTGGGCTAAGTTCGTCGCTTCGTGCTTTGCGCGGATCGTCACGGCACGATCTGTCGGAAGGAGTTCATACGGTTGTCCGGTCGTCTCGTTGATCAGCGCTTTGCCATCGGCTTGCAGGGCGACGTAGGGCTGGCCGGACAGGCCCTGCGTGTACATGTGGGCCTGTGTGTTTCCGGGCAGGCGAATGTTCCCGTCGATCCGCGCGGTCATCGTCACGCCCGCGCCGGGTTTGCCCGGCTGGGCGAAGCGCACGTCGGTGATCTGGCCGATCTGCATGCCCGACATGTGCACGGCATCACCGGCGCGAACGCCGCCGCTGTGATCGAAGCGGATATGAATCACGTAACCGGTCTGGAACACTTGCGGCAGCCCGGTGAACATCACCACAAGCACGCCCAGAAGGACCAAAGCCAGAACCACCGTCAGGCCAACGATTACGTTTCGGGTGCGCTCCTGCATCAGCCGCTCTCCTGTCCGGCGGGGGACATCCGTCCCAGCGGGCCGGTCTCGATCCGGGCCAGTTCATCGGGGCTGGCTCGGCCCTGGACGAATCGGGCCACTACCTCGTTGTCCACGCGGTCCAGCTTCTCTGCGGATGTGTCGGCGATGAAGTGCCCGTTGTAGAGCATCAACACGCGGTCACCGACGCGCCGCGCCGAGTGCAGGTCATGCGTGACGACGACGGCCGTGGCGTCCAGCGCCGCTTTCAGCCGCAGGATCAACTCGTTGATCAGGTCCGCGCGAATCGGATCCAATCCGGTCGTCGGCTCATCATAGAAGATCACGTCAGGGCCGATGGCGATCGCCCGCGCCAGGGCGACGCGCTTCTTCTCCCCGCCGGACAAATCCTCCGGCCAGCGGTCTTGGAAGCCGTCCAGCCCGACCAGCGCCAACACGTGTTGGCAGCGGCGGCGCCGCTCCTCCGCTGTGCCGACTTCGTGCTCGATCAGCGGGAAGCATACGTTCGCGCCCACAGTCAGCGAATCGAACAATGCCGCTCCCTGAAAGAGAAACCCCATCCGCCGGCGCAGGACGGCAAGCTCTCGACCCTTCATGGCGGAGATGGGGCGTCCGGCGAACTGCACCGTGCCGCTATCCGGGCGGATCAGCCCGGCCATGTGCTTGAGCAGCACGCTCTTGCCGCAGCCCGAGGGACCGATCACAACCGTCGTCTGTCCGGCGTGGACGTCGAGGTCCACGCCGCGCAGTACGGACGTGGTGTCGAAGGTCTTGTGCACATCGCGGAGGCGGATGATCGGTTCGGTATCCACGGTTCGGCTCGCAGTGCACGGTTTACCGTTCGGAATCGGACGTGTCCAGCATTCGTACCATCGCGGTTTCGTCGCAGGCGTCGAATTTGGGACACGCGATGCATTCGCGCCAGACTTTCTCCGGCAGCGCGTCGCGCTCCATCGGCTCGAAGCCCATTTGTGCGAAGAATGCCACCTCGTACGTCAAGGCAAACAGCTTGTCCACGCCCAGTGCGCGGGCGTCGGCGACGGCGGCCGATACCAGCGCGCGTCCCACACCGCGCCCGCGGTCCTTTGTCGCCACGGCCAGCGATTTTATCTCCGCCAGGTCGGACCAGAACACGTGCGTCGCCACGCAGCCGATGACGCGGCCGTCCTGCTCGGCGACGTGGAAGTCCCGCAGCGATGTATAGACGCTTTCGAGCGAGCGGTGTAGCATCAGGCCGCGTTCGGCGTATTCGTTGATCAGCTCACAGATCGCGGGTCCGTCGACAATCATGGCACGTCGAATTCGCATAGCGCCATTGTAACGCTGCGGCGCTGCGCCGCCAGCCGGGTTGTCCGCCGACTGATGCCCGGTGGGCATACAATGAACTACGTGTGTCACTCGGAGCGAGAAAGAGATGGCTCAATTGACCCCCGGTCTGGACGCTGCCGTTGCCGAGCCGCCGAAGTCCCCGCCGTGTGTGATCGTGCTGTTCGGCATCACAGGCGACCTGGCGGCGCGGAAGATCGTCCCGGCCCTGTACAACCTCGCACGGCAGGGCCTTCTGGATGAGCGTACGGCCGTGCTGGGCGTGGGACGGCGCGAGATCACATCCGAGCAATTGCGGCAGCGTTTGGGTGAGGCCCTGCGCGCCGGGTCGGGCAAGCGGCCGGTCGACGAGAAGGTCTGGTCCGACTTGTCCGAACGCATAGAGTACGTGATCGCCCACGCCGATCGGGCCGACCAGTACGACGAACTTGCCGAGCGCGTCGCTGAGCTGGATGCCGACATCGGCGCCGGCGGCAACCGTCTGCATTATGTGGCTACGAGCCCGGAAGCGTTTGACGCCGTAGTCGAGAACATCGGCCAGGCGGGCATGCACCGCCCCGGCGCCGAGGGCGCTTTCGCGCGGCTCGTCGTGGAGAAGCCCTTCGGGTCGGATCTTTCCAGCGCCCAGGCGCTCAACGCGACCATCGCTGAGCGATTCGACGAGCGAGACGTGTTTCGCATCGACCACTACTTGGGCAAGGAGACGGTGCAGAACATCCTTGTGCTGCGGTTTGCCAATGCCGTGTTCGACCCTCTACTGAACAACCGGTTCGTGGAGCGGGTGGAGATCACGACGGCCGAGGGCGAGGGAATGGAAGGCCGGCGCGGGCGCTACTACGACCGTACGGGCGCGCTGCGGGACATGGTACAGAACCACATGCTGCAACTTCTGGCGCTGGTGACGATGGAACGGCCCGAGTGCATCGGTTGCGAGCCGGTTCGCGACCGGAAGGTCGAGCTGCTACGCGCCGTCCGGCCGCCGACGGGACAGGACGTGGCCGCGCGGACCGTCCGCGGGCAGTACGAGGCGGGTGACGGCGCCTGCGACTATCGCGAGGAGGAGGGCGTTGCGCCCGATTCGCAGACCGAGACGTACGCGGCCGTGCGCTTGGGTATCGACAACGACCGTTGGCGAGGCGTGGGCTTCTACCTGCGGACGGGCAAACGCCTGGCGCGCAAGGCCGCTCACATCGTTGTGGTCTTCCGTCGGGAAGCGTCAGGACCTTTCACGGATGAGGCCTGCGACCTGCGCTCGCCGAATCGGCTGGTGATCCGGCTGTACCCCGACGAGGGCATTTCGCTTGTATTCGATGCGAAAGTCCCCGGGATGCGCCCGTTGTTGCGTCCGGTGCGGATGGACTTCCCGTATGAGGCGGCGTTCGACGGGGGCTCGCCGGAGGCCTACGAGCACTTGTTGCTGGATGCCTTGCGCGGTGAGCCGCTGAGTTTCATTCGAAGTGACGAGGTCGAGGCCGCGTGGCGGATAATTGACCCGATCAAAATTCAATGGAACAAGACCGGATTGCCGACGTTGAATAGGTATGCCTCCGGCTCCTGGGGGCCGGCCGAGTCCGATGGGTTACTCGGCGATGCATATACGCACTGGCAAAGTCCGTGAGGCCTAAGGGCACGTTGCGACGGGTTACTGTTCGGGCCGAAGATGATGAGCGACGAGCGAACAAGTCGACAGGTCGTAATCAAACCCTCGGCCGACGGGGCATGCAAATACGTGGCTGATTTGCTGTGTGGCATCCTTCGCGACGCCGTCGAGCAGCGCGGCGCGTGTTGGCTGGCGCTGGCCGGCGGCACGACGCCGCGGTCGCTGTATCGCACGCTGGCCGACCGCGCTCTTGCCGAAGACCTGCCCTGGTCGCGGGCGGAGTTCTTCTTCACCGATGAGCGAGACGTACCGCACGACGACGTAGACAGCAATTACGGCATGGCCCAGCGCCTGCTTCTGGACCATGTGCCGGTTCCCGGCCATCAGGTCCACCCGATGCCGGCTGACGCGCCTGACCTGGCTGCCGCGGCGGCCGAGTACGAACAGACCCTGCGGCGGCATGTCCCCCCCGGACCCAACGGGCTACCGCAGTTCGATGTTGTGTTGTTGGGCATGGGTGCCGACGGGCACGTGGCGAGCTTGTTTCCCGACCTCAACGTGCTCAACGAACGCGAGCGGCTCGTGGCGGCGGATTTCATCCCGCAACTCGGTCGCAATCGCATGACCCTGACGTTCCCCGTCATCAATGCGGCGCGGAACGTGATTCTGCTGGTCACGGGCGAAGATAAGGCCGACGCCGTGGCGGGTGTGCTCAGCGATGATGCCCTGAGCCGCCGGCGTTTCCCGGCCTCGGGGGTAGGCCCGGTCGGCGGGGGGCTCTACGTCGCCGTCGACGCACCGGCGGCGCGCAAGGCGAACTTGCGTGGGCAGACGGCGTAACGGCGGGCTGGGACCCGCCGCACTTCAGCGAAGCGGTCTCAGGCCGAGGCCGCAACCTGCCGGCGATGGGGACGCGTTCCGGAGGCGGCGTTTTCCATGGCGGCCAGGATCGCGTCGGGAAGGTCGTCGCGGTGAAGCAGGGGTTTGAGCAGCAATTCGTCGCCGCCGCGCTGCCAGGCGCGCCAGGCGCGATCGTAGCGGTCCATCTGCTCGGTCAGGAGGACGGCCGGGCGGCTCGGCAACGCGGCGATCCGTTCCAAAATGCCCGAGGCGGTCAACTCGGCCGAGACGATTATCAAGTCCGGCTGCCAGTGATCGATACGCTCCAGCGCCGCCCAGGGACTGGGCTGATGGACCACGTTGTGGGCGTGGGACTCGAGATGACGCGTTGCCTGGTCGGCGAAACGCCCGTCCGGATCGGCAATGAGTACCTTCATGGTGCTGCCTTTTCGCCACATGCCGACCCGCCCGATACGAGCCGACCCTCCCCACACGTACTCTATCGGCACGATGCGACGGCGAAGTGAGCCCGAATTTCCGGTGAATGCCGCAGTCGGCAACCCGCGTGACGCGGCGCAACCGTCAGGCGAAGCCGGATAGCTGCGAGCCGGTGGTCGCGGCGGGCAATCCACGCCTGCCGTCGTGTCAGATTGCGATCATGCGTTGCAGGGCGGTTCGGGCGTCGTCGGCGACGTCGTCGGCCACGCGGATGACGTGGATCGGCTCGCCGGCGGCGATGGCGTCCAGCGTCCACAGCAGGTGCGGCAGGTCGATGCGCGCCATCTGCACGCACGTGGCGCGACCGGCCGACAGCACGCGAATCGACTGGTCCGGATGCTCGCGTGCGAGGCGCTCGACCATGTTGCTCTCGGTGCCGATGACCCAGCGGCTGCCGGGCGCCGCCTCGCCGACGGCCGCGCGGATCTGCTCGGTGCTGCCGGCGCGGTCGGCCGCGTCCACCACGGCGCGCGGGCACTCGGGATGGACCATGATCGTCGCCTCGGGCTCGTCCTGGCGGGCGCGCTCGACGTCGTCCCGGGTGAAAAGCTGGTGAACGTAGCAGTGGCCCTGCCACAGTACGAACGTCGCTCGCTCGACGTCTTCGGCGCTGAGCCCGCCGCCGGGCTGATGGGGGTCGTAAGTCGCCAGGTCGGCCTCGTCGTAGCCCATCGCCGCGGCCGTGTTCCGCGCCAGGTGCTGGTCCGGGACGGCGAAGACCTTCCGCCCGCCGGCGCCGCCGTCGGGCGCCGGGCGCAGGGCCCAGTCGAACACTTTCCGCACGTTGGAGGAGGTGCAGCAGGCCCCGCCAGCCCGACCGGTGAGGGCCTTGATCGCCGCGGTCGAGTTGACGTACGCCACGGGCACGATCGGCGCGTCGGTCATCGCGCGCAATTCGTCCAGCGCCGCGGCCACATCGGCGTACTCGGCCATGTCCGCCATCGCGCAGCCCGCCGCGAGGTTCGGCAGGCAGACCCTCTGGTGCGGGGCGGAGAGGATCTCGGCCGACTCGGCCATGAAGTGCACGCCGCAGAAGACGATGAACTCGGCGTCGGCCTGCTCGGCGGCCTGGCGGGAAAGCTTCAGGGAGTCTCCGGTGAAATCGGCGAACTGGAACACCTCGTCTCGCTGGTAGTGATGCCCGAGGATCACGAGCCGGTTGCCCAACTCGCGTTTGCGGAGCGCGATGCGCTGGGTCAGCGTCTGGTGGTCGGCGGCTGCATACTCGGCGGGAATCTGATCCGTCTCAGCCATCGTTGGCGTTCTCTGTCTCGTCGCGGTCCATTGTAGCGGCGTCCTGTGGCGGCACCGGGGCCGGCGCCCGTCTGCGAAGCTCGCCCAATTCCGCGCACCGCATTAGCACGGCGGCCAGCAGGTAGGCGGCCGCTCCGGCGACGATCGCTCCGGCGACGACGACGGCCGATGCGATCCACGCCGGGCCCAGTGCGGCGGCCAGCGCCTTCCCCGGCCCGGCTAGCCCATGGCGTGCGGCAATGACGGCCGCGGCCATGACAGCCGTTGCCAGGGCGGTCCGTACGGTGGCGGCGATGATCCGCCGCAGCCCCAGTCGTCCCCAGCGGTGGCGCAGGCGCCACGTCAGCAGTCCGGCGGTGGTTGCGGCGGTCGCCGCCGTGGCTACACCGATCCCGGCTGCGCCGAGCGGGAAGATCAGCACAATGACCAACAGCATATTGCACACCGCCAGTGTGCCTGTGACGAGCAGCGGCGTGCGGGTGTCCTGCTGGGCGTAGTAGGCGCGCAGCAGGATGTGATTGGCGAAGTAGGCGGGCATCGCCAGGCAGTACATCCGCAGGATCGCCGCCGGGCGTGTCGCGTCGGTGAACTGCCCGTGTCGGTAGATGAGCGTTACGATCGGCTCGGCCAGTAGAATCAGCCCCACGCCGGCCGGCACGCCGAGAAAAATGCTCAGCCGCAGCGCCCTGTTCGTGGCGCCGCGGAGCCCGTCCAGGTCGTTCCGCGCCGCATAGCGGCTCAGCAGGGGGAAGATCGCCGTCGCCAGCGACAGCGCCAGAATGCCCAGCGGGAACATGTACAGGCGTGTCGCGGCGTACAGGCAGGTGACCACGCCGGGCTGTAGCGGGCGGCGGATCGACCAGCCGAACAGTTCGAGCATGGGCTCGCCGGGCGTGGCCGTCATCCACCAGGCATACAGCCGGTCGAACAGCGCGCTGAACTGCAGAATGCCCAGCGGGATCATCATCGGCAGCATGAGCCGCGCGATCCGTCGCACCGGCGCCAGCACGGGACGCAGCCGCATCGCCGCCGACAAGCCCGTCCGGCGCAGCAGCCACGCCACGCCGGCCAGTTGAACGGCGCCGCCGATCACGACGGCCAGCGCCAGGAGCGTCAGTTGCCGCTCGCCCTGCCCGGGCAGGAGGGTATGGGCCGCCGCGGCCGCGGCGATTAGAAAGATGTTCAGTACGACCGGCGCGAAGGCGGGATAGCTGAACCGCCCCTTGCACTGCAGCGCCGCCGAGCCCAGCGCCAACAGGCAGATCGTGAACATGAACGGCAGCATCACCGCCACCAGCCGCAGCAGCAGGGCGGTGTCCCACCGGGCGGCGCCGAGGGCGAGCCAGCCGAGAATCGCCAGCTCGCCGACGACGACCAATCCGCCGAGCAGCAGCGCCAGCAGCCCGGCCGTGTTCGCCAGCACGAGACGGGCCTTGTCCCAGCCGTCCGCTTCAGCAACATCGGTGAACACGGGCACGAACGCGGCCGAGAGGGCCCCCTCGCCGAACAGCCGCCGCAGAAGATTCGGGATGGCGAACGCCGTCCAGAACGCGTCGGTGGCGCGGGTCGCGCCGAGGGCGACGATGGCGATGTCGCGGGACATCCCCAGCAGGCGCGACAGGACGGTCAGCCCGGCGACCCGCCTGGCCGCGCCGAAGAACCGCTCCCGCTCGTGATGGGCCTCGTCGCTCATGGGGTGCGATTATGCCGTAACCAACGGCAAAGCACGAAGCTCGAAATTCGAAATGCGTCGATACGTGCGGCCGGCCGGGCAACGGTCGGCTGTCGCATTTTCCGTTGCGCCTTGACCGGTTGGCGGGTTGCGCCTACCATAACACATGCATTGAGAGTGCGCGAGGGTTCTGGCCCGATGACCGCACGGCAACCTGCCCCGGCGGCACGTCCGCGCCGGGGGAAGGTGCCGCAGCCAGCCCCGTCCGGCGGAGCGAACTCCGCAGGGCGTGCAGGGACCGATGCGGCCCGGAAGGGCAAACCGTTCCCTGAGTCCAGACGCGCAGGGCGCTTCTGCGCGCCGCGCGCCATCTCTCAATGCCGCAAGCGACGCGGTCGAAAGGAATAACTCATGACGAACGATTATCGCCTGGCCACCAAGGCCCTGCACGCCGGGTACGACCCGCCGACGCCCTCGCGTCCGGCGGCCGTGCCCGTCTACGCCACCAGCAGCTATCTCTTCGACGATACCCAGCACGCGGCCGACCTGTTCGCGCTGCGCCGCTTCGGCGACATCTACTCCCGCCTGGGCAACCCCACGGTCGACGTGCTGGAGAAGCGTCTGGCCGCACTGGACGGCGGACTGGCGGGGGTGGGGTTCGCTTCCGGGATGGCCGCCATCCACGCGACCGTCATGACGCTCGCCTCGGCGGGCGAGAACATCGTCACTTCGCGGAGCTTGTACGGCGGCACGTGGACGCTGTTTTCGCAGACGCTCGCCAGGCAGGGCATCGAGGCCCGCTCGTTCGACCCGCTCGAACCGCAGCGGATCGCGGAGCTGGCTGACGCAAACACGCGGCTGGTCTACGTCGAGACCATCGGCAACCCGAAGAACGATGTGCCGGACTTCGAGCGGATCGCCGCGACTGCCCGCGAACTGGGTCTGCCGCTGGTCGTGGACAACACCGTCGCCACGCCCGCGCTGTTTCGCCCGCTGGACCACGGTGCGGACATCGTGGTCTACTCGACCACGAAGTTCCTCGGCGGTCACGGTGTACACGTTGGCGGAGCGGTCGTCGACGGGGCCACGTTCGACTGGACCGCGGCACCGGATCGCTGGGCGCAGTTCTGCCGTCCGGACGAGGCCTATCACGGAGTCGTCTTCACCGAGGCGCTGCGCGACGTGGGTAACGTCGCCTTCGCCGTACACATGCGAACCCACTGGCTGCGCGATGCCGGGGCGTGCATGAGCCCGTATGCGGCGCACCTGTTCCTGCTCGGGCTGGAGACGCTGCACGTCCGTATGCCGCGGCACTGCGCCAACGCACAGGGCCTGGCCGAATGGCTTGCCGAGCACCCGAATGTCGAATGGGTCAACTACCCCGGCCTGGACGATCACCCTTGCCGTGCCAACGCGCGGAAGTACCTGCCCGACGGGGCCGGGGCGATCATCGGCTTCGGCATTCGCGGCGGGCGGGACGCCGGCGAGCGCTTCATCAACTGCGTGCGCCTGGCGCGGCACCTGGCCAACATCGGCGACGCCAAGACGCTGGTGATCCATCCGGCGTCGACGACGCATCAGCAGCTCACCGACGACGAGCAGCGAGCGGCCGGCGTCTCGCCGGAGTACATCCGCCTGTCGGTGGGCATCGAGGACATCGAGGACATCCGTGCCGATCTCGACCAGGCCCTGCGGGCGGCGGGAGAATCGATCCAATGACCGACGCCTTTGGTGACAGCAGCGACGCCGTCCGGTCGGCCCGGCCGCTGGTTCACGCACAGCGCGTGACGTTCGACGGCCCGTGGGAGCTGGAACTCGGCGGCACACTCGACGAGGTCACGGTCGTCTATGAGACCTACGGCGAGCTGACGACCGCCCGCGATAATGCCGTGCTGGTCTGCCACGCGCTGAGCGGCGACTCGCACGTCGCGCGCCATGACGCGGACGACGATCCGGGTTGGTGGGATATCGTCGTCGGTCCGGGCAAGCCGATCGACACGGACCGCTATTTCGTGATCTGTCCGAACGTGCTGGGCGGTTGTCGGGGCACGACCGGGCCCAGCGAAGTCAACCCGCGCAGCGGTAGGCCTTTCGGGCGGGATTTCCCGTCCATTACGATCGCCGACATGGTCGCGGTCCAGCGGCGGCTGGTGACCGAGTTGGGCATCGAGACGCTGCTCGCCGTTGTCGGCGGATCGATGGGCGGGCTGATGGTGCTTGAATGGGCGCGGCGATATCCCGACGCGGCGCGCGGGCTGGTGCCGCTGGGCACGGCGGCGCGCCTCTCGAGCCAGGCGCTGGCGTTCGATGTCGTCGCGCGAAACGCGATCCTCCACGACCCGGACTTCCACGCCGGGCAGTATTATGGGCAGGCGAGTAAGCCGAACACCGGCTTGGCCATCGCGCGGATGATCGGGCACATCACCTACCTGTCGCGCGAGGCGATGGCCGAGAAATTCGGCGCCGACCGCCTCAGCCCGCGGGAGGTGTCGGCGGAATTCGAGAAGACGTTTTCCGTCGGTTCGTACCTGGGTTACCAGGGCACGAAGTTCGTGGAACGCTTCGACGCCAACAGCTACATCACGCTGTCGATGGCGATGGACCTGTTCGACCTGGGCGGCTCGTCGTGGCAGCTTGCGTCCGTCTTCAAGCCGTGCGACGCGCGCTGGCTCGTCGTGAGCTTCTCCAGCGACTGGCTGTTCCCGCCGGAGCAGTCACGGCAGATCGTCGACGCCCTGGCCGGAACGAACAAGCCCGTCAGCTACTGCAACGTGGAAAGTTCGTGCGGACACGACGCACTGCTGCTGCCGCACGACGTGGACATGTACGGCGGGCTGATACGCGGTTTCTTGGCGAACCTCGATGGTCTCGACGACGCCGATGACGGCGAGCACGCGCCCACGGGCATCTTCCGAAAGCACCGCCTGGACTATGACCGCATGCTGGAGCTGATTCCGCTGTCGGCCAGCGTGTTGGACCTCGGCTGCGGAGAAGGCGAGCTCCTGCGGTTGCTGACGGACCGTGATTGCGCGCGCGTTTGCGGTGTAGACGCCGACCAGCACGCCGTGCGCACCTGCGTGGGACGCGGGCTGGACGTGATTCACGCGGACCTCAACGAGGGCCTGCCCGAGTTCGCCGACCGTCAGTTCGATTACGTCGTGCTGTCCCGCACGCTCCAGGCGGTTCGCGACGTCGAGCGGATCGTCGACGAGATGCTCCGCGTCGGACGCCGCTGCGTGGTGACGTTTCCGAATTTCGCCTATCACAAGCTGCGGCGGATGCTCGCCGAGAAGGGCCGGGCGCCGCAAAGCACCGGCCAGCTTCCCCACGCGTGGTACGAAACGCCCAACATCCGGTTTTTCAGCATCGCCGACTTTGAGCAGTTCTGCGCCGACAAGAACATCACCGTCCAGCGGCGGATCACGCTGGATACCGAAGCCGGCCGTGAGGTCAACGACGAACCCAACCGGAACGCCGACCTCGCAATCTTCGTCGTGAGCCGGTAACCCGGCCGCGTTCATTCTCGCGGAGGTTTCGCACGGCGACGCAGGCCGTACTTGAGGATGCACCAGATCGCCTTCAACCCGTCGCGCCAGCCGATCTTCTTACCGGCCGCGTGCGTCCGCGGGTCGTAGCTGATCGGCACCTCGTGGATCCGGATGCCGCGTTTGCTGAGCTTGGCCGTGACCTCCGGCTCGAAGCCGAACCGGTTCTGCTCCAGAAGGACCGACTGGATTACCTCCCGGCGGAAGACCTTGTAGCAGGTCTCCATGTCCGTCAGCGTCGCCCCGGTCGTCAGGTTGGATAACCCCGTGAGGAATCGATTGGCTAGGTAGTTCTTGATGTAGCCCCGGCCCGAGCTTCTGACGGCGAAGCGGCTGCCATAGACGACGTCCGCCTGTCCGGTCGCCAGCGGCGCCAGCAGACGGGGATAATCGTTCGGGTCATATTCCAGGTCGGCGTCCTGGATAATGACGACGTCACCCTCGGCCGCGGCGAAGCCCGTGCGAAGCGCCGCGCCCTTTCCGGCGTTTTGTTCGTGGAAGACAACCTTGAAGGCCGTGCCGTTTTCGGCGGGCGGGGACTCCTCCAGCTCGCGAAGCTGCTCGCGCGTCCCGTCGGTCGAGCCGTCATCGACCAGGACGAGTTGCCGGTTCCAGCCATGCAAGTCTACGGCCAGCACGCGATCCATCAGATTGCGCCAGGTGTCGCGTTCGTTGTAGACGGGAATCACGACCGACAGTGTCCGGTGTGTCTTCGACGCGCAAGGGCTCATGGCGTCAAGGGCTCTGTAACGTCGCCGGCGACTGGCGCGATCGTCAGGGGGAAGCATTGCATGGTTTCATGGGTTTCGGTGATGTGCTTCATGGCTGCCATGCGGTCTTCACAGCTTCGCGCGACGAACTGCGCTGTACCGTCGCCCTGGCTGCCGACGCCCTTGCCGCCGTAGATGTGCCCGGCCAGCACATCGTCATTCAGCAATTCGTGCAGCAGCGGGCTGCTGAGTTCATAGGTCGAGTGGGGGGCGACCTTCTCGTCGAAGGTGCCCTGGGCCTCTGTCATCAATTTCCCGAGCCCCTCGGCGTCGCCGGCGCCGACCGTGCGGTAGGCCGTGCGGACGATTCGTTCGTTATCGGCCCCGAGTGCCTCCTGGAGGGGCCGGCTTGTCAGGTACGCTCCCTGAAGATCGCCGAGAATGCGGACGGTATCCTTGCGCCCGGCGAGATCCACAATGAACATGGGAATTTCGCCACCGGGGCTGACCGGCTCGACGCGGATGTCGTCGGCCTTGGCGAACGTCAGCAGCACGGGCGTCTTGCCGTAGATGCACGCCTGGTCCATTCGCCCGCACTGGCTGCCGGTGAGCTTCTCGCCGAGGTATGCCAGTTCCATCAACTCATGAGGAAACAGCCCCAGCTTGTAGACGGCGTCGAACGCCCGCGCGACCAGAATGCACACGGCAGCCGAACTGGACACGCCCTTGCGGAGCGGCAGATCCATAGACGTGATCTGCAGGTTCAGTCCGCCAGGGCTCCTGGGATGTTGCATCATCTGATGCGCTACGCCGGCGCAGTAGCGGAAGAACTCCTCACGATCGTGTGCGGCTGACAGCAGCACGTCGCTGTCCCAGTGGCATTCCATGCGGCGGGCTCGCCCGGTGGGGCGTCCGTTCTCGTCCGGTATCTGCGATTCGACGACGAAATTGTCGGCGGGCCGCGCCGTTGCTGTTAGCCCCTGGTCTGTTCCGACAATCAGGCAGAAGCCCCGGTGCAGCCCGAACTCCGCCGCCCAGTCGCTGTGCTCGCCGAACAGGCACAGCCGCCCCGGCACGAACAAATCGACCGATTCATTTGGTTCGCTCATGGTGATGTCTCCCGGTGGGCTTCTTGTATACGACGCAGGACTCGCAATGTCCAGCCCCGCCCGCGCCCTAGAATGTGGTGATGAATGCCAGAGGACACATTCCGATCCCGGTTGTTGTCGCCGGCGCCGCCATACTGCTGCTGGCCCACGCCGGGTGCGAACGCCAGAGGAGCCGAGGGATGCGGACCGACGAACAGGCCAACGCCGCCCACGACAAAGCCGTACGCAATGCCGTCAACGGTCGTTACCAGCGAGCGACCTTTGCGGCCGGGTGCTTCTGGGGCGTTGAGCAGACGTTTCGGGGTGTCGACGGCGTGGTTTCGACGGCCGTGGGGTACAGCGGCGGGACGGCGGAAGACCCGAGTTACAAACAGGTCTGCGCCGGCGGGACGGGCCACGCCGAGGCGGTCGAGGTGGTCTACGACCCCCGACAGATCAGTTACGGGGAGCTTCTCGAGGTATTCTGGGGCGCCCATGATCCGACGCAGCACAACCGCCAGGGCCCGGACGTCGGGGCGCAGTACCGCTCGGCGATCTTCTACCACGACGACGCCCAGCGTGCTGCGGCCGAGGCATCACGCGAGCGGCTCGAGCAATGCCTCGGTCGGGCGGTGGCCACGGAAATCGCGCCGGCCGAGACCTTCTGGCGGGCCGAGGCGTATCACCAGAGGTACCTGGCAAAGCAACGCGGCGAGTAACTTATCGATCCAGTGGTCTTACGCAAGTCCTTAGCGGTCATGCTGGCTGCATGCGCCCATGGCTGTCTCGGCTGCATCGAAAATGCTACGGCATTGCCTGCTTCGCCTTCGGGGCGGCGACCAATCCGTCGGCGGCTGATTACGACATGCCCCCGAGAGACTGCTCAGGGCGCCGCTTCGAGAATGCGCAGCACGTAAATGGGGCCGGTTCGCATGTGATGTGTGAGCGTGTCGGGCAGCGCGTGGACCAATGCCGCGGAGGTCAGCCCCATCGACAGGGCGACGGCATACAAGTTGGGCTTCCGCAGATAGACCCACGTCCAGATCAGCGCGCCACTGCCTGTGGCAACCATCGCCACGGGGTTGGGCCAGTGGATCAGTGCGAACAGGCCGGCGGCGGCGACGACGACTTGCGCATGGCTGCGAGAAAGACGGTGCAAACGGGGGACCAGGAAGAACTGGAACAAGCCCATTTGCGCAATGCCGTATAGCGGATACGTGACGGCGGAGATCGCTACGGCCGTCGGGCGGACGGGCGTTTCCATCGCGATGCCGATTGCGATAAGGCCAAGAATGAGCGCACCTGTCGGCAATGCGAGCAGGCGCGTCGCGGCCGGGAAATTGCGTCCGGTGAGCCCCAGCCGCCCCACGTGCCGCCGCTGACGCCAGACGAACGTGACGCACAGGACAATCAGGGCGGCAGGGATGGCCCAGTCGCCCCAGTTCCGCTCGTCGGGATGGGCGGGCAATGCCAGCCATTCGTAGGCGAAGAACACCGGAAACGTAACGAGAAGTTCGCCCAGCGCGCGGCGAGCGGCGGCACGCTTCAACGCGCGGCGCGCGCAGAACGCTCCCGCGACGGCCAGCGCGGCGGATGCCGCAGCCAGGGCGGGCCAGCTTGTCGGCGGCGCCGCCCACAGGCCCGGCGAGTCCGGCAGCTGCGTTCCGTAGCGAACGGACGTGGCCGCCAGGACGATCGCGACGTTCACCAACAGGTAGGCCAGGGGCATGGTTCTCTCCGAATGCGACGCCAGTATCTCCGCGAGACGGCACAGTCGCAATCCCGATGCGCCACGGCTGCTGTGACGCATAGAATAGCGCAGGCGCGAGATGCCCGTGGCAGGGCGAAGCGGGACGGCAATTGAGACCGCGCCGGTTAGGAGAGATCGCAATGAGTTCACACTTGGCGCAGAAGCAATGCACCCCTTGCGAGGGGGGCACGCCGCCGCTGGAACACGACGACATCATGGAATTGAAGCAGAACCTTGGCGGCGGATGGGAGGTCGTCGACGATCATCACCTCCACAGACGCTACACGTTCGACGATTTCGGCGGGGCGCTGGCGTTTACCAACACGATCGGCGAGATCGCCGAGCAGCAGGGCCATCATCCAGACATCACGTTGACTTATGGCAAGGTGGACGTGACGCTCTGCACGCATAAGATTGATGGGCTGACAGAAAGCGATTTCATTCTGGCGGCAAAGATTGACCAGGCGCAGTAGCGCATGCGTCGAGTCCGGTATCGGGTGGTGGGCATCGAGGCCTGTGACATGCGTGACGGCGCTGCACGTGCCGACAATGCCCGTGGCAGCGGCGCGGGCGCTGCGCTATAGTGTTCACGCGCGCTGGACGTCAGGATGCCGCGCGGGAGACCCCCCATGGACGGAGACGTCTTGCCGTTAGCAAACAAGACGGCGCTGGTTACCGGCGCGGCGCGACGTATCGGGCGGGCCACGGCGCTGGCGCTGGCCGAGGCGGGCGCAGACGTCGTTGTGCATTACAACCGCTCGGCCGCGGCTGCCGAGCGGACCGCCGCCGAGGTGCGCGACGCCGGGCGCAAAGCGTGGACGATCGCGTGCGACCTGTCGGAGCCGGCCGATGCGGCGGAGTTGATGAGCCGCGTGCGGGATGAGGCCGGGGCAGTGGACGTCCTCGTCAACAACGCATCGGTATTCGAGGCCGACGGGATCATCTCGACCGGAGTGGCGGAGATCGAGGCGAGCATCCGCCTGCACGCGGAGGCGCCGCTGCTGCTGGCGCGCGGTCTGGCCGGGCAGGGGCGCGACGGGCACGTGGTGAATGTACTTGACACACGCGTGGTGGACTACGACCGCGCACACGCGTCGTATCATCTGGGCAAACGGATGCTACTGACGCTGACGCGGATGCTGGCGGTGGAGTTGGCGCCGCGTGTGGCGGTCAATGCCGTCGCGCCGGGGGCGATCCTGCCGCCGGCGGGTGCCGACGAGGCGTATCTGGCCACGCTGGCCGAGGCCAACCCGTTGCGGCGCATCGGTAGCGTTGCGGCCGTTACCGACGCGATCCGCTTCCTACTGGGCAGTGATTTCATCACGGGACAGGTTGTCTACGTTGACGGCGGCAGACATATGATGGGGCGTATGTATGAATAGCAGAGAACGTGACCGCATCCACATCCGCGATCTGCGGCTGCGTTGCGTCATCGGCGTCAATCCCGAGGAACGCCGCGTCAGGCAGGACGTGGTGGTCGATATCACGTTGCATGCCGACCTGCGGCAGGCGGGGCAGTCTGATCGCATGTCCGACACCGTTGACTACAAGGCGATCAAACTGGCCGTTGTGGACCTCGTTGAGGCCTCGCAGTGTCACCTGGTCGAGCGACTTGCTGAGCAGATCGCCCAATTGTGTCTCGAGCGCCCGCGGGTTCGTCGCGTTCGAGTTCTCGTCGAGAAGCCCGGCGCCCTGCGCTACGCGCGGACGGTCGGCGTCGAGATTGTTCGCGGCGGTGAGGGCGATGAGCTCTGACGGCGCAGGCGCGGAGGCGTTTGTCGCCGTCGGCTCGAACGTTGCGCCGTGGCGGAATGTCCCGATTGCCCTGAAGCTGCTTGAGCAACGGACGACCGTGACCGCCAGTTCGACGTTCTACCGTACCGCACCGATCGGTCCGCCGGGCCAGCCGCCGTTCGTCAACGGCGTCTGGCGGCTCTTCGCGGCCGATGTCGATACCGCGCGGCGACACCTTCAGGAGGTCGAGCGGGCCTGCGGGCGGCTTCGGACGCGCAATAGGTATGCGCCGCGCCCGATTGATCTGGATCTAGTGCTGTTTGGCGATCTGGTGGCCGATCAGCCGGATTTGAAGCTTCCGCACGATGATTTATGGCGTCCGTTCGTGGGTGTGTGCGTCCTGGAGCTGGTGCCGGAACTGCGCGTGCCGGGCCTCGGCCGCCGGCTGCGCGACGTGCTCGGCGAGCGACACGGCAAAACGGTCGCGGCGATGACGCCGTCGCAGATCGATCAACCTCTCACCGATGCCGTCCACAGGATCCTTGCCGGCTGAGTGCCGCCGCGGGCAGTTTTCTTTGCAAAATCTCGGCACGCGCGTTGCCTCCGCCGGACGGGGGGCTATGGTGAGCGGCAGGTCTGCGAGGTTCGGTCGTGCTGGGCAAGAGGAAATCTTACGACGAGCTTCCCGCTCTGAGCGTTCGCCGCGCCGAGTTGCGGGTGTCGCTGCGCCATGTGACGCTGGGCTGGCTGCTGTGCATTGTCTTCATCGTCTTCTGCCTGCAGGCCAGCCATCGCATCGTCTTCTTCCGCATGGTGGGCTTCACGGATTTTCACTTCGGTTTGCTCGGGGCGTTGCTGTTCCTTCCGCGTCTTGGGCAGTTTGTCGCGACGGTGCTCGTCGAGCGCACCGGCCTGCGGAAGTACCTGTTCATTCATTCGCTGTTGATCTCTCGTCTGTTGTGGCTTGCGATCGCGGCCGTGCCCTTGGTGATACCGGTGCCCTCGGGCTCGGCCGTGACGGCGCTTCTGGTGATCTTCGGCGTCAGCCAGTTGTTCCAGGCACTCGGCGAGCCGGCGTGGATGACGTGGATGGGCGACTTGATCCCGCGACGGATTCGCGGGCGCTTTCTCGCCACGCGCGAGCGGTTGGGCACGATCGTGCGCCTTGCGGCGTTCACGGGCGTCGGGTTGCTGGTCGACACGGTGACGGCGCAGGGCCTTCCGGAGACTGCCGGCGCTCAGCCAACGCTTCTGTGGGTGCTCTGTACGATCCTCGCCGTAGGGGGGCTGTTCGGCGCGGGCGACATCCTGATGTTCCGGCGCATTCGCGAGATTCGCCGTTCCAGCGACGAGACGTTCGAGCCGCGCGTGCTGCAGTTCGATCTGCCGCCGCGGCGGGCGGGTCCGGTGGCCGCGGTCGGGCGGGGTATGCGGTGGCTGGGCAAGGCCGGCGGGGAGTTGCTGGTTGAACCGTTGCGGGACCCGTATTTCCGCCGATTCGCGCTGTACGCCGCCGCGGGAATCGCCCTGCCGATGTCCGTCGGGGCGTTCGTGATGATCAACGCGCTGGAGAATCTGGGCTACAGCACGTTTGGCGCGAACGTGTTGTTCATCGGCGTCGGCGGGTTGTCGGGGATCGCCACGGCCCGGCTGTGGGGGCGAGCGATCGACCGCTGGGGACGCCGCCCCGTGCTGTTCCTCGCGAGTGCCGGGACGATATGTTCGGCGATGCCGTGGTTCTTTGTGACGCACCAAACGCCTGCGCCCGCACCGCTGGTTGCGGGGCTCAACGTTGCCGGCGGCTGGCTGGGCGAGCTATTCGGCGTACCCGGCTGGCAGCCGGTCGGGCCCGACGTGCCGCTGGGCGCCTATCTAGGCGGCGCGCTGGCGTGCACGATCGGCGGGACGTGTTGGGCGGGCGTGCATCTGGCACGGCACGGCATGGTGTTGGGCTTTGCGGACGGGCCCGGGCGTAGCCGTTACGTTGCGGCCATGAGCGTCCTGTTCGGTATCGGCGGGACAGTAGGCGGGCTGGCCGCCGGTGGGATCGCCTCGGCGCTGAAGGGCTATGACGTCACGCTCGGCCCGTTCTACTGGCGCAACTGGCACGCCGTGCTCGTGATGTCGGTTCTGGCACGGCTGGTGGCGCTGGCGATCGTCGCGCGCATGCCGGACCCCGGCGCGCGCCCGCTGCGTCAGATGGTCCGCAGCATCCGTGCCCAGGTTCGCAGCGGCATTGCCAACGGGTTGTTCTATCCGTGGCGGGTGGTGATCGGCCGGCCGCGCAACGCCCGTCGCGGGCGGCGCCGACGGCGCTGACGGGCGATTTGGCGTTTCGCCCGTTGTGGTGGCGCGTACAATGGCGGCCGTGTCGCACGAGATCGAGGCCAAGTTCGACGTCGATGACTTCCGTGCGGTTCGCCGGGTGCTCCGGCAGGCGGCCGCGCGCTATATCGCCACTGTGGTTCAGACGGACACGTATTACGATACGTCGACCGGAATGTTGCGCGGGCGCAACTGCGGGCTTCGGATTCGCGAGGTTCACTGTTTGCGGCGGGGCGATGCGCCCGTGGACACGCGCCCTGTGCTGACGGCCAAGGGACCGCCCCGGCTGCCGGCGTCCTCCCGCGACCGTTCAAGCGGCGTCCGACGGGCCAAGGTGCGCCGCGAATTGCAAACCCACTTGGACGATCCCGAGGCCGTGTGCGAGTTGTTCGAGGCGATGGGCTTGCGACGGACCATGACGGTTCAGAAGCGGCGGGCGACGTATCGCCTGCGGCGGTGCATGATCGAGCTGGACGAACTGCCCGTCATCGGACGCTACGTTGAGATCGAGGCGCCGAGCGAACGCAAGCTGGACGCCATGCGCCGGCGACTGAATCTGCCGGGTGAGCCGATCACCGACCACTATCTGAACCTGTTGGCACGTGCAGCCAACGATTCGAGACGTCGGACTTTCCTGCTCGAGAGCTAGAGCAGCTTAACTTTTTCTGAAACGTTCGGCCTGCTTGCGGCGTCGCCATGCTTCGTCCCCCTGGCCGTACGGCCTGAGGCATCGGCTGCTTCGGCGTCCTTGCCTGGCTCGTCCTCGGCGACGGCCGATCCGCTACATAAAAAGTTAAACTGCTCTAATCGCGTTGCACGTCTCACGGCGCGAACGTATAAAAAGCCCCTCACGGAGAACCCGACGCGTTCGGGTCGCGTACAAGCGGTAAACAAGCCCCGTTGGCGTGTGGCGGGTGTGCTCGCCGGCCGCGACGGGCGGCGTGCATTTCGGAGCGGCAGATGGCTCACGACATTTTGAAGGACTCAGTCGCCAAGCAGACCGGGCGCGCGAGCGTGTTGATTGTCGGCATCCTGTTCGGCGGGGTGCTGGTGGTGGCGTCGTACGTCGCCCGGCTGGTCTTCGCCGATCAGACGGTCACCGGCGACGGGCGCAGCTTCAACTTCTACAGCGACGTGCTTGCGCTGGCCGGGGCGGTGTTGCTGGCGGCGCCCATCGTCATCCACGCCGCGAAGGGGCTCTTTCACGGGCACATGCACATGGACGAGTTGGTCGCCCTGGCGATTGTGGCGGCGATCGCGGCGATGGACTACCAGACGGCCGGCGTCGTGGCGTTCTTCCTGTTGCTGGCGAACCTGATTGAGCAGCGAACGGCGCTGGGAGCTCGCGCGAGCATCGAGTCACTGGTCCGCCTGGCGCCGAAGAAGGCCCACCGCGTTGAGTCCGACGGCCGCGAAGCGCTCGTCGACCCGCGCGAGTTGCGGCCCGGCGAGACGGTGCGCGTCCGCCCGGGGGATAACATTCCGGCCGACGGGGAGATCCTTTCCGGCCAGACGACGGTCAACCAGGCCAACGTCACCGGCGAGTCGATTCCGGTGGACAAGACAGCGGGCGATGAGGTTTTTGCCGGGACCAGCAATGTCTCCGGCGCCGTGGACGTCCGCGTGACCCGTGCGGGCGAGGATACCACCCTTGGCAAGGTACGTAAGCTGATCCTTCGTGCGGAGCAGACCCGCATCCCGATCATGCGTCTTATCGACCGCTATGCGGGCTTCTACACGCCGACGATCCTGATTCTGGCCGGCGCCGTGCTGTTCTTCACGCGCGACATGGAGCGAACCGTCACGATGCTCGTGGTCGCTTGCCCTTGTGCGCTGATCCTGGCTGTGCCGACGGCGATGGTCGCGGCGCTGTCGTGTGCGGCCCGGCTGGGCATTCTCGTCAAAGACGTCTCGAACCTGGAACAGGCGCGCAACCTGACGGCCATCGTGTTAGACAAGACCGGCACGCTGACCACCGGCGAACTGTCCGTTACCCGAATGATGCCTGCTGAGGGCATCGATGGTGCCGAGTTGCTCCGCGTCGGCGCCTCGGCCGAGCACCGCTCCAGGCATCCTGTCGCCACGGCCGTTGTCGCCGTCGCCGAGAGGGCCAAGGTGATGCTCGACGACCCGGAGCAGTTCGAGGAAATCTCCGGACGCGGCGTCCGCGCGCGGCTGGACGGGCAGGAGGTTCTGGTCGGTCGACGTAGTTGGCTGGAGGCCGAAGGCGTGGACTTCGCGACGATGGCCGACGAGAAGTACGCCGAGCCGGAGGGTATCAGCACGCTGTACGTGGCGCAGGGTCGGCGGCTTCTGGGCTGGATCGGCCTGGAGGACCGTACCCGCGACGAGGCGCGGCAGGCGATGGGCGAGTTGGAGCAACTGGGTCTGCGGGAGCGCGTCATGGTCACGGGTGACCGCTGGTCCGTCGCACGCCGTGTCGCTCGCGAGATGGGTTGCACGGAGGTCCAGGCCGAGGTCCTGCCCGCCGACAAGCTCGAACTCGTCGGCGCGCTGCGCGAGCAGGGGCACCGCGTGGCCGTCGTGGGCGACGGCGTCAACGACGCTCCCGCGCTGGCGGCCGGCGACCTGTCCATCGCCATGGGTGCGGCCGGCAGCGACGTGGCGATCAACTCCGCGACCATCGCTCTGCTGAACAACGACCTGAGGCGTCTGCCCTTCCTGTTGCGTCTGAGCCGACGGACGGTGCAGGTGATCCATCAGAACCTGCTGTTTGGTGTCGTATTCATCGTGGCTTTTGAGATTCTCGCGGCGCTGGGGCTCTTGCCGCCGGTGGTGGGGGCTGTGCTGCATACGCTGGCGGCGACGTTCGTGATCTTCAACAGCGCGCGGATCGTTCGCTTCGGCGAGGAACTGCACGAGGAACCCGAGCAGCGGCGACGGTTTAATCCCCGCGTCGAGCCCGTCGCGGCGGCATGACGGCGACGGCCTGCGGATTGTACGAAAAGAACGAGCGGCGAAAGGCCTGGCTCATAGGTTGGATGCGTGAGACGGCACATGGATGAGCATATGACGACGGCATGGGATTGCGGAGCATGCATCGCAGTGGGCCAAGGGGGCAAGCGGCTCGTGCGTTCTCAGCGCTCGTTGCGTTGAGGGCTGATGTCAGCCGGTGAAGAAATGACGACGCGTCTTAGGCAACACAATCAGAGCCACGATACCTGCGGCGATCAGCGCCACGGTCAATGTGTCGGTCGCACTGAGCCCGTGGCGAACCGTCTCGGCGGCGGGGTCAGGCAGTACGAGCCCCGTCGCGGCCGTGGCGAGAATCGCCGCCGACAGCGCAAGGACCAGCCAGTAGGCCCAGCGCGCCCCGTGGGAGAAGTGCCCCCACAGCATCCAGGCGGCAGGGGCGACGACCAACGCTGCCGCCCACGAGGGCCCCAGCAGGGGCAGGAAGGTCGGGTTGATCATCTTCCACAGTCCGGACAGCGCGCCTTCCAACCCCAGCAGTGCCGTGACGATTGCGGCGATGCGGCCGACGCCGCCCAGCAGGCCGACCGGACCCGGCAACGTGGTGGCCGAGTCCTGGGCCTCCAGTGGGCGACGCTGAAACAGCGCCATGCCGATGGTCAGAACGGCTGCGATGTACAGCCCGGCGTAAGCGGCCGCCAGGGCTACGAACCGCCCCGGAATCGCTCGGTCAGTGCTCAGCGCGTCAAGCGGATAGAAGTAGGTCAGGTTCGCCAGTACCCCCCCGGCCAGGCGTGGCAAGACGAGCCGATGGGCCCAGCGCTCGGCCAGGAACGGGTACATCGACCCCAGCACCAACGCCGCCAAGCAGATCAAGAGGGTCATTACCTGTCCGCCCCGCGTGCTGGCCGCGACGGCGACGGCGACAAGTATGATGACCGCCAGCCAGATCAGCAGCAGCCCCAGAAGTATCTGCGGGTCGATGCCCTCGCCGAAGGGGATGACCTGCCAGCCCTTCCCGACGAAGCCGACGACACCCACGACCAGCGACAACAGCACCGCTGCGATGGCGACACTGACGGATGTGAACGTCCAGTTGAACAGCAGGTTGCCGCCCACGGAAACCAGCAGCGAGATAACGAACGCCGCGATGCCGAGGACGATGACGGGCCAGTCGTAGGGATCGCTGGCGGCCGACATCACACGATGGCGAACTGTCAGCAGGAACACCAGCGCACAGACGTAGAACGCGACTGTGACGGCGGCGGCGACGCCGGCGAACTTGCCGATCACGAACAGGCCGCGCGGAACGGGCTTTGCGATGACAGTCAGCGCGGTCCGGCTGTCGATTTCGCGCGACAGCACGCCGGAGGCGCTGAATGCCGCGACCAGAAGCCCGGACAGCAGCAGCGCGCTGAGATTAAGGTTCACGAGCATCTTCTGGTCGGTGTCGTGATAATCGATGCCCATGGTCCAGCCGGCCAGGAAGATGTTCAGGACCAGCACGGCGAACGTCACGGCGATCAGTACGGTGAAGACCGGCTGGCGGACTGTCTGCACGAACGTGTTACGGAAAATGGCCCAGAATCTCGTCATTGTTTGTCCAGTGGCAACGGCGCCGGACGGAACGTAAGCGGCGATGCGGCGCTGCCGGTATCATACTTCTCTACGCCGCGTCGGCGAAGGATGTTTCCGCCGGCGCAAGCCCATAGGCCCGGCGCATCGATGCGTCCGGGCGAGGTCTGATGCATGGAACCCCTTCGACGCGGTAAAAACGTAGCGCTTGCCGGGGCGGGCTTCCAGGTCGTCCTGAGCGTGTTGATGCTGCTGCTGTGGTTGTGGATCGGCTCGCTGACGGCGATGTCTGCGATGGGACTGTTGGTCGTTGGTGCCGGTGTGTGGCTGATGGCGGCCGTTCTGATGTATTGCCGCCAACTCGAATCTCGCGAAGAGGTCGAGTTGGACGAATTGGCGGCCGGACGCGGCGAAAGCGTTTTTGCCGGCGACGAGACGGACCGCCCCGCGGCCGAACGGCGGCGCTGGTTCGACAAATGGGTTTCCCCCGCATTCACCCTTCTGTGGGCGATCTTGCACGCGTTGATCGCTGTTGTGGTGATCCGCTCGCTGATCGGTCGCGAGGCGGCGAATGTCACCGATCCGCTGCCGGGAGTCGTCTTTCTGGCCGTGGCGTCCTTCGCCGCGTTTCTCTTCGGGCGCTACGTTATCGGCATGAGCCGTGACCGGCGCTGGCATCTGTTGCGTGCGCCGGCCAGCTACCTGCTGGGTAACGTCATCGTGATGGTAACGACGATGGCCGCCCTCGCCGCATCGCACTGGGCCTACGCCGAGTTGGACAGGTACCTCGCTTTCGTGGCGCCGGCGCTTCAGGTGCTGCTGGCGGTCGAGTTGGCGCTCAACTTCGTGCTGGATCGCTACCGGCCGCGCGTGCCGGGGCAGGAGCAACGGCCCAGCTTCGACTCGCGCCTGTTGAACATCGCGGCCGAGCCGGACAAGATCGGGCATTCGCTCGCCGAGGCGCTGAATTACCAGTTCGGGTTCGAGGTCTCCGGTACATGGTTCTATCAGCTTCTCCAGCGGGCGTTCGTGCCGCTGCTGCTGTCGGGCGTGGCTGTGCTGGTCGCCGTCAGCTCCGTGGTCATCGTCCCTGCCGGCGAGGTCGGCATCGTCAAGCGCTGGGGACGGCTGGATCGGCAGAAGCGCACTCTGAACCCGGGCGTGCACATGAAGTGGTTCTGGCCGGTCGAGACGGTGCAGCGCCTCGAGACGGCGAAGCTGCAAGACATCCAGCTTGGGACGGGCGCGCCACGGACGGCAGAAGACCGGGAGAAAATGGTCGTCAAGGGCGTTGAGCTGTACCTCTGGACGGAAGAGCACGGGCGACGAAAAGAGCGGGATTTCCTCCTGGCCGCCAGCCCGAAGCAAGGGGAGCGACAGGACGAGCAGCACGGTGTGACGATCATCAAGCTTGTCGTATCCGTGAAGTATAGAATTGTGAAACCCTATGCCTATGCCTACGGGTTCGTCGATGCTCACGGGCTGCTGGAGTCCATCGCGTATCGCGAAATGACACACTACGCCTCGCGGGCGACGCTGGATGAGCCGGTCGGCGCCGGCGAGGCGAATCGCCCGGAGGCCATTATGACCTACGGGCGGGCCCGCGCCGCTGATGCACTGCAGCATCGGATTCAAGACGCCGTGGACGCGTTGGACATGGGCGTGGCGATCGAGCGCGTTCAGATTATCTCCGCTCACCCGCCGAAGGAAGTGGCCCCGGCCTTCGAGAAGGTTCTTCAGGCGGAGCGCGGGCGCGAGCAGCAACGCTATCAGGCCCAGGCCGACGCAAATCGTACGCTGTCAGCCGCGGCCGGAAGGCCACAGCTGGCTCTGGAGTTGGCACATCAGATTCGCACCGTGACGGATTTGGAGGGCCTGAGCGTTGTGCGGAACCAGCCGAAGCAGTTCGCCGCGCGGCTCCAGACGTATATTGCGCAGGTGACCGAGGAGATCGCGCAGCTGGACAAGGAGATCGCGTATCGTCGGCAGCGCGGCCGCGTCGGCGAAGGCATCGAGGGCAAGCGGGATCTTCGCAAGCAATACGATGAGTACAAGCAGTTTCTCGATGGCATTGCGGATCCTCAAACGTTCGATTTCAACGCGGAGATCGCCGATCGCCGCGCGACGGCCGAGGCGATGCTCGCCACGGCCGGCGGCGAGCTGGTGCAGATCATCGAAGAGGCAAAGGTGTACCGTTGGACCAAGGAGCTGACCGTTCGCTCGCAGGTGGACGAGATCGCACGTCAGATCCCATCGTACCGGGCGGCGCCCGACGTGTACGCGTTGGATCAGTATCTCGACGTCTGGGAACGGTACGCTCCCGACCTGCCCAAGTACATCCTTGCTGCGGATCGTGACAAGGTGGAAATGTGGCTCAACTGGGAGCCGAAGATTCGAGCCGGAGCGGGCATGGGTTTGGGGCAGCAATCGCCAACGGGGCAGTAGCCCTGCAGGAACCAGGAATGAGGAACCAGGCATTAGGAACGAGATCAGAGCATGGCAAAGCTGGGAGGCGGTCCCGGCCGCGTCTGGGCTCGGTCGCCCTGGGCCTCTGTATGCGAACTGAACGCCGTTTCCAGGGGCTGGAAGCAGGAAGATAACGATGAGACGACATCTGGGAATACTGATACTGGCCGGGATCGTTCTGGTGGTTTTGTTGGCGCTGGTGACGATGTTCACGGTGGGCTCCGAGGAGATCGTGATCGTCAAGCGTTTCGGCGCGATCCATCGCGTGTATGACGGCCGAGGGGGCGCCGGCCTGCACTTCAAGTTGCCTTATCCCTTCGAGCGCATAGTGACGTATGACGCGCGGATCCGCACGTTCCGGGACACGTATGAGCCGGTCCAGATGAACGATGGCACGAACATCATGGTCGGCGTCTACTGCGGGTGGCGGATCGGCGACCCCATCCGGTTCAACCAGAAAACGGAGACCATCGACAGGGCCCGTGACGGCCTGCGGACGCTAATCCGCGCCGAGAAGAAGGCGAAAATCAGTTCTTACGTGCTCAGCCAGTTGTTGAATACCGATCTTGACGCGATGAAACTCGACGACGTCGAGGAAGACATTGCTCGCGAAGTCGCCGCGAAGGCGGCGGCGGATTACGGTATTGAGGTCGTCGCTCTGGGGATCGAACGCAACGGGCTGCAGAAGCAGGTGGCGAAAACCGTCATTACTGCGATGGAGCAGGAGCGCAGCAGCAAGGCGGAGCAATATGTCGCCGAGGGCAAGGCGGAGGCCACGGCCATCCGCAAGCGCGCCGAGCAGGCCAAGGAGACGATCCTGGCCTTCGCCCGGAAGCGTGCGGCCGAGATCCGAAGCGAAGGCGACCAGATCGCCGCGAGTTACTACGAGGGCTTCAGCGCCGAGCCGGAATTCGCCATGTTCCTCCGCTGGCTGGAGGCAATGGAAACGGAGCTTCAGGGACGCACCACGCTGCTTCTGGACGGCTCGCGCCAGCCGGCGCTGCTGTGGTTCCGAGACGGACTGCCTGCGATGAAGCCCGAGACGTGGAAGACCCCTCCCGGCACCGCTGACGAGACGGCGCGAGAATCTGAGGGCCCGTAGCACGCCCACGATGGAGAGCACGCATGGCCGACGAGCACCACGAGCATCATGGCCCGCATGGGCTTCGGCCGGCGGAGGTTCGTCCTCCTGAGCCGGCTGAGCAAGACCCGGCTGCCCAATCACTGGCCGATGCGCTTCGCGTCAGCTTCCGCCTGCTGACGGTCGTCATGGCGGGTGTGGTGGTCGCCTTTCTGCTGTCGGGCATCTCGTGTGTCGACCCGACGGAAGTAGCCGTGGTACGCGTTTTTGACAGTATCGAGCGGGAGGTTGACGAGGGGCTGGCGTATAACTGGCCGCGTCCCGTCGGGAGCATGGAAAGCGTCAGCACCAGCAACCGTACGCTGACGGTCGATACATTTTGGATGCACGAGGAGCCGCGTGACAAGGACAGGCCCCTCGACGAGCGGCGCCCCCCGCGCGGCGGCCTGCGTCCCGGCTGGGATGGCTACCTGCTGACCGGTGACCGGTATATTCTGCACGTCAAGCTCAAGGTGGAGTACGTCGTCTCGGACGCGACCGACTATCAGACCGCTGCGGTCGAACCGGAGGATCTCCTGCGCTCGCAGGTATGCAACGCCACGGTGCACGAAGCAGGCCGTCGAACAGCCACTGAACTGCAACAGGGCGCCGGGGAGTCTCTCGCCGGTTTCGTCAGCGACATCGAACGCGAGACGAACGAGCGGTTGACGCGTCTCAATGCGGGCATGCGCATTGTGAGGATTAACCTGGGCAGCGGCAACATCACGTGGCCGTTGCGCGCATTGCCGGCCTTCAAGGCCGTCCAGAGCGCCAGCAGCGAGAAGCAGCGGCAGATCGACTCTGCCGAGCAGGACGCCTCGAGCACGCTGCGCTCGGCGGCGGGAGAGAATTACCGTAAGCTGGTGGGCAATCTGGAATATGTTATCCGGGGCAAAGGCGGCGATGCAGATGGCGAGGCGTTGCCTGGGCTGATCGATCAGTACCGCGCGAAGCGTGAACAGGCCGAAGCACTCACCGCGAAGGCCGACGCCGCGCGACGTGCTGGGGATCAGGGCGCCGATGCAATGGCTCGCCGTGCGGCCCAACTCGACGCAGAGTCCGACGAGCTGCTGCGCGAGATTTACGCCGTGCTTACGGCCCCGACGACCGGCGGCGAGGCCAGCAGCATCATCGCCCGCGCCCGCGCCGAGCGCGAGGAGAAGTTGCACGAGGTCCGTGCCCGTGCCGAGCGGTTCGCCAAGCTCCTGCCCAAGTACCGCGATCCGGCGGTTTCCTGGCAGGTCGTGCAGCGCGAGTGGTTCCAGACACGGGACAGGGTCATGGGCTATCCGCTGTTCGAGACCATCCGCCTGACGCCGGGACAGAAGGTCATTTGGCGCATCGGGCAGGACCCGACCATCGCGGGGCAGCTCGAACTCGAGCAGCTCCGCCGCGAGGAGAAGAAGAGACGCCAAGGAGACGAGTAGCCGCGTGGTTGCCGAACAGACGCAATCCGATGCTGTCGTTCGTACGATCGGGCTTACCAAGGTCTTCCGCGACTTCTGGTTGCGCGAGAAGGTCACGGCCGTGGAGGACCTGGACCTCGAGATCGCTCGCGAGGAGGTTTTCGGGCTTCTGGGCCCGAACGGCTCGGGCAAGACGACGACGCTTAAGATGATCCTGTCGTTGCTGTTGCCGACGCGAGGCCGGATTCACGTGTTCGACCGCCCGCCGACGGACGTCAAAATCAAGGCGAAGATCGGTTTCCTGCCCGAGGATACGTATCTCTACCCGTTTCTCGACTCGCGCGAGACCCTGGACTACTACGGGCGGCTGTTTCACCTGCCGCGGGGCCAGAGGCGGCGGCGGATCGAGATGCTGTTGGAGATGGTCGGACTTGGTCCGATGGCGTATCGTCGCGTGGCGGAGTATTCCAAGGGCATGCGGCGCCGGTTGGGTCTGGCCCAGGCGCTGATTAACGACCCCGACCTGCTGATCCTCGATGAGCCGACCAGCGGAATGGACCCGATCGCCGCGCGCCAGTTCAAGGACCTGATCCTTACGCTGGCGCGCCGCGGCAAGACGGTGTTGCTGTCCAGTCATCTTCTGGCCGACGTGGAAGACGTCTGCGACCGTGTGTGCGTGCTGTACGGCGGACAACGGCGCGCACTGGGGCGGGTGGAGGAGTTGCTGACGCGTCAGGGATCGACGCAGATCGTCACCGAGCAGCTCGACGAACCGACGCTGGAGCGGATCTACGCCTTGCTCGACGCGGCCGGCCGGGACGTGTTGGAGGTCACGCGCCCGCGCGACAAGCTCGAAGCGCTGTTCATGCGGATCGTGGACGAGGCCCGTCGCGAGAAGGTCGCGGCCGGCGCGGCTGTTTCGACGGGCGAGGTGGCCGAGTTCCTTCGCCAGGGTGACGGCGGGGACGTTATCGAGCAGTTGGTCCGCGGCGGCGAAGGCGAACCCGAGCGTACCGGCGCCACGGAAGAAGCCGCCACGCCGGACGAGCGCGATCAGACGGTCGAGCCGCTGCGTGAGCGGGTGCTGGAGGAATTGGTCGTCACGGATGAAGCAAGCCCCGAAGAGGCGCCGTTGCGCGACCAGCCACCTGTGTCGAGCGATGCGTCGCGGCCCGCGGCACGCGATGCGCAGGCCGATCGCGGCGTGATAGACGGATTAATCCAGAACGCCGAACGTCGCGAGGGCGAGACCTCATCCGACGGCGACGACACCGTCGACCCCGATGAGGATCAAGCGCACGGCCGCGAGGAGCCCTAGCCATGAGCGGCGTCTGGGCTGTCGCTCGTTACACCCTTTCGCAGTGCCTTCGCATGAAGTTGGCGGCGGTGTTTCTCGCCGCTTTGGCCGTGACGCTTCTCGTGCTGCCGCTGGCGCTCGAGGGCGATGGCACGCTGGCAGGACGCATCCGGAGCGTGTTGACCTATTCCACCGCCACGGTCAGCGTTTTGCTGAGCTTCATGACCGTGTTGCTGACGGTGGGCATCGTCGCCGGCGACATGCAGGCCCGCACTGTGTTCCTGCTGGCAGTCAAGCCCTTGCCGCGATGGAAGTATATCGTCGGGCGCTGGGCCGGCGTCGTTCTGCTGGATGCGGCGCTGCTGGCGATCTCCGGCGGGGCGATCTATGCCGTCGCGCAGCATTTGCGCGAGGAAGAGGCCCTGAATCACACGGATCGCGTGGCTGTCGAGACGGAAGTCTTTGTGGCGCGCTCGGCCATGCGACCCAGACTGCGGAAGGATGCGTCCGAACCGATCGCGCCCGGCACGAGTCGCCGCTGGACCGTCAGCGGCGTCCGGGCGTCTCCGGTGTCCGTGGAGGGCCGCGCGCGGCTGCAGGCGCGCCTCACGGAGCACCACGCTTTCGTTCGCGGCGTCAGTGCGAACCTGCGCCCGCTTCTGGAGAACGCCAGGCGTCGGGACGCTATCGCAGAGGCATGGATCACGGGCGATGAGCGGGGACGCGGCATTCGCGCCCGTGTGGAGGCCGAAGGTCGACGACTTGTCGTCGTTTATCGAGCCGGCAATGAACAGCTCGCCGAAGCGCTGCGCCCGGGTCAATCCGTGACCGTTGTTCTGGTCGAGCATCGCCACGGCGGCCCGCAGACGCGCGGTGAGGGCGCCGTTGTGGCCCGCGAGTCGCATCTGCGAGCGGCATTCGAAGCGCTGGACGATGTGGCGGATCATATCGCCGTGGGGGAGTACGTCGGCATACGCGGCGTTGACGGGCGCGTGGAACACTTCCGCGACAATCGTTTCACGGTACGCTTCCTGCCGCGCGATGCCCACCGGCCTCAGGTTGCCGACCTGACAGCAGGTGAAGATGTTCCCGTGACCGTCCGCCCGTCGCTGCAGTTGCGATACGAGCTATCGGGTCGCGGGACCAGCGGCGGCGTGTTCGGACAGTGGACGGCGGGCAGCGCCCGATCGCCCTACCCGCCGCTGCGAATCCGGCGGCGATTTCCTGCGGGCACGATCGACACGTTGGCGATTCCCGAACGTCTCGTGGGCCCGGGCGGCGACCTGTTCGTGGAGTTCACGAACGGCTCCGGCGTGAACGTGACGGTTGATGAGGATACGCTCAGCGTTCTGTACCGCGCCGGCGGCTTCACGGGGAACTTCCTGCGCGGCTTCGGGTTGATGTTGGCGCAGATGATGTTCCTGGCCGCGTTAGGCGTATTTGCGGGCAGCTTCCTGTCGTTTCCGGTCGGCTGCCTGTTCTGTGCGGCGATGCTTCCGTTCGCCATGATGCGATCCTTCATTGCCGATGCCGTCAAGCTACCGCGCCATGGCGAAACCGATCCCGTTGTCTGGATCGGGCACGGGGCCTTCCGCCTTATGCAGATCCTCGTGCCGGACTTCGCGCGGACCTCGCCGTCCGACGCGCTGGCGGCCGGTAGGATTATTCCGTGGCGCGAGGTCATCGAGCTCGTTGGGCTGACCGGCGGGCTGCAATGTGTTCTGGCCATCACCTTTGCGTGTCTGATCTTTCGCAAGCGGGAACTGGCCCGCGTGCAGGTGTAACTGGCTATGTCCCGACCAAGAGTCCTTCAGGTAATCTTCGTCGTAGCTGCTGTCGGTTTCGCGACGGCCGCGGTGATGCTGCGCCGCCCGCTGGATCGCATCAGCGAGGAATCGGGGTTGACCTCGCCGGGCAATGTTGTTGCCGAGGAGCATCCTCAGCTTGCCGTGTGGACCACGGCGTTCGGTGGACTGCGAGCGCCGGTCGTTGCGGGGCTGTGGATCCGCGCCGATCAGCATGTGCAGGCGGGGCGGTTCTACGACGCTAAGCAACTCGGCGACCTGATCTGCCAGCTCCAGCCGCGGTTTCCGGGTGTATGGGGGTATCACTCGTGGAACATGGCGTGGAACATCTCCGTCAAGACGAAAACGCGGGAGCAACGCTGGTTGTGGGTCACCAACGGCATGCGCTTGCTGCGCGACCGTGGCATTCCCCTCAACCCGCGCGCCCTGGGGCTCTACAAGGACTTGGCGTGGTTGTTCTATTCCAAGATGGGCGGACACACCGACGAGATGCACAGGTATTACAAGAAGCGTTGGGCCGACGAGATGCAGCGCCTGCTCGGCGCGCCACCGATGGGAACGACTGACGAGGTCATCGACGCGTTCCGACCCGTGGCCACCATGGCGGACAGGCGCCTGGACCGCGACCCTCGGCGCCAGGGACGCTCCCTGATTCAGGGCGATGAATTCGCCCGTTTGCTGGCCGACCGCCCCGCTACGCGGGCGTACCTGGCGGAACTGCGGCGTCGACTTGCGGATGCCCTTGGTGCCGGCGTGGTGCATCCCCGCGTGCGGCGCGTCGCTGACGACGAGCCACTCATCGACATCGCTGACGAGCCGCTACTGAGGACGTACAACCTGTTCAGCCGGGACGAGGCCGTCCGAAACTGGCGCTTCGCTGCGCCCGACCCGGTCGACGAGCGCGAGCAGCGCCTGGCCGAGTGGATCAATGACGACGCCACGCGTGAGGCGCGCAACGCGCTTCTAGCCTTTGTCCGCGCACAGAAACTGTGGAACGTCTACAAGATGGACGCCACGTTCATGTTGCGGATCATGGAGAAGTGGCACATTCCGCTCGACTGGCGCATGTGCCGCGCTCACGGGCTCTACTGGAACAGCTACGGCATGAACGTCTGCGAAGGCGTCATGGCGCTCGACGACCTCAACACCGTCAACACAGGCCGAACGTTGCTGTTTTGCCTTCGGGACATGGTCTTCTACGGAAAGGTGATGTACAGGCCAAGCGCGTCGGACCCGCTCGATCCTGACAAAGCGCAGTTGATCCGGCGCGGCGATTGGCGGTTCATCAAGCCTGCCCAGGCGCAGCAGCTCGAGTTGATCGAGAAGATTCGCGAGCCCCGTGGCGAATCCTTCAAGGAGAACATCTATCGCGCCGGACACATCAACTGGCTGACCGATTGCATCAAGATGCTCTATGCCGGCGGGCGCCGACGGTGGCCTCTAGCCAAGGATTTGCTGGCGTGGATAAAGGACAATTACGACCCTAAGGGCCCGGAGTGGGAGCGGCTCGATCCAAGAAGCAATGACGATTTGCGGCGTTTCGTCCGGTACCGCCTGACGCAAAATGGTTCGCCGATCATCTCCGTTGCCGTCAGCCAGATTGAGGCGGCACTGATCGCGGCGCTGGAGCACCTGACGGACGGAAATACGGGACAGCACGCGTTCTTTCTCAATCACGCGCAGCGCGTGTATGGCCTGTATCAACGCGATGCTCCCCCACGGCTGAAGCTGGCGCCATTCGCGCGCTACTACTACGAGGTGCTGGCACACATGATCGCGCATCCAGCGTCGCTGGGGACCCAACTGGACAAGAAGGCGAGGCGAGCGCTGTATGTGGGGTTCCGCGGTGCGCCGTTCGCTCCGCAACTCTATCAGCACGTGCGCCTGTTCGTCGAGCCGAACTGGCAGGCCGACGGATGGCGAGATGAGCTTGAGGTCTCGTTCAAGACGGCCTTTCGCAAGCCGCCCGACTACGACGCGTTTCTCGAACAGCAGCGTCGTCAGCGCGAGGCGCCCGCCACGGCTGAGTAGCGCCGTGACGCCGGCCGGGCGGTTTTCTTGTCGACCGCTCTGACGTACAGTGGAAGGCCATGGGTATCCGCCGGACATTGCTGAGACCCCTGGCCTTCCTGGCCGGCGCCCACGCCGACCGCCAGGTCCGCGCGTGGCTCGCCGCCCACGAGCGGACCGCCGAGGAGCAGGAGACGCTTCTGGGCGACCTGATTGCTCGTCATGCAGGCACGGCGTTCGGGCGCGACCACGGCTTTGACCGGATCGGCTCGTACGCGGCCTTCGCCCGCCGGGTGCCGGTTCGCGACTACGAGCACATGCGCCCGTACATGGACCGCGTCTTCGCCGGCGAGTCGACCGCACTGCTGCCGCCGGGTGAGGCGGTGTGCATGTTCTCCCGCACCAGCGGAACTACGGGCTCGCCGAAGCACATCCCCATTACGCGACAGTACCTGGCCGACCTACGGCGGGGCTGGAACGTTTTCGGCGTCAAGGCGCTGCGGGACCATCCTCACGCCTGGCTGCGCGGCATCCTGCAGATCACCTCGCCCCTACGCGAGACCGATAGTCCCGCGGGCTTGCCCTGCGGCGCCGTTAGCGGCCTGCTGGCTGCCACGCAGAAGCGCATCGTCCGTCGCATGTACCCTGTGCCGCGCGGCGTCTATGGCATCGCCGATGCGGAAACGCGCTACTACACGGCGTTGCGATGCAGCGTGCATCGCGACGTCGGCGTGGTGACCACGCCGAACCCCTCCACGACCATCAAACTTGTGGAGACCGGCCAGACCCACGCCGAGCGCCTGATTCGCGACGTGGCCGATGGGACGTGCACGCCGCCTGGTGACGGCGACCCCTCCGCCTGCGGGCGATTGCGTCTGCGCCGCCGGCCGGTGCTGGCGCAGCGCATGGCCGAGGGACTGCGACGCGACGGGCGGCTGCTGCCCGAGCACTTCTGGAACGTGGCATTGCTGTTGAATTGGACCGGCGGGACGCTCGGGCTTTACCTGCCGCGGCTGCGCGAGCTGTTCCCCGGGGTGCCGATTCGTGACATCGGTCTTCTGGCCAGCGAAGGGCGGTTCTCCATCCCGCTTGCTGACGAGACGCCCGCCGGCGTGGCCGAGATCACGGGCAACTTCCTTGAGTTCATCCCGGCCGACGAGCGTGACGCGGCGCAGCCCACGGTCCTGCGCGCCGGTGACGTGCGCGTCGGGCAGGAGTACTTCCTGGTGGTCACGAACCGCGCCGGGCTGTGGCGGTACGACATCGACGACCGCGTCCGCGTGACGGACTTCCTCGGCGGCTCACCGGTTTTCGCGTTCCTCTCCCGCGGACGCTCGACGGCGAGCATCACCGGCGAGAAAATCACCGAGCATCAGGTGGTCGAGGCGATGGCGCAGGCGACGGCTGACATGGGCGTTCGCGTGGAGCGCTTCGAGCTTCAGGGGTGCTTCCCCTCAGGTGCGGTGCCCCACTACGAGCTTCGCCTGGAGCGGTTAGACGGGCTGGACGAGGCGGACTTGGCCGGTCGGATGGATCGGGCGCTGGCGGCGTTGAACGTGGAGTACGCCTCGAAACGCTCCAGCGGGCGGTTAGCTGCGATTCGTCCGCGCTTGCTCCCTCCGGAGACATTGCTGCGCAAGGACCAGCAACTCAGCCGCAAGGGAAGAAGCGAGCAGTTCAAGCGGCGATACCTGATTCGCGAGGTGGCCGCCGACGACGGAGATGGCACATGAGTTCGCCCGACATCGCAATCATCGGCGCGGGGCGCGTGGGCACGGCGCTCGGCGTGCTGGCCGCGCGATCGGGATGGGGCGTACTGGTGGCGTCGCGCCGCGCCGCGGCGGCCGAGGCGGCGGCCCGACGCATCGACGACCGCGCGCGGGCGTGCTCGGTGGCGCAGGCAGCCAGCGCCGCCGGGCTGATCCTGCTGACCGTTCCTGACGACGCGATCGGCACGCTCTGCGGTGAGTTGGCGGCCGGCGGGGCGCTGGCGCACCGGCCGGTAGTTGCCCATTGCAGTGGTGCACTGTCGAGTGAGGTCCTCGCGCCGGCGCGGCAAGCCGGGTGTCCGGTCGGGTCGTGCCATCCGCTTCAGACGTTTCCGACGGTTGATGCAGCCGTCGAGCGTCTCCACGGGGCGCGCTTCTTCATCGAGGGCGATGAGTCGGCCATTGCTGCCCTGGAGCCGTTGGTTCGGGACGTTGGCGGACGCGCGGTTCGCATCGCCGGTGATCGCAAAACGCTGTACCACGCCGCGGCCGTGCTGGCTTCAAACGGGCTGGTGACGCTTCTGGACGCCGTTGGCCGGCTCGGCGCCGCCGCGGGTCTGGATGCGGACGAGCACCGTACCGCATTGGGCCCGCTGGTGCGCGCAACGGTGGACAACGTCCTGTCGCTGGGGCCGCCAGTCGCCTTGACCGGACCGATCGAGCGCGGTGACGTGGCGACGATCCGTTGCCATGTCGCGGCGCTGCGCCGGGACGTGCCCGACGTCGCGGAGGCATTTTGCGCGTTGGGCAAATTGACGGTTGACCTCGCCCGGCGAAAGGGCAGTATTGACGCCGAGACGGCCCGGACGCTTCGCGACGTTCTCGATACGCCTCATGGCAAGGAGTAGCACCGTGCCCTCAGAGATTATCGACGGCAAAGCCGTAGCGGCCGAGATCAAGCAGCAGGTCGCCGTCGAGGCCGAGACGTTGCGACAGGCACACCACCCGCCGTCGCTCGTAGCGGTTCAGGTCGGCGACGATCCCGCCAGCGAACTATACACGAACATGCAACGGCGCAACTGCGCGGCCGTGGGGATCAACTATCAACTGTTGAACCTCTTCGGCGACATCTCGCAGCACGGGCTTCTCCAGCAGATCGACACGCTCAACCGCTCGGACACGGTCGACGGCATCGTGCTGCAACTGCCTCTACCCGCCCACATCGACACGCGCGCGGCCCAGATGGAGATCGACCCGGCCAAGGACGTCGAGGGCGTCCATCCGGAGAACATGGGCCGACTGTTCTACGGAGGATGGGTCACGGCCGATTGCACGCCCATGGCCGCCGTGGAACTGTTGCGGCGCGTACGGGAGGACATGTCGGGCCTGGAAGCCGTCGTCATAGGACACAGCGCGATCGTCGGAAAGCCGCTGGCCATGCTGCTGCTCCAGAGCATCGACCGTTCGCCGACGGTCACGATTTGCCACGTGGCGACGCGGGACCTGACCGCCCACACGCGGCAGGCGGACATCGTCGTCGCCGCTACGGGCGTTCGCCAGATGCGCTGGCTGCGCTACAAGCACGACCGCGCGGCGGGTAAGTCGCCCGAGCGTCCGGACCTCTCGCCGCTGATTACGAGCGATATGATCAAGCCCGGAGCGACCGTCATCGACGTGGCGATCAATCGCATCCCCGTCGGCTTCGACGACACCGGCGAGCCACTGCGCGACGACGAGGGCAAGGTGTGGCTGCAGACGGTTGGCGACGTGGACTTCGATGCGTGCCGGGCAGTCGCCGGGGCGATCACGCCCGTGCCCGGCGGCGTCGGGCCGGTCACGGTCGCGATGCTCCTGCGCAATACGATCGCCTGCGCCGAGGGCTGGGGCTAGACGGCACGCAAGCTGCAACGCGCTCATTCCGTCGCGCTCATGCGGTGTGCCTGTAGCGTCTTGCGCAGCGCTTTGAGCTTTGTGCGGTCGGTCGGTGTCAGGCGAAAGCCGCTGTCCATGCGTCTGCGGACGGCATCGATTCGTTCGGCCGCCGCGAGCTGCTCGCCGCAAGCGTCCCAGGCGCCGATCGCGGCCAGAACGTCGGCGTACTCCAATCGCAAACGTGCGTCCCGGGGGTTGCGCCGGACGGCTTCACGCATGTGGTTGGCGGCCTCGTTCAGAAGCGTGTGCGCTCGATCACCTTCGATTCGCGGAGCGCATCGGCGCGTGATCGATGCGGCAAGCTGGCGGTGGGCAGCGTTCTTCGGGTCGCGGCCGCAGGTGTCTTCGGACCAGGATATGGCTGCGTTACAGCGCCCGCTGGCCAGCAGCACGCGAGCGGCGTCGCCGGCGGCGACCGGATCTAGCGAGTCGGCCTTCGCGGCGCGGACGGCATGATCCGCCGCGGCGGCCGTGCGCCCCGACGCCAACGCTTGGACGGCGGCTTCGGTGTGCCGCACCCGCCGCCAGACGGGCAGCCACAACAGCGCCACCGCGGCGACCAGGCCCGCGCCGGCGGCAAGCGCCTTCGGTCGCGCCAGCACGTCCAGCCGCCACGGGCGGCATCGCGTTCGGGCCAGCAGCGCCCCGGTGCCGCACCAGAATGCCGTCGCCGCCGCGGGGGTCCAGAGGGAAAACGTGACCATGTTGTGCAGGACGAATGCCGCCAGCCCGCACCCCAGAGTGATCCGAACGGCACGTCCGCATGCGATGTCCGTCAGTCGCCGCCCGCCGGTCCACGCGGCCAGAAGCACTGCGCCGCCCAGTACGGCTGCCGGGATCAGGCCCTCGACGACCAGCAGCGCCGTCGACCCACCTGCCTGCGCCCACAGCCCGCGGGACAGCAGCACGGCCGCAGCCAGGCCGCCGGCGACGATTCCGACCTCGCGCGGACGGGGCGGGGCGACGTCGCCGGAGGATGCGTCGTCGGCGGGCGGACCCGTCAACCCTATCAGCGCGCCCGCAAGCAACAGGGCATACAGCGCCCCGCCGATCAACCCGTAGCACGCCGCCGCGTGGACGAGGCCGTTATGGGGCATTCTGACGGCTTCCTCGGCCTCAATGCGGCGATAACGCGTGTAGGCGGAGTCGAAATTCGCCGGACCAACACCGAAAAGCGGATGGTCTCGGGCGATCTCCGCGCCGGTTGTCCAGTAATACCAGCGGAAGGTCAGCGTTTTGGTTGGCAGGCCGTCGCGATGCAGCCCCCAGGCGACGACGCCAGCTCCGATCAGCAGAACAGCCCCGGCCGCACAACCCAACGCCAATCGGCGCTGGTGCGCCAGGCGGCGTCCCCAGAGCCCCAACCCGGCCGCGCCGATCGCGCCGACACATGCCGCGGCGATCGCGCCGCGGCTGCGAGTTAGCGCTGCGACGACGGCGATGGTGGCGGTCGCCATGAGCGTCAGCACGGCCGCTAGCGTCGGTAGGTGAATCTCGCCGCGTTTGGCGTTCTCGCGCCAGCGGCGACAGGTGCGGCGGGCGTCGAACAGCTTTTTGGCGGCCAGCGCTGCCGACGCCGCCAGCCCGACCAGCAGCAGCGAGGCGAAGACATTGGCCAGGCCGGCGTACCCCGTTGGCGAGCGGTCGGCGATGCGCTCACCCAGCATGGCGGCACGCGTCGATCCGGGCTCAAAGCCGGCTTGTCGGGCCGCGGCGCCGGGATCGGCCTCGAAGGCCGCGATCCGCTCGGGAATCTCGACCGCGACCTGGTAGACCCCTTTGGCGGCCAATGCCGTGCCCATCGCCGCCAGCGCAACCACCATCCAGGCGAACCGTCGCCTGTCGGCGCACAGTTGGATCATCAGCATCGCGGCGATGAGCAAGGTTGCCTGTTCACCCCAGGCGTCAAGGGCGGTCCGCACATCGGACGCGCACAACGTCGAGACGAGCGACCAGACGATGAAGCCCCCGGCCGGGATCGCCAGCCATCCGTGACGCATGCGGAGGCGCCTGCGCAGGGCGCCGGCCGCGGACCACGCGCCAGCTGCGGCGAGAATGGCAATGGCGAACGTCAGCCGTGCGAGTTCCTCACGTGCCGCAGTGCGCGTGACGACAGCGTCGTCGGGTTCGCTGAGCAGCCCTTTGAGTACCGACGTACGGTAGGGCATCTCACCCAGAAAAGCCCGCGCGACCAAGACGCCCGTCAGCAACCAGAAGGCGATCGCCTCCAGCCGACGGGACGTGCTGTCGGCGGGCGTGTCCGTCGCGGGCGTCATCCGCGGGGGCCTCCGCGCGAGGTTCCGCCGGCCTCGAGCAAGGCGATGATGGCCAACACTGCAATCGTCTGGGACAGCACCAGGGCGCCGCCGACCATGTCGACGCGCGGCAGCAAGCAGGCGCCGAGCGCCGTCGCGCCGGTGCACAGGTAGATCGTCACCACGGCCGTACGCACCGACATGCCACGCCGCACCAGCCGGTGTGAGAAATGTCGCCGGTCGCCGATCATCGGATTGCTTCCGGCGATCAGGCGCAGAATCACCACGCTGACGGTGTCATACAGCGGCACAGCTAGAAGCACGAGCGGAACGAACAGCCCGTATATGAGCCGTTCGGCATCCGGGGGAACGTACGTGGTCAGGCAACTGACCACGCCGATCAGAAAGCCGATTGTCATCGATCCGGCGTCGCCCATGAACGTACGGGCCGGCGCGAAGTTATACGGAAGGAAACCGCCCAGCGCACCGATCAGCAAACACAACCACGCCCCGACAAAGACCTGCCCCATGTCAGCGGCGGCCGCAAGCAGGGCTACGCAGCAGACCAGCGCCACGCCCGCCGACAGCCCGTCCATGTTGTCCAGGAAGTTGAACGCGTTCGTGACGACCACGAGCCAGACGACAGACACGGCAATGCTGATGGTCGGACCGGCGAGCGTCAACACGCGGACGTGGAGCGCCCACGCGGCAATGAGTGCTACGGCGACTTGCGCGGCGAGTTTCGTCCAGGCCCCAAGGTGCTTACGGTCGTCGATCAGGCCGACGACGTGCAACGCCGCGGCGCAACCCAGAAGCCCCAGCGCCATAGGCGATCGAGCGGCCGCACCGGTAACGTGCCGCGCCAGCGACGGCGCGCGTGTCGCCAGCCATGGCGGTACGTCGGTGGCCGCCCAGACGCGCGCCAGTGCCAAAGCCAGAAGCGACGGGCCCAGCACGGCCGCGAATATCGCCGAGCCGCCCAGCGCAGGGGTGGGCCGAGCATGGGCCTTGTGGCGCGCCGGGCGGTCAAGCATGCCCAGACGTACGGCGACGCGGTTGGACAGCGGCGTTGCCAAGGCGGAGATGTACAAGGCCAAGGCGATGGTGCCGACGGCGGCCCAGACCATCATGGTGTGCAATTCCTTAGGGCGGACGCAATCGCGTCACGCGCTCGCGTCAGGAAAGCGTCATAGCGGCCTGACGCATAATCGGGAAAGGTCCAGTCCAGCGACTGCCAATGCTGGTTGCGATAAATCAGCGTCACTTCCGCCCACACACCGTGCGAGAGGTAAATGCGGTGGGAGAAATCCTTCATGCTCGCCAAAATGAGTTTCGACGGGGCGATGAGTCCGACGTCGAGGTTGATCGGGCGGTCCGGACCGTCGGCGTGCCGCTGAGCGACATCCGCCTCTATGGCATTCGTACAGCATTTGGCGTCAGCCAGCACGTCGGGGCAGACCGGCTCGTCGAAACTGACGAACTGCCGCCAGAGCGGATCGCCCATCTGAGCGGCGTAGTAGTGCGTCAGGTCGAACGGGTAGACCTCGCTGAGGATGTCCACCGCGCCGAACGCATTGCGCAATGGCGTCAGCACCTCGTCAAAGAGGGACGTCTCAGACGCGATCATCCCGCAAATGAGCCGCGCCGGCTGTGGCGGTTTGGGGTGAGCCATAGTGCGGCATTGTCCCGTCGCCTCGCGGCGCTGTCAACGATGGCTGCCGAGGTCCTGGCGCTCGGACGCGTTGTTGCGATCTCGTTGCCGCCGCCCCAGAACGACCACGAGAATAACGCTGCCGATGCCGACGACGGCCGGAATTATCAGCCACAACGTCCAGCCGGGCGAACGCGGCGCCTGTCGGCGTCCCCAGACGGCGCGGGGCATGCCGGGGGCGAGGGTGGCGTTCCGTGACAGGCGAGCGACCTGGTCGACGCCGGACGTATCCGTGACGGCTTGTCGAGGTGCGATTGCAAGGCACATTGCCAGAACCGCGAGAATGTACGAGGTTCGATTCATGGACCCCTGCCCGTCTTCGGACTTGGCAAACGTGATTTTAGCACCGCGTCGTTAGACAATGCAACCGCTCGGATGTGACGATATAATGCATCACCATGAGCGCTCATAGGTCAATGGCCGTATGGCTCGCTGTGCTGTCGATCCTGTCGTATGCCGGTGCCGCGGACCCGGCGACGCGACCGGCATTGCGGTATGTAGACTATCGGCACGGGTTTTCCTTGTCGCCGCCTCTCGGCGCCCAGCGTTTGCGGGCGCCGTCCCCGAGTCGCCTGGTCAGTTGGCGGATGCGCGATGCCGAAACCAACGCCATCCGCTGGACGCTGAGTGTCCACCGCGCCGTTGAGGGTGAACCCGTTGTCGACCTGGCGGCCCATGCTAAGCTGCTGGCCGCGCGGCTCAAGCGCGGCGAGAACTTTGACGTAAAGGCCGCCGAGGTGGTCGATCATCGCGACGGGAAGGCAATCGAGCTTCGCGGTGTCTCGCCGGGACGTGCACGATTCTACCAGCGGCAGCTGTGGGTCCCGGCCGACAAGCGGCGATTCATCTTCCTGAAGCTGACGGGCCCGGCGGGGCAGCGCGAGGTCCTGAACGGCGTGTTCGATGCCGTTGCGGCGACGTTTGAGGTGGTTGACCCGGCCACAGCGGCGCAGCAGCGCCAAGCGCGGCTCGATCGCGGACGCACGCTTCTGGACAAGCTGGACACCGAACGCGTGCTTACGGCGGTCCACGCCGAGCCGCGCTGGTTTCTGATGCGACGGGGCGACGCGGCGGTCGGGTTCCTGCGCATCGTCGAGGAGACGGAAACGCGGGGCGGCGTGCGCGGGGTACACATCGAGACGTGGGCCTATGTTCGCGTCGCAGAGCGGCCCCCGCGGCGCGTGCGGCGGGAGCTGTTCGCCGCGGCGGATCGCAGCGCGGAAAAGTGGATCGAGCGGGCGTGGGTCGGCCGCGACGACGGCAGGCCGCGACGGGCATACGCCATTTCGGCCACGATGGCCGACGACATCATCGCGTGTACTGTGACACGGCACGGCGATCGCGGCCCACAAAGCAAACGCGTCGAGCGCGAAATACCTCCCGGGAACGTGGGGTTGTATCTTCCACAGGCCTTCGTTGAATTGCTGCCGCGGCTGGTGGAGCGCGACGCGCCGGTCGCATGGGCGTTGGCGACCTATAACGCCGCGGCTAACGGCTTTGATATGCACACCTTTGCCGTCGCCGGACCGGATGATATCGAAATCGACGGCGAAATGGTCACGGCCACCCGCTGTATGGAGCAGCGTGCAGCCGACCGTACCGGCGCGACCGTCTGGTTGGACGAGACCGGCCTGCCATTGCGCATTGTGGATGCAGGCGGGCTCATCACCGAAGCCACGGACAAGGCCTCCGTGCTCAAGGCGTTCGGCCGGGCCGAACGCATCGTCGCCGAGATGGGCGGCGACTGAACAGGCCGCAGCGCGCCACCTGCGAACCGCCCTTGTTGTAAGGAAGCGACATGAATAACGAGAAGCTTCGAGACTGTGTGATCGTCGGCGGGGGCCCGGCCGGGTTCGCCGCGGCGCTGTACGCCGCGCGCGACCGATACGACGTACTGGTGTTGGAGAAGAACGGTTTGTCCGGCGGGCAGATCCTGCTGACCGAGAAGGTCGAGAACTACCCGGGCTACGAGCAGGTCGGCGGCCCGGAGCTGATGCAGACGATGCAGAAGCAGGTGGAGAACTTCGGCGCGGAGGTCGCAGCGGGCAAAGCCGTCACGTCCCTGCGCGCCGAGGATGATGTCCTCGTCGTGGAGATCAACGACGGCGACGAGATCGTGCGTGCCCGGGCCGTGATCCTCGCGCCTGGAAGCGACTACCGCACACTTGGCGTGCCGGGTGAGGATGACATGCGCCAAGCGACGCGCGTCAGCTACTGCGCCACGTGCGACGGGGCGTTCTATCGTGACATGCACGTGCTGGCCGTCGGTGGGGGCAACACGGCCGTGGAGGATTCGACCTACCTCGCCACGCGCTTCGTCAAGAACCTCACGCTCGTCCATCGTCGGCGGGAGTTCCGCGCCCAGAAAGTCCTGGTCGAGGAACTCTACAACGCTGCGGACGAGCATGATATCGATATCAAGCTGCCGTACGTCCTGGAGCGGATCGTCCCGGCCGACGGCGGCGAGCAGATCGACCATGTCGTGCTGCGCAACGTCGAAACCGACCAGACGGAAGACCTCAAGGTCGACGGGGTGTTCATCTTCGTCGGCATGGTGCCCAATACGGGCTGGCTTCGCGGCGCTGTGGACATGGACGACAACGGCTACATCGCCGCCGACCCGATCACGATGAAGACGTCCATGCCGGGGGTGTTCGTGGTCGGGGATTGCCGACAGGCGGCGGCGCTTCAACTGGCTACCGCGACGTCCGACGGCGTCATCGCCGCGATGCAACTCAAGCACTACTTCCGCGACCCGAGCACCTGGCAGTCCGAAACGACGGCTGAAGGGACCGGCTGGTAGCGCCGCCGGCGTCGGCCGGCTTCAACGCACAGTTTGCGAGGTGCGACAAGCGTTCCCAGCGCCATCCTGCTTCGCGGCGCGGCGATTGTCATGAACCGGTGCGAAGTCTTCGTCTCGCAAGGCGACTCAAGTCACCTCTTTGCGCGCCTCTATTTTTGCGCTTGGCGCCCGCGGCGTTTCGGGTAAAGTGCCGCGGACGAAGCGCCGGAGCAGGTGTGGCGGGCACGGGCGCGTTTGAGGAATTGAGCGATGCGGCTGATCGACTGGGTCCACGGGTCACCACGGCGGTTGGCGGTTCCTTTGGCGGGGTACCCGGGCACGCAACTGACGGGGTCATCCGTCAAGCAGAATGAGTTCAACGCCGAGTTGCAGGCGCGGTCTCTGTACAAGCTGGTCGAGCGCACCGCACCGGACGCGGTGTTCACCATGATGGACCTGTCGGTCGAGGCAGGGGCGTTGGGCCTGCCCGTACGGTTCCCCCTGGCCGACAGCGCCACGGTCGAGTGGCATCCGGTTCGCAACGTGGCTGATCTGGGCCAGTACAAGGGTGTCGACCCCCTTTACGACGGACGCGTGTGGGTGTTTCTCGAGACGGTGCGCATCCTCAAGCGGCGCCTGGCGATCCCCATCGGGGTATACGTGATCGGCCCGTTCACGCTGGCCGGTCTGATGATGGGCGCCAACGCGATCGCCCTGGCGACAATCGAGAAGCCGGACCTGGTGCACGCGACGTGCAATTTTTCCGAACGCGTGGTCACCGCCTACGCGCGGGGCCTCCAAGATGCGGGGGCGGACATGATCTGCATCCTCGATCCGACCTGCGTGATGCTCTCGCCGGATGCCTACGCGACGTTCTGCGGCCCTCCGGTCGAAAGCGCCATCCGCCAGGTGGCCTCGCCGATCATTCTGCACATCTGCGGCAACAGCACGCACCTGATTGAGGCCATGTGCAGCACGGGCGCCCAGGGCATCAGCGTGGGCAACCTCGTTCCGATTGTCGACATCGCTCCACGTGTGCCGTCGGAAACGGTTATCTTCGGGAACGTCAGTCCCATCGACACGTTGCGCAACGGAACGCCGCAGGAAGTGATCGCCGAGACGACTGAGCTTCTCGAAGCCATGCGCAGCTGCGACAATTTCGTGCCCGCCACCGGGTGCGATCTACCGGCCGGGACGCCGCTGGAGAACATCAAGGCCTTCGTCGACGCGGTCAAGGCGTTCGCGCTGTAGCTCACAGAGCGCTGAGTTCGCGGAGATCGGCGACGGCGCCGGCGAGCCGTTCCACGACGCGGTCGATCTCGTCGGGCGTGTTGAATCGCCCGACGCTGAAACGCAATGTCCCGTTAATCCACTCCGGCGGCGTGCCGATAGCGCGGAGCACGTGACTTGGGCCTTCGGAGGTGCTGGAGCATGCCGACGCCGACGAGACTGCCACGCCGCCTAGCCGGCCGATCAGTGCCTCCGCATCGATTCGCGCGAACGAGAGACTCAACGTGTTCGGCAGCGTCTTCGTGGCGTGGCCGTTGCGGCGGACGTCGTCGACGTGCGCCGTGATGCCCGCGTAAAGCCGATCGCGCAGCGCGGTCAGGCGGCGCTGCTCGTCGGCCAATTCGCTGGCGATGATTTCCGCGGCCGCACCGAGCCCCACGATGCCCGGAACGTTCAGCGTGCCGCTGCGCAAACCGCGCTGATGTCCGCCGCCGTGAATCTGCGCCGCCGGGCGCACGCGCGGTCCGCGCCGCCGTACATAGAGCGCGCCGGCGCCCTTCGGGCCGTACATCTTGTGTGCCGAGATGCTCGCGAGGTCCGCCCCCAACTGCTCGACATTCACCCGCACCTTGCCCACGGCTTGCGCTGCGTCGGTGTGCAGCAGCACGCCGCGCTGCTTGCAGATTCGGCCGATCTCGGCAAGCGGCTGCAGCGTGCCGATCTCATTATTGGCGAGCATCACGGTCACCAGGACTGTGCGATCCTCGATCGCCTCGGCGACCTGTGCCGGCGCGACGCGTCCGGTTGCATCCGGCTCGAGGTACGTCACGCGCAGGCCGATGGCCTCTAGGTATTCGCAGATGTCCAGCACGGCGCGGTGCTCGGTGCGTGATGTGATTATATGGTCGCCGCGGTCGCGATACGCCTCGCAGACGCCCTTGATCGCGAGGTTGTTGCTCTCCGTGGCGCCGCTGGTCCAGACGATGTCGCCGGACGCGGCGCCGATCAGCTCGCCCAGAAGCTCCGCCGCGCGATCGACGGCGGCTTTGGCGCGCCGTCCGGCGGGGTGATCGCTTGAGGGGTTGGCGAAATGGTCGGCGAAGTAGGGGCGCATCTGGTCTGCGACGCGCGGGTCGACCGGCGTGGTGGCGTTGTTGTCGAGATAGCTGGTCTCGTTGCGGCCCATGCGGCCCATTGTAGGCGAGCCGGCGACCGACGCCACCCCGGTCGCGACGGCTTATCGGACGGCACGGCGTTTGCGGCGGGTGGCGGCGCGGTCAAGCACTTTGCGCAGGGCAGTGCGCCGCCGGCGCTTGAGCAGGGCGGGGAGCTTGTCAATCACGGCGTCGACCTGTTCGGGCGGCATGCCCGGCATGTCGAGCGTGGCGCGGTTGGCATAGGCATCGGCGTCGCGCCGTCGCGTCAGCCAGCCGTTCTCACGGCACAATTCGGCCGCACGCGTGCCCGGCGCGGGCCAGTAGCCCCGTGGGTGCACGTCGTCAATGCCCGCACGGCGCAGCAGGCGAATCGTCTCTTCGACCGTGATCTCCGACTCGTAGGGGGCGCCGATGAAGACTTCCGCGGCGATGCGCAGCCCGGCCGCCGACAGGTGCCTGCAGGCATCTACCACGGTTGCGTCGCTCATGTGCATCGAGAGCACGTCTTCGCGAATGAAGCGGCTTCCCGACCCGATGTGCGTGTGGACCCAGCGGCAGTTGCCAGCCGCCAGCGTCGCGGCCAGCTCGGGCGTGACTTTCTCCAGGCGGACGTGACAGCGGAAGGGCAACTCGCAGGCGCCGCCATAGGCGGCGGCGAACTGCTCCAGCCAGTTGCGATCGGTCGCGAAGGCATGGTCGTAGAACACGACGGACGAGCCGTGGGGATACGCCGTAGCAACGGAGCGGACCTCGTCGAGGACGTTGCCGACGCTACGACGCCGCACGAACGGCACTTGCTGGTTATCGTACTCGTAGAGGTCCATGTACCAGTCGTTAATGCAATAGGCGCACCAGAACGGGCAGCCGCGCGCCGTCTTGAACGTCAACTCGCCGGTGGCCTTGACGATCCGGTCCGTGTCGAACAGGGCGCGATCCGGATAGGGCAGATCGTCCAGGTTCTCAACCAACGGCGCCGGACGCGAGCGAATGAGCCCGCTGTCCGCATAGGTCCATAGCCCGTCGATTCCCGACGGGGCCCGCCCGTCGCGGATCGCTTCCAGCCATGCGACGGTCGGACGTTCATACTCGCCCAGGATCAGCGCCGTGGCACCGGGAAAGCTGATCGCCCGCGTCGGCCGCGCCGTGGCGTAGGCGCCGACCACGACAACCGGCGCGTCGGTCAGTTCGCGCAGCGCCGCGGTCGTCCGGCGCGCCGCGGCCACGTCTTGAAGCGGCACGTCGACCACGATTGCTTCCGGGGTGTGTTCAGTGACGGCCGCAACGAGGGGCTCCCGGCGGAATCCGCCCAGCGTCACCAGCCGGCACGTGATGCCGCGCTGCTGCGCCAAGGCCGCCAGCACACCGAGCGTGTGGGAGAATACGGCAAGCGGCTCGGGCCGACGCGGATCGGCAAACTGAATCAACAAGGCGTGCACGAAGACCTCCCGACCCGCACATTCTACCACCACGGCCTGTTGACGCCAACAGGCATTGACTGTAGCGTGCGCGTCCTTCGTCGGTCGCGCGCCGACGGGCGGATACGGGAGATGCCATGAGCAAGCGGAAGTACGAAGCCACGGCCAAGGCCGAGACGAATCGCACCCGTCGCATGACGTGGTGGCGCCGCAGCCGTTTCGGCATGTTCGTTCACTGGGGACTGTATTCGCAGCTCGGCCGGCACGAGTGGGTAATGAACCGCGAGCGGATTCCGCGGCAGCAGTATGCCCGACTGGCCAAGACGTGGAAGCCCAAGCCCCGCGCCGCGCGCGACTGGGCCAAGCTCGCCCGCGACGCCGGCATGAAATACATGGTGATGACCACCAAGCATCATGAGGGCTTCTGCCTGTGGGATACCAGGCAGACCGACTACAACGCGGTCAAACGCGGACCGGGTCGGGACCTGGTGGCCGAGTACGTCGACGCCTGCCGCGAGTTCGGCCTGAAGGTCGGCTTCTACTACTCGCTGCTGGACTGGCATCATCCCGACGGGCACACGTGCGCGACCAACGCCGCGGCGCGGAAGCGCTTCGTGGCGTTCACGCACGGCTGCGTCGAGGAGTTGATGAGCCATTACGGCAAGATCGACATCCTGTGGTACGACGTGCCCGAGCCGCTGGCGACGCCCAAGGCCTGGGGCAGCGCCGCGATGAACGAGATGGTCCGCCGCCTCCAACCGCACATCCTCATCAACAACCGCTCCCGCCTAGACGAGGACTTCGGCACGCCCGAAGAGCACATCCGCGCCGAGCAGGCCGGCCGGGCGTGGGAAGCGTGCATGACCTTCAACGGCTCGTGGGGCTACATGCCCTCGGCGCCGGACGAGGACTGGCACAGCGCGCGCGACGTGGTCAAGATGCTCCGCCAGGTAACCGGCGGGGCGGGTAACCTGCTTCTGAACATCGGGCCTAAGCCGGATGGCTCGGTTCCCGACGAGGCCTGTCCGCGCCTCCGGACGGTCGGCAAGTGGCTGGACAAGTACGACCAGTGCGTCTACGGCGACGTGGACCGCGCCGACGAGCTGGTCGGCATGCCGTTCGGCAGCTTCACCCGCAAGGGACGGACGGCGTTCTTCTGGGCCGACCGTTGGGTTGGCCGCGAGATGACCATCGGCGGCGTCCGCGGGAAGGTCAAGGCGGTCGAGCTGATCGGCAGCCGGCGGAAGGTCCGCTTCCGCCAGAAGGGCGAGCGCCTGATGGTGAGCAACCTTCCCGCGACCTGTCCGGACAAGCTCGTGGGCATCGCGCCGATTGCCATCACGTTCGCGGGCAAGCCCAGGCAGATCTGGGCGGCGAGCTACCCGGCCGGGCGGTGAGGAATCGTTAGCGCCCGAAGAGGATCACCAGGTCTTCGCCGTAGGGGCGCAGGACGGTCATGAACGGGTCGTAGGCGAGCATGACCAGCACGGACGCCGCGGCCAGCCAGGGACCGTAGGGCAACTCGCGCCGCGCGCGACCCAGGGAGGCGCCGGCCGCCCAGAGCAGTCCGAAGAACGGCGCGACGAAGAACGCCACCGACGGGACGATCCAGCCGGTCGCGGCGCCGACAGCCGCGAGGATGTGCACGTCACCGAGGCCCATTGCCTCCTTGCCGAAGCCCAGCGTGCCGAGGATGCGCATGCCCCAGATCCACAGCCCGCCGATGAGGTAGCCGAACACGGCCGCTCCGGCGCCGAGCAGGCGCGGCGCCATCTGGGGGTGGCGACCTTCGTCGAGCAGGTCGGCCCAGGCCTGCCCGGCCGCGGGGACGTAATGCAGCACGGCCCAGGCGGCGATTGCCAGGATCACGGACGGGGTCAGGAACAGCACCTCCCGAAGCACCTCGATGCGCGGGTTGACGCCGTGGGCGCGCGTCACGGCGACGCCGCTGGGACGTTTCGGGTCGGTCGCCTCGTCGCCGCGCGCGGTGGGTTCGGCATCGGCGAAGCTCGGGCGGATGAACCCCGCGCGCAGCAGGGCGACGGCAATCGCCAGGCCCGGCACGGCCGCAAAGCTCATCGCCACGGGCACCGGTCCGACGGGCGTCCAGAAGGGGTGCGGCTGGAAGCCGGCGGCGGCGACGGCGATGATTGAGCAGACCCAGAGGACTTCCAGCGGCACCAGCCACAGATCGGCGTCGACGAGCGACGCGGCCAGAAGACCGCAGAGCAGCGCGGCGTGAGCGGCGAACATCGGCCAGTCCTGCGGGAGGGTCGTCGCGCCGCGGCGGACGTCCAGGACGAAATAGCAGACGTACAAGCCGGACACCAGCACGGCGGTGGCGAACTCCACGATCGCGTAGCGCGGCGAGATGCGCCCGGAGCAGTCGCGGCAGCGTCCGCGCAGGATGAACCAACTGGCGATGGGGATGTTATCGTACCAGCGGATCGGCCGGCCGCAACGGGGGCAGTGGCTTCCTGGGAAGACGATGCTCTCGCCGCGAGGCAGGCGATATACCAGCACGTTGAGAAAACTGCCCACGCACGCGCCACCGACGAACAGAATGACCGTCCAAAACAGTTCCATGGTCGCTTCCCCGCGACAGGATACCAGTCGTGTCGGATTTCGCCAGCGCCGATCAGCGCGCGCCGGTCGTTGTATCCGCGGCGGGCATTGTCAGTCGTAGGGTGCGAACGATGCGCTCCAACTGCTTGCGCCGGTTGGCCCTGTGCGGCGCTGCGGCCGTCACGGCCACCACGCGCCGACGATCGACGGCCACCAGAGCGACCAGCACGTGGTCGCGTCCGTCGCGGCGGAAGGTCCCTGTCAGCAGTGCCGCCGGCACGCCGCCGGCGAGCATCAGCGACTGTTGGGGGTTGGGCTCGAATTCGCTGTAAGCGGTCTGCAGCCGCTCGGCCATTTGAGTCAGGCGGCGGTCCGGCTCCACGGGGCGAGGGGCGCGTTGCTGACGAATCTGGAGATGGGCGCCGTCGTCGGCGCGAAAGGCGACTGCGGCCGGGCCGCCGTCCGTATCGCTCGGCGCGAATGCCGCCGGAATGTCCATGCTGAAGCCCGCACGGGCGTCTCGGTAGCGGTTGGTGTCCGCGCCCGCCGCCTCCCAACCGACCGCGTGGAGCCCGCCGGGCAACGGTTTGGGCGGTTCGCCGTCGCCGCGACGAAATCGCACGGACTTGCGGGATGTGATCCGGTGGACGCGGCGGAAGCCCTCGATGCGGGTTCGCGCCTCGACCTTGGCCGATTCGTCCAGCCAGATGCCCGTTCGCGTGTCGATCAGCCAGCGGCGCGTGGCTGTGGCGTCGATGGGCCGCCCCGCGGCTTCGGTCTGGAGCGTCATCCGTCCGCGGACCTCGGCGACGCCGTCGCGGACGGCCTCCAACGTGAACTGCGCCTCGCGGACGGTCCACGGCGCTCCGCCGGTCGGTGCCGCCGCTTTCGTCCACGCCTTGAGTCCCTCGGCCGGCGGTGTCCACGCCTCACCGACGGCGAGGGACCGTTTCGGCATTAGCGCCGCGCGGTGCGCCGGGCGGGCCTGAAGCCACGTCCGGCCCAACATAACGTCCTTGATCAGGGCGATTTGTGCGGCGGACAGCGTGGGCGTATCCGGGCTGACGAGCGTGGACGGATCGCAGCGATAGGCCCCGTTGCTGCGGTCGGCCCGGCCGAAGACGATCCCCAGTCGCACGGTGTCGGCGAAGGCCTGCTCACGCGGGCGGGTGGCATAGACGTCGCGCGTGATAGAGGCCGCCCGCAGGCGAAGCCGGCTTGCCCGGCCGTCGGCACCAATGTCGAGAACGGTCTGGGACACCTGTCCCGTCGTCCGTTCGTGATGGTCGCGGACAGTGCGTCCTGCAGTCGTCTTGAACTGCATGACGCTTTCGCGAACGGTGGACCAGTAGACCACGTCGCCGCGGCGCAGCTCCGGCCGGCGGGACAGGTCGTACCGCTCATCGCTCCACGCGCCGTTGCAGCCGCAAGCGAGCAGCGTCGCGGCGGCGAGAAGCGCGATTGCGAACAGGCCTGTCCGTCTCATCGCCATCTCCCATATGGGGGTGCTAGTCACCACCAAGGGCACAAAGCGAGAGCTTGTAGACAATAAGAACCCTTTTGTGGTGCATGTTTTCGCAGTGTTCCTTGTGTTGAGCCGTGACGCTTGCGTCAGTCGCCGCCGCGTCCGCGCATCTGCAGACCGAACAGGCGGATAAAGCCCGTCGCGTCGGCCGGCGTATACTCGGCGCCCATCGTGAAGCTCGCCAGGTCGGTCGAGTACAGGGACTGGGGCGACTCGATGCCGGCGACGGTGGCGTGGCCCTTGAAGCATTTGACCCGCACCGAGCCGGTGACGTTTCGCTGCGTCGCGTCGACGAAGGCGTCCAGCGCCTCGCGCAGCGGCGTGAACCATTTGCCGTCGTAAACCAACTCGGCGTACTTCAGCGCGAGTTGCTGTTTGTGGTGGGCCGTGTCGCGGTCCAGCGTGACGCTTTCCAGCGCGCGATGGGCCGTCAGCAGCATCGTCCCGCCGGGCGTCTCGTAGCAGCCGCGGCTCTTGATGCCCACCAGGCGGTTTTCCACGAGCCCAACCTGCCCGACGGCGTGCTTGCCGCCGAGGGCGTTGAGCCGCTCGATCAGGTCCTCGCCGGACAGTCGCACGCCGTCCAGCGCGACCGGCACGCCGCGTTCGAAGTCGATCTGCGCGTAGGCGGGCGCGTCGGGCGCCTGGGCGACCGGGACGGACATCATCCACAGGTCGTCGGATGGCTCGTTGGCCGGGTCCTCCAACTCGGCGCCCTCGTGGCTGATGTGCCAGAGGTTCCGGTCGCGGGAGTAGATTTTCTCGGACGTGACGGGCACGTCGATGCCGCGCGCCTCGGCATAGGCAATCGCCGCCTCGCGGCTGGTCAGGTCGAATGTGGGGTCTTTCCACGGCGCGATGATCGCCAACTCCGGCGCTAAGGCCATGAACGTCAGCTCGAAGCGGACCTGGTCGTTGCCTTTTCCCGTCGCCCCGTGGGCGACGGCGTCGGCGCCTTCGGCGCGGGCGCAGTCGACCTGGGCCTTGGCGATCAGCGGCCGGGCGATCGACGTGCCCAGCAGGTACAGGTGCTCGTAGACGCTTCCGGCCCGCAGGAGCTTGAAGCAATAATCCTCGGCGAACTGCTTGCGCAGGTCGGCCACGACGCACTTGGCGGCGCCGCTGGTGCGGGCCTTGTCCTCGATGCCCTCCAGTTCGCCGGCGCCTTGCCCGACGTCCGCGGCAAAGGCGACGACCTCGCAGTCGTAACGCTCCTTGAGCCACGGCAGTATCACCGAGGTATCCAGCCCGCCGGAGTAGGCCAGCACGATCTTCTTGACAGCTTTTGCCATCGCGCGTCTCCCGCAAAAGGCGACATGGTAGCAGTCCTTACGCCGTTGTTCCAGCGAAGCTGCCCGCGCCACCGGCGAAAGCGGCCCGTCGCCCATAGGGGGCGGCATATCGCCAGATCCGTCCGGGCTTACCTACCAATCAGCTATGCAGAAACGTCACCGCTGACGTGTCAGCCCGGGTGGGCATGCCTGCCCACCAACCGGCCCGTAGCTGCTTATGCAGAAACATCACGGCTGCCGTGCTAGTCTTCGCCCGGAGGTTACTCGTCGGCCGTGATGTGCTGCTGGAGCATTTCGGCGCGGCTGGCGCCGGCGCGGGCCTCGTCATCGTGTCCGTTGGAGGCCTTCCACACGGCACGGTAGTGGCGTTCGGCCGCAGCGAACTCGCCCGCCGCCTCGCAGGCGGCCGCAAGGTTCAACCGCAGGTCCGCCGCATCCGGCCGCTTCGCCAGCGCCGTGCGGAAATGCTCCGCTGCGGCGACGAAGTCGCCCTCGCCGGCGGCGCGGCGTCCGGCGTCGGCGTCCTCGCCGCCGCCGGCGCGAAACGTCAGCGTCACTGGTACGTTCAGCGGCTCGACCATCGATCGGGCGGTCTCGACGCAACGCCTCAGCAACTCGCGGATGATCTGCCCGGTCGGCGGGACATGTTCCGGATCGTCCCCGCGCCGCAAGCCGTCCGGACTGCGGACGCGCGGGTCGCGCGTCGAGTCGTACGTCTTGCGTACCTCCAGCCGCACGGGCGCGGGGTGTCCCGCGGCCGCAACAGCGAGCACCGTTCGCACGCGGACGTGCCGGATCAGCGACGGCAATGCGACCGTGACCAAGGCATGGTCGGCTCTGTCGGCGATCGACGGATCGCGCCGCCGCACGGACCGCGTGCCGCGCTCGTCAGTGGCCTCGACGGTGACGCTTCCGGTGACGATGCGCGCGGCGCCGTTGTCGGCGGCATCCAGGTCCGCGAACTGCCGGGCGACTTCCGCCTTCAGCACGTCCGCGGTCCAGTCGCTGCCTTCGCCGACGGCCTGAAAGCGCCCCGCCTGCACGGCATCGCCGGGCGGCAGGTTCACGGCCGCCGGAAGCGCGTGAGTGATGTGAACGGTGGGGCCTGCACAGCCGACCAGCACGGAAGCCAGCGCCAGTGCGAAACATACGAGATGCCGTGTCCGCATGATGCCTTCTCCTCATCGGCCGGGCGCGACCAACCGTACGGGCAGTTAACTGTATACGCCACGCACGTGCAAGTGGCTTGATTCCGACTCGTGTCGCGCCTACCTTTCAGTGGACCCGCGTTGTCGGAGACCGACATGCGACAGTGGCTTGCACTGGCGTTTCTGGCATTGCCCGGCTGTGGCGCTCAGGCGCACCTGCTCGGCACGCGCGGCACGTATCTGATGACCGTCTACGACGTCCTGAGCCGTCCAGGCGAGACGGTGGACCTCGCCGCACGCCTCCGCGGCGGAGATTTCCTGCGAGACCGTCCAGGTTACGTCGTTCGCTTCCGTCGCGGCGCCGGTCCGGAGCTGTTCAAAGCCGCCGAGACGGACGAGAGCGGCCGGGCCGTTGTCGAATTCACGCCCGAGATGCCCGGCGACTACCGCTTCACCATCGATCTGGCCGCCGCGGGCTTCGCCGGCTCGCCGCCGCGGCCGCAGGAGTTGCACGTCGCCTGCCGCGCCGCCGACGAGCCGATCGCCGTGGTGGATCTCGACCGCACGCTCGTCGCAAGCGGCTTCCAGGCGGTCCTGGTCGGCGATCCCGAGCCGATGCCCGGTTCCGTGGCGGTCATGCAGCGCCTGGAGAAGGACCACACCATCGCTTACCTGACCCACCGCCCGGACTTCTTCGGCATCAAGAGCCGCGCCTGGCTTGCCGAGCACGGCTACCCGCCCGGACCCGTGTTGCTGTCCAGCGTTTCCGGCTTTCTCGCCGGCAGCGGCGCCTACAAGACCGAGGCGATCGCCCGATTGCGCGAGCGGTTCAGCGCGCTGCGCGTCGGCATTGGCGACAAGGTCTCCGATGCCCTGGCCTACCACGAAAACGGCCTCCACAGCATCCTCATCCTACCCATGCCCACCGGCGACGACCCGGAGGATTACGCCGAACTGGCCCTTGCGCTGGGGCGCCTTCCCGACGCCGTCGACGTGGTTACCAACTGGGACCAGGTCGCCCGCGCTATCTTCGATGGCGAGCGCTTCCCCGCGCGCCCGATCGAGGAGCGCCTCGAACGCCGCGCCAGGCAGTTGAAGCTCGACACAGCCGGCGCGACGTCCCGGCGCCAGGGAGGCAGCCCATGAGCCCCGTGCCGCGACACGCCGTCTGCGTTGTCACGGCCGTATTTCTGGGCGCCGCGCAGTCCGGGTGCATCGCCCATCATCCGGTCACGCCGGAGCAGATGGATCGCTACTGGACATTGCGGCCCGATCCGGTGGAAGGGGCGGACCTCTACCGTCCCGTGGTCAGCCAGACGAAGCTGCCGGGCAAGTGGATCATCCGTCGAGAGGAAAGCTTGCTGCGATCGACGATCAGCATCGTCCAGGCGCTGGACCGCCTGGACGAAGGGGCGCCCGTCATCGATCTCAGCGTTAGCGACGAGCACGCCGAGATGCTTTCCGAGATGCTTTCCGAGACACGCGCGGCGCTGGAGGAGCTCCAGCGGCTGTCCCGCGCCAGCGCGACGGGGGATTACGACCGATGGGCCGAGACGCTCGCTCACGCGCTGGCGCAGTTCGAGCGGATCTCGCGCCTCGCCGCCGGGCGCCCGGGCGATGAAGGCGCCGGTGAGGGGGTGTCCGCCCGCCCGGTGCTGGAAATGCTCGCGGTGTACCTCAACGAGCAGACCGGCGGCACGCTGCTCGGAGGCCTCGGTGGCGATGACGTCTCCCGCTTGCGCCGCACGCTGGGACACCTGACACTGCGACTGGGCTTCGCCATTTCCGGGCGCCGCCCACCCGACGGGCTGCTCGACGAGACGCTGGATCGCCTTGCCGCTGCCGAGGATCCCTACGCCGCCGAGGAGGCGCTGGCGGAACTTCTGCTAGCGCAGGTGCGCGACGCCGAGCCGGTCGCACGCAGCGATACGCTCGCCGGCAGCGTGCGATCGGCCGTCGACGCCGGGGTCAAGGCCGTCGCCGTGCTCGACCACCTCGTCCGCCAGTGGGATCGCGTCGACCGTGTCGAGTTGGCACTGCGCCGCCGCGCCGAACGCGACGGTAACGCGGCGTCTGCGGACGATTCCGGCGTGGTTCTCGAGGCGCTCGTCGCCGTCCGTGCGGGTCATGAGGTTCGCCTCGCCGACGTCGTTCCGTTCCAGCCGGTGGTTACCTTTGCCGGCACCAGCCGCATCGCCGTCGTTCCGTCCGCGCCACCGACCGGCGAACTCGTCGTGTCCTTCAATGCGGTCAGCGACGATGGGGGAGTGGCGCTGCGTTTCGAGGGGCTTATCTACGCCCTGGCGCGGCTTCTGGTGGTCCCCATCGACGACGCGCACCTCCGCGAGGTTCGCGTCCTGTCCGAATCGCGCCGAACGGGGACCGGACTGCTGCATGTGTCCGTTCTGCTGGAGGCCACCGGCGGGCGCGGCGACCGCCGTCGCATGATCGTCTACGAGCAGGCCGCCCGCCGCGAGGTTCGCCGCAGGCCGTTCGCCATCGCGTATCCGCTGCAAGGCCGGCTGAGGACATTCAGCTACCTCACGCCCACTCGTCGCTACACCTATCGAAGCGTCAAGGGGGATGCCGGCTGGTTCGCCGCCGACGCCGAGGAAAATTCCTCCCGCTGAGACGCCATGGGGTTGACGCCGGCCGTCCGTTAGGGTAATGTACGGGTATGGAAACGTCGCGAATTCCATACCTGGGCCCCATCACGGCCGGGTTCCCGAAGGCATCCGAGGGCTATGAGGATTGCCCGATCGACCTCCAGGCACTGCTGGTGCCCCAGCCGGCGGCGACGTTTTTCTTCCGTGTCGTCGGCGACGACCTCCGCGCCGACGGCGTTCCGGCCGGGGCGGTGCTGGTCGTCGATCGCTCCTGTCGCCCGCGCCGCGGACGCCTGGCCGTGGTCGAGCAGGACGGGGCCTTCCTCGCTACGCGCCTCGGCGACACACCGCGCCCCGACGCCGTCGTCGGTGTCGTCACCGCCTCCATCGTGCAGATGGGACGGGGATGAGGGAGGGCTGAGAACAGAGGACTGAGGGCTGAGGATTGAGAGCGGGGCGTGGCGTGGCATGGCTTGGCCGGGCGTTTTTTGCATGGCTAACCATGCTCTCCCGGATCGGGAATGCCGTGGTGGGCTCTGCGCGCCAAACCACGGCGCCGGCTCGTCCTGGGCGAGCGTAGCGAGTCGAAGGGCGGATAGCGTCGAGACATGCTTGTCCACGTGGATGCCAACAACTTCTATGCCTCCTGCGAGAAGGTATTCGATCCGACGTTGCGGGACCGGCCCGTCGTCGTGTTGTCCAACAACGACGGCGTCGTCGTCGCGCGCTCGTCCGAGGCCAAGGCGTTGAACATCGACATGGCCCGGCCTTACTTTCAGATCGCCGACCTGCTCCGCCGCTACGACGTCCGCGTGCTCAGCAGCAACTACACGCTCTACGATGACATGAGCAACCGCCTGGCGGCTGTCTATCGCCGCTTTACCGACGCGCTGGAGATTTACTCCATCGACGAGTGCTTCCTGTCGTTCGATCACGTTCCGCCCGACCGGCTCGACGCCGAGGCGCGCCGCCTGCGGACCACGGCCGGGCGGTGGACGGGCATCCCCGTCGGCGTCGGCGTCGCCGCGACCAAGACGCTGGCGAAGCTCGCCAACCGCCTGGCCAAGAAGGTTCCCGCCAACGACGGCGTCTGCGTGTTGGGCGACGCCGCGTCCGTTCGCGACGCCCTCGGGCGTATCGAGCTGACGGACCTGTGGGGCGTGTCTCGGGGTTTTCAGTGCCGCCTGCGGTCGTTGGGGATCGCCACGCCGCTGGAGCTGGCCGAGGCCGATTCGCACCTCGTGCGCCGGCGCCTCGGCGTGGTCGGTCAGCGGATCGCCCTCGAGCTGCGCGGGCAGCGATGCATCCCCATGGAGGTGATCGCGCCGGACAAGCAGACCGTCTGCTGCTCGCGCTCGTTCGGGACCGAGACGCGCCGGTTCGACGACCTCCGACAGGCCGTCTGCACCTTCGCCTCGCAGGCGATGGTCAAGCTCCGCCGCCAGGACCTCGCCGCCGGGGCGGTCACCGTGTTCGTCGACACGAACATCCACGCCCCGCCCGGCGTCAAGCAATATCACAATGCCCGAACCACGGGTCTGCCGACCGCCTCGTGCGACACGCGCGAGATTGCCGCCGCGGCCGTCCGCGCCCTGCGACGCGTCTACCGCCCGGGCTATTCCTACAAGAAGGCCGGCGTCCTGCTGCACCGGCTGGTGAAGCGGTCGGGCGTGCAGCCGAACCTGTTCGACCGGCGCGACCACGGGCGCGCGGGGCGGCTGATGGCCACGGTGGACCGGATCAACCGCCGCTTCGGGCGCGGGGCGGTGCGGATCGCCGCGGCCGTGCCGTTCGGCATGGCGCCGTCCGGCCTGACCGCCGGGCGGACCGTTCACTGGCGCGGTCGCTGCGACCGCCGGAGCCGATGCTACACCACACGTTGGGACGAACTGCCGATCTGCTACGCGAAGTCCGCGTAGGCATAGGCGGGCGCCCCCCTTGAAGCTTTGGCGCCCACGCTTTCTGGCTCGCGTCACGAAAAGCATTGTGTCGCCTCCTCAGGGCTGCGGGAGCTTGGCCGGGCCCCGGACGGGGCGGGGGCTTGGTCCGTGCGTGGCCGTTGACCGCGCATCTTAATAATGTCGGCTGGGGTTGGCAATTCGCGATGGGCGCGCCTACTATTTTGCGCTCGGATGGCTTGGCGGGGCGGATGCGGGCCACGCCGGGGGGCGAATGCGGTGGGTCACACACCCCGGCGGCCGGGCGCGACGGTACAACCGGCGTTGACGCACAAGCACGGACCCGGCGCGAAACGCGCCCCAGCACGAGGAGACGCACGATGAAAGCATTACAGATGGTCGCATTGGTGTTGCTGATCGTAGGCGGGCTCAACTGGGCGCTGGTCGGCCTGGCGGAGTTCGACCTGGTTGCGGCGATTTTCGGCGAGATGAGCGTCGTCAGCCGGATCGTCTACGTCCTGGTCGGCTTGGCGGCGGTGGTCTCGGTGATCGGACTTCTGACCCAGGCGAACCATGCGGCCGAGCCGAAGCACGCGGCCGCCTGAACGGGCGTCACGGAAAACCTCGCGTAAGGAGAATCGGACCATGAGAACCTTCCCTGTATGGTTGGCGGTCGCGGCGTTGGCTGCGGCTGGGTGCGGGCCGACGCATCACGATTCCGCGACCAAAGGCGGCTCATCGTGCGGCGCGGCGGGCACGTCGGCGGACATTGTGGACACGGCCGTCGGCGCGGGTGAGTTCAACACGCTCGTGACCGCCGTCAAGGCGGCCGGGTTGGTCGAGACGCTCAAGTCCGACGGGCCGTTTACCGTGTTTGCCCCGACGGATGCGGCGTTCGACAAGCTCCCGGACGGCACGGTCGAGGCGCTTCTGGCCGATAAGGCCAAGCTCAAGGCGGTGCTGCTGTATCATGTGGTGCCTGGCAAGGTCACGGCCGAGGAGGTCGTCAAGCTGCACGAGGCCGAGACCGCCGGCGGGGCGCACTTGCCGATCAAGGTCTCCCACGGCACGGTGCACGTCGGTACCGCGCGCGTGACCCAGACGGACGTGATGGCTTCCAACGGCGTGATCCACGTGATCGACAGCGTGTTGATCCCGCCGAAGTAGCAGTCACACCGGCCGGGCCGGTGGCATAGCGTGCGGCGTTTGGGATGCCCGAGAGCCGCCGCGAACCGCCGGTCCGGCCGATTGCTACGGGGCGATGTGCATTTCGACGCCGGGCCCGGTGACCGTACAATGACAGGTTGTGAGTGCATCCCCGAGACAAGCCAGGGAACGTGCCGCGGCGATCAAACGGCTGGCACGCGAGGTGGGCTACGTCGATTGCGGCATCACCACGACGGAGCCGTTCACGCGGTTCGAGCGGGCCGTCCGGGAGCGGATGGAGCGGTTTCCCGACGCGGCCGGGTTGTACGAGAAGATGCTCCATCGTGTGGACCTGCGCGCGAAGCGGCCGTGGGTGCGGTCGGTCGTGGTGTGCGTGCGTCAGTACGGCAAATACGCGATTCCGGTGGGCCTGGACGAGCATATCGGGCGCAACTACCTGTTCGACCGACGCGCGGCGGCCTGTCCGGACCACGCGATGCCGCGGCGCATGAAGGACGGGCTGCGGGCGCTGGGGCTTCGGACGGCGGTCGGCGGCTGCCCGGATCGCTGGGCGGCGGCGCGGGCCGGCGTGGCGCGGTTCGGGCGGAACTGCTTCGCCATCTCGCCGGTGTGCGGCTCGTGGATGAACGTGGAATGCCACTTGGTCGACGCCGAGCTGCCGCCGGACGAGCCGACATACGAGTTGGCCTGTCCGGACGGCTGCACGGCGTGTATCGACGCCTGCCCGACCGGCGCGCTGACCGAGCCGATGAGCATGCGGTTGGACCGGTGCATCGCGTACCTCACCTACGACGCGCCGGAGCCGATCGCGCCGGAATTGTGGGAGCGGATGGGCCCGTGGGTCTACGGCTGCGATGTCTGCCAGCGCGTCTGCCCGTTGAATGAGGGTAAATGGGTCCCGCGGCAACGGGCCGACTGGCTCGACGCCGTCGCCGACCAACTCACGCCACAGGCCCTGGCGGAGATGGACGAGCAGACGTACCGACGCGTCGTCCATCCGCTGTTCTGGTACATCCCGGCCGGGGACATCGAGCGGTGGCATCGCAATGCGCGCCGGGCGTTGGCGGCGCAACAGGCCGGAGGTTGAGCGCCGAAGCTGCCATAGGCCATTTGGGTGTGGGCACGCGGAATTGCCTCGGACGTTACGTGGTTGCTGCGAAACCATGGCACCGCCTTGCCTGCGCCCGATTCGAGTTGGCTTCAGCCGGTGGGGTTCTCGATCCACGCCGCGTAGCAGCGCCCGCAGAGGTGCAGCGTCATACGTCGGTAGACCTGTTCGGCCAGGTCCGTGGCGCTGCTGTGGCGCATCTGCTCGATGAGGCGTTCGATCTCGGCGGCCGTTTCGGCCGGGTCGGCGTCCGTGGCGATCTCGGGCGGGGTTGGGTCGGCGAACGCCTCGACGCGGACGACGTACCAGTTGCCCGCGCCGGGGCGCAACACGGCGCCGCAACGGTGGCAGAGCAGTGCGTTGTCGGCCTCGTCGTTCATAGCGGCTACTGCCGCGTGTGTCCGTTTCCGGTGACGATCCACTTGTAGGTGGTCAGGTCTTCGGCGCCCATCGGTCCGCGTGCGTGGAGCTTGTCGGTGCTGATGCCGATTTCCGCGCCGAGTCCGTACTCGCCGCCGTCGCTGAAGCGCGTCGAGCAGTTGACCATGACGCTGGACGAGTCGACGCCGGCGACGAACCGCTCGGCCGCGGCGATGTCCGTCGTGACGATCGCGTCGGTGTGCGTCGAGCCGTAGCGGTTGATGTGCGCCACGGCGGCGTCGAGGTCGTCGATGACTTTGACCGCCAGGACGAGGTCGAGATACTCCCGCGACCAGTCGCCGTCCTGGGCGGGCGTCATGTCGTCGAACAGCGCGCGAGATCGCTCGCAGCCGCGCAGTTCCACGCCCGCGTCGCGCAGGGCCGTGGCGATACGCGGGACGAACGCCTCGGCGACGCCCGCGTCGACCAGCAGCGTCTCGGCCGCGTTGCACACGGCGGGGTACTGGCACTTGGCGTTGAGGCAGATTTGCTCGGCCATGTCGAGGTCCGCCGCGGCGTGGACGTAGACGTGACAGTTGCCGGAGTAATGCTTGATGACGGGGACGGTGGCGGCCTCGGCGACGGCGCGGATGAGCCCCTCGCCGCCGCGGGGGATGATCAGGTCCACCAGCCCCTCGGCCCGGGCCAGGGCGGGGACGACGTCGTGGTCGGTGGTTTCGACGACCGTGACGGCGGCGGGGGGCAGGTCAGCGGCCTCGATGCCGGCGCGGAGCGCCTCGGCGATGGCGAGGTTCGAGTGCAACGCCTCCTTGCCGCCGCGGAGGATGCAGGCGTTGGCGCTTTTGAGGCACAGCCCGGCCGCGTCGGACGTGACGTTCGGGCGGGACTCGAAGATGATGCCTACCACGCCCAGCGGCACACGGCGTTTCTCGATCCGAAGCCCATTCGGGCGGTTGTATGCCGCGATCGCCTTGCCGACCGGGTCGACCTGGTCGGCGATCTGCTCCAACGCGGCGGCCATCTTCTCGATCTTCGCCTCGCTGAGCGTCAGGCGCTTGATCATCGCGTCGGACAGGCCGAACGCCTCACTTTGGGCGAGGTCCTTGGCGTTGGCGGCCTGGATGTCAGCGGCGCGGTCGCGCAGGGCCTGGGCGCACGCGCGGCAGGCGGCGTCACGCCGCTCGCCACGGGTTACGGCGAGCGTGGCGGCGGCGTCGCGGGCGGCCGTGGCGATCTCGTGGACGTAGCGCGTGGGGTCCATGGTCGTCTCCCTGTCTGTACGGCGTGCATCGGGAACTCTGAGCGTATCCGCCCGCGGACCGTCAGGCAAGCGGCAGACATGTGGCGGCGCTACTGGGGCGCGCCGCGTGTCCGGACCTCGAACTCCACTTGGGGCGGGGCTTCCACCTCGCGGTAGGTGCCGGTGTCCTCGTCCTTTTCGACCAGGCGAAGGTCCAGCCCCGGCGGGAAGCGGATGGTAACGTCCTTGCCCCAGGATACGCCCTTTACGGCTTCCTCGATGTCGGCTTTGCGGTCCAGCGCGACATAGGCGTGGACCTCGTCGCGAACTGCGGAGAGTTCGTCGATATCGTCGGCGGGGCCTTGGACCGTGATCGTCAGATTCTCCCACGGGGATCGCTTGTCTGTGGGCGTAAAGACAAAATCCTGCCACAGGGCCTTCTCTCCTCGTCCCGCCCAGGCGGGCGGGGTGAGGAGTTGGACGTTCACGGTCAGCGTCAGCACCTTGCGCGCCGGTCCCGGGCGACTTCCGACGGTGACGGTGAACGGCACCGTTGTCCGTTCAAGCACATCGACGGCCGCTATAGTTCCGTCGATGATTGCTTTGTCGCTGACTTCCTTGCCGGGCTCGTAGCCGCTCAAGTCGATGGGGCGCGTGACGAATGCCGGCGCGTTGCCCGTCTTACGCTTCAGTCGCTGCCACTTCGTGTCACTCAGCGTGACGGAAAGTTCGATCTCCGGGTCGGCTTCCGCCGCGCCGCCAACGAAGCGGAAGTCGACAGGGATGCTCTCCCGCACGACGGGCTCGAGCGGGACGTCGGCGATGCGTTGTGGACGGACAGACAGCACGGTCACGCCGAGTTTGTCCAGGTCGATGAGGTCGCCGAGAATTTCTTCGGTCTCGATGTCCTGCGGTTGCGGCTCGCGTCCACGCGAGACGTCGTAGGTTACGGGCGACCCGAGGATGGCGAGCCGACGCTTGAGCGTGGCCAGCGACCGTCGGCTGCCCCGGACGTGGCAGGTCAACGTGTACTCGCGCTGGGCGGGCGGCAGCGGGTCGCCGTCCGCGTCAATCAGCATGGCCCGGTCCGGATCGGTCGTCAGGCGCAGCGTTATCTTGATCGACTCGCTGTCGATGAACTCCATGTCCGCGTAGACCCAGATCAGCACGGTGATCAGCGCCACCCATAGCAGATTCCGCGACGCTGACGTCCACCATCGCCGCGAGAAGCGGGGCGGCTCGCTCTCGTTGGTGGTGTAGCGCTTGGTCATGTCCGCGTGGCCTCCTCGGCGTCTTGGCGCTGCTTTTCCCGGGCGCGACGCGACGGGGCAAGCAGGCCCAGAAGCATCTCACGTAACGCCGGGGCGGCCAACCCGAGCGACAGTTGTCCCTCGCAGGCGATGGACACACGGCCGGTTTCTTCGCTGACGACGAGCACGACGGCGTCGGTCTCTTGCGCCAGACCCAGCGCGGCGCGGTGGCGGCTGCCCAGCGAGGGGTCCACGTCCTCGCTCTCGGCGAGGGGGAACTGGCAGCCGGCCGCGGCGATTCGCCCATGGCGGATGATCGCCCCCATGTCATGCAGCGGGCTGCCCGGATAGAAGATCGTGTTCAGCAAGCTGGGGACGACGTCAGCGTCGATGTGGTGCCCGGATTCCAGCAAGGCCCCGAGGCCCACGGTCCGCTCGACGGCGATGATGGCGCCGATCTTGTTGCGCGATAGAAAACCCGCGCTTTCGACCAGGGCGTCGGTCACGGCACGGGCCTGCTCCCCCCGACCCCGAAACAAACGCGTCTGACCGAGCTGGATCAGGGCTCGTCGCAGTTCCGGCTGGAAGGCCACGACAGCCGCGACGAAGGCGAACAGGAGGAACTTGCCATAGAGAAACTCGATCCGTTCCCATCCGAGTTCCTCCTCGCCGCCGAGGTTCTTCGGCAGAAGGCGGATGACGACGTAGACCGTAACCAACAGGAAGGCCACACCCTTGACCAACCGCGCGCCGCGCGTGCCGCGCAGGAAACGCATAACCCACCCGACGACCGCGCCGATCAGGATCAGCTCGACGGCCACCACCAGCGGGTTGTAGGTGGCCACGCGGGTCAGGTATCGCGAGATTGCCTCGAGCAATTCCGTCATCGTTTCAGGCGACACCGGCTGAAAGGGGGCAAAGATCGAAAATCCCAGGCCGGTCTTGTATCGCTACGGCAACCCGATCATGTCATGTCGCCCGCGGCGGCGTCGCACACCGGGTGGGACCTTAAGGCGCCTGGATACCTATCGTCCTGTCGGCCGCACCTGCTGTAGCTTAGCTCGCCGACGTCTGCGTCTGGCGGGCGGTCTCGATCGCCGCGGTGACCGTCAGCGCCTGACGCAGCGCCTTGACGTCGTGCACACGAAACAGCCGCGCCCCGCCGCGACGGGCTTCCAGACAGGCGGCGAGCGTCCCGGCAACGCGGTCGGTCGGCTGGGACTCGCCGCTCAACTCGCCGATAAAACTCTTGCGTGACGGGCCGACGAGCACCGGCGCACCGAGAGCCGCCAGTACGTCGATCCGTTTGAGCAGGGCGAGGTTGTGCTCCAAGCGCTTGCCGAAGCCAATGCCCGGATCAACGACGATCCGGTCGAGCGGTACGCCGGCGGCTTCGGCGGCGGCCATCCGCTCGTACAGGAAGTCGCGCACCTCTACGACCACATCGTCGTAGTGCGGGTTGCGCTGCATTGTGTTTGGCTCGCCAAGCATGTGCATGAGTACCACGACGGCCTCGCGGCGGGCGGCCAGCGGCAGCAGGTCCGGATCGTCACGTCCGGCCGAGACGTCGTTGACGATCGTCGCGCCGGCGTCCAGAGCGGCCTCGGCGACGGCGGCGCGCGTGGTGTCGATGCTGACGGGCAGGCCCGTCGCGCAGACGGCCGGCAACACCTCGCGCAGGCGGGCGATCTGCTCGCCCGCCGAGATCCGCGCCGCACCGGGACGGGTGGATTCGGCGCCGACGTCGATCGCATCGGCACCGTCGTCGACGAGCCGGCGGGCGTGATGGCGAGCGCTGGCAGGATCGAGGAATTCCCCGGCGTCGGAGAAGCTGTCCGGCGTGACATTCAGCACGCCGATGACTACGTCGCGCCGTGTGTCATGTGCGAGGATGCTTCCGTCAGCGATAGCGGCCATATCCGGAAGATATCGTCACCGCAGATGGCGGTCAAGCGGCGTGAGGATGCAGGGTTGCGGGCGATGGCGGCAAGGGTATAATGGCCGCATGACGCCGCGGGGGCGGCGAGGCCTACAGGAAGCTTCCATGAGACCGTCGTGTATCCTTGCGTTGTGTTATGCCACCGTGTTGACATTCGTGACGGCGCCGGTCGTCGGCGAGCACGTCTGGCGGGACGGGCAGTGGGTCGAGGCGGCGCCGCCTGCGGAAGGCACGCCGGCCGGCGAGTTGGCGCTGATCCGCCAGTATCTGTCCGAGGACGAGCCCGACGACGCCGCCGACGCGGCGGAGGAATTCCTTGAGGACTACCCCGCGGATCCCCGCTGCGAGGAGGCGATGATCCTCTGGGCTCAGGCCGAGCGGGCCGACGGGGACTTCTACGACGCCTTCGAGCGATACGAGGCCTATCTGGAGGCCTATCCGAACGGGCGGTACGTCGAACGGGCGTTGCGGCGGGAGTACGACATCGGCGTGGCCTTCTTGGAAGGTCGTCCGCGCAAAGCCCTCGGCATTTTCCGCCTGCCGGGTGCGCCGGACGGCGTGGAGATACTCGAGAAGCTCGTCGCCCGCGCGCCCCGGTCGCATGCGTCGGCGGATGCTCTGGTGAAGCTGGCGGATTACTGGATCAGCGAAGGCAAGCATGCCCGCGCCGTGCAGACCTGCGATCAGTATCTCGAGTTGTTTTCCGATGCGCCGCAGACGCCGGACATGATGCTCAAGGCCGCTCGCGCGACCTATCGCGCCTTTCAGGGCGTGCCGCACGACCCGACGCCGCTTCTGGAGGCGGAGCAGCGCTTCGCCGTGTTCATTGAACGCTACCCCGAGCGGGCCGAGAAGGCCGGCGCCAAGGAGGTGCTTGATGAAATTCGTCGGTTGCGCGCGGCGAAGCTGATGGAGACGGCGGAGTTCTACCGGCGCGTCGATCGTCCGGAATCGGCGATCTACTACTGCCACCGGGTGTTGGAGCGTTACCCGAGTACGCCGTCGGCCGATGAGGCCCGCGCGGCGTTGAAGGCGCTGGGCGCGCCGGTCGAGAGCGCCTCAGAGGAGAATGAATCGCAATGACGAGCATGCAGCGCGTGATGTGGACGTTGGCGGCGGGGTTGGCGGTTTCGGCGACGGGCGGGTGCGGCTATTCCACCGCGTCGCTTTACCCGCAGGACGTGGAGACGGTGGCGGTTCCGATTTGGCAGCGCGGGCGGCACGTCTACCGGCGCGGCGTGGAGATTCGCGCCACTGAGGCGATCGTCAAGCATATCGAGAGCAAGACGCCCTACAAGGTGGTCACTCGCGCCACGGCCGACACGGAACTGACCGGCACGATCGAGCGAATTGCTCAGGAGGTCATGAGCTACAATCCGGATACGGGCCGGCCCCGCGAACTCGAGGTAACGCTGTTCGTCTCCTTCACGTGGAAGGACCTCCAGTCGGGCGAGGTGCTGGTGCAGCGTACGAACTTCCCTGTCAGCACGACGTATATTCCGCATGAGCCGTTTGGGCGGGATTTTTTCCTCGGCAGTGAAGACGCGCTGAACGACTTGGCCCGTCGCGTCGTGGAGCAGTTGCAGAACAGTTGGTCCGAGCCGCCCGCGGCCCGGCGCGATGCCTGAGTCGCCTGCCATGTGCGGATCACATTGGCGAAACGCCCCCCCGTGCGGTATGATGGCCCAGGGGCGTTGACCGGACGAGGGGCCCTGGGCGGGTTCTGACACCGGCGGCGCCGAATAACCCATGCCTGAACCGAACCAACCACCGCAGTCTCAGCCGCCGCAGCGCCCGAACCGTCCTGGCCGCAGTCTTATGAGCTGGGTCATCATCATCGGTGTGGGCCTGCTGCTGATGATGCTCATCACCGAGGGCTTCGGCGACAATCGTCGGGAGATCTCCGCCAGCGAATTCTGGCAGTTCGCGGACAACGGTCAACTCGTCGGCAAGCTCATCATCAAGGAGGATCGCATTGAAGGCGAAAATCCCGAGAAGATGACGATGCTCAAGGAGGATGAGCCGCGCAAGTTTTACTGCGTCTACAACTACCAGGCGCACGACAACTTTGAGCCGCGCCTCGAGCAGGCCCTGGCCGGACGCGTGCCGTTCGTCTACGAAACCGCCAGTTGGTGGAAAGGTATGCTGCCGCAACTGCTGTTTCTGGTCGTCGTGTTTCTGGCGATCTGGTTTCTGTTGTTTCGACGTTTGGGGTCGGCGGCCAGCGGGGGCGGGTTCCTCGGAAGCTTCGGGCGAAGCCGGCATCGCGTGACGACCAAGGAGCACACGAACATCACGTTCGAGGATGTCGCCGGCATTGACGAGGCCAAGCAGGACGTCACGGAGATCATCGAGTTCCTAAAGGATCCGGGCCGCTTCCGTCGGCTGGGTGGACGCGTCCCGCGGGGCATCCTGCTGGTCGGCGAGCCGGGGTGCGGCAAGACGCTTCTGGCCAAGGCGATCGCCGGCGAGGCGGACGTGCCGTTCTTCAGTATCTCCGGCAGCGACTTCGTGGAGATGTTCGTGGGTGTGGGTGCATCGCGCGTACGGGACCTGTTCAAGCAGGCCAAGGAGTCCTCGCCGTGCATTATCTTTCTCGACGAGATCGACGCGGTGGGGCGCCGGCGCGGCACGGGCTTCGCCGGGGGCGGGCACGACGAGCGCGAGCAGACGCTCAACGCAATCCTCGTGGAGATGGACGGGTTCGAGACGTCGGACCAGGTGATCGTCATCGCGGCGACCAACCGCATGGACGTGCTGGACCCGGCGCTGACGCGCCCCGGGCGGTTCGACCGTCAGATCGACGTACCCCTGCCGGATCTCAAAGGGCGTTACGAAATCCTCAAGATCTACGCGGCGCGGGTCAAATGCAGCATGGACGTGGACCTGCACAAGCTGGCGCGCGGCACGCCGATGTTCTCCGGAGCCGATCTCGAGGCACTGGTCAACGAGGCCGCCATCGAGGCGACCATCGCTGAAAAGGACTTCGTCGAGCAGAACGACCTCGAAGAGGCACGCGACAAGGTCCGCTGGGGACGGGCGCGCAAGAGCCGCGTCATCGACGAGCAGGAAAAGAGGATCACCGCCTACCACGAGGCCGGGCACGGGCTCGTCCAGATACTTACCTCTGAGGCCGATCCGTTGCATAAGGTTTCCATCATTCCACGCGGCCAGACCGGGGGGGCGACGTTCTCACTGCCCGAGAAGGATCGCTACCTCTACACGCGCAACTATTGCAACGCGCTTATCCGCGTGGCGCTCGGCGGGCGCCTGGCCGAAGATTTGTTCATCCATGACATCTCCAGCGGTGCGCAAAATGACATTCTTCAGGCGACGGAAATCGCGAAGAAGATGGTGCTCGACTGGGGCATGTCGGATCGCGTCGGGCCGATTAACTACGACAACGGGCGCCAGCAGGCGGCATACTGGCCGCCTCAGGGCAAACAGTATTCCGAGCGGACGGCCGAACTGGTTGACGAGGAAATCAAGGCAATCATTGACGAGGCCTACGCCGCCACGCGCAAGACGCTGGAGGACCACGCCGACAACCTCGAGACGCTGGCGGAGGCGCTGATGCGGTACGAAACACTTAGCGCTGAAGAGGTCCAGCGCATCTGCGACGGCGAGCCGCTGGACAAGCCGACCGTCAGCGATTTGCTGGATGCCGAGCAGGCCAAGGGGCGGAATGCGTCGGGCGGCGAGACGTCTGGCGAGGACGCCTCCGCCAATCCATCGTCGAACAAGGGCTCCGCGGATGATGATACGCCCGCGTCGGTCGAGTCGTCTTCACCTTCCGAGCCGAGGCCGTAAACGTATCGCCGCCCGTTCGGGCGGCGCAGTATCGACCAGCCGCGAAACGCTCGCCGAAGGCGCCCTCGCCCACCAAAAGCAGCAGAGACGCTAAAGGCGCCAAGAGCAGATAAGGTTCTTGGCTGCTATGGGGCGCGCGGCGTGCCAAAGGGGAGGCACCGGCGGCAAGGCCATTGGCCTGCCGCGCAAAAAAACAGCAGGCATCGCGCTGTTCGCGTGCCTGCCGTTTGCCTTTCTCGTCCCCACGGTCCTACCGTGGGACTCCGCTGGGCGTAATGCCTGCGGAACTGCGAAGCTGGCCGGCCTACTTGCGGCTTTTCTTGCGCGAGGCCTTCTTGCGCGACTTCTTCGCGGCCTTCTTGCGCGTTGGCTTCTTGCGCGACTTCTTTGCGGCCTTCTTGCGCGTGGACTTCTTGCGCGACTTCTTTGCGGCCTTCTTGCGCGTGGACTTCTTGCGCGTGGACTTCTTGCGCGACTTCTTTGCGGCTTTCTTGCGCGTCGCCTTTTTGCGCGTCGACTTCTTCGGCGCGCTGCGCTTCCGCGTGGATTTCTTGCGGGTGCTCTTCTTCGCCCGCTTGCGGGACGTGCGCTTCTTTGCCGGCGACTTCTTCGAACTGCTCTTACGACGTGTCTTCTTTGCTGCTTTCTTGGCCATGTTGATCTCCTTCCATGTCCGACCAATACGCCAGCTTCGAAGAAAGGCCAGTGTCTATTAGATGCGCGTGTTGCGCGCGTGCAAGGAATTACTTGCAGTTTTTTTCGTCATTGTGCGCGCATTGCGCTCAGCTTTTTCTGCGCGCGCTGCGTCGCGTACGGCGTGGCGCGCCTGCGCGCGTACAATTAGGGCGAGGGCGCATCATGAACGCTGAGCTTGGTGAGTTGTCGGATAACGCGCACCTCACGCTCGAGGCGCGCTACCTGCGGCGTGACGCGAGCGGGCGCATCGTCGAGACGCCGCGCGACATGTTCGAGCGCGTCGCCCGTAGCGTCGCGCGCGCCGAACAGCGATACGCCGACTCCGCGGCGACCGTTGACTACTGGCGCGGCAGGTTCGCCGAGCAGATGATGCGCGGGCGGTTCCTGCCCAACAGCCCGACGCTAATGAACGCTGGGCGACGGTTGGGCATGCTCAGTGCGTGCTTCGTGTTGCCCGTGCCTGACAGTATCGAGGGCATCTTCGAGTCGGTGAAGAACGCCGCTCGCATCCAGCAGGCCGGCGGAGGGACGGGGTTTTCGTTCGATCTTCTTCGCCCGACTGGAGATACGATCTCGACCTCCGGCGGGAGGACCTCCGGGCCGATCAGCTTCTGGCGCGTGTTTTCAGAGGCGACGCACGCCATTCAGCAGGGGGCCTTCCGCCGCGGGGCGAACATGGGCATGATGTCGCTGAATCACCCGGATGTGCTGAAGTTTATCACGGCCAAAAACGCGCCCGGAAGGTTCGAGAACTTCAATATCTCCGTGAAAGTCACCGAAAAGCAGTGGCGTCTTCTGCAGGAGCAGCCCGACGACGCGCACGTCGTGACCAACCCGCGCACCGGTCGATCGTACCACCTGCCCCGTTGGCTGGCGGGCGCCGACTACGCGCTCGACGACCTCCGCCCGGTTGCCGACGGCGGCACCGAGTGCCTCACCCGGCGCGAGGTGTGGGAGATGCTCACTGCGGCCGCTTGGAACACCGCGGAGCCGGGCGTGTGCTTCATCGATCGCGTCAATGCGGACAACCCCACGCCGCGCCTGGGGCGGATCGAGGCGACGAACCCGTGCGGCGAGCAGCCGCTGTTGGATTACGAAGCGTGCAACCTCGCATCGATCGACGTGGCGAAGTTCATCCGTTCCGGCGCGCTGGACGAGGCGGCCTTCCGCGCAACGGTGCGGCTCGGCGTACGCTTCTGCGACGACGTGATCGACGTCAACAATTACATCACCGATGCCATCGCCGAACGCTGTCACGGTAATCGCAAGATCGGCCTCGGCGTGATGGGCCTGGCCGACGCCATGTATGAGTTCGACATCCGCTACGACAGCGACGAAGGGCTCGCGTTCGCGCGGCGCGTGGCGGACGTGCTGACCGATGAGGCCTTCAACGCCAGCGAAACGCTTGCCGGCGAGCGCGGCTGCTTTCCCAACTATTCCGGGAGCGTGTGGGACGAGCGCGGGCGCGAGATGCGAAACGCCGCCGTCACCACCATCGCGCCGACCGGGACGCTGAGCATTCTGGCCGGATGCACCGGCGGGATCGAGCCGGCCTACGCCCTGGCGTTTGACCGCCACGTGCTGCAAGGCCGCAAGCTCCGCGAAGTCAATCGTCCGCTGAAACGTTACGCAGAGCGTCGGGGGCTTTGGAGTGAGTCCGTGGCTGCCCGCTTGGCCGAAGGGGCTGCGCTGTCCGAGCTTCCCGGGTTCACCGCCGACGACGCCGCCCGCTTCGTCACGGCCCACGACGTGTCGCCCGAGTGGCACGTTCGCATGCAGGCGACGTTTCAGGAGTATATCGACGGGGCGATCTCCAAGACCATCAACATGCCTCGCGACGCGACCGTCACGGACGTCCGAGAGGTGTACGCCCTGGCGCACCACCTGGGCTGCAAGGGTATCACGGTCTATCGGGACGGATGCCGGGAGGGGCAGCCCATGGCCGCGGGACGCAAGGGGCGGTGTCCGCGATGTGGCGGGCCCATCGCCGACGAGGCGGCATGCAGCCGCTGCCCGCGGTGCGGCGGGACATTGTGTCCCTGAGGCCGCAGCAGGGCGTTCAAAGCATTGAACGTGCCGGTCGAAAGCCGGTATGCTGGCTTTGAGATGAAGCTACGGAGCCCGCTGGTGAGAACGCGATGGATGGTTATGCTGCTGATGGGGCTTGCCTCGTTTGGGGGCTGTCACGTTCCGGCATACCTGGAGCGTGCACCCAAGCCGCATCAGTACAGTCGCGACCCGGCCACCGGACGCGGCTTTTACTACTATGTGCCCAGCACGTATCGCCACGACAAACCTGCGCCGCTGATCATCTCCTGTCACGGGACGCCGCCGTACGATGTCGCCCAGCACCACGTGAGGGAATGGAAGGCCCTGGCCGAGCGCAACGGCTGCATCGTGGTTTGCCCGGAGCTGATCGGCACGGACGGCATTCTGGGCGACGGTCCGCTGGCGGGCATGTTCGCCGACGAGCGGTACATCCTGTCGCTGATCAGCTTGATGGGCTATCGGTACAACGTCGATCGTGCGAACGTGATGATCACGGGTTTCTCCGGCGGCGGGTTCCCGACGTATTGGGTGGGGCTACGGCACCCGGACGTGTTCAGCGTGATCGCCGCGCGGAACTGCAACTTCTCCGAGGTCAACACGGACGGCTGGTTCCCGGACGAGGCGCGGCGGATCGCGATTCTGGTCTACTACGGCAGCAACGATCCCGGTGCGATACAGGCCCAGTCGCGCAACGCCATTCGCTACCTGCGAGGCCAGGGCTTCAGCGTGCGCAAGAAGGTACTCCAGGGCTTCGGACACCAGCGCAAGCCGGAGGTCGCGATGGACTTCTTCCTGGCCCATATGCACGAGCCCGTCCCCTCTCTGCCGATACAGTAGCGCAAGAACCGGCGGGGGATAGCGCATAGAAAAGCCCACGCGCCACAGCGCGCGGGCTTTGTTGTGACGCCCGTGCTATCAGCATGGATGCGCACGTTCACGAATCCGCGCCGGCGGCAGAGGCGCTACAGCGTCGTCAATTGGAGGTAGAGGAAGACGAAGCCGAACATGCCGACGGTCTCGGCGATGCCCATGGCGATAATCATGAACACGAAGCCCTTGCCCTCGCCCTCGGACAGAGCGCGGATCGCCGAGGCGCCGATCATGCCCTGCATCCAGGCGCTGAACATCTCCGCCAGGCCGCCGGCCACGCCCACGCCCATCAGCAAGCCACCGTACCGGCTGACGGTTTCGGGTTCGAGGACAAGCCCGCTGAGTCCGACGTACATGAGGATAAAGGCGTAGATAGTCTGCGTCAGCGGCATGCCCAGCAGGACCATGTAGGTGAAGCTCAGCCGCTCGCCGGCCTTGGCCTCCTTGCCCCAGGCCCCGGCCGCGGCTCGCCCGGCCGCTCCGATGCCAAGAGCGCTGCCTAGGGCGCCCAGGCCCAGCACAATGCCTAGTGCCGTCTGTCCGAGAAACGTTTCCATGTCTAATGCTCCCTGATCTGTTGTGTGGCGAAGGGTTGATACGGATAGCCGGCCCATTCGACGCCGGCGTGGCTTGAGAACTCCAGCATATTCAGCCGGACGCCGTGGGCAAAGATTGCGATGATGACCATGGCGATGTTGAGCCCGTGGCCGAAGATCAGCACCGGCGCAGCGCCAAACCACGTGGCCGATTCGGCGAGCTGAGCCGCCATGCCGTTGAACGCGAACGCGATGAAGTACGTGGCGATACCGACCGCCATGAGGCGGATGTAGCTGATCGTGTCGCCGAAGGTGTTGATTAGCGGCAGCAGTGAGGCGGCGAACCCACCCAGAACACGGACGACGGGATTGCGGTTCGGCCGGGCGAACGCTGCGGCCAGTATCAGGCCGCCGACCAGCGCATACACCACCGCTGGTGGCGTCTGGGCCACGTCGGCGAAGACCATGTGCCACACGATCAGCAGCATGGCCACGACGATGACGACCCAGCCGACGTCGGCCAGGGCACGCTGGTCCGGGGCCAGAGCGATCACGCGCCGCACGTGCGCCAGGGCCATGTGAATCCCGCCGATGATGAAGGCGATCTTCATCAGCAGGAACAGGCCGGCCTGTTCGTTGGCCCGCCACAGCACGGCCGGAGTCGTCATCGCCCGCGCCGCGGCGCCCCAACCGTCACCGGCGGCAAATAGCGCGCCGTAGTCGGGCACGGTCTCGTCGCCGACGGTTTGCACGTAGCCGCCGCCCGTGGCCAGCGTCTGCGGCGTGACGCCAAAGTAGTTGGCCGACATCACGCCCCAGGCCAGAGCGCAGACGCCGACCGCCAGCACGAGGTGGGCCTTTTCGGCCTGCTTGGCCGCCGCCAGGCGGCGGTAGAACAGTCCGCCCAGAAGCAGGAAGATCAGCCCGTAGCCGGCATCACCGATCAGCATGCCGGCAAACAGCGGCAGGGCGATCATGAAGAACCCCGACAGGTCCATCTCCCGGTAGCCCGGCAGCGTGCCGAGGATGTCGAACAGGCCCTTCGTCGGTCGGGCCCAACGCGGATAGCGGATCAGCGTCGGCGGCTGCTCGTCTTCGTCCGGGGCGATCTGCTCGACGGCCGTGTCGATGCCCGCCTCGGTAAGGTGACGCGACAGCTTGGACGCCTCGTCTGCCGGCACCCAGCCCTGGACCGCAAACAGCCCGCCGGTCGCCAGCCCGCTGCGCTGCGCGGTGGTGTATTCGGCCTTTGCGGCCAACTGCTCACGCTTCTGGCTCATCACGTCGGTCAGATGCGCCAGGCGACCGAGACGCTCGGTGGTGTCCTTGAGTTGGCGGTCGATCTTCCCGGCCTCGGCCCGGAGCGTCGGGCGGTCGCGCGACGGCAGGTCGACCGGCTCGGCTGATTCCGGAGCGTCCGGCTCGCGGCCGCGCGTCACGGCCACGACCAAGACCCTCCGCCCCGATCGCTCGGCGACGACGTGCACGCACTCGGCGTCCACGTCCGCGACCTCGTCGGCCGGCAACTCGTAAAACCACAGCGCCAGGCCGCGCTGTTTGAGGGCCTCGAACTGTTCCAGTCGTACGTCGCCCCAGGCGGCGAGTGTTTCGATCTGGCGGTGCAGGGATGCCAGCCGTCTGCGACGCTCGGCGTTGTCCCGCTCGATCCGGAGCACCTCCGCGGCCGCGTCGGCCGGCTCGACCTCGGGTGTCTCGCCCGCCGGGTCGATCGATTCGAGAATCTGCATCGCCCGGTCGAGGTTGGCGATCGCCGTGGTGGTTTCCTCGTCCGGCGCGGCGGCAGCCGGATCGACCGGCGTGATGTGCACCACGCCGCGGTCGGCCAGGGCGTCCAGCAGGCAGTTGCGTTCGGTTGCCCGGCCGACGACATAAACCTTTGACATCTTTGCGATCATGTCGCCATGGCCTCCTCGGCGTTGCCGGACCCGGGCGTGCCGCTGTAGGCCGACTCCGACTCGGCCAGCTTGCTCTTGGCGATTTTGGCGCGGGCGACCTGGGCGGTCTGACGGTCGCCCAGGGCGATGCGGATGCGGCGAATGTTCTCGCGTGTCTCGGGGATCTTGACCTTTTCGAAGAGGTTGACGCGCTGCGTGACCTTGGTCAGCTCGTAGCTCAGCAGCTCGTACTCGCGGCTGAGTACGTCCAGTTCCGCCTGGTGGCGGGCGATCTCGCGCAGGTCGGCCAGGGCGCGGTCCACCCACGGCGGCGTGGCGAACAAGCTGTACCGCGCCTCGGGAAAGGTGGCGCTTTCGAATCGTGGCACGTTGATGCCGGCGACGTTGGCCGTGGAGGTTTGGATGTCCTCGAATTCGGCCAGACCGCGAAAATCAACGCCGGCGAGGTCCTTGAGCACCGGTTCGTACGGCTCAAGCTTCTTGCGGGCACGATCCGTCGCTTCGCGAACCTCGTCCTGCTTGGCCGCGACGTCACGGACCGAGACCTGCAACTGCTGCTGCTTGAGCTTCAAGATGGGCAGAAACCGCTCGTAGCGGCGCAGCAGGTCGCGCTGGCGTCGCATCTCCGGGCGGGTAAGTTTTACCTTTCGTTTAGCCATGTATATTGCGGATTGCGCCCATACGGGCGGCCGTATGGCCGCAATCGGCAGTTACTCCGCGTGTGCTGTTTGCGTTTCGGTCTCGGAAGTTTCCTGCTCTTGGTTATCCGGGCCCTGGCTGCCGATATCCTTGGGCCAGTGCTTGTCGATAATGTTTCGCCGGATGCCGGTCTCCTGCGGCTCGAAGCACGCGGCCAGGATGTCCCAGCAGCGATCGAGCGCGTCGAACAGGGGGATGTTGACGTTGAGGTCCAGGATGCGGTCCTCGAACATCTCGCCGTAGGCCAGCAGCTTGTTGTCCCAGGCGGACATCTCGAAGCCCATGTCGCGCTTCTCGCGGCTTTCTGTGCAGTCGGCGTACAGGCGGATGCAGGCGTTCATGATCGCCCGGTGGTCGTCGCGCGTGTCGCCGTTGACCTGCTGCTTGAGGCGGCTCAGCGACCCAAACGGCTCGATCCGCCCGTTGCGTAGGTAGAGCTGGCCTTCGGTGATGTAGCCGGTGTTGTCGGGCACCGGGTGGGTGACGTCGTCGCCGGGCATGGTCACGCAGGCCAGAACGGTCATCGAGCCGGCCTCGTCGAAGTCAACGGCCTTTTCGTAGCGCCGGGCCATCTGCGTATAGAGGTCCCCGGGGTACCCGCGGTTGGATGGGATCTGCTCCATGGTGATCGCGATCTCTTTTAGCGCGTCGGCAAAGGCGGTCATGTCGGTCAGCAATACGAGCACGCGCTTGCCCGCCAGGGCGTATTGCTCGCCGACGGCCAGGCACAGATCAGGCACCATCAGCGTCTCAACGGTCGGGTCGGCGGCGGTGTGGACGAACATGATGGTCCGCCCGAGCATGCCGCCTTCCTCGAAGCGGTTGCGGAACTTGAGGTAGTCGTCGTGCCGCAACCCCATGCCGCCGAGGATGATGACGTCGGCGTCGGCCTGGAGACCGACACGGGCGAGGACCTCGTTGTACGGCTCGCCGGCGACGGAGAAGATCGGAAGCTTCTGCGACTCGACCAGTGAGTTGAAAATGTCGATCATTGGGATGCGGGTTTCGATCATGTGGTCCGGCATGCGGCGGCGGATAGGGTTGACCGCCGGCGAGCCGATATCGACGTTGTCGGCCTCGACCTCGGGTTTGCCGTCGCGCGGCCGGCCCGAGCCGTCGAACACGCGCCCCAGCAGGTCGTCGCTGAAGGGCACCTGCATGGGCCGGCCCAGGAAGCGGACCTTGTCGCCGGTGGACACGCCGCTGGTGCCGGCGAAGATTTGCAGCGACACCTGATCGGCTTCCAGGCGGATGACCTGTGCCAGCGACGGCCCGCGGTCGGTGGTGATGACGGCCAACTCGTCGTAGCTGACGCCCTCGGCGCGGACGGTGACCACGTTGCCGGCGATACGCGTGATTTCGTCGTAGTATTTTCTCATCGTTTCACGCACCTCAAAACGGCCTTGCGACACAGAGATTCTTGAGGTCGAAGATCGAAGAGCGACGTTCGACGTTCGATGTTCGACGTGCCGCATTCGCTACGAACTTCGACTTTCGAACTTCGACCTTGTCGTTTGTTGTCTCTGTTCCTCTGTGTAGCGTATTTTTCATTCAGCGGCGGTCGCTTCTTGCGGCTCGGCCTGCTTGCTCTCGTCGCTTTCCTGCGCGCCGGTTCGGCCCTTGGCGGCGATGAACGCCTCGATCTCGCCGAGGATGCGCTTGAACTCCTCGCTGCGGCCTTCGACGATCTCTTCTTCCGAGCGCGTCTGGTCCTTGCCGCCTTCGTTCTCGCCTTCGCCTTGCTTCTGATCGCCCTGGTCGGCGCCCGGTTCCTGGGGCTGGGCTTGGCCGTTCGGTGTTGTTGTTTCTTCTTCGGTCTCGTGTTCGTTGGTACCCTCGGGCAGCCAGGGGGCATAGTTCCAGTTGCGGAACAGGTCGGTCGCGCGGAACATGACCTTCCGCGCGTCGTCCTTGTTTTCGAAGCCGAAATCCAGGTCAACGACGTCCAGGACCTTCCCGAAGACAAATTCCTGGCGTTCGCGCGGCGTGGCCGCGTCAACCGGGTCGAAGGCGTTCTGCTGGAGATAGACGCTGTCGACGAACTCGGCCTTAAGCATGGCGGTAAAGTCGTCGATGGGCGTGCCTTCCTCGCCGACGACGGTCATCATCTGCCGCACCTCGTTGCCCCGCCGTAACAGGGCGCGGACGCGCCCGGCTTTCTTGGCGTCGATAATGCCGGTGTACTGGCTCCAGGAGTCCAGCGGGTCGATCGCCGGGTAGCGCCGGGCGTCGGACCGCTCGCGCGACAGTCCATGAAAAGCCCCGACGACCTTCAGCGTGCCTTGTGTGACGGGCTCCTCGAAGTTACCCCCGGCCGGGCTGACCGTTCCGCCGACCGTCACGGAGGCGGTGCGCCCGTCGTTCAGCTCCACGGCTCCGGCACGCTCGTAGAAATCGGCGATGCGGCTTTCCAGGTAGGCCGGGTAGGCCTCCTCGCCGGGAATCTCCTCCAGCCGCCCGGAGATCTCACGCATCGCCTGAGCCCACCGGCTGGTCGAGTCGGCCAGTAGAAGCACGTCCAGGCCCATCTGGCGGTAGTACTCGGCCAGCGTTACGCCCGTGTAGACCGACGCGTCGCGTGCGGCGACGGGCATCGCCGACGTGTTGCAGACGATGATGGTCCGCTCCATGAGCGACTTGCCGGTTCGCGGGTCGGTCAGCTCGGGGAACTCGCGGATAGTCTCGACGACTTCACCGGCTCGCTCGCCGCAGGCGGTCAGCACGACCACGTCGATCTCGGCGTGGCGCGAGGTGATCTGCTGGAGGACGGTCTTGCCCGCCCCAAACGGGCCCGGGATGCAATACGTGCCGCCGCGCACGACGGGGAACATCGTGTCGATGATGCGGACGCGTGTCACCAGCGGGTCGGACGGCATAAGCCGCCGCTTGAATGCGCTCATCTCGCGCTTGACCGGCCAATCCTGCTGCATGGTCACTGGATGCTCGTTGCCGTCAGCGTCGGTGAGCGTGGCGATTGTGTCGGCGACCGTGTATTCGCCGGCCTTGGCGACGGATGCGACCTTGTATTCGCCGCGCCATGCGAACGGCACCATGATCTGATGCGTGAACATGCCCTCGGGAACGAAGCCCAGGACGTCGCCGGCGCGGACGGTCGCGCCTGTTTCCGCTGTGGGGGTGAAGGCCCACTTGGCTTCCGTATTCAACCCGTGGATGTAGTGTCCGGGCTCGAGGAAGTAGCCCACTGCGTCAGCGAGCTCGGGCAGCGGGTTCTGGAGCCCGTCATAGATCTGCCCCAGCAACCCCGGGCCCAGCGTCACCGAGAGCATCTCGTCGCGGAAGGTCACCTTGTCGCCGACCTTCAGTCCGCGGGTCTCCTCGAAGACCTGCAAGTCGGCCAGCTTGCCGCGAACGCGGATGACCTCGCTGAGCAACTCGGCGCCGTCTTGGCGATGGCAGGTCCCCACGGCGTTCTGGACGACACGTCCGTCGATTTCCGCGATCACCATGTTTCCGAAGCATGCGACGATCTTTCCAGTCACGGTCTATACCTCTCTAATGCCGAAGGGCGAAGTACGAATAACGGATCAATGATGAAGCTCGAATGGCGAACGAATGACGAAGCTTGAATGACGAAGGCACGATACCCGCCGGCGCGTTTATCATTCGGCATTCGGACTTCGTTCGATATTCGGGCGCGCTCATTCGGATTTCTCTGCTTCCAGTCGTTCCCAGCGTCGCAGCAGCGACAGCTTGGCCGCGTAGGCGGCGACCTCGTCGTCGGCGAAGCTGAAATACGCGTCATGGGCGACCAACCAGTGCCATCGCCACCGGTCCAGCGCCCGCAGGCCGTCCAGTGGATTGGCGGCCGACGTCCAGGCGATGACCGCCTCGGAGACCTCCTCGTCGCCTGCCAGATCCGGCGCGACGAGGTAGTCCTCGGCGACCAGCTCCAGGGCCTTGGTTCGCTCGCGCGCCAAGGCGTTCCGGAGGGCAACTTCCCATTCCACCCAGGCGGCGAGGAACTCACTGCCGGTCTGCCGCGCGGTCGCCGCGGCGTGGCGGAAATACGCCTCCCAGACTGCGTCGACGCCGGTCCGTGCGGAGGCGTTGCCAGTGTCGGTCTCGCCGCCGGTCAGGTGGGCCGGCAGGGGCGCCTCGCCGCGGAGTTGATCGCTGCCCAGAACGGCCGGGCTTCGCAGAGCATCGTTTGTCGTCGCGTCGACCTCCCCGGCGAGCACGGCATCGCGCAGCCGGAGGTCGTCGGCAAGCAACACGGTGTCGACCAACACCAGCGGCCCGTCCGCCTCGGCGGTTATGCGGCGCAGTTCGCGCGGCGTCAGCGGCGGGGCGGCGCCGGGGTCGCCCAAAGCGGGCAGCATGGTCAGAAGGTAGTAGTTCTGCGAGCCCATCCGTGGGACCTAGTCGCCCCCGTTGGCATTCCGCTCGTCTTGTTGGCCGACGTGCGCCGTCGCGTCCCCGTCGCTCATCGCCTCGCGGAGCAGTTCGCCCAGCGAGGGCTTGACGATCTCGGTGAGGTTCTGGACGACCGCATCAAGCGTGACCTCCACGTTGCCCCCGTCGGCGATTTCGTACTCGAAGCCGGCCTCGCGGAGCGTACCCTTCAGGTCGATCGCCGTGTGGTCGCCGCCGACGCTCTCCTGTCCGAGTTCGCGCAAAGCCCAATCCACGAGTTGGTCGCGGATCGTGTCCGGTACGTTGATTCGAATCGCCCGCTTGTGTTCGCATTCGCTCTTGGCGTACATCAACACCAGTTCGTGCAGCACGCGCCCAAGGAAGTCTGGATCGTCGAGCTTCTCCCGCGACGCCTGGGCTGCCAGCGCCGACAACCCCTTGCTCAGCCGCTCGCGCAGCTTCAGCGCCGTGTCGCGTGCCGCGATCTGAAGGTCCGTCTTGCCGCGGTGGACGATCCTTTCGGCCTCGGCCTTGGCGTCGGCGATGATAGTCTCGGCCTGCTCTCGCGCCTCTTGGAGAACCTGCTGTTTCTCCGCTTCCGCCTGGGTCTTAAGCTTGTCGGCCTTCTGCTTGCCGGCCTCGACACCCTCGGCCTGAAGCTTCGCGACGAATGATTCGATGGTTTCAGGCATGTCTGACTCCTGTGTATACGTCCATGCGGCACGCAGGACGGCGTCCTACGGCCGTTCATAATGCATTCGTGTTTCATCACGACCGGTGGGACCACAAGCATTGTCGATCAGGCGGGACAGGGCCTTAGCTGTTCTTGCACTGCCCGAAGATCATGCGCCCGGCCGATGTTTGCAGCACGCTGGTCACGGCGATTTCCACCTCCTCACCGATTCGGTCGCGACCCTTCTCGACCACCACCATGGTTCCGTCGTCAAGGTAGCCAACGCCCTGTCCCGTCTCCTCGCCGGGCTTGACGACCTTGACGCGCATCGACTCGCCGGGCAATACCACGGGCTTCAGTGCATTGGCTAGATCGTTGATGTTGATGACTGTCACGTCATGCAGCCGCGCGACCTTGTTCAGATTATAGTCGTTGGTGACGACGCGCGCGTCGAGGTGTCCCGCCAGCGCGACCAGCTTGGCGTCCGCCTCCTTGATCTCCCGAACGCCCGGCGTCGTCACGTCCATAATGCGGATGTCCAGCTTGTCGCTGCTGCGCAGGCGATTGAGCACGTCCAGGCCGCGCCGACCCCGGTTGCGCTTCAACTTGTTGTCCGAATCGGCGATCCCTTGCAGCTCGGCCAGTATGAACCGCGGCACGATCACTTCCGCATCGAAAATCCGTGTCTCGGCGATGTCGGCGATGCGGCCGTCGATGATGGCTGACGTGTCCAGAAGCAATGGCTGCGTGCCTTTCGCCTGGCGCGAGAACTCCACGTAGGGAATGACAAAACGGAAATCGTCCTTGGTCTGCAAGACGAAGCTGACGCACAAGAACACGGCCGTCGCACCCAGCACCAGCTTGACCAGCTGCAATGCTTGTACGTGGGCTCGGTATGTTGCGTAGGCCTCCAGGCGGCGGTCGTACGCCTCCTTCTTCTGAACATACGCTTGCAGAGCGGATGCGTAGGCCGCGCTGTCATCTGCCGAGGTGGCCTCGATCGCGCCTGGGGCCGCCCGGACGGTCGCGTCGGATACACCGCCCCGGTCGGCCGCGGCGCCGTCGACGATGGGCGACCTCTGCTCCGGCGGCTCGGGCGGCAGGCCCGGATGCGACGCCGGGGGTGGACTCGGCACGAACGACGCGACGAGGTTGACGATGAGCGACAGGGCGTAGGCAATCACCAGTCCCCCCAGCAACCCGAAAAACAAGCCCCCAATAACCTGAAGATGTTTGCGACGCCACAGCCAATCGATCAGCATCACGCCAACGGCCAGCAACGGCGGCAGCAGGAGATACGCGTACACCACCTTGGAGGACGTGCCCTGCTGGTAAATCTCCGGCTGGAAGGCGTAGCTGAGTGTTGCGCCGAGCACCACCAGCAGGAAGATCACCCGTATCGCATGTAGAGCCATTGCCGTTATCCTCATGGGACGGACGCCGGCGACATTGTGCCGCCCACGCTACGTGCGGGCAAATCATATCATGCCGATGTTCCTCACGAAAGACGCCGCCCGAGATGCAACGATTGCCTTGTCGCCGCTCCTCGACACGCCACGGTTCCGACGCCTCCGTCGGTCGGTGACGCCAACGCCGCCGTTGGGGCCTTCGTCGTGGGTGGTTCCTTGACGCGAGCGGACGGTAGGCGTACAAGGACCGGACTTTGTCGATGAATCGTCGCTATATGGAGAGACGCCATGAGCGCTGCACGCGAACTGATCGACGCGACCGATACGTACATCATCCCGAGCTACGGGCAGCGTGTGCTGGCGGCCGAGCGGGGCGAGGGCGCGCGCCTGTGGGACGCCGACGGCAAGGAGTATATCGACTTCTTCGCCGGCTTCGGCGGCGCGGGCATCGGCGGGCATTGCCATCCGAAGATCGCCGACGCCGTCCAGTGCCAGGCGCGGACGCTGTGGTGTCACGGGAACTTTTTTACGAGTCGCCCGCAGGTGGACCTGGCGCGGCGGATCGTCGAGAACGGTTTCGGCGGGAAGGTGTTTTTCGGTCACAGCGGCGCCGACGCGGTGGAGGCGGCGTTGAAGCTGGTCCGCCGCGTCGCCGGCGACGGGCGCTACAAGATTATCAGCTTCCATGGCTGCTTCCACGGACGGTCGATGGGCGCGCTGTCGCTGACGCCGGAGAAGTACCAGGCCGGCTTCGAGCCGATGCTGCCGGGCAACGTCAAGGCCGACTACGGCGACCTCGACAGCGTCGCGGCGCTGATCGACGACGAAACGGCCGGGGTGTTCGTCGAGCCCATCCAAGGCGAGGGCGGCGTGAATGTTCCGGACGCGTCGTTCCTGAAAGGATTGCGCACGCTCTGCGACGAGAGGGGCCTGGTGCTCGTGTGCGACGAGGTCTGGACGGGCCCGGCGCGGACGGGACGGTGGTACGCGCATCAGCATTTTGGCATCGAGCCGGACGTGATGACGCTGGCCAAGGCGCTCGGCGGCGGGGCGCCGATCAGCGCGTGCGTCGCGTCGCCGAAATACGCGGACGTGCTGAGCCCCGGGACGCACGCCTCGACGATGGGTGGCAACCCGCTGTGTGCTGCGGGCGGGGTGGCGGCGATGGACCTGATCGCCGAGGAAGGGCTGGTCGACCGAGCGGCCGAGAAGGGCGCGTGGCTTTGCCGGACGCTGCGCGAGGCGCAGATCGGCTGCGTGCGCGAGGTGCGGGGGCATGGCATGCTGATCGGTATCGAGCTGGACGCCGGCGTCGAGGCCAGGCCGCTGTTCCTCGAAGCGATGCAGCGCGGGCTGCTGATCGGCTATGCCCAGACGAACGTGCTGCGCCTGGCGCCGCCGCTGATCACGCCGGACGACCTGCTGGACCGCGGCGTGGGCATGCTGGTAGACCTGCTACGAAGCGCATAACCGAATCGCGGCCGCTATCGGCGGGGGCGCTGCCCGCCTCGCTCGGTTTAGCCGATGTGGCGCGTTGGAGCAGGCCCGGCCGCGTCGTATCGGCTTGCGCTAGAGGTACTTGTTTCCGTACTTCTCGCCGAGTTGGCCGACGAAGTCCTTGATGCGCTGGGCGTCGGATTTTCGACAGACGAGCGTCGCGTCGGGGGCGTGGACCACGATGCAGTCGTCCATGCCGATCACGGCCAGCAGGTGGTCCCCCTCCGTTACGATCACGTTCCGATACCCGTCGACGACCATGGCGTTGTCGGCCAGAACGACGTTGTCCGACTCGTCGTGCTCGGTGACGTCCGCCAGCGCCGGCCAGGATCCCACGTCCAGCCACTGGCAATTCAGCTCGACCATCATCACGCGTGGGGCCTTTTCCATCACGGCGTAGTCGATGCTGATTCTCTCGAGCTGCGGATAGACCTCGCGCAGGGTTTCGGTGTAGTCCTGCCTGTCGCGTTCGGCCTCAGCGACGCACGCCAGTGCCGCCAGCGACTCGGGGAGGAATTGTTCCAGGGCATTGCGAATGGCCGGCAACGTCCAGACAAACATGCCGCTGTTCCAGTAGTGGTGTCCGCTCTCGACGTAGCGACGGGCGGTTTGGTGGTCGGGCTTCTCGCGGAACGCCTCGACCTCGCGGATGCCGTCGGCGACCCGGGCTCCGGCGTGGATGTAGCCGAGTCCCGTGTGCGGCCAGGTCGGGTGGACGCCGAAGGTCAGCAGGGCGTCCGGATTGGCCTCGGCCGCCTCGCACGCTGTCCGCACTGCGTCGGCGAAGCATGCTTCCGGGCGGATGACGTGGTCGGCGGTGAACACCGCCATCGTTGCCTGCTCGTCGCGTCCGGTCAGCACCTGTGTCGCCAGGGCGACGGCGTTGGCCGTGTCGCGGCCTTCGGGCTCGCCGATGATGTTGGCCCGCGGTACGTGCGGCAGCGCCGCGGCGATCTGATCGGCGTACTGAGCGTTGGCGACAATCAGAATGTTCTCCGTCTCGAACACGCTGCCCAGCCGCTCGACCGCTACCGTCAGCAGGTTCTTGCCGTCGACCAGGGGCAGCAGTTGCTTCGGGCGGTTCTGTCGGCTCAGCGGCCAGAGGCGCTTGCCGGCGCCCCCGGCCATGATGACTGCATGACGCATCGCATTCTCCCGCGTTTCATTCGTTGGGTTCGTGTTCGTTTCCGAGGGGAACTATAGACAAAGGCCCCCTTCGTTTGCCACCGCAAAAACCTGCCTGTGTCGGCGGCGAACGCGCCGGCGCTTGACGCCCACGCCGCGGCGCGTAAGAATCGCGCCTTGGCTTTTGGCTATCAACAGAGGAGTTCGTCCCATGGCGAAGATCGATTTTGGCGGCGTCAAGGAAAACGTCGTGACGCGCAAGGAGTTTCCGCTGTCCAAAGCGCGGAGCGTTTTGAAGAACGAGACCATTGCCGTGCTGGGCTACGGCGTGCAGGGGCCCGCCCAGGCGTTGAACATGGCCGATAACGGCTTCAACGTCATCGTCGGGCAGTCCAAGCGGTTCAAGAAGGACTGGAACCGCGCCGTCGCCGACGGGTGGAAGCCCGGCAAGACGCTATTCGACATCGACGAGGCCGCGGCGCGCGGTACCATCGTGCAGATGCTCGTCTCTGACGCGGCGCAAAAGAAGATCTGGCCGACCGTCGCCAAACAACTCAACGAAGGCGACGCGCTGTATTTCTCGCACGGGTTTTCGATCGTCTACCGCGACCAGACCAGGGTCATTCCGCCGGAGGATGTGGACGTGATCCTCGTGGCCCCGAAGGGTTCGGGCACGAGCGTTCGCAGGAACTTCCTGTCCGGTGCGGGCATCAACTCCAGCTACGCCGTCGACCAGGACTACACCGGCAAGGCCGAGCAGCGCTGTCTCGCCGTCGGCATCGCCATCGGAAGCGGCTACCTGTTCCCCACGACCTTCGAAAAGGAGGTCTACAGCGACCTGACCGGAGAACGCGGCGTGCTGATGGGCGCCCTGGCAGGCGTGATGGAGGCCCAGTACGAGACGCTCCGAAAGCACGGGCATTCGCCGTCTGAGGCGTTCAACGAGACCGTCGAGGAGCTGACGCAGAGTTTGATCCGCTTGGTCGACGAGAACGGCATGGACTGGATGTACTCGAACTGCTCGGCCACCGCCCAGCGCGGCGCGCTGGACTGGAAGCCGAAGTTCAAGAAGGCCGTCAAGCCCGTCTTCCAGGAGCTTTACAAGCGCGTCGCCAACGGCGACGAGACAGCCCGCGTGCTGCGCCTCTGCGGGCGGAAGGACTACCCGCAGCGCGTCGCCGGGGAACTGGCCGAGATCCGAAACTCCGAGATGTGGCAGGCCGGCAAGGCCACCCGCAACCTGCGCCCGTCCGAAAAGGCCAAGAAGGTCACCAAGGCCACCAAGGGCGTCAAGGGTCGTAGCGGCTGACGCGCCGGAAGACGACAACCCGGCTGGCGCGAGGCCAGGAGGCGGCGATGACCGTGTCGCTGGATATTTATCTCGGCGACAACCTGAGCGTGCTTTCGCAGTTCGCGGCCGGGATGTTCGACCTGATCTACGTCGATCCGCCGTTCAATACCGGCAAGGCCCAGTCGCGCCTGCGCACGCGGACCGTCCGCGACGCCGATGGCGACAGGACGGGGTTCCAGGGCCGGCGCTACCGAACGGAGGCCGTTGGCTCGCAGGCCTTCGCCGACAACTTCGACGACTTCCTGGCCTTTCTCGCCCCGCGTCTCGAGCAGGCCCATCGTCTTCTGGCGCCCCGTGGAAGCTTCTTGTGCCATCTCGACTACCGTGAGGTGCATTACGTCAAGGTGTTGCTGGACGACATCTTCGGGCGAGACGGCTTCATGAACGAGATCGTCTGGGCCTACGACTACGGCGCCCGGTCCAAGCGACGGTGGTCGGCCAAGCACGACACGATTGTGTGGTACGTCAAGGACCCAAAACGCTACACGTTCCGCTTCGAAGAGATGGATCGGATTCCGTACATGGCCCCGGGTCTGGTGACGAAGGAAAAGGCGGCACGCGGCAAGACGCCGACGGACGTATGGTGGCACACGATTGTCCCCACCAACGGCAAGGAGCGGACGGGTTACCCGACACAGAAGCCCCTGGGCATCCTCAACCGCATCGTCGGCGTGCATTCGAACCCGGGCGATACGGTGTTGGACTTCTTTGCTGGGAGCGGCACGACCGGCGAGGCGGCGGCGCGAAGCGGGCGCAGCGCCGTGCTGATCGATTCGAACCCGGAGGCGGTGAAGATCATGTCCGAGCGGCTGGCGTTCGCTGAGCCGCGCGTGTACGGCGTCTAGAATTCCAGCGGCAACTGAACCGGCTTGCCCGTCTTGATCGCCTCGCGTGCCAGTTCGTAGGCCTCGTCGTACTGCTTGGTGACGATTTCCCAGGCGACGACCTCGTCGAGGTAGCGCTTGAGGTTCTCACCCATCCGCATGCGGGCCTGTTCGTTGCAGGCCAACTCGATCACGTGCTCCTTGAGCGTGTCGCGGTTTGTGAACAGCAGGCCGCCGCGGTTCTCCAGCGTCTGAGCGGTCAGGCCTTCCATCGGCGCGGTGGTGATGTAGGGCTTGTTCAGCGCGATGATGCGCGCCAGCGTGCCGGATTGCGTTTCGTCCGTACTAGGCAGCACGATGAAGTCGCAGACGGCCATCATCTGGTAGTAGATGTCACCGCGCGGGACGAACTCGTAGTAGTGGGCCAGGCCCTTGCTTTCGAGCAGTTGGACTTCGTCGCGGTATTTTTCGTAGTCCTTGCGATGGTTCGGGTCGCGCATCGTCCCGGCCGCCAGAAGGTCCCAATCCTCGCCGGTCCGGTTTCGGATTTCCTCGGCGATTTCCTCCCACATGCTGGTGAGGATGTCCCATCGTTTGTTGGACTGGATCCACCCGATGAGACCGACGAGGTGGCCCGAGAGGTAGGGCAGCTTGTTGAGCCCGAGCGTCTCGCGCAGCTCCGAGACCTCCTGAAGCGAGTAGCGCCGGTCGGAGCGGGCGCCGTGAGGGACGACCATGATGTTCCGCGGCGTCGGCCAGCCGCGACCGTTGAAGTTCCAGTCCAGGCGCCACTTCTGGTAGTGGCACTTGAACAGGACCACGTCGGCGCGGTGGCAGAGCTTGAAGACGAAGTCCGCTTCGTAGTCGGTCAAACGCCCGTGAATCGTGTGGGGCTCGACGACGGTGGGGATGTCGTTGATGGCGTCGAGCAGGTCGAGGAAGCCCTCGTTGCCGTCGCCGCGGCCGCGTTCATCGTGGTACTCGTACAGTCCGTACTCGTGCTCGATGTGGACGGCATAGGGTTTGAGGCGGTGGATCTCGTCGGCCACTGGCTTCCACCAGCCGCGCTTGGACGTGTCCATCAGCGGCACAACGCCCTCGCCGGCGCCGTCAGTGTGGCTGATGACGAGGACGTCGCGGTCCGGATGCGCCTGGGCGATGAACTCGCGGGCTTCTTCGCAGAATGTGGCGATCCCGCACAGTCGCGGGGGATAACTACTGACCATTACGATCGGTGCGGGCATCTTGCTCCACCTTGGTTGCTACAACGGGTCCGCTCGGTTTGATGGCACGCGGGACGGGCCGCTGCTGTAAGACCTTATCGGCAGGCGGCTCGCCCAGCGTCAGCTCCGTTTGCATCTCGTGCATCAGCAACAGGGCGATCAACCACGACAGCGTGCTTTCGGCGCCCTGATTCTCGTTGACGTGGTCGGCATGCAGGGCGTCGCGACAGCCGCCCGTCGTGAAATCGTGTAACGGGATGCGCAAATCATTGTCGCCCAAGAACCACGTAAACGCCTTCCGGGCCTGGCCCAGCCAATATGTCTCGCGCGTGACATGGTAGGCCTCCACGCAGGCGTTCACCAGGGCGTGGGCCTCCAGCGGCTGCTGGTCGAACCGCGCCCGCTCACCGCCGCGGGCGTACCACCCCTGCGTGCCGATGATCGACAGATGCCCGTCCTCGTTCGTCTGGATCTCCAGCAACCACGCCAGCACGCGCTTGCCAATGTCGATCATCCGCCCGTTCTGAAGCCACTTGCCGCTCATCAGCAGTGCGTGCGGCAGCGTGGCGTTGGCGTAGGTGACCACGTGTTCGCACCACGGCCAGTCGTCGCTCATGTTCGCCTCGAAGTAGTCCATGAGCTTCTCGGCGAGCACGTGGCGATAGCGGCGGACCTCGCTGTCTCCGCCGAACCGGCAGAGATACTCGTGAATACCGACGATGGCGTAGGACCAGGCCCGCGGGGAGGAGAACTCCTCGACGGCGGGCAGGGCGTTGAGAAACAGCCGCGTCGCCAGGGCGATCATCGACTCGTACGGGCACAGCGCCACACCGCAGCCGACGCCCCACAAGGCGCGGGCGTGGGAATCCTCATCGCCGGGTGCCTCGTCCCAGGTGCGGTTGTAGTGCATGTAGCCGCGGAAGCGCCCCGTCTGCTCGTCCAGCGCGTGCGACAGGAACGACAGGTACGTCTGCATCAGCCGCAGGACGCCCTCATCGTGCGTCTGGTCCCAATACCGCGTCGCGACGATCAACGCACGGGCGTTGTCCTCGGTCGTGTATCCGTGGTTGCGGTCCGGGGTGGCGAACCGGCAGTGCTGCAGAATGCCCGTCATGTCGGTCAGCGTCCGCAGGTGTCGCAGATCGATCTCCGGCAGTTCGTCTTCCTTGAGCGATGCGCCCCGTTCTCTCGGCGTTTCGGCCACTCGATGTTGACGCTCCACCCACGCCTCGCGCGCCGTCTGGAACAGATCCAGGTAGTCCTGCGCGACACGCTTCCAGGTCATCTTGCGGCAGTAGTTGTAGGCCCGTTTTCGTATGGCGTGCCGCTCGGTCTCGTTATCCAGAAGGTCGACCACTTGCTCGGCGATGGCATCCGAGTTACGGAACGGCACCAGCCGGCCTCGCTCGTCGGCGAGCATTTCCTGGGCGTACCAGTAGGCGGTGGAGACCACGGCCTTTCCCGTGCCCATCGCGTAGGCCAACGTTCCGGACGTGATCTGCGCCTCCTGGAGATACGGCGTGACGTACAGGTCCGCCGCACCGAGAAACTCGCACAACTCGTCCATCTCCACGAAGCGGTTGACGAACATCACGTGGTCGGACATCCCCAGTTCATTGACCCGCCGCATCAGGGCGTTTCGGTATTCTTCGCCGCTCTCTCGCTTGATGTGGGGGTGGGTCGCGCCGAGGACGATGTAGATGATCTCCGGATGCTCGGCGACGATCTTCGGCAAGGCCTCGATGGCATACTCGATGCCCTTGCCCGGCGACAGCAGCCCGAACGTCAGCATTACCGTCCGGCCCTCCACGCCGAACTGATCCTTGAAAAACGTCGGGTCCACGAACGGCACGTCCGGAATGCCGTGCGGAATCAGCGCGATCTTGTCTTCCGGCACGTCGTAGATGTCACCCAGCATTCCCCGTGCCACGTCGCTCATCACCACAATGCGGTCCGAGTGCTCGGCGATTTGCTTGAGCACCTGAAGCTGCTGGCGGGACGGCTCCTTCAGCACGGTGTGCAGCGTGGTCACCAGTGGGCGGCGCAGACGCGTCAGCAACGCCAGAATGTGCGACCCACACGCTCCGCCGAAGATGCCGTACTCGTGCTGGAGACAGACGGCCGAAACCTGCTGGATGTTCAGGAACTCGGCCGCGAGGCGGTAATCGGCCCGGACGGACTGCCGCATCTCGAAGCGGACGCGCTCAGGATAGGGGTAGCCCTCGGGTACGTCGTTGGTCGCCACGGCGAACACCTCGTACTTTCGCCCCGCCTGCGTAGCGACCGCCTCGCACAAATCGTGCGTGAACGTGGCGATCCCGCACTGCCGCGGCAGGTAATCGCTAAGGAACGCGATGGCGGGCCGGTCCTGCAAGGTCTTGGATCTCGGCATGGTCCTGTGTTTCCTCGCCGCGGGTTGACGTCGTGCCCTGCGCGGGGCACTCGCGGCTGCGTACATGCTAGCGGACAGGCAGCGGTGCGTCTACCGTGACACGGCCGGGCGTGGTGGCGGCCTTCGTTTTCGGGGTAGCCGCAACACGCCAGGCCGTTGCCCCACCGTGCTTGTCTGGTGGCGCCGCAGGCGTCACAATGCCCGGGTCGCACTTGCGGAAAGCCCTGATGGTTCCCGCCCGAACAAGCCGACCGGCATCCTCTCGCCGCGAGCGGTGGCTGATGGCCGCCGTGGCGGTCCTCGTGTTCTTGCCGCACTATGCCGCCCGCTCGACGGTGTACGACTCGCGGTGGTGCGTGCACCGTGCGCTGAGTCTCATGCACACGGGCGATTTGGATCTGTCGGAGTACGAGCACCTGATGGGCGAGCAACTCCACTACACGCTCGAGCGGCGCGACGGCTGCATTTACTCGACGTTTCCCATCGGAACGCCCGTGCTGGTGGCGCCGCTCGTGGCCGCCCTTGACGGGGCCTACGCAGTCTTGGGCGACGAGTCGCTGTCGGCGCGGATGGTCCGCGACCTGGACCACGTCGGCGGCGTCCAACGGTTCATCGCCTCCATCCTCACGGCGATATCAAGCGTGCTGGTCTACTGGCTCGCCCGGCGCTGGGGTTATGGCCGCGCCGTAACGCTATCGGCCGTGGCGATCTTTGCCTTCTGCACGCCAATGTGGTCCACGGCTTCGCGGGCGCTTTGGCAGCATGGGCCTGGGGTTCTGATGCTGCTGGTCGCCCTGTGTCTGGTGACCGCCGCCGAGCGGCGCCCGTGGCTCGCCCAATCCGCGGCGTTGCCGCTGACGATGGCGTACGTCATCCGCCCGACGTACTCGCTGGCGGCAGCTGCGCTGTCGATATACGTTCTGGTGCGTTTTCGCCGCGTGTTCCTGGCGTATGCCGCCTGGGGGCTCGCGCTCACGGCGGTATTCGCCCTGTATGGCTTCAGTGTGTACGGTACGCCGCTGCCGCCGTACTACCAGCCCGGCCGCCTCGGGGGCGGGCCCGTTCTGGAGGCACTTGCGGGCCACCTCGTCAGCCCGGCGCGGGGACTTCTGGTGTACTCGCCGATTGTGGTATTGGCCGTCGTCGGCGTCGCCGTGGCACGGCGTCGCGGCCGGGTGGGACTGCTGAGATGGCTGTTGGTCGCCCTGCTGGTCGCCCACTGGCTGGCGATCTCGTCGTTCGCGCATTGGTGGGGCGGATACTCCTATGGGCCGCGCTTCTGGACGGACATGTCGCCGGTTCTGGTGCTTCTGTCGCTTCCGGCTCTGGCGTGGTTGGTGGCGCGTGCTGCGAAGGGCCGCTGGGCGCTTCCGGCAGCGGGGCTTCTGCTGGCCGGATGGAGTTTCTTCACGCATGCCCACGGCGCCTACGACGCTGAAGCCATGCGCTGGAACGCGACACCCGTTGACGTTGACCGCCACCCGCGACGACTCTGGGACTGGTCGGATCCGCAGTTTCTGCGCTTCTGATATTGATGGGGCGACGGGACCCATCTTTTCCCCATTCCTTCCTTTTTTGGTTGCGAGATTCCTTCAAGTAGCTAAAATGCTAATGCAACAATGGCTTTGTGACTCAGTACGCAAGACTGTATTATTTGAGGAAGGAAACAAACAGTGCCCAAGGCAAACAGAACAATCCAAGATGTCGAGAAGGAACTCCGGCAGAAGCAACGTCGCCTGAAGCAGCTTCAGCGTAAGCGCAGTCAGCTTGCGCGCGACCTCGAGGGCGTGGATAAGCAGATCGCCCAGCTACAGGGCACGGCGACTGCCGGCCGAACAGGCAAGAAGACAACCAAGCGGACCGCCAAGCGCGGACCGAAGCGGCGTCGTCCCAAGAACACCAAACCGCTTCAGGACTATATTGAGGATGTGCTGGCCAAGACCCCCAAAGGTATGCGCGTCCGTGACATCATGGAGGCGGTCAAGAAGGCCGGCTACAAGACGAACAGCAAAAACTTCTACAACCTCGTTGCCGGGGCGCTGAACGATAAGCGCTTTCGCAAGGTCAGCCGAGGCGTGTACGCATTGAAGAAGTAGTTCCGTATTGCAGATCGATTTTCGACACGGGCGACGCGGCGTGGCGCTGCGTCGCCCGTTATCTGCGCCGGCTGTTGGGGCGCTATAATGCAATGGGAGGTGTGGCAATGAGCCGAAGCGAACAATCGCACGAGCCGACCGAAATTCTTGTCGTCGAGGCCCACGAATGGGAGCGGGAGCGGCTTGAAGCGCAATGTCCACACGCCTGCGAGATCATCACGGCGCGTGAACGCCTGGAGGATCTCCCCGACGATCGCATTCCCGACGCATTACGCGTGTTGAGCGTATTCGTCCATAGTTCCGTTACGGCCGAGCAGCTCGACCGCATGCCGGGTCTTGAGTTGATCACCACCCGGAGCACGGGATTCGACCACATCGACGCCGACGCGTGCCGGCGGCGGGGCATCACGATCTGCAATGTGCCGAACTATGGGGAGAATACAGTGGCGGAGCACACGTTCGGGATGCTGCTGGCGCTGACACGGAAGATTCACCGCTGCTACGAGCGGACGACGCGGGGGGATTTCAGCATCGAGGGGCTGCGGGGTGAGGACCTCTACGGCAAGACGTTCGGCGCGCTGGGCACCGGGCGAATCGCTCGCCACGCGCTGCGGATCGCCGGCGGGTTCGGCATGAGACGGCTGGGCTACGACATCGCTCCGGATGAGAATCTCGCCCAGGCGATGGGTTTTTCCTACGTGGATTTCGATGCCCTGCTGGGCGAGTCGGACGTGCTGAGCTTGCATGTGCCATACAACGAGAAGACGCGTCATATCGTCGACGCCGACGCTCTGGCCAAGATGAAACCCGGCGCGATTCTCGTCAACACTGCCCGTGGCGGGCTGGTCGATCCGGAAGCGCTGATCGACGCGCTGCGCAGCGGCCACCTGGGTGGCGCGGCGCTGGATGTGCTGGAGGCCGAGACTGCCGTCGCCGAAGAGGCCGAATTGCTCTCGCGAAGCTACGACGTGGACACCCTTCGCTCCGTGGTTCAGAACACCGCCCTGCTTCGGATGGAGAACGTCATCATCACGCCGCACAACGCGTTCAACTCCAGCGAGGCGCTGGAGCGGATTATCAAGGCCACGGTCGGCAACGTCCATGCTTACCTTGCCGGCACGCCGGAGAATGTCGTCGCAGCTCCGTAGGCGCCGTGCGGCTTCGTTCTGGCATCCCGGGCTCCGGGGGCGGTATAAGAAGCAGCCCGCGGTGTTTCGGGGCGTGGAGTCAGGAGCAGGTGATGGCCCAAAAGACGTTCGAGATTCGCACGAACAGCCGTGACGAGATGATCGACGTGACCGACCGGGTTGCCGAGGCCGTGGAGGCCTCCGGCCTGAGCGAGGGCGTGGCGACGGTGTACGTGCCGCATACGACGGCAGGCGTGACGATCAACGAGAACGCCGACCCGAGCGTAGTCCACGACGTGATAGCGGCTTTGGATGAGGCGGTGCCCTGGCGCCAGGGGTTCTATCGCCACGCAGAGGGCAACTCCGCGGCGCACGTCAAGAGCAGCATCGTCGGTGCGGCCCAGGCGGTGCCCTTCGCGGGCGGCCGGCTGACGTTGGGGACATGGCAGGCCGTGTTCTTCTGCGAGTTCGACGGCCCGCGCTCTCGCCGCTTTCGCGTGGATGTTACGGGGCGGTAGGGTATTGTTCGGCAGCCGTGTTGAAGAGCGCCTCATGGCCGCTCAGCCGGGCAAGCATCTCCGCGCTGCGACGCTGAATGAGCGTCTCCAGCGCCTGTGCGATCAGTTCCTGGTGTTGCTGAACGCCGGTCAGACGCTTGGCCTGTCGCAACAGGGCCTCGTCGATGTTCAGCGTGATTTGCATGGATGGTATATCGGTACAACAGGCCCGTGGGGTCAATAACACAAAAGCTTCTCTGGACGGCGGCAGGCAGGGGCCGTAGCATCGTTCCAACATGATTGCACGTATTGCCACACATGTCGGTGGGGGTCGCACCGGCGACCGCGGCGGCTGGACGGTGTTGGTTTGGGTCTGGCCCCGGCCGCGCTGCGGCGCGGCCTGAGGTCTTCCGTGCGTCGGCGAATCAGTCGGCGCCGTCCCCATCGGCGATTTCTGACGCAGTCTTCCTCTCCTGTCGCCGATACCGAATGATGACAACACTGCGGGTATTCCGTACGCTTTTGCGAACGGCCCGCGCGATGAGCGACAACCATGAAACACTATCATCCAACGTTTGACGAGTTCCTGTCCCTATGCGAGCACGGCAACACCGTGCCGGTCTATCGCCAACTTCTTGCCGACTCGCTGACGCCCGTCATGGCCTACGAGCGTTTGGCCCAGCCGGCCGGGTTCGCTCCGGCGGGGTACAGCTTCCTGCTGGAGAGCGTCGTCGGCGGCGAGCGGATCGGGCGGTATTCGTTCGTGGCGGCCGACCCGGAGGCGACGTTCACAGCACGCCGCGACGAGATCGTCATCCGCCGCGCCGGCGCTGAGCCGCAGACCATCGCAAGCCATGATCCCCTTGGCGAGCTGGCACGCATGCTCGATCCGCACAAGCCGGTGCATGTCGCCGGGCTGCCGCGGTTCACCGGCGGCGTGGTCGGCTTCGCGGGCTACGACATGGTCCGCTATTATGAGAAGCTCGGTGACGGCCCGCCGGACGACCGACAGCTTCCTGATCTGTCGTTCGGGCTGTATCGCACGATGGTGCTGTTCGATCACGTCTCCAAGACGATCAAGGTGGTTTCCAACGCACACGTCACGAGCGACGCCGGCTCGGCCTACCGCGAGGCGACAGACCGCATCGAGCGGACCATCGCGCGGCTGCGCGAAGGCGCCGGGCGCGCCGTCGGCGAGATCACGCTGGTCGGCATCCCGGAGAAGCCATTCGAGAGCAACGTCTCGCGCGAGCGGTACATGGAGATGGTCGAGGCGTGCAAGGAGTACATCCGCGCCGGCGATATCTTCCAGGTGGTCCCGTCACAGCGACTGGCGGTGGAGACGTCGGCCGAGCCCTTCGACATCTACCGTGCCCTGCGCGTGGTCAACCCTTCGCCGTTCATGTTCATCCTGCGAACGCCGGAGGTGATGCTGATTGGCTCGTCGCCGGAGATCCTCTGCCGCGTGGAGGACGGCATCGTGACCAACCGTCCGCTGGCCGGTACCCGCCCGCGCGGCGCCACGGAGCAGGAGGATCGCCGCCTTGAGGCCGAACTGCGTGCCGACGAGAAGGAACGCGCCGAGCACATCATGCTGGTGGACCTGGCGCGGAACGATGTCGGGCGCGTCGCCGAGCCGAAGACGATCGAGCTGTCCGACCTGATGACGGTGGAGCGCTATAGTCACGTGATGCACATCGTCTCGGACGTTCGGGGCAAGCTGGCGGCCGGCAACACGGCCTTCGACGCGCTGCGGACGTCGCTGCCGGTCGGGACGGTTTCGGGGGCGCCGAAGATCCGCGCGATGGAGATCATCGACGAGTTCGAGCCCACGCGCCGCGGCCCGTATGCCGGGGCGGTCGGCTACGTGGACTTCAGCGGCAACATGGACACCTGCATCGCGCTGCGGACGATGGCGATCTGCGGCGGCAAGGTGTACGTCCAGGCCGGCGGCGGCGTCGTCGCCGATTCCGACCCCGCGGCCGAGTATCAGGAAACGCTCAACAAGGCCCGGGCCCTGCTGCGGGCGATCGCCGTCGCCGAGGCGGGGTACGAAGCGTAGGCGAAGCAGCTTGCCGCGGCTCGGGCGGCGTGCGTAGAATAGCACGTGTCGGGACGGGGCGTGCCGGGTTGGCTGCCGCCATCGGACGGCTGCGCGGAGGCGCGGACGCACGTCGGCAGCGCGGAAGCCGCGCCGTGCTCGTCTCCGCGCCCTTTCGGCATGATTCGGCGCTTCAGGACGCTTTGGTCAGCGCCTCGTGGGCCTCTTTGAGCTGCTTGCGGATGGGGATGTTCTGGGGGCACTTGTCCTCGCACTGACCGCACGCGATGCAGGCGTCGGCTTGGTTTCCAAGCTTGTCGTCGTCGGCGAGGGCGGCGTAGCGCCGGCGGGCATGGTCCCAGAGGCCCCAGACGCGCCCGGCGTTGTAGATACTGAAGATCCGCGGGATATCCACGTTCTGCGGGCAGGGGAGGCAGTACTTGCAGCCGGTGCAGTACAGCTCGGCCAGGGCGTCCAGCCGCTCGAGGTGTTCGGCGAGGGCGGCCTTGTCGTCGTCGCTGAGGGTGACTTCGTCGGCCGCGGCAGCGAGGTTCTCCTCGACGTGCTGCATCGTGCTCATGCCGGACAGCGCCATCGTCACGTTCGGGTTGGCCAGCACGAACCGCAGCGCCAGCTCCGGGACGCGTTGGATGCCGGGGATCATCGTGCGCAGGACGTCGCTGTCGGCGCCGAGGCGCCCGCCGCCGACGGGGCCCATGACGACCACGCCGACGTTCTTCTCGCGCGCCCGCGCGATGCCGTCGGCGAGCTGGCGGTCCAACAGGTTATACTGAACCGTGACGACCTCCGGATATCCGGTCTCGATGAGCTTGACCAGCGCGGCATTGTCGTCGTGGAACGAGCAGCAGATGTGCTTGATGAGCCCCTGGTCGCGTGCCTTGGCCATCCATTGGCCCGCGCGCGGTTCGATGCCCTCTGTGAAGCACTTCCAATTGACGCCATGATGGTTGTAGATGTCGATGGACTCGATGTCCAGCAATCGCAGTGAGTCCTCCAGGTGCTGCCACCATTTCTTCTCGTCGTCGTATTCGTGGTTCTTGGTGGAGACGATGACCTTGTCGCGCCAGCCCTTCAGCGCGACGCCGACGGCGCGCTGGCTGTCCGAGTTGCAGTACCCCACGGCCGTGTCGATGTAGTTGACGCCTTGCTCGAAGGCGCGGCGGATCATGGGGACGGCCTTGTCGTCGTCGACGCGCTTGGCGTCGCCGTCGCCGGTCATCGGCAGGCGCATCGCGCCGAAGCCGAGTTGCGATACGGTCAATCCCGTTCGTCCGAGTGTTCGGTAGTGCATACGGGTCCTTGTGTGTGTCTACTTCAGTTTCTCGAGTTCCGCTTTTGCGGCGTCGGAAGCGGCCGTGTCGGGGAAGTCCGCCAGGATGCTGCGAAGGAGCTCGGCGGCCTTGCGGGTCATGCCCATTTTCAGATAACTGCGGGCCAATTTGAGCTTCGCGTCAGCGCGGCTTTCGTCGACGGACCGTGTGACGTCTTCGATTTCGTCCTCGGTGGGTCTGTCCTTGTGCCTCGCTGCGTCCGTTGCGTCCGCGCCCTTGCCGTCGGGGTTGAAATCCGCCCCGCGGACGTCGAAGCACATCAGGGCCTTACCGTGGCGGATGTAGAGCCGGCCGTTGGCGATCACGGGGTGCGCCCAGTGCTTGCCGTCGCCTTCGGTGATACGGAAGCTGCTGATGACGTTGAAGCCCTTGGGCGTTGCCTCGACGAGCGCAAGGTTGCCGCTGCGCTCCTCGTAGCAATAGAGCTTCCCGTCGGCGTACGTGATCGAGCCCTTGTTGTGCCAGTGCGTGTCATAGGCGGGCTCGCCGGTGTCCCAGTCGAGGCAGACCCAGTTTCCGTTTCCGTTGCCGTGCCAGCTTGACCCGTAGATATGCTCGCCGACCCGGACCACGCTGCCATGGTGCGTGTCGAGCGTCTTGTCCGTCCACGCCGGCTCGACGGCATCGCCGCGCGGCGCCAGTTTCAGCATCACGCCGCCGGCATTGTAGCCGCTGGTGAAATAAACGCTGCCGTCGCTGTACAGCGGCGTGTTGGGATGAGCGCTGCATTGACCGCGATAGCCGTGCTTCCACAGCAGATCGCCCGTCTCAGCGTCGACACCGACGATGTGACGGTGGGTAGCCGTGACGATGATTTGCTTTCCGCGGTGTTCGATCAGCCGTGGCGAGCAGTAGGCGCTCTTGTCTGACAGCTCACGCGTGACCCACCGCGTCTTGCCGTTGGAGGTGTCCAGGGCGGCCATCGTCGCACGGGGCCCGCCGGGCGTGCAGATGACCTTGTCGTCGACGATCAGCGGGCTCTCGGCGATGCCCCAGGCGACGTTCCGCCCGTCGAAGCGCTTCATCGCGTCGACGCTCCAATCGCGCCGGCCCGTCTTGGCATTATAGCGGGCGACGACGGCATGGCCGCTGATAACGTAGACCCACGTGCCGTCGACGGTTGGGGTCGTCCGGGCGCCGCCGTGGCTGCGCGTCCAGCCCGGTCCGTACGTCTTCTTCCACTGAAGCGCGCCCTTGGTGTCCAGGGCGAAGAGGTACTCGTCGCGCCCGACGATGCCGGTGGTGTAGATCATCCCGTCGGCGACGGCGACGGTCGAGTAGCCCTTGCCGAGATTGGCCGGCGACGTCCAGAGCTTCTCGGGGCCGCCGTCCGGCCACGTGTCCAGCAGGCCCGTCTCAATCGAGCGGTTGTCGCGGTTCGGACCTTTCCATTGCGGCCAGTCTTCCCCGGCGGCGGCTCCGGCGATTGTCGCCGCGATCAGCAGGGCGACGAGCGATGCGAATCGCGTGTTCATGGCGGGGTCCTCTCTGTGATGTTTCATTCAGTGGCGCCGACGGCACCGAGTGTGTCAGTATATCCTGCAGTCTGGGCGGACGCATCACAACTCATCATCCGCCGGGGCGGTCGTCGCGGCCTGCTGCGGTGCGAGGTACAGGTGCACGTTGTCCCAGCGATACTCGTCCGGCGGCCAGTAGGCATAGACCTGAATTTGAAGCCATTCGACGTCTTCGCCCAGCGTGCCGCGCGGGGGGAAGGGCGCCGCGAAATGTGTCCAGCCGTCAGCTTCCGCGCAATTGAGGTACCACCGATAGCATTCGCGCAGGTAGCGTTTGGGATGCTTGGCGGCGTCCGCGTCGATCAGCTTCTGGCGCTTCTCAGGCGGAAGCTCGGCAAATTCGCGCGGCGTGAGCCCCAGCTCGGCGAGGGTACTTTCCGGCAGCCCGTCCCGCGCGTGCGGCGTGGCGCGGAAGCCCTTGACGAAGACCTTCGCCCCTTTGGGCCCCTTGCGGTCGACCGTCAGCCAGTAGCGCCGGCCCGGTCGGGCGCGGATGAACGTGCTGCGGAAATGCACGCCTTCCAGCCCCGCGACCGATCCGTAGCTGGTGTCTCGCGGGACGGTCGGCGGGTCGGACGGGTCCGCCTTGCCCAAGCGCAGCGCCCGCCGGTACGCCAGCCAGGGCTCGCGCGCCAGGTCGGTCCGCAGGCGCAGGATATTCCCCCGGTCGTCGCCGCCCGCCTCGATGAACGTGGCGAGGTTGTCCGGCGTTTCCCAGCCGGTCGAGCCGCGCTCGAAGCCGCCATTGGCGTTGACCGGTTCGCCGAGCCCTTCGGGGACGGGCTCGGCGCCCATCTCGGGCGGGGCCCACTCGTCGCGACCGGTGACGTCCTCGACGATCCGCCGCGTCAGCACGGCGCGGGCGCGCTCGGTATCGTCGGCGTACGTGCGCTTCCAGCCGGTCGGGCTGTCGGGGTCCGTCAGGTCCAGGCAGCGGACCGTCGCGCGAAGGCCGTCCTCGCCGGTCGTCACCGTGCCATACAGCGCCAGGTTCGCTCCGAGGCGGCGTGCCATCAGTTCGGCAGCGGCGTCGGCGTCGGCCTCGGCGCCGGTCGGGTCGGCGAACTGTTCGGTCGTAAGCCGGTCGATGACCTCGTAGGCGTCGTCGCGTCGCAGGCGCAGACGCAGCGCGTCGGCCAGGCGGATACCCGCCGGGCGCCTTGCCAGCGGCACGCGCGGGCCCGGGTCCGCCACGCCGTCAGTGACGAAGTTCAGCACCGCGACGTACGCCCGCGGCGCCGCGGCGGGGCGGGTGGACGCCTCGTCGGCGGGCCCGTCGCCGGCGACGACGGCAGCCAGCGCCGCGGCTGCGAGTGTTGTGAACGGCCGTGTTGTCATCGAGCGGGCCTCGCTGCCTCGGGCGGGCAGCGCCTCTATCGTACTGAAGACAGTTGCCGATGCCAAAAACGATCGTTCGGCGTCACGTCAGGCGCATTGCCCGCCTACGGCGTTTGTGGTATACGCACGTCGTCTATGGTTGAGGCGCTTTGGGCAGCTACGGCCGCTTCCGCAGCGCCGCTGGGTGGCGCGACCAGCCGTCCGGCGGTGTTGGGTGTGGACGCCGTCGTTGGGGGGCTCGTCGTCGCCGCGGCGCTGATCGTGATGGGCGCGCTGGTTCTGTGGAGCCGTCGCGCCATTGAGCGAGCGGCCGCCAGCGGCTTTCCCTCCGCGCGCACCGTGGTAAGGACGCACCGCCGTGAGCGATGATCGCAACGTGCATGCCGAGCTGTCGCGCGATCTGAAGCTCTCTCACGTCACGCTGATGGGGCTGGGCATGATGATCGGGGCGGGTGTGTTCATCGGCATCGGCATCGCTACCGGCAAGGCCGGCCCCGGTGGCGTGATTCTGACCTTCGCGCTGAACGGGCTGATTGCCCTGTTCACGGCCATGAGCTTTGCCGAACTGGCCAGCGCCATCCCGCGCGCTGGCGGCGTGTACAATTTCGCGCGGATCGCCTTCGGGCGGGGCGTCAGCTTTCTCGGCGGGTGGATGGAATGGTTCGCCTCGAGCGTGGCCGGCAGTTTGTACGCCGTGGTCTTCGCCGCTTACACCACCCAGTACGTTGCCAACGGCATCCTCGAACTGGGCCTGGTAGACGCGGAGCTGACGCGCGTCATCAAGGTCGTCGCCGTGGCGGTGGGGTTGGGGTTTCTGTACATCAACTACCGCGGCGCGTCGGAGACGGGCAAGATCGGCGCGCTGTTCACGCTGGCGCAGATGGGCTTCGTCCTGTCGATCGCTGTCGTCGGCATCGTCCGTGCCGGCGTCGAGCCGTCCCGCCTGAGCAACTTCCAGCCCTTCCTGCCGAACGGCTGGTCCGTGCTGCTCGTGACGATGGGCTTTATCTACGTGGCGTTCGAGGGCTTCGAGGTCATCGCCCAGGCCGGCGACGAGACCATCGAGCCCAAGAAGAACATGCCCAAGGCGATGCTGTACTCCGTGCTCATCGTCACGGTGACGTACGTGCTGGTCTCGTTCGCGACGATCGTGGCCGTGCGCCCGGACGACGTCGGCGGCGCGGTCTGGCGGTGGATCGGCACGCGGGGCCCGGCGAGCGACGGCGAGACGGGCTTCGGCGACGCGGTCAACCGCATGATTCCCTACGGCGGTCTGCTGGTGACGCTGGCGGTGATCTTTTCGTCGACGTCGGCGCTGAACGCGACGATCTACTCGGCCACCCGGGCCGGGTATGCCCTCGGGCGCGACCGCATGCTGCCCGGCGCGTTGGCGCGAATCAGCCCGAAGCGGCGCACGCCGTACGTGGCCCTGACGTGCACCGGCGTGATCGTCCTGACCGTCGCGGCGCTGCTGCCGACCAAGCACGTCGCCTCGTGCGCGAGCATCATGTTCCTGTTCCTGTTCTTCCTGGTGAACCTCTGCGCGATCAAGGTGCGCCTCAACATGGGCGACGAGCTGCAGTACGGCTTCGTGATGCCGCTGTTTCCCGTGTTTCCGATCGCGGCGATCGTCGGACAGGCGGTGCTGGCGGCCAACATCGGGCACATCAGCCGCCTGGCGATCGTCGTCGCGCCGGCGTGGGTTCTGGCCGGGGTCGGCGTGTACCTGCTGTATGCCCGAAAGCGCGCCGTCGCCACGGAAGACGAAATTCAGGTGCTCGCCGAGACCGAGGGCCCGCCCGGCGGCGAGTACCGCGTAATGGTCGCCGTGGCCAACCCCGCCAACGCGCTGTCGATGGTTCGCCAGACGTACCGCCTGTGCGAGGCGACGGGCGCGCGCGTCGAGCTGCTGCACATGGTGCCCGTCCCGCCGCAGGTGCCGCTGTCCGACGCGGACAAGTACATGACCGAGGGACGCGAGGGTATTCTCGAAAGCATGCTCTACCTCGCGCCGCTGTTTGCCATCTCCACGCACCTGCGCTACTGCCGCAACCCCGCCCGCGGCATCGTCAGCGCCGTCCGCGAGCGGCGGACGAACCTGCTGATCATGGGCTGGCACGGCCGGGCGATGCAGCGGACGTTCCGCATCGGCGCGACGGTCGACCCGGTCATCGAGCGGGCGCCGTGCAACGTCGTCGTGATGAAGGACTGCGGCGGTGATCGCGTGTTCCGTCGCGTGCTGGTGCCCGTTGCCGGTGGGCCCAATGCCGCCTACGCCCTGGAGGTTGCCGGCATCCTCGCTGATGCTGAAGCCGGCGAAGTGACGGCGTTCTACGTGGATCGCGGCGGGCGGCTACGCCGTCGGGGCGGGCAATTCGACGTGGACGGCTTCCTTGACGCCCAGCGGGAGCGCATTCGCCTGCCGGCCGAACGCGTTCGCGCCAAAACCGCCGCCGGAAGCTCCGTGGTCCGCGCGATCCTCGCCGAAGCCCGCGACTACGACCTGGTCGTCCTCGGCTGCACGGAACAACCGCTGCTGCGCCAGATCGCTCACGACCCCATCCCCGAACGCGTCGCCCAGCGCTGCGATCGCCCGCTGGTGATGGCTAAGGCCTCCGGCGGGCTGCGATCCTGGGTCCGCCGCTGGGTCTAGGGACGAATTGCGGCGTGCGGCCGCCCGTATGGCGGATTGTGGCGTGCGGGGTTCGGTCATGCGGGCGCTCGTACCGGTGGTCGATCTCGTTTGCTGCAGCAAAGGCGACCGCTTGCGGAGCGACACTTCAAGCGCTAAGTAAACTTGCGTCCCAGAACGCCGAAGCAACCGAATGGCCGGGCGTCACGGCCTCTGGGCGTAGCGGAACTGCACTCGGACAGGTCGTCAGCGCCCGGCCGTTCTATGCCGTGGCGATTGCACGCTTGTGGCACGCGCCTCTCGGACGGACCGTCCGGCCTGCCCGTGTGCGTCACGGCCATCCTGGCCGTCGTCGGTCTTCACGCCGACGCTTGACCGCGCCGCCGCGCCGGTGCGACAATGCGCCCGTACGGGCTTCGCTATGCGCCCGGCCGTGCCGTGGCCGTGTTTCGCGTTTCGGTGCTTCGTATTTCGAATTTCGTATTTGGTCGTCCCTCGGGGCGTAGCGCCCCGTACGGGTCGCTATGTGCCTGATTGACGGTAGCTGTTTTTCGGATTTCGAACTTCGTGTTTCGAATTTGGTCGTCCCTCGGGGCGTAGCTCAGCTTGGCTAGAGCGCCAGCTTTGGGAGCTGGAAGTCGCTGGTTCGAATCCAGTCGCCCCGATTCGCCATAGCCGCTTCGTGGCGACGGCGAAGAGAGCAGGGCGTGCACGCGTTTTCTGCGTGCACGCGCAAGGGCTGCACGCCCTTCGGCTAGCAAGCCCCATGCGTGAGCATGGGGTTGGTGTGCCGCGTGAGCATGGGGTCGTGGTGAAGGCCTCCCCGCCTGACGGCGGGGGCTGCATGGCGCTAGCTGGATGGCGCTAGCTCGATGGCGCTTGGCGACGTGGTTGCTCTCCCGGCCGCGCCGTGAGCGCAGCCCACGGCACCGTCGGCGAGTCGTAGCCCACGGCACACATCGTTGACGCGTGGCAGCCCACGGCCCCCATTGTTGGTGAGTGGTGGGGTGGGCAAAGCGTTCCCCGCCGCACGGCGGGTGCGGCGCCCGTCGCGGTTTTCGTGGTGGGGCGAGCCGTCCCGGGCTGGCGGCTCGGGGCCCGCGTGGCTCGGTGTGTCACGTCCTTTCGCCTGCCTTGGCTGTGGGGTATGCTGCTGTCGCGAGGCGCCTCGGGCTTCGAGGGCGGCGGACGGGCCGAGCCCGCGAGCTCGACGGGCACATTACAGGCGGCAAGAGCGTGAACGACGCATCCATCCCGGAGCCGGTCATTCGGCGGTTGAGCTTGTATCTGCGGCATGTCGAGCAGCTTGCCGGGCGGGAGATCGAGACCGTCTCCAGCACGCAGCTCGGCGAGGCGTTGCACGTCACGGCTGCCCAGGTCCGAAAGGACCTGGCGTATTTCGGGCATTTCGGTCGCCCGGGCGTGGGCTACCGCGTGGGGGCGCTGCTGGCGGCGCTTCGGGGCGTGCTGGGCACGGATCGCACGTGGAACGTGGTGCTGGTGGGCGTGGGCAACCTCGGCAGCGCGTTGCTGCGGTACAAGGGTTTCCCGCGGCGGGGGTTTCGCTTCGTGGCGGCGTTCGACGCGGACCCGGCCAAGCGCGGGCGGCGTGTCGGCGGGGTGGACGTGTTTGCCATGGACGCGTTGCCGCATGTCGCGGACGAGCGGGGCGCGGAGCTGGGGTTGATCGCCGTACCGGCCGAGGCGGCGCAGGAGGTGGCCGACCGGCTTTGTGCGGTCGGGCTGCGCGGCATCCTGAACTTCGCCCCGGCGACGCTGACGCTGCCGCCGAACGTGCCGGTCGACCCGGTGGACCTGGCGGCGCATCTGGAACGGATAGCGTTCCGAGCCGCGCGGGCATTTGACGTTGACCGGTCCGGGCCGGGCTGCTAGGTTGTGCCGTGTTCGCCGCTGGCGCGGCGTCTCGCGCGGCAGCGCGTTGCAGGCAGGAATTGCGATGCCACCGAAACCCCTGGTTGATCTATCCTCGCTGGATATGACGCAGTTCGAGGCGGACCGTGACGGGATCTACGCGGTCAATCCTCATCGCTACGAGTTCCAGCAACTGGACGGGATCTTCTTCTCTGACCACGACAGCGGGCTGATCGTCGGTTATCGCGACGTGCGGGACGACGAATTCTGGGTTCGCGGGCACATTCCCGGGCGGCCCATCTTCCCCGGCGTGCTCATGATCGAGGGGGCCGCTCAGCTCGTCAGCTACTACGTGATGAGCGAACAGGCGGACAAGGGCTTTCTCGGCTTCGGCGGCGTCGACGGCGTCAAGTTCCGCGGAACGGTCCGGCCGGGGCAGCGGCTCATCGTGGCCGGAAAGCTCCTGGAGAACCGCGCGCGCCGATGCGTCGGCGCCACCCAGGCCTTCGTGGAGGGGCACATGGTCTACGAAGGCACGATTACGGGCATGTGGCTTTGACCGACCGTCGCGCCGCGCGGGAGGTGACGATGCTGCCGTCGACAAGCCAGTTCGACGCCCGCATCGCGGTCCAACCCCCGCTCAGCGCCGAGCGTCTGTCCGACGTGCCGGCCGCACGCGGCGTGCTGGCACTTCTGGACGAACATGAGCGCCCGGTCACGCTCATCACGGCCGCCGATATGCGGGCGCGCCTGCGCTCGCGTTTGGCACGCCGCGACGATGGCCACCCCCGAAAGGCCGCCGACCTGCGCACGGTGACCCGCGCCGTCTGCTGGACACGCACGGACGGGCATTTCGAGACGGACCTGGCGTATCTTGAGTTGGCACGGCAGCTCTGGCCGGACGATTTCGCTGAGATGCTCGCCTGGAAGCCCGCGTGGTTCGTTCGGCTCGATCTCGACGACGTGGCTCCGGCCTTTGTTGCCACGCGCGGCGGCCTTTGCGGTGATGCATGCTGCGTGGGGCCGTTTCCATTGAGACGGGCGGCGCGGCGGTTCGTGGCTGTGCTGGAAGACGCTTTCGATCTATGCCGGGATCGCTCGCTTCTGGCCAGGGCGCCGCACGCGCGGACGTGTCCGTACGGACAAATGGGGCGGTGCCTTCGCGTATGTGACGGATCGGTGACGATGGACGCCTACCGCCGCCGGCTGAGCGAGGCGCTGGACTACGCCATCGGCCGGAGAGAGGACATCGCCGCCGAACTGCGCCGCCGCATGCAGGCCGCTTCGGACGCTCTGGACTTTGAGCGAGCGGCGGCGCTCAAGGCGCGTCTGGACCGCCTGAGCGTGTTGAACGAGGCGGACTTCCACCACGTGCGCCCGGCCGAGCGATTTCAGTTCGTTCTCATCCAGCCCGGCGGTGGACGGCGCCGCCTGCGGCCGTTCCTGGTCGACGGCGGACGCATCGCGCCGCGGGCCGTGCTGGACTGGCCGCTCAAGCGTACGCAGCTTCGCGAGTTACTGGCGAAGATGGGGCGATTCGTCAACGCGTCGGCCCGTCCGGACAACGCCGGCCCTTGGCGGGTTGGCCTGGTGGCGAAGTACCTGTTCTCCGCGCCGCAACGCCGTGGTCTGGCCGTGCATTGGACGGACGCGCTGGATGCGGCCGCGCTGACCGAGCAGATCGTCGCTGCACGCGGCGTGCTGGGGTTGTCCGATCGTGTCGGTCCGGATGCAGATGAGCGCTAAGCCGGGCCGGCCGAGTCGCTCAAAGCTTGCGGCTGAGAGCTGATCGCTGAGAGCTACTTTACAGATTCGCCAGCCGCTGGGCCTTGTCGCGGGCGATCAGCGCGTCGATCAGCCCGTCCATCTCGCCGGCGAGCACGCGATCGAGATTGAAGTTCGCGCCCTGCTGGCCCTCGCCTTTCAGACGGTGGTCGGTGCAGCGGTTCTGCGGGTAGTTGTAGGTCCGCACGCGCTGCGATCTGTCGCCGGAGCCGATCATCTCCTTGCGGGCGGCCGCTTCGGCGGCGAGCTGCTGTTGGCGGAAGTGCTCGTGAACGCGCGAGGCGAGGATGCGCCGCGCCTTGGCGCGGTTCTTGTGCTGCGACTTCTCGTCCTGCATAGAGACGGTGATGCCCGTCGGCAGGTGCTCGAGCTTGACGGCGGACTCGACCTTGTTGACGTTCTGCCCGCCGGGGCCGCTGGAATGGCTGGTGTGTTCCTCGACGTCCTTGTCCCAGTCGATGTCGATGTCGACGGATTCGGGCTCGGGCAACACGGCGACGGTCGCCGCGGACGTGTGCACGCGCCCCTGCGATTCGGTCTGGGGGACGCGCTGGACGCGGTGTCCGCCGCCTTCGTAGCCCAACCGCGCCCAGACGCCGTCACCGGTCACGTTGGCGATCACTTCGCGAAAGCCGCCCAGCTCGGTCACACCGGCCGAGAGGATCTCAAATTTCCAGCCCTTGGCTTCGGCGTAGCGCTGGTACATGCTCAGCAGGTCCGCGACGAACAGGGCGGCCTCCTCGCCGCCGGTGCCCGGACGGAGCTCCAGAATCACCGACCCGGTTTGCTGGTCGCTGCTCATGACCAGCAGGCCCTTGACCGTCTCGATCGCCTCGTCGGCCTGGGTGCGGAGCTGATCGACCTCGTCCGCCGCGAGGGTCTTCAGGTCGGCGTCGCCATCGGGGTCATCGAGAATTCCCTGGGCCTCGTCGGCTTGGGTCGCCAGCGCCTTGTATCGCCGGTAGGGCAGCACGATCCGCCCGAGGCGCGCGTGCTCTTTGGCGACGCGGACGATCTTGTCGGCGTCCGTGGCGACCTGCGGATCGTTCATCTGCTCTGTCAACTCGGTGTACTGGCTGTCCAGCGCATCGAGCTTGGCGATCAGGGCTTCGGAGTCCGTTGAGGACATGCTGGGCTCTCCGGCCGCGAGGCGACACCGCCGACGCCGCGGCACCGTGACGGCCAGACGGAGGCTGCCGAGCTACTTCTTGGTCTGCTCGCGCGATTTGAAGTAATCGCCACCGAACTTCCGCTGAAACTTCTCGACGCGGCCGGCGGTGTCCACGTACTTCTGCCTGCCTGTGTAGAAGGGGTGGCAGTTGGCGCAGATGTCCACCTGGATGTCGCCGGCGGCGGATCGCGTCGTGAACGCGTTTCCGCAGACGCACGTGACTTTGCTTTCCGTGTATTCGGGATGAGTGTCCAGCTTCATGGGTCTGTCCTCGTCGGGTCGATCTTCCAGAATCACATCAGCATATCACACTGACTCGTGAGGTCAACGCTTTTCGCGGCGGAACGTGAGCGCCCGTGAGCGCCGGCGCCTCCTTATGTCTGGGGGACGGGGTAGGTCACGCCGCCGGCGGCGAAGACGGTCACGCGCGCCTCGCTGCCGCCGAGCTGTTCGTCGGCGGCTTCGAACGCGTCGGCCGGGTGCGCGAAAATCTCTACGCCGGGGAACCGCGCTCCCGACGCGTGCAGTGTCGGGCAGACCAGCAGAAGCGGGTTCCGGTGGAGCGTACGCAGTGCCAGGCGCACGAAAAAGGCCGCATCGCCCGCCAGTCGGGGCACGAGGCGCATCACCAGGGCGCCCAAGGCCTCCGGACCCAGCAGGCGCACGGCGCGACGCGTCCAGGACGCCGTGAGGGGCCAGCGAGGCACCTGCATGTCGTCCAGGCCGCGCTCGCAGCGGCTCAGGCAGATGATGGGTGCACCCGCCGCGGCCGCGTACCGCGTGTTGGCGATGCACTTGAACGATTGCCATAAATCGCCGTCCAGCGGGTGGGCGTTGGTGATCAGCACGTCCGCCGGCGCCTCGGGCACCACGCCGCAGGCCACGGCACACCGCTTGGCCAGCATGCGATGGGCGGGGACCGCCTCGCCCGTGGCGAACACGGACGGCAGACCGGACGCGTCGAGCAGATACTGAACGGTGAACGTGGTGGTCGCGCCGGCGTCGAGTTGCGCCCCGGCCGCGTCGATGGCGCAGCGCATGGGGTTATGTTGCGGGTCGGTTCCCACGAGCTGGCGGTCCGTTCGGCCCACGCCGAGGCGGTGCAGCGCGCCGATTGTGGACTCGTGCGCACAGCCGGGGTAGAGCATCTTGTAGCCCCCGCCGAACCCCGCCTGGAGATGCGGGTTGACCGAGGAGATGATGATGCGGAGGTCGGCTTCAGCAACACGACGCTCAGTGAGCACCTCGACGGGGCCTACCTGACCGGTGTAGACATACGCCGAGCGGTCGTGCCAGGGGTTTGATCGCCATGGGATCGCGGCGGCCGCGTCGCCGAGCTTCTCGGCGGCTTCGGCATCGGTGACGGGGCGGTGGCGCCCCGTGGCGAAGCAGACGCCGATCTGCTCGTCTTTGACCCCGGCGTGACGCACCTCCCGCAGCACCACGTGGAGGATGTCGACCAGGGGGCTGTGGCGGCTGGCGTCCTCGACGATCAGCTCGATACGCCCGCCGCGGCGTGCGGCCAACAGGCGGTCCAAGGCGGCGCCCGCACCGGGCTGGTTCAGCGCCCGCGCCAACTGTTGCGTCCAATCCGCCGGCGCGGAGCGCATTTGCGGATCGGCCACCTGCTGTATGGTCCACGGCGCCGGGAGGGACAGTTCCAGCGCGTCGCCGCCCCAGGGCACGGAAATATCGGGCATTCAACGTCCTTTCCGAACGGCGCCGCCGATGAAGCGGGTGCGACGCTCAGCGGAGCTTCCGTCCGACGCACACATGGTACACGCCGAGCGGCTCGCGAATCGAGGCGAAATCGCCCAGTCCCGTCGGGCTCATCACGGTCGCCAGCTCCTGCGGCGTGCGATACGTCATGTGCAACCCGAACACCCGCCGACAGAACCGGTCCGTCCCGTGCGCGGGCGAGATGCTGTTGAATACGATATGCCCGCCGTCACGCATCACGGCGGTTACGGTCGAGAGGATATCTCGAATTTGCGCGTCGGTGAGGTACTCGCAGATGCCGATCATCTTGACGATGTCGGGCGGTGTATCCAGAAGGCGCTCGACGTTGCGAACGTCGTCGCAGATATAGCGTACGCGGTCGCTGAGTCCAAGCTCGGCTGCCAGACGCTTGCCGTAGGGAAAGGCGTCGGGGTTGAGGTCGACCAGCGTGGCGTGCGCGTCGTCGCGCGCGCGGGACAGCGCGTCCAGGATGATCCGCCCGGGACCGGCGCCGAGGCACAGCACGTGGGGGGCCGGGTGCGGACACCGGTCGATCAGTCCGGCGAGGAACTGACCGGCCAGGCGGCGGCGATTCCGCAGCGCCGTCGGGATCGTCCCGCCGCTGACCAATGCCTTGTCCGCGACCTGGCGTGCACGATTCTCGTAGCTGATGACCATGCTCCGCCAGCCGCCGGGATCGGCCCAGTTGGCCGCGGCAAGCTCGCTCTTGCCCAGCCGCAGCAGGCCGCGCACCAGCGGTGGCGGCGCGTAATTGCCAAACGGGTTGATGCACAACGCCTTGACGAGACGGTCGCCGCGCGTGAGACGCTCGAAGTCCACATCCTCGGCCCACGCGCGTAGAAGCGGTTCCAGCCCATCGGGCGACGCATGCGAATCCATGGCCGCAGAGTATATCAACGATCCGTCGCCAGGCCTAAAGTTTCACGCCCGCCCCGGCCGATAACACGTCCTGCGTAGCGACACGCGGGTGCCGTTGTCGCCGAGCGACGACGCAGGGCGGGCCGGACGCCGATCGGCCGGAGTGCGGGCACGAGAGCCAGAGGATACGTACGATGACCAAGCGGGAACTGATCGACGCGATCAACGGAATCAACAACACCGCCCGGCCGGATTTCTTGGCCGATTTCAATGACGACGAACTCAGCGACTACCTCGAGCATCTACGCCAGGCCGGCGCCCCGCGACCGAGCGTCCAGCCCGAACGTTACCAGCGCTATTTCGAGAACTGTCCCGTCGCCGACGCGCCCGCGGACGATCACATGGCGCCGCAACTCGCCACGGCCGGCGCCGCAACCGCCTCGCGGCGCTGGCTATTCTGACCACCGCGGACGAGCAGGCGGCATCTTGGTGCGCCGTCCAGAACGTCGCATATGCCGCGACGTTCTGAAGGGATCCCACATCAGCTTGTCGACCGCTTCCGGTGGCACGCGTTTAACGTGTGTGTCAAGGAAGACGATGACGTAACCGTCGGGGTAACGGGGCTCGTCGGGCAGCAGTTCTCGTCCCCCGGCCAGCGGAGCTCCCGGGCGGCATTCGAAGAACAGGACCGTGCGTGCGGGCTCCGGCGCGTCCATTCCGGCTCGCTTGAGGGCCGCGTTCATGGCGACGGCCCGGCCGCTCTCGGACGCCGACGGCGCCTGCACGAGTTCTGCAGCGGCCCCGTAGTCTGCCAGTTGCTGCTCCCACGCCTCCGGTGAGGGCAGCCGCCCGTGTTCCGACGCGTAAAGCGACGCCGCGTTGGACAAGTGAAGTACCTTGGCGGTGAACGCCGCCTGCTGCGCCAAAGCGCGAGCATGCGCAAGGGCGGGCAGTAGGATCGCGATGAGGATCGGCACTATGATGATGCCCACGGACGAGATGGCGACACCGGCAATGGCCAGTCCTTTGCCCGGTGCGTCTTGCGGGAAGGCCTGTTGAGCAGGCGGTTGTACCGGCGGGGGTGTCGTGCTCATGAGAGGATCCTTTCTGTCTCTATCAAACGGCCGAGATGGCGCCGCTGCCTGCCGACGGACGCCGCCCGTCCGTACCGCTGGGCGGGCCTGTACAGGGGGCATCCAATCGCATTGGGCCTGTCAAGCAGCGGGAATCGTCGCACGGCCTGTCGGCTGTGGCGATGCCCGCGGGCGGATGCGCAGCGTGGGCGGACGGGCTTTCACTCTTGACCGACGCGGCCGGTTTCGGCATAGTCCGGGTTTCGTTGAGAGGTGTCGCATTCTGAGGGGCCCGGTCAGCACGGCGCTGCCCGCGGAGAGGCGACCGGAATGGAGATACGATGGGTTCCGAGCAGGACATCCGTAAGCAGTTCGTCGAGGCCCGGTTAGGCGTCAAACGCAAGTTCCGCGGCATCGCAAACTTCCACGAACGGGCGCAGATGCGCTTTGACGTCATCCTCGATGCGATGTTTCCGACGAAGGTCCCCTTGGACGAATGGAAGATTCGCCGGGCGTACTATCGCAACGTGGACGAGTACGAGTGGGTCGACGACGACTGGTGGACGATTCGTTTCGACCAAGAGTGGGGCGGGCCGAACTACACGGCCTTCTTTCGCCGCACGGCCGAGGTGCCCAAGGAGCTGGACGGCAAGCCGCTGGCGCTGCGCATGTTCGTGCAGGGCGACGGCTTGCTCCGCGTCGACGGCAAGCCGCATCACGCCCTGGACCCGTTCCGCTTCATCGTGCCGCTGACGGACAAGGCCACGGCCGGCAGACGATACGAGCTCGAGCTGGAGACGTACATCAACTGGCACGGCGGCGATCCGGGCCAGCGCGTCCAGCGCCCCAACGTCTTCGAGCTGGCGGACCTGGCGTCGCTCGATCGCGACGTCTGGAACGTGTACTGGGACCTCAAGGCCGCCGAGAAGCTGCTGGACATCCCCGACGTCGACGAAGGAATGGCCGCGTTCGTCGAGCATCACCTCTGGGAGGCGATGAAGCTGATTCCGCTTCAGCAGGACGACCCCGCCGCGCGGCGGGAGGCGATTCTCGCGGCCGGTCGCGCTGTCCGCGAGTCCATCTACAGGGCCGAGGGCTATCGCATCCCCGGGCGGATGAACCTCGTCGGGCATTCGCACCTGGACATTGTGTACATGTGGCCGTACCGGGAGTACGTCCGCAAGATCGGGCGGACGCACTCGACACAGTTGCGGCTGATGGAGCAGTACCCGCAACTGACGTTTTGCCAGAGCCAGGCGAAGCTGTACGCGGACATGAAGGCATACTGGCCGGAGCTGTACCGCCAGGTTCAGCAGCGCGTCGCCGAAGGGCGGTGGGAGCCGATCGGCGCGTTCTGGGTCGAGCCGGATTGCAACCTCATCTCGGGCGAGTCGCTCGTCCGTCAGGTGTTCTACGGGCAGCGGTTCTGGCAGGACGAGTTCGAGATGACCAGCCGCACGTGCTGGCAACCGGACGTGTTCGGCATGTCCTGGGCGATGCCGCAAATCCTCGCGCGAAGCGGCGTCGAGTACGTCATGACCAACAAGATGGTCCCGTGGAACGATACGAACCCGTGGACGCTCAACACGTTCCACTGGCAGGGCGTCGACGGGACGAAGGTCATGGGCATCGTCCCGCCGGGACACTTCATCGGCACGGTGGACCCCGACGACATCCACACGCAGTGGCGGGGGTATTCCGACAAGGCCACGATCGGTGAGACGGTGCACATCTTCGGGTGGGGAGACGGCGGCGGCGGGCCCGATCCCGAGGAGATCGAAAGCGCCCTGCGCTACCGGGACTTCATCGGCATGCCGGAGATGGCCTTCACCACCTGCGAGCAGGCGTTCGACCGCATCCGCGACAAGGCCGCCGACGTGGACCTGCCCGTCTGGCGGGACGAGATCTACCTCGAAGCCCACCGCGGCACGTTCACGAACAAAGGACGGCTCAAGAAGCTCAACCGGCGCATGGAGTATCTCTGCCGCGAGGCCGAGATGACCTCCGCCCTGGCGTGGCTGTCCGGGGCGGACTACCCCGCCGAGCGCATCGAAACGAGTTGGAAGGACCTGCTCGTCACGCAGTTCCACGACGCGGTGCCCGGCACGCACACCACGGAGGTCTACGGCGAACTGCTGACCGATTACGAACGGATCGCCTCGGCGGGCGAAGCCGTGCGGGACGAGGCGCTGCGAACGCTCATCGGCGACGACAGCGGCGACATGCTCGCCGTGCTCAACTCACTGACGCACGAGCGCAGCGACGCGTTCTCCGTCCCGGCCGCGCTGCTGAACGGGCGGAGTGTCCTCGCAGACGACGGCGGTGCCCTGCCTCAGCAGGACATTACGGACCTCGACGGCACGGAGCGCGTGCTCGTCTGCGGCGGGGCCGTTCCGGGCGTGGGCTACAGGACCTTCGCTCTGGGCGAGGCCTCGCCGGCGCCGTCCGCCGACGCGGCCCGCGCCGAGGACCGCGCGCTGGAGAACGAACACCTCCGTGCCGAATTCAACGACGACGGGGAGTTGGTCCGCCTGCTGGACAAGGACGCTGGCCGCGAGGTGCTGCCTACCGACGGCGTGGGCAACCGCTTCTGCCTGTTTGAGGACACCCCGGGACGCTACGACGCGTGGGATCTGGTGGATACCTATCGCGACCATCCGATCGACATCGCCGGCGGCGCGACGCTGACGATCGACGAGCAGGGACCCGTGCGGGCATCGCTGCGGCTTGAGAGACCCATCGCCAACTCGCACCTGGTCCAGCGGATTTCCCTGTCCGCCGCCAGCCGGCAACTGACGTTTGAGACGCAAGTGGATTGGAAGGAGCGCCAGCGGATTCTCAAGGTCGCCTTCCCCGTGGACGTCAACACGACGCAGGCGACGTATGACATGGCCTACGGCAACATCGCCCGACCATGCCATCGCAACACGTCCTACGACGCGGCCCGGTTCGAGGTCTGCGGGCACGAGTGGATGGACATGTCCCAGGGCGACTACGGCGTGACGCTGCTGAACGACGGCAAGTACGGGCACGAGGCGATGGACAAGATGATGCGCCTGAGCTTGCTGAAGGGGTCGATCAAGCCGGACCCGCAGGCGGATCTGGAGACGCATACGTTCACGTATGCGATCATGCCGCACGCGGGCACCTGGGTCGATGCGGACGTCCAGCGCCGCTCACGCGAGTTGAATGCGCCGATGCACGCGCGGCTGGGCGGCGCGACGGCCGGCCGGGCCGACACGCTGCTTTCGTGCGACGCGCCGGGCATGACGCTCGAGGCCGTCAAACGCGCCGAAGACGGCGACGATCTGATCGTCCGCCTCGTGGAGCGCTGCAATCGTCGCGTTCGCGGGACCGTCACGCTCCCGGTGCCTGTTGCCCAGGCGTGGTCCTGCGACCTCATGGAGCGCAAAGAGGCCCTGCTGGGCGTCGATGAGCTGCACGTGCCCTTCGAGGCCGGGCCGTACGAGATCGTCACGCTGAGAATTCGCCCGGCGTCGCGCGCATAAGGTCCGGGCCACGACGGAGGCCGCAATGCCGACGGTTTCGGTCATCGTTCCGGGCGCGGGCGGCGGACGCCGCTTCGGCCCCGGGCGGAAGATCCTTCAGCCGCTGGCCGGTGAACCGGTGTTCCTCCGCGCGCTGCGACTGTTCGCCACGCGCGACGAGGTCCGCCAACTCCTGCTGGTCGTTGCGGAGGCGGACCGGGCGACGATCGAGGCCGACTACGCCGCCGAGCTGTCCGCGACGGGCACCGTGCTGGTTACCGGCGGGGCCACGCGAACCGAATCCGTCCGCAACGCCCTGGCGCACGTCGATGCGGGCGCCGAGTTGATCTGCGTGCACGACGCCGCCCGGCCCTGTACGCCGCCGGACCGGATCGACGCGGTGTTCGCCGCGGCCGGCGACTGCGCCGCGGCCCTGCTGGCCGTGCCCGTCGATGCCACCTGCAAGCGCGTTGACGACGAGCGGCGCGTGATCGAGACGGTGGACCGCATCGGGCTCTGGGCGGCCCAGACGCCGCAGGTCTTCGCCGCGGACCTGCTGCGGCGGGCGTACCGCGATGCGACCGACGCGACGGATGACGCGGCGCTGGTCGAACGGCTCGGTCACGCCGTCCGCGTGGTGCCGGGCGATGCACGAAACGTCAAGATCACCACGCCGGACGACCTGGCGCTGGCCGAGGCGATTCTGGGAGCCGGCGCGTGAGGGTGGCTCTCGTCAGCGATTCCCACGGCGACGTCCGCCGCCTGCGGCGCGCCCTGGACGCGCTGGTCGCCCGCGGCGCCGAGGCCGTCGTCCATTGCGGCGACGTCGGTTCGGTCGAATGCGTCGCGGCGCTGGGCGACGCGGCACCGACGGCGCTGGCGGTGGCCGGCAACATGGACCGGCGCGTCGATCAGCTTGCCGCCGCGGCCGAGCGCGCGGGCGTGACGTTCTCCACGCGGCACGTCGAGCTGGATATCGGCGGCGGGGCCGAAACGCCGAGCGGGCTCGTCGCCACGCACGGTGACGACGCGCGGCTGCTGGCCGAGCTGATCCGCGGCGAGCAGTTCGCCTACGTCTGCCACGGGCACACGCACCGGCGGCGCGACGAACGGTTCGGCGCGGTGCGCGTGATCAACCCCGGCGCGCTGCGCCACCCGCGCGGCGGCAGCGGACCCGGCGCCGCGCTGTTGGATACGGACGCGGGCGCCGTCAATTGGGTGAAACCGTAGAGGCCGATGCCCTCTCGCCAGGCGGGGCATCGCCTGTGCGGGCGTAGACCTCGACGTGGCAGCCGGCACAGGAGGCCTGGGCGACCAGGCGTCCGCCGCGTTGGAGGGCTGCATACAGGGCTGATTGGGCGGCCGGGCTGCCCGGCGTGGCGCAATACTTGCTGTCCCAGTAGAACAGCGTTCCGGGCGGCGCGGCGCGCCAGCGGCGCAGGGCTTCGTGCCCGCCGACCTTCTTGGCGTTGTCGTGCAGGTAGCATATCAGCACGTGCTGTGTGAGCGCGCGTCGCTCGGAGAGCCCCTTCCGGCGGAGTTGATCAACGCTGTGCAGCACGGCGCGGTGCATGCCGTCGACATTGTTGTCCATCCAGAGCGGACGCACCTGCGCGCCGACCTGAGCCGCCGCCAGCATCAGCAGAAGCACGCCGCTCAGCGGCGCCGCATAGCGACGCGTTGAAGCTGTGACCAGGGCTAGAACGAGCAATACGGCGCAGACCGTTGCGACGCACCACGACAGCGCATGCGCCTGTGCGGCACTGCGGGCCACCGCGCCGGGATGGAGATAGCCGACCAGTACCACCATTACAGGCGCGGCGACCAGCGCCGTTGACGTGGCCAGACGGCTTTCGCCGCGCCACAGGCAACGGATGCCGCCGGCGGCCAGAACGGCCACAAGCCCGCCAACCGGTACGAGGAACCGCGCATACCCGCCTGAGGCAAAGAGCCCGAATGAGAAGATCATCCCCTGGAGCACGACTAACCCCAGCGCCAAGGCTGTGACCAGCGCTGCTCGTCGGCCCAGACGGACGGCCCCGGCCAGCGCCAACGCCGCGATGCCCACCGACGACGCTTGCGCCCAGCGGACGGCGTAGTGGTGCCAGGCTCCCCGTCCATACGCCGCAGAATGCCCCCGCAGGAAGATGTACAGCGGGGAACTGGCCGCGGGCAGGTCGACCAGCCAAGCCGCCAGGCAATACGCCGCCGGCGCCCAAAGCAGGCATGCCGCTGATCCCCACAACCAGTAGCGGCGCAGTGCGGGTCCCAGTCGCCCGTCCGCGGCGCGCCACGCGTCCCATGCCAACGCCGCCACGAACACCGGCGCCAGGGCGAGCGTTTCCAGGCGCGTGACGAACGCGGGGCTGACGGCCACCGCCCCCCACACGCGGTTCCCGCGCAAGTAGAGCCACGTCCCCAGCGTCAGGTACAGCGCCGCGGGTGTCTCCGTCAGCGTTGTTTCGGCGAGCGTCATCACTAGCGGCTGGGCCCACACGAAGAGCGTTGCTGCCAGGGACCACCACCGACCGACGCCGACGCGCCGCGCGATCAGCCAGGCCAGCAGGGCTACGCCCGCCGTTTGCAGTGCGCTGAGAGCCCGGCAGGCGTCCAGCCCAAACGGGGCCGCCAGCATCGTCGGGAGGTTGTAGCCCGGACGGGCCCACCAGTGGAGCATGGACTCCGTGTTGTCCCATGCATCGCGGGCGAACAGGAAGTGCGCGATGTCGTCATCTTGGTACACGCCGTCGCCGAGCAGGCCCAGGATCAGCGCGACGGCGAGGCCCACGCCCATCAGTGCGACGGCTGCGGCAACCTCACCCCGCCCGTACCCGTGGCTTGCGCCAGCACCCGGTGCGGTCATGCGGCGTCCTCCCCGATCACGTGCAGCACGAGCGTGTTCGCCGTGCCGGACTGCGTGATGGGCCGGCCGGTCACGACGGCGAGCGTCTGGCCGGGCTTTGCCAGCCCGTGCTCGGCGGCGCGGCGCTCGGCCAGCGCCAGCGCCTCGCGCGTGTGTTCGACGATCGCCGCCTCGGCCGGGACGACCCCGTAGTCCAGCGCCAGCCGGCGCAGCGTCGCGCGGTGCGGGGACAGCGCCAGAATCGGCACCGGCAGCCGCCGCTTGGCGAACAGGCGCGCCGTCCGCCCGCTGATCGTGTAGACCGCCACGGCCGCGATGTTCTCACAGGCGACGACGTGCTCGACGGCTTGAGCCAGCGCCGCCGGCGAATCCGACGCGCCGCCGGCAAGCGGGCGGTACGTCTCGTCGTGATACGCCTGGGCCGCCTCGACGATGTCGTTCATCACGCGGACCGCCCGGACGGGATACGTTCCCACGGCCGTCTCGCCGGAGAGCATCACGGCGTCGGCGTGGTCGAGCACGGCGTTGGCGACGTCGGAAACCTCCGCCCGCGTCGGCGACGGGGACGACGTCATCGTCTCGAGCATCTGCGTGGCGATGATGCACGGCGTGTTCGCCGCCTGGCATTTGCGTGCGATGCGCTTCTGTGCGATGGGCACGGCCGGCAGGTCCATCTCCACGCCCAGGTCCCCGCGGGCGACCATCACGGCATCGGCGGCGTCGACGATCGCGTCGATGTTGTCCATCGCCTGGGGCTTTTCGATCTTGGCGATGATCTGCGCCGCGCAGCCGCGCTCGTCCAGCGCCGCGCGCAGCGTCTTCACGTCGTCGGACGTGCGCACAAATGACAGAGCGACGTAGTCGATGCCGCCGTCCGCCTCGTCGGCGGCGCGATCGGCGATCCAGTCCAGGTCGCGCCGGTCCTTCTCGGTCAGGGCGGACAGCTCCAGCGGCGTTTGGGGCAGGTTCACGCCCTTGCCGGCCGCGAGGATGCCGCCGCGCTCGACGCGACAGCGCAGTTCGTTTTGGTCGCGGTCTTCGACGCGGAGGCGAATCCGCCCGTCGTCCAGCAGGACAGGATCGCCGATGCGGGCGGCACCGACGAGTTCGGCCAACGTTGTGGCGATGCGGTCGGCCCGTCCCTGAGTGCAGTCCCGCGCGATGGCGATCTCCTGCCCGTCGGCCAGCAGGACCGAGCCGCCGATGATGGGCCCGACGCGAATCTTGGGCCCGCACAGGTCAGCCAGCACGGCCAGGGGGGTGCCGCGTTCGCGCTCGACGCGACGAACGGCGCCACACAGCGCCGTGTGCTGATCGGGCGTGCCGTGAGCGAGGTTGATCCGCGCGCAATCGCACCCGGCATCGACGAGACGGGAAACGTCGGCCTGATTGCCACAGGCGGGGCCGAGCGTGGCGATGATCTTCGTGCGGGCATCCATAGCGGTATTCTAGCTTGGATACAGCTGAACCACAAAGGCCGCAGAGCAGGCGACGTGATGAGCCAACTGTGCATCGGAAGCATTTGGGACATATCGCTGCGCGCCCGTTCGGACGGGCGCGTCACGACCGCATGACGCGGCACGGGCGCATCGCCGACGGACAGGGTTTACGGTTTCCCGTCGGGCGTCCGCAGATGCTGCAACGTTCCACGACTGCCGTGGTCTCTGCGGTGATCGGGAGATGTCGAGGCCCGCCGGCGGCGCATGAAAAGCGCCGCCCGAAAGCGGCGCTTCATGCGGGACCAGTCTGCGCCTCACGTGGCGACGCGCACGTTCAGCGCTTTGGCGCCCTTAGGGCCGTCACTCCTTTCGAATTCGACACTCTGGCCCTCTTCCAGACTCTTGAAGCCATCCATGGCGATGTCGCTATAGTGCACGAACGCGTCCGTGCCATCGTCCATTGTGATGAATCCGAACCCCTTGGAGTTGTTGAACCACTTGACCGTTCCGGTAGCCATACGTCGGCTCCTTGTTTGCAGCACGGCACCGTCGGATTCACGGGACACGTCACAAGCGCACGGATCGCGCGGAATTACCCGGAGAGAATGCACAAACGCGTTTTGCGTGACATGCGCGAACGAAACACCCTTGCGTATCCTGCAAATGGCCCGCCTGCCCAGCGGGTCCAACCGGCGAGCGGGAAACGCTTCCCCGACTACTCACCGGCCCCATCTAACTGAACCTCAAATGTACCTTCCCATCATCGATACGTCAAGAAGATTCCGGCACAACTTGTCGCGCAGACGCACGGTGGCGAGCAACGTGGCCGCAACGGCGGCGTCGTCCAATACGCTGAGCGACATGCCGGGGCTTGTGATCGTTCGAACGCACCGGCCGCGCGGCGCAAACTGCTCGGCGCGCGTCGGCCCGAACAACACCACGGTCGGTGTGCCGACAGCCGCGGCGAGGTGGCTGACGCCGGAATCATTCCCGACATAACCGTGCGCCCCGCTCAGAACGCCCGCCAGCGTCGAAAGCGACGGCTGGTCGAGCACGGGTAGCCCGGCAAACGCCTCCCGTGACGGGCCGCGCTCACGCTCGACGGGACCAAGCACAACCGCCGGCCGGATGCTGTGCGGCATATGCCGGGCGAGCGTCGCGAACTTCTCCGCCGGCCAGCACTTGTCCCGCGACCCGGCGCCGGGATGCAGGACAACGTAAGCCCTGTCCGGCGCGACGTGCGCCGCGGCAAGCGCCTCGCCCGCCTGCCGCCGCCAATCGCGCGGGACCGGCCAGGGATGCTCGGCGGGGATCGGTGTCGGCCCGAGCAGGTCGGCCCACAGGTCGAGCAGATGCCCGCGCGCGTGGGGCGGCGGGCGGACGGGCAGCACGGCCGCGTCTGTCGCGCCGCACATCGTCGCCAGGCGCGGGCCGTTGCCGCCGAAGCAACTGACGACGCGATCGTGTGTGCCGAGAAGCCCGGGCAGGGCGCGGTCGCCGATCGGCGTATCGCTCATCAACTCGTGTATCGGCAGCGCGTCGAAGTCCATCGCGCGATCGCAGGCGCCCAGCCCGACCAGCAGATGCGCCTTCTCGCCGCGGGCGACGAGCGTGACCGCTCCGTCAATCGCGCGCAACAGATGCCCGAACAGCACCACGTCGCCCAGCGCGCCGGGGTGTACGGCCAGGATGCGTCGGCTCGGCGAGTCACTCGTGCTGTGGTTCATGGGGGGTCGCTGATGGCTGATCGCTGACGGCTCTTTTCACGCCTCGATCCACCCGCCGCCGAGCAACACATCGCCGTCATAGCAGACGGCCGCTTGTCCCGGCGCCGGGGCGTGGACGGGCTCGTCGAAGCGTACGTCGAACGTCTCGTCGCCGATGCGCCTAACGCGGGCCGGCGCGCCGAGGTGGTTGTAGCGGACCTGCACCGTGGCATCGAACCGCTCGGGCACGTCCTGTTGCCAGCAGGCGCCGCCGGCCGTCAGGGTGCGCGACGCGGCGCCGTCGCGTGGGGCGACGACGACGGCGCGGCGGTCCGGGTCGATCCGCGTGACGTACAGCGGCTCACTCGCCGCGACGCCCAGCCCGCGCCGCTGGCCCACAGTGAAGTGCGCGTAACCGTCATGCGTGCCGAGGACGGCGCCCGACATATCCTCAATCGGGCCCGGCGCCAGTGCTGTGTCGTGCCGGACGGCGGCTTGCCCGGCCCGACGCGCGAGGTACGCACGGTAGTCGCTGTCGGGGATGAAGCACACGTCCTGGCTTTCCGGCCTGTCGCTTGCGGGCAAGCCCAGCCGCCGCGCGATCCGGCGGGTCTCGTCTTTGCCGGACAGCTCGCCGACCGGCAGCACCAGTCGCTCAAGCGCCGCGGGCGGCAGGGCGAACAGGGCGTAGGACTGGTCCTTGTGGCGGCAACGGCCCCGTGCGAGGGCGGCCGCGCTGTCGCGCTGCGCGCGGCGGGCATAGTGCCCCGTGGCCACCAGGCGTACCCCCAACCGGTCGGCGACGGACAGCAGCGTCGGGAACTTCACCCACACGTTGCATCGCGCGCAGGGGTTCGGCGTCCGCCCGGCGGCATATTCGGCGGCGAAGTAGTCGACCACCCGCCCGAAGGCCTCGCCGGCGTCAACAACGTCGAAGCCGATTCCCAGTGCCTCGGTCACGCGGCGTGCGTCCGCGGCCGGGTCCGCGCCCTCGCCCGCGGCCTCGTGCATCCGCAGGAAGACGCCGTGAACGGCGTATCCGGCCTCGCACAGCAGCGCCGCGGCGACGGCAGAGTCCACGCCGCCGCTGAGGGCGACGACCACTTTGTGTGTTGCCTCCGCCATGGCGCCATTGTACCGCACGCACGCCGCCGGCCGCAGTGGGACGCGGTTTGACAAATCGCCGGCGGGCGGGTCTACTCCCCGTCACGATGTCCGATTCCGCGACAGAGCATTCAGCCGATTCGAACCGGCCGGTGGCGTCCGACCCCCGCTGCGGGCGGTGCGGCATGGGCGTTGCGCCGGAGGCGCGCTTCTGTGACCATTGCGGCGCGCGGCTCGGTAAGCATGCGTCCGTTCCATGGTGGCACCTGCACCGGCGTCTGTACGACTGGACGCTTGCGTGGGCGTATCGGCCTTCGGCGGCGGTGGCGCTGTTCGTGCTGAGTTTCGCCGAGAGCAGCTTCTTTCCCGTGCCGCCGGACGTGCTGCTGATGCCGCTGGTGCTCGGCAATCGCCGCAAGTGGTTTCGCTATGCCCTGACGTGTTCACTGGCCAGCGTGCTCGGGGCGGTCGCGGGCTTCATGATCGGCTGGCTGGCGTGGGGGGCGGGCGTCGATCGCCTGTTCTTCGACTACGTGCCGGGCTTCACCTCTCACGTCCACGAAGTCGTCAGCAGCCGATACGACCAGTACAACTTCTGGATCGTCTTTACGGCGGGCTTTACGCCCATTCCCTTCAAAGTCATCACGATCACCGCCGGCGTGTTCGGCACGAGCGGTGCCGTGGAATCGCCGCCGGTCTTTTTCGCCGTCTTTCTCGTGGCCGCGACGGTCAGCCGCTCGGCGCGGTTCTTCCTCGTCGCCGGGCTGATGCGGCTGTTCGGCCCGCGCATCACGCCGTTTATCGAGCGCTACTTCGGCTGGTTGACGCTGCTGTTCGTGGCGCTGCTGGTCGGCGGGTTCGTGGTGATCAAGTATGCATTCTAGAGCTTGTCCGCGCTGCGGCGTGATTGTGTGCGACACAGAGACCCAGAGGCCATACGGTCCGCATGGGCGCCGAGCACAGCATCGAAATGCAGACCATTGCGAGCCGGCGGAGACGCTGACGCCGGCGTCTGTGCATAGGTCGCTGTTGTTTCGGCGGGCGCCGATACGTGTGCAGCAGCGCCAATTCGATCCCGCCGGTCATCTCGCATAGCGGCGATGGCGTCCCGTCAGCGCCTTGGCTGGGGTACGACCAAGGCGTCAGACGCGCCTGACGCCTAACGAAGACAGCGGCTACAAGAAGACGTCGTCAATGCAGCATTCTCAAGCGAACAGAGACCCAGAAAACAAAGCGCGTCGTCCTTGTTCTCTGCTTCTCTGGGTCTCTGTGGGGCAGTTCGGTGCCTCTCACGCACTGATTTTCTCGCGGAGCTGGTTGAGGTAGCCGTTTTTGACCTTGGGCGGCATGTCGTCCAGCGCCGGCTCCAAAGCGTTGCCCATAAGGAACTCGTCGACGGCCTGCGTGCCGGTCTTGCCGTAGGCGGCGAGCTTCTCGGCATGCGTCTCGGCGCGGTCCAGCTTGCCGGCGGCCATGTCCAGACAGTAGTTGACCACGAAGTGATGCAAGTCGCGGCTGGAAACTTCGTCGCGCTGATCAAGGGGGACCTGTTCGCGCATGTCGTCCTCGTCGAGCTGCGACAGCTCCTGGTCGACGAGACGATGGAGTTCCTCCTCGTGGCGACGTTCGGCCTCGTTGTCCACGGGGGTCAACGGCAGGGCCTGCTCATCATCGCCGACCGCCGGAACGTACGTCGAGCCCCCGCAGTAGGGGCATTTTCCGCGCTGCCCGCCTGCATTGTCCGGGGCCTTGATCTCTTTACGGCAATGCTCGCACTGGAAACTGATAGACATGGGCTTGTCTCCCGTCACGAGTCGCCGTCGCGGCGGCTACTCGCCGATGACCTTGACCAGCACCCGCTTGGGGCGCCGGCCGTCGAATTCGCCGTAGAAGATCTGCTCCCACGGACCGAAGTCCAGCTTGCCGTCGGTGACGGCGACGACGACCTCCCGGCCCATGATCTGACGCTTGTGATGCGCGTCGCCGTTGTCCTCGCCCGTGCGATTGTGGTGGTAACGCTCGGGCGACGCGTCGAACGGCGCAAGGTCCTCAAGCCACTGCTTGTAATCTTCGTGCAGGCCCGGCTCGTCGTCGTTGATGAACACGCTAGCCGTGATGTGCATCGCGTTGACCAGGCACAGTCCCTCGGCTACGCCGCTGGAGCGGAGCACCTTCTCCACCTCGTCGGTGATGTTGACCAGCGCCATCCGCTGTGGCACGTTGAACGTCAGATACTCGGTCGTCGATTTCATTTCGCCGCCTCCCGGCCATTCGTATGATAACGCGTATGCCTGCAGCTTTCAGCAATCAGCTACCGGCGGGCAATGATCGGAACGTTGCATCGCGCATCGCGCCAATGGGGGGGGCGTTCGCTGGAAGCTGATCGCTGATAGCTCGTCGCTGGCGTGCCCCTGGCTGGCTCGGCGCCGTCACAGGGGAGCGACTCACCCGAATGGAACACGACATCGACATCATGCTCTCCGGCGTCCGCCGACCCGTCCAGTACGTCGGGCTGGAGGTCAACGCGCGCTGCGCGGGCTTCACCGCCGCGGAGGTGTCGGTCGCGCTGGCGTTTCCCGATACCTACGCCATCGGCATCAGCCACCTCGGCAGCCACGTGCTCTACCACACCCTGAACGACCTGCCCGGCGTCGCGTGCGACCGGACGTACTGCCCCGCGCCGGATGCCGAGCGGCTCATGCGCGACGAGAAGGGTCGCCTGTTTGGCTGGGAGAGCCGCCTGCCGCTGGACGCCTTCGACGTGCTGGGCTTCTCGCTGAGCTACGAGCTGTGCGTCACGAATGTGCTGACGATGCTCGACCTGGCCGGGCTGCCGCTGCGGGCGGCCGACCGCGACGAGACCCATCCCCTGATCGTCGCCGGCGACGCCCTGGCCGACAGTCCCGAGCCAATGGCGCCGTTCATCGACCTGTTCCTCGCCGGCGACGGCGAGGCGACCATGCCCGCGTTGGTCGAGCTGCTCCGCCGCGTCAAGCAGGACGGTGCCCCGCGCGAGAAAGTGCTTCTCGAGGCCGCGCGGACCGTCCCCGGCGCCTACGTGCCGCGGTTCTACGTCCCGGAGCCGGTCGCCGAGACGGGGTTGTCCGTTCCGCGACCGGTCCGGCCCGACGTGCCGGAACGCATCGAGCGGGCGCACCTGGCGGACCTGTCCGCCTCGCCGGCGATGGAGGCGCCGCTGGTGCCGCTGGCCGAGGGCGTCCACGAGCGCGTGATGATCGAGATCATGCGCGGCTGCCCGAACGGGTGCCGTTTCTGCCAGGCCGGGCACGTGCGCCTGCCGGTGCGGTGGCGGCCGGTTGATGACATCGTCCGGATCGCGCGCCGCGCGATCGACGCGACCGGTTACGACGAAATCGCGCTGTTGAGCTTGTCGACCAGCGACTACCCGCGCCTCGATGAGCTGATCGATCGCCTTCGGGCGGAGTTCGCCGGCGAGCACGTCTCGCTGTCGCTGCCGTCGCTGCGGGTGGACGCCCAACTGAAGCACCTGCCGAAACTGACCAGCGACGTACGCAAAGGCGGGCTGACCATCGCGGCCGAGGCCGGCTCGCAGCGGCTCCGCCGGGCGATCGGAAAGCGCATCAGCGAGGCGGACATGCTCGCCGGCGTTCGTGCGGCGTACGAAGCGGGCTGGCGGAAGGTGAAGGTCTACTTCATCGCGGGCCTGCCGGGCGAGACGGAAGCGGATATCGATGCGATCGCCGACCTGTGCCGTCGGCTCAGCGCCACCGGCCGCGAGGTGATCGACCAACCCGGGGCGATCAACGCCGGCGTCTCGTGGTTCGTCCCAAAGCCGCACACGCCGATGCAGTGGGAGCCGATGGCCGGCGAGGACTACTTCTGGTCTGTCCGGCGGCGCCTGAAGGAGGCGACGCGCCGCTCCCCCGTGCACGTGAAGTTCCACCGCATCGAGCGGAGCATTTTAGAAGGCGTCATCGCCCGCGGCGATCGGCGCGTCGGCGATGCGATCGAGCGCGCCTGGCGCCGCGGCGCGCGGTTGGACGCGTGGAACGAGCATTTCGACGACGACCGGTGGCGCGCCGCCTTCGCGGCCGTGGGAATCGACCCCGACGCCATCGCCCGCCGGACGCTTGAGGTGGGGGTCCCGCTGCCGTGGTCGCACATCCGCTGCTGTCGTAGCGAGCAATTCTGTGCCGACGGACGCGGCCGGATGCTGGAGGCGCTGGGCGAGCGCTAGCCGCCGCCATACGGGCGGGCCCATTCGGCCGCGACAGAACGGGCCGTTTGCCCTATAATGCGGAGCCACCCAATGGCTATCGAGGAGTGCCGACGATGTATCGCCCGGAAATCAAGGTCGTTGACTGTACGATTCGCGACGGCGGATTGACGAATAACTCGCACTTCACGCTGGAGACGGTCCGTGCGGCCTACAACGCCGCGTGCCGCGCCGGCGTGGATTACGTCGAGCTGGGGTACCGCAACAGCCGGGAGATGTTCAGCCCGGACGAGTACGGCCCCTGGCGCTTCAGCGACGATTCGCAACTCACCGAGGTTACTGAGGGCATCGACCCGGGCGCCACGAAGCTGGCTGTGATGATGGACGCGCACAAGTCCACGCCGGACGACATCCTCCCCGGCGAGGATTCGCCGGTGGACCTGATCCGCGTGGCGACGTACGTCAAGGACATCGACAAGGCGACGCACCTGGCCAAGGTCGCTCACGAACGCGGCTACGAGACGACGGTCAACATCATGGCCATCTCGTGCGAGGGCGGCCCGACCCTTGACGAGGCCCTCCAGCAGATCGAGCAGGAGACGAACGCCCTGGCTGTTTACGTCGTGGACAGCTACGGCGCCCTGTACAGCGAGGAGGTCCACTTCCTCATCGAGCGGTACAAGATGTTCATCAAGACCAAGGAAGTCGGCGTCCACATGCACAACAGCCAGCAGCTCGCCTTCGCCAATACCATCGAGGGCATCATCAAGGGCGCCAATTACGTTGACGGGACGCTCTACGGGCTCGGACGCGGGGCCGGCAACTGCCCGACCGAACTGCTGCTGGGCTTCCTGAAAAACCCCAAGTTCGACATCGAGCCGCTGCTGGAGGTGATTGGCGAGCACATCCTGCCGCTGCAGAAGGAGATCGACTGGGGCTACCACATACCGTACATGCTCACCGGCATTCGCAACCTGCACCCCCAGGCCGCCATCGAGTGGATGAACAGCGAGCAGAAAGACAACGTGGCCGCGTTCTATCGAAAGCTCGAGACGGAATTCGAGTAACGGCGGTAGTCGGTAGTCCGTAGTCGGTGGTCGGTCATCGGGGCGCGCTCTCTATCTCGTTGCTCCACCAATGCAGCGGCGTAACCACCCGTATTCCGCCGGCAGCGAAGCGGCCAGCCCTGCAATTCGCCATCACCCCGTGCGCGTGCGGATCGCCCGCCCGGTCAGCCATGCCTCGATCAGCGCGTCGTCGGCGGTGATCCTGCCGAATACGCGATACCGTGAGGCGTCCAGCACGGGCGACTCGCCGGCGCGCTCGCGGACCACCTCTCGCGGCGCGACGCCCTGGGAATGGACGAAGAACACGCCCTCCGGCCCGCACGTCAGCAGCCCGACGTGGTAGTCCAGGCCGACGACGTACGCGCCTTCGCCGCAGGACCGCACGGCCGCGACGAAGCGCTCCAACGGGGCGTTCGAGAACCGCCGCACGTGCGCCTCGCCGGTCAGCGAGAGGATGATCCGCTCGGCCGGCTGCTGGGCGAGCCGCACACGTTCCACACGCAGCCCCGCGTCCCGAAGCACCGTCGAGACGAAGTACCCGCAGGCGATCGCGCCCTCGCCGGGCGTTTGGCTGGTTCCGTGGAACGCCCATGGCGTGCCAAGCCAGCGCGGCGCGATGTCACGCGCGATTGCCCTGACAAGCGCCTGGCGAGCTTCATTGAGCACGCGCCGGCGTTCGGAACGTGTGGCGGCGGCCCGGTAGCGCCCGGCCAGGGCGTCGCGGCGAGCGCGAACGTTTGCCAATACCTGCCGATAGGGCGGTGGGGGCGCCGGCGGCGCTGGTCGCTCGTCGCGTCGAGCGGAACCGGGCATCACCGACTCGGGCGCGGCGTCTGAATCGCACCCGACCGAAGCGGCCGACAGGATCGCGGCGAGCGCTGCTGCTGTGCGCACAGTGTGAACGAGACGTTTCGCCGATACCCGCCGTGAACCCAACAGGATCATTCTTTTTCCCGCGACTGTCGTCAGAACACCAGCTTGTCGTATTTCTCGTGCTCGGGGCTGCGCCACCACTTGCCGGCCGCCAGCACGCCCTGCTCATCGGCGGAGAAGTCCTCGCCGACGAGCTTCCCGAGGGCTTCTGCGGCGGCCTGGCGGAGGCGCGCGTTGCTGATTTCGTCGTCCACGTCGCCGAAGGCGGCCTGCTGGGCGAGGTAGAACACCGGGCGTGTATCGCCCAGATCGCCGAGCGTCCGGGCAATGCGGACCTTCAGCTCAATGGCATCGTCGGCGCCGTCGGGGCGGCGGTAGCTTTCGAGCATCCGCAGCAGAGGCATCACGGCCAGCTTGCCGAAGCCGGCGAGTTTGTCGAATGCCTCTTTGCGTTGCGGCTCGTCCCACTCGGTGAAGTGTGCGTAGAGGTCGCGCACGATTTCCTCCATCGCGGCGGCCTCTTCTTCAGTCGGCTCGACCTGGCGGACCAGCGTGTCGACGTCCTCACCGGAAAGCCCCACGCGCTTGGCTAGGCGATGGAGAATGTCGCGCTCCAGCTCGTCGATCCGCCCGTCGGACGAGGCCGCCTCGACGAGAAGCCGGCCGGTCTGCTCCGCCGCCTCGCGGTCCTGGGGCACCGAGACATGATTGCGATCCCGCTTGACATCATCGACGAGCTTGGTGAATTGCTTCGCGTCCACGCCAAGCTTGCTGCGCAGCCGCTCGATGTAACGCTTTTCCTCTTCGCTGAGTTGCCCGTCGGCCAAGGCCAGGACCATCACGTTCTTGAGGTTCTCGTGGGCGCGGTCGACATCGGTCATGGCATTGTCTCCTCTGTGGCGACGGGCGCATTCTAACGCCGCAGCTCGTGTGAGGAAAGGTGCGACGGATTGTTTGCCGCGTATCGGTAGCGCCTGCGCGCAAGAAAGCCGAGGGATCGTAATCCCTCGGCTTTCGGGTTCTCATGCCTGCGGCGTGCGTGGCCGCGGGTAGTCGACTGACGACAGACTACCGCTTCTTCGAGCGTTTTCGGCTCAATTTCTTGGCAGACTTCTTCGCCGACTTCCTGGCCGACTTCTTCGAGCCGGCCTTCCGCGAGCGTTTCTTGGTTTTCGTCGCGGATTTACTGCTGGACTTCTTCGACTTTCGGGCGGCTTTGCTGGCGTCGCCGTGGCGGATCACCGCCTGGGCGGCCGCCAGACGCGCTACCGGAACGCGGTAGGGCGAGCAACTGACGTAGTCCAGCCCGACCTCGTGGCAGAAGGCGATGGAGCTCGGGTCGCCCCCGTGCTCGCCGCAGATGCCGAGCTTGAGGGCCTTGTTGGCCGACCGGCCCTTCTCGACGGCGATGCGCACCAGCTCGCCGACGCCGTCGCGGTCCAGCGACTGGAACGGATCGGCGTCGTAGATACCTTCCTCAACGTACTGCTTGAGGAACTTGCCTGCGTCGTCGCGGCTGAAGCCGCAGCCCATCTGTGTCAGGTCGTTGGTTCCGAAGCTGAAGAACTCGGCCTCGGCGGCGATCGCATCGGCCGTCACGGCCCCGCGCGGCACCTCGATCATCGTGCCGATCTTGATCGGCGGGGCCTTCTTGCCCTTGTTGGCCGCCTTGACCTCCTCGATGACCTGCTCGACGATCCGCTTCTGGTGGGCCAACTCTTTGACGTTGCCTACCAGCGGGATCATGATCTCCGCCTTGGCGCCGCGCACTTCGTAGGCGGCCTCGACGATCGCCCGGGCCTGCATCGCCGTGATCTCCGGGTAGGCGATGCCCAGTCGGCAGCCGCGGTGGCCCAGCATCGGGTTGAACTCGTGCAGCGAGTCGACCTTCTGGCGGACCTTCTTGACGGAGATGCCCATCGCTTCGGCCATCTGCTTCTGCCCTTCGCTGTCGTGGGGGACGAACTCGTGCAGCGGCGGGTCGAGCAGGCGGATGGTGGCCGGGCGGCCCTTGAGCGCCTTGAAGATGCCGATGAAGTCGTCCCGCTGGCGGGGCTCGATCTCAGCCAGGGCCTTGCGCCGGCCGTCCTCGTCGTCGGCGAGGATCATCTTACGCATCGAGACGATCCGGTCGCCCTCGAAGAACATGTGCTCCGTGCGGCACAGGCCGATGCCCTCGGCGCCGAACCGCACAGCCACATCAACGTCGTGCGGCGTGTCGGCGTTCGTGCGGACGCCCAGCGTGCGGTACTTGTCGGAGAGTTTCATCAACTCGGCGAACGGGCCCGTCAGCTTCGGCTCGACCGTGTCAATCTTGCCGGCGTAAACCACGCCGCTCGTGCCGTTCAGCGAAATCCACTCGCCTTCCTTAAAGGTTTTGCCGTCGGCCGAGAGGGTCTTGGCCTTGTAGTCGATCGTCAGCTCGCCGCATCCGGCGACGCAGCACTTGCCCATCCCGCGGGCCACGACGGCCGCGTGGGACGTCATCCCGCCGCGGGTGGTCAGGATGCCCTCGGCCGCGTGCATGCCGCCGATGTCCTCGGGGCTGGTCTCGATGCGGCAGAGGATGACCTGCTTGCCGTCGTCGGCCTGCTTCTCGGCGTCGTCGGCATTGAAGACGATCCGCCCGGTCGCCGCGCCGGGGCTGGCGGGCAGGCCCTTGCCGACCTGCTGGGCCTTGCCCTCAGCGTCCTGATCGAACCACGGGTGGAGAAGCTGATCGACCTGCCGGGGATCCAGCCGCAGGACGGACTCCTTCTCGTCGATGAGCCCTTCCTTCATCATGTCGGCGGCGATTTTGACGGCCGCCACGGCCGTCCGCTTGCCCGTGCGCGTCTGGAGCATGTACAGCGTGCCCCGCTCGATGGTGAACTCGAAGTCCTGCATGTCGCGGTAGTGGTCTTCGAGTTTGCCGCGGATCTCGCGCAGTTCCTTGTAGACCTTTCGGTTGTGCTTGCGGAGATCGGCGATGGGCTCGGGCGTGCGGATGCCGGCGACGACGTCCTCGCCCTGGGCGTTCATCAAAAACTCGCCGTAGAAGGTGTTCTTGCCCGTCGACGGGTCGCGCGTGAAGGCCACGCCCGTGCCGCTGTCGTCGCCCATGTTGCCGAAGACCATTGTCTGGACGTTGACGGCCGTGCCCTTCAGCCCGCGGATGTCGTTCAGTTCGCGGTAGCGGATGGCCCGCGGGTTGTTCCACGAGCCGAAGACGGCGTCGACGCTCTTGCGGAGCTGGTCCTTGACGTTCTGCGGGAAGGTTTGCTTCTGGCGCTTGTAGACCTTTTCGTATTCGGCGACGACCTGCTTGAGCCCGTCGACGTCGAGGTCGGTATCGAGCTTCGCGCCGTGTTTGTCCTTGACCTTCTGCAGCGCTTCCTCGAAGTGCTCGTGTTCCATGCCGAGGACCACGTCGCCGAACATCTGCATGAACCGGCGGTAGGCGTCCCAGACGAACCGTTCGTTGCCGGTCAGCTCGATCATCGCATCGCGGGTCTCGTCGTTGAGTCCGAGGTTCAGCACCGTGTCCATCATGCCGGGCATGGACACGGCCGCTCCGGACCGAACGGAAACCAGCAGCGGCTCCGGACCGGAGCCGAACGTCTTGCCCGTGGCGTTTTCAAGGCGCTTGAGGTGTTTGTCCACCTGGTCGGCGAGGCCCGTCGGCCACTTCTGGGCTTTCTGAAACGCCTCGCACGCCTCGGTGGAGATGGTAAAGCCCGGCGGCACGGGCAGGCCGATGCTGGACATCTCGGCCAGGTTCGCGCCCTTTCCGCCGAGCAGCGCCTTCATCTTGGTGTCGCCTTCGGCCTTACCGTCGCCGAAGAAATACACGTACTTTGTCTTGCTCTTGGCCATCGGGAACTCTCCGTTACTGGGTCCTGGAACCGGGGACAAAGCGGGCCGAGTATCCTAGGAACGCGCGGCGAATGTGTCAAAGCAATTCGCTGCCCAACGGGCGGATGGCTTGCGACGTTCGCGACGCCGTGGTTGCCCGTTGGCGTGCGGCGTGTATCCTGTAGGCATGGCCAAGCGGCGATACGAGTTTGCCGACGAGGCGTTTCTGGCGCGGCTCGAGCGGCTCCACCTGATCGCCAAGCGGCTGGCGTCGCGACAGACGGCCGGCGCGCGGCGGTCGGGCGGCATCGGCGACGGACTGGAGTTCGCCGACCATCGCGCCTACAGTCCGGGTGACGACATCCGTTTCATCGATTGGCCGTACTACGCGCGCATGGACAAGCTGCTGCTGCGCCTGTTCCACCCCCACAGCGACCGCGACGTGGTGATCTTGCTGGATACGTCCGGTTCGATGGCCCCGACGCTTCCGGGCACATCGCGCCGTGCCGGTGAAAAGTTCAACGCAGCGCGGCGCATCGTGGCGGCCCTGGCGTATGTGGCGATGGGCGCGCTGGACCGCGTGGTCTGCCAGCCGTTCGGCGAGACGCTCGGTGTGGCAATGCACTCCGGGCGCAACCGACGTCAGGTGTTGGCGGTTTTGGACTTTCTGGCCGGACTGGAGCCCGGGGGGGGCACGGCGCTGTCGGCGTGCGTGCGTCGGATGGTCCGGGCGCGGTCGGCACGAGCGGCGGCGGCCATTGTGGTGATTGTCAGCGACCTCGTGGACGCCGGCGACGCGCTGGACGATGCGCTGGGCTGCCTGACGGCCGGCGGTCATGACGTGGCCGTGCTGCAGGTGTACGGGCGCGCGGACGCCGATCCTCCGGCCGAGGGCGCCATCGCCGTCTACGATGCCGAAACGCAGAGCCGACTGGACGTGCACGTGACCGATGCGCTGCGACGAAGCTACCGGCGGCGGTTCGAGGCGTTCCGCGCCGGCTGCGAGCGGCTGTGCCGCGCACGCGGCGCGAGCTACGCTGCGGCGCCGAGCGATCTGCCCATGGAGCGCTTCGTGCTGCACACGCTGCGGCGGGCGGGCGTGCTGGCGGGGTAGGCAGTGGGAACTTTGCCGCAGGCCGACACGTAGCGACCAGTAGGTACCACCGGACGTGTATAATACGCGCAGGACCGGGCGGAGCGATCCGCCGGCGCCGAAGACAATACCCCGACCGAAAGGATGCAAGCATGACGAGTCGAGTGAAGCAGTGGATGCCGCTGACGGTCATCGTCGCGGTCGCGCTGGCGGCCGCGGCTACGATGCCGTGGTGGATTGGGCGGATATCGTGCGTGGCCGCCGAGGACGACAGCGAGGACAGCGAGGCGGTCGTCGAGGCCCGCGCTGCCCGAGCGCGGCTGGCCGAGTTGAGCAAGCACGACCGGCTCTCGGAGTTATTCGCCACCGTCGCTACGGCGGTCAAGCCGGCCGTGGTCGAAATCCGTGTCAGCAAGAAGGTCAAGGTCGGCCCGCCGAGCCAGTTGCCCGACGGCATGAAGGAGTTCTACGAGCGGTTTTTCCGCGATCTGCCGCCGGAGTTGCAGCGGCGTTTCGACGGGCCTGAACAGCGCTTCTTCGAGCAACACGGACTGGGCAGCGGGGTGATCGTCGAGGCCGAGGAGGGCTACGTGTTGACGAACCATCACGTGGTGCGCGGCGCCAGCGAGGTGGAGATCGTCCTGGCCGACAAACGCACGTTCGAGGCCGAGTGGATTCGCAACGATCCCAAGAGCGATTTGGCCGTGGTCAAGATCGACGCCGAAAATCTAGTCGAGGCGCCGCTGGGCGACAGCGACGAGACCCGCATCGGCGAGTGGGTTCTGGCCATCGGCGCCCCGCGCGGGCTTCCGCAGACGGTCACGGCGGGGATTATCTCGGCCAAAGGGCGCCGCACCGGCGATACGGAGATGTACCAGAACTATCTCCAGACCGACGCGGCGATCAACCGGGGCAACTCGGGCGGGCCGCTGGTCAACATGCGCGGCGAGGTCGTCGGCGTCAACAACGCCATCGTCACCTACAGCGGCGGCAACGAAGGCATCGGCTTCGCGATTCCGTCGAACATGGCCGAGAACATCATGACCCAATTGATCGAGAGCGGCGAGGTCACCCGCGGTTACCTCGGTGTGCGGATACAGAACGTCGACGAGAAGCTCGCCAAGAGCTTCGAGCTGCCCCACACACGCGGGGCGCTGGTCGCGCAGGTCGCCGAGGGGAGCCCCGCCGCCGACGCCGGGCTCAAGGAGGGCGATTTCATCACGGCCATCGAGGACGATGAGGTCGCCGACGTCAACGAGCTGCGCAACGCCGTGGCGCGTCTTCGCCCGGACAAGAAGGCGGATTTCACCGTCTATCGTCAGGGCAAGAAGCGCACCATTCCCGTGAAGATCGGCAAGCAGCCGGACGACATGGCTGCGGCGTTCGGTGAGCCGGCTGAGCCGTCGACGGCGGCGGCGGAGAGCTACGGCATCGAGGTAGCCAGCGTGACCGAGGACATGCTCGAGCGATTCGGATATGACAAGCCGATCGAGGGTGTCGTCATTACGGAGGTGCGCGGCGGCACGGACGCGGCGGATCAAGGGCTGCGTCCGGGCATGGTCATCACGCACGTCAACGGCAAGGCAATCACGTCGCCGGGACAGTTCCAAAGCGCCCTGGATGACGACGGTATTCGCCTGCGCGTCACGGGGCCGCGCGGCGCGACCCGGTTCGTGTTCATCACACCGGAAGACGACTAGGCAGGATGAGGGGCGGCGCGGCGTCCGCGCGGGCGCCGCGCCGCGGTATTTTACCTTAACCGGATCGTCACGGAGTGATATCGTGTCGGTGGCGCATGAGTCACGCAGGTCTGAGGTGAAAGGGTCAGGGTTATGGCACACGTCATTGAACTCGCAGACCGTCGCGAGCCGAAACGCCTCGATGAGCACTTCGCCCGATGGGCCGATCAGATCATCGGGCCGCCTTATCGAAAGTATCGCGGCCGCCGGGGCTGGAGCCCGCCGGCCAACTTCTGCGAGTACGCAGATCACTACTGTCTGATCGTGGAATTGGCGGGCATGTCGGCCGAGCGCATCGACCTGCGCGTCGAGCCGCCCCATGCGAGGCGACAGCGGATGCGCACGGCCGGCACGCTGCTGGTCAGCGGCGAGCGTCCCGCGCCGCAGGCGCCGGAGTCGCCACAGGCCCGATACCTGCACCTGATGGAAATCGACCACGGCCCGTTTAGCAAGAGCTTCGAGCTGCCCCCCGACGCCGATGTCGACAGCATCGAGGCCGTCTACCGCACCGGCTACCTCTGCGTGCGGATCGCCAAGAAGCGATAGCCGCTTCGCGTCGCCTGACCGGAGAAACGCCCGTGGCCGACAAGAAGCCGACAAAACCCAACATCATCGGAGAACACGACGACGGCACGCCCGTCGGCGCGTCCCCATCAGGCCCGACCGTGCAGCACCACACGCCGTCGGCGCGCAGCGATGAGGTGCCGCGGGAACTGGCCGTGCTGCCCGTACGCGATACGGTGCTTTTTCCCGGATCGGTGATTCCGCTGTCGATTGAGCGCGACCGCTCGCGACGCTTGCTCAGCGACGTGTTGCCCAAGCAGAAGGTCATTGCCGTCGTCTGCCAGAAGGATGCCGACGTTGAGGAGCCCGGAGCGGATGATTGTTATCAGGTCGCCACGGCTGTGACCGTTCTCAAGCTGCTGCGCCTCGAGGACGACCGCCGGGGCGCGATCGTGCACGGCCTATCGCGGGTTCGCATCGACCGATGGATCGCCGAGCAGCCGCATCTGCAGGCGGAGGTCACGCCGCTGACCTCCGAGGCCGCCGAAGACAAGCGGACCGAGGCCCTGGAGCAGACGGCCCGGCGGCTGGCGCGCCGTGCGCTGGACCTGATGCCCAACGTGCCCGACGAGGCGGGCGTCGTGCTAGACAACATCGAAGGGGCCTCGGCGCTGGCGGACTTCCTGGCGGCGAACCTGCCGATCGAGGCGGCAGACAAGCAGAAGCTCCTCGAGACCATTGGCGTCAACACGCGGCTTCGCAGCGTGGTCGAGGAACTCCAGCGCCAACTCGAGGTGCTGGAGCTGTCGAACAAGATTCAAGCTCAGGTCAAAGAGCGGATCGACCAGTCGCAGCGCGAGTATTACCTCCAGGAGCAACTCAAGGCGATACAGGAGGAGCTGGGTCAGACAGACGAGAAGACGGCCGAAATGGAGGAATTGCGCCAGCGGCTAAACGAAGCGGGCCTGCCGGACGGTCCGCGCGCCACGGCCGATCGCGAGTTGAAACGCCTGGGCGACATCCCCACCGCCTCGCCCGAGCACAACATGATCCGAACGTACCTCGAGTGGCTTGCCGATCTGCCGTGGAACAACGCCACGGCCGACAAGCTGGACATCGCCCGGGCGCGGAAGGTACTCAACGAAGACCACCACGATTTGAACAAGGTCAAGCGGCGGATTCTGGAGTACCTGTCCGTGCGCAAGCTCGCGCCGCACTCCCGCGGGCCGATCCTGTGTTTCGTGGGGCCGCCGGGCGTGGGCAAGACGTCGCTGGGCCAGTCGATCGCGCGAGCATTGGGGCGGAATTTCATCCGAATGTCGCTCGGGGGCATGCGCGACGAGGCCGAACTGCGTGGGCACCGCCGGACGTACATCGGCGCCATGCCCGGGCGCATCGTTCAGGAGGTCCACAAGGCCGGCACGAACAACCCGGTATTCATGCTGGACGAACTGGACAAGGTCGGCAAGGACTTCCGCGGCGATCCGGCCTCGGCATTGCTGGAGGTGCTCGATCCGGCCCAGAACGACACGTTTCAGGACCACTACTTGAACGTCCCGTTCGATCTGTCGAACGTGATGTTCATCGGCACGGCCAACGTGATGACGACGGTGCCGCCGGCACTGCGCGACCGGATCGAGGTGATCGAGTTGCCCGGCTACACGGAGCAGGACAAGCTCCGCATCGCCACCGGCTACCTGGTGCCGCGCCAGCTCGACGAGAACGGGCTGACCGCCTCCCAGGCCAAGTGGAAGGACGCGGCCGTTCAGTACGTCATCGCCCGCTATACACGAGAGGCGGGTGTTCGCGAGCTGGAACGCCAGATCGGGACGGTCTGCCGGGGCATCGCCGCGATGATCGCCGAGGGCAAGGCCAAGACGCGCACCGTAAACAGGAAGCTTGTCCGCGAACTGCTCGGTCCGGAGAAATACGAGTCGGACGTCGCCTTGCGCACCTCGACACCCGGCGTGGCGACGGGCCTGGCCTACACGCCGACCGGTGGCGAGATCATTTTCATCGAGGCGGCGATGTACCCGGGCAAGGGCGAACTGACGCTGACCGGACAGATCGGCGACGTCATGCGCGAAAGTGTCCAGGCGGCGTTTTCGCTCGTTCGCAGCCGGGCCGATGCGCTTGGCATTGATGCGGCCGGGCTTGGTAAGAAGGACGTTCATGTGCACGTTCCGGCCGGGGCGGTTTCCAAGGACGGGCCATCGGCCGGTGTGGCCATGGTCACGGCGCTGACGAGCTTGCTGACGGGAAAGTCGGTTCGCCCGGAGGTGGCGATGACCGGCGAAATCACGCTACGGGGGCTTGTGTTGCCCGTGGGCGGCATCAAGGAAAAGGCGCTTGCCGCCAGGCGCGCAGGCATTTGTAGCGTTGTCCTGCCTGATCGAAACCGCAAGGACCTGGAAGACATCCCCCCCCAGGCCAGACGTGAGTTGCGGTTCAAATTCGTTCGCAAGATCGATGATGTCCTCGAGGTTGCGCTGGACGGATCGGCGGGCCGCGGCTCCCGACGCCGATCACAAGGCACATAGGCGCTGCCGAGAGGCGATTCAGCGGCCGACCATGCCGGCAAATTCGATTTGCTCGCTGAGGCGCCCTCAGGTAATATGAGTAGTGCGTTAGCGAGGTGGTGGCGATACGCACGCGACACCTGCCCCGTCGGGTCGGCGTCGCGTAACGGGCGCGACCCCATCGCACCGGTCGGCAAACCTGTCCGGAATACAGCTCTGGGAGTCCAAGAACATGTCACACAGATTGAGACGGATCCGTGGCGCGGCTCGGCTGGACATAGGCCTGGGCGGGAACCGCAAGTCGGAATTCCTGATGATTGGCGTGCTGGGACTGATCATCGTCATCGCATTGACGATCGCGATTGCGCAAATCGTCGGCGGCGGCGGGGACGGCGGTAGTGACGAGCCGCAGGAGGTGCGGTACCAGTGCCAGAACCCCGAGTGCGCGAAGGATGGCAAGAAGTACGAGTGGTCGCCCGAGGGCGATCATCGAAGGGCCTCACCGGAGTTCGCGCAGTATAACTATGTGGAGTGCCCGCAGTGCGGCGAGAAGTCCGGGCTCCTCATGACGAAGTGCCCCGAATGCGGCAAGTGGTATGTGTCGGAGAGCACGAGGAACTTGGTCGAAAACGCAGGCGGGGTCCCCCCCGGACGCGGCGGCCGTATGCCGGAAGCCAAGTGTCCGCATTGCGGCACGGTTCTCTCGGAGTATTACGACCAGCAACGCCGCGAGCGTGAGGGGAAAGACTGACTGACCTCGCATTGGCGATGGCGGGCTGGGGCGCATCGCGGAGTCTCCACGGACGCCTCGTGCGTGAGGCGAAACGGCATTTCGCTTTTGTGACGAGTTTTTTCTTGCCCCAAAGGGGGGTAAAGACCGTATATTGGTGGAAGAGTGGGGTGGACAACATGGGCGGCTTGCGATGACTGCGGTGCGTCCCCCCCCGCGCGCCACGGCACGTAGGCCGCCCTCTCTATTTGCCCTTGTACCCGGCGGTATCGGCCGGTGGGACGGCGCATAACGACGGGCCCGCGTGTGCGGCGGGCCCGTTATTGGTGGTGCCGCCGATGGTCTCCGCGTGACGCGCTCAACCAGAGCGGCCGTGACGCGTGTTGACGGCTACAGATTGCGCGTGTCGAAGGAGCGGAGGAACTCGTCGTTGGTGTCGAATTTCTCCAGGGCCCGCAGCAGCGTGGGCAGCTCTTCGTCGACGTTCAAACCGGAGAGGAACCGCCGTAGCATGTGCATCTTCGGCAGTTGCCACGGCTCGACGAGCAACTCTTCCTTTCGCGTGCCGGACTGCGGAATGCTCAGCGCCGGCCAGACGCGCTTCTCGGCGAGCTTGCGATCGAGCTGGAGTTCCATGTTGCCGGTGCCCTTGAACTCCTCGAAGATGAAATCATCCATGCGGCTGCCGGTCTCGATCAGTGCGGTCGCGAGGATGGTCAGCGAGCCGCCGTCCTCGAGGCGTCGTGCGGCGCCGAACTGGCGTTTGGGGGTCTCCAGCGCGCGGATGTCCACGCCGCCGGTCATGGTGCGTCCCGAGCCCTCGACGTAGCGGTTGTAGGCCCGGCCGAGGCGCGTCAGCGAGTCCAGCAGCACGACCACGTCCTGGTCGAACTCGGCCATGCGTTTGGCCCGCTCGATGGTGAACTCGGCCACGCGGACGTGATTCGAGATTGACTGGTCGTTGTTGGAGGCGATGACCTCGGCCTCGGGGCACTTGCGTTTGAAGTCGGTGACCTCCTCGGGGCGCTCGTCGACCAGGAGGATCATCACGTTGCAGTCGGGATTGTTCTCCGCCAGGGCGTTGGCGATCTGCTGAAGCAGGATGGTCTTGCCGCTTCGCGGGGGGGCCACGAGCAGGCCGCGTTGCCCCTTGCCGATCGGGCAGATCAAGTCCAGCACGCGCATCTCGATCGGTCCGCCCGGCGTTTCGAGTTTGAGTTGCGGGTGCGGGTCGACGACGGTGCGCTGGTTGAACGGCGTGACTTCGCTGTAATCGTCAACGCTCTTGCCGTTGATCGAGAGGATCTTTTCCAGCTTGGGCCCGCCCTTGCGTTTCGTCGGCGGGACGACCTCGCCCTCGATGTGCAGGCCGGTTCGCAGCCCGCCATGGCGGACGAAGTCCTTTCCCACGAACACGTCGCCCGGGGTGGGGCGGTAGTCGTTCTTGCCCTGCCGCAAGAAACCGTAGCCCTTTTCCGTGATCTCCAATACGCCGGAGCCGACGTCCTTGCCGTCGGCCGCTTGTTGTCTCGTGTTGACTGCTTGATCCATGTCCGTACCTTCCTCAGTGTGACGAGCCCCGCTGTGCGATTCGGTTCCTTCTGCTGGTCGAGACCCCGCCTCCGTCGGCGGGCAGAGAGCGTCACGCACACACCCTTATACCCCCTCGTGGCGCTATCCTACTGTGCGACGGTGAGTATCCAAGAATTTTTTACGCGAAAATCAGGCCGCACCCGACTCGCCGGCGGCAGCCAGCGCTTCGCGGAGGTCCAGCGTGCCCTCGTAGTACGCCCGCCCGACGACCACACCGGCACAGCCAGCGTCGCGGCATCGCCGGATATCGTCGATTCGCCGGACGCCGCCGGAGGCGATCACCGACACGTCCGTGGCGGCGATGACGTCGGCCGTGGCATCGACGTTCACACCGGTGAGCATGCCGTCACGGGCGATGTCCGTGTAGACGATAGCGCCGAGATCGCTTCCGGCCACGCGTCGTGCCAGCTCGACCGGGCCCAACTCGAGCGGCTCGGTCCACCCCTCGGCGCAGAGCCGCCCGCCGCGTGCGTCCAGGCCCAGGGCGAGCAGCGAGCCCGGCAGCGTCGCGTCGTCCAGCAGCTCCTGGAACCAGTCCCATTGTTTCATCGCGGCCGAGCCGACAACCAGCCGGTCGACGCCGAGATCGCGGTACGTTTCGATGGCGCTACGGTCGCGAATGCCTCCGCCGAATTCGATATGCAGATCGACGGCGTCACGGATGGCGCTGACGGCGGCCGTGTTGGCGAGTTGCCCGTCGCGGGCGGCGTCGAGGTCCACGACGTGGACCCATCGCGCACCGGTGTCGGCGAAGCGGCGTGCCATGTCTGCGGGGTCGTCGGCGTAGGTCGTTTGCCGGTCGTAATCGCCCTGGGCGAGGCGGACGACCTTCCCGTCGCGAAGATCAATAGCGGGGAGAAGCTCCATGGCGTCTCAGGGCTATGCGGCGCACACGCCGCAGCCGACACGTGTCTCGGGCCGCACCATCGCTCTACAGCTTGACGAAGTTCTCGAGCAGCTTCAGTCCCACGGCCTGGCTCTTCTCGGGATGGAACTGCGTGGCGAAGACGTTCCCGCGCTGCACGGACGAGACGAACTCGTAGCCGTAGTCCGTCGTGGTGACAATCGCGTCGTCGTCCATCGGCACCACGTGATAGCTGTGGGCGAAGTAGACGTAGGCGTCATTGTCGATGCCGTCCAGCAAGGGCGTGTCGCGCCGTCTTCGAATGCGGTTCCAGCCCATGTGCGGCACGCTCAGCCGGACCGTCCGCCGCACGTCGTCGGGAAAGTCGAACCGCACGACCTTGCCTGCGAGCAGCCCCATGCCCGTATGCCGGCCGTTCTCGTACGATACGTCGAACAGCAGTTGCAGTCCGAGACAGAACCCGAGGTAGGGCACGCCGTCGCTGATCGCGTCGCGGACGGGCTTGAGCAGCCCGCGGGCTCGAAGTTGCCTCATCGCATCGCCGAACGCTGCCACGCCGGGCAGAACAAGTTTCTCGGCGCGCGCAAGGTCGAGCGGGCTGGCGACAAGTTGCGCCTCGCCGCCGGCGTGCTCGAGGCCCTTGACGACGCTACGCAGATTCCCAATGCCGTAGTCGATGACGGCGATCACGGAAGAACTTCCCAACGCCCGCGTCGGCGAAGCGCGTCGTCGGTCGGGACGCTACCGGCTGACGACGGAAATCTCAACGCGGCGGTTCTTGGCCTTGCCGGCCGCCGTCTTGTTCGGTGCCACCGGGTGCGTCTTGCCCATGGCCACGGTCTCGATGCGCTCGGCGTCAACGCCGTTGTCGCGCAGGTAGTGCGTCACGGCCATGGCGCGATTGGCCGAGAGATCCAGGTTGTCCTTCCAGAGCTTCTTGCTCCGGCGGATGGGGTCGCCGTCGGTGTACCCGTAGACGCGGACGGTCATTCCGGCGTACTGACCGCGGAGTTTAGCCAGGATGCCGGCCAGAGCCCGCTTGCCGCCGTCGGTCAGCGTGGCCCGTCCCGGCGCGAACAACACGTCGCTGCCCAGCGTGATGATCCGCGTCTCGCCATCGGGGCGCGGTGGTGGCGGCGTGTCGCCGCCGCGCACTTTATCCTCCAGCTTCGCTATTTCGCGATTGGCCTGCTTGAGATCGCTCTCGGAGGCCTTCAGATCGAGCTGGAGTCTTGTGTTTTTGGATTCGCATTGCGACAGGTCACTGCGCAACTGCTGGGCCTGTTGTTGCGTCGCGGCGTGCTCGGCGCTGAGATCGGCATACTGGCCCTGGAGGGACTTGTACTTCTTCTCCCAGTTCGTGCATCCGATCGTGCCCGCTGCCAGCACGGCCAGAACGATGGTGGCCAAGGGGATTTTGACGATTCTCATGCCGTCTGCTCCTTCTATCCATACGCCCGCAGTCTTCGAACCCACGTCCACAGGGGGATTATACTCATCTGATGCGCCGATGATAGGATTCGGTCCCGAAAAATCCCGCGGCAGGAAAATGACTACAGCAGATCGCGCAGCAACGGGCGCAGCAACGCCTTGGCGCCGCACAGGCCCAGAATGCCACCCAAAACGACTACCGGCGTCAGCCAGGACCATTGCTCCATAACGGTGATCCCGAGCGCCACGCCCGCGGCCGGCGGATGCGCGGTGTTCGTGACGACCATTGCGAAGATCGCCACCCCCACTGCGGTTGCACCGAACACCGCGTGCGGATAGTTGTCGATTGCCCAGACTTGCTGCGGCAGGGGGGTGATGTGCATCAACCACCACGCCAGCGTGCCGGCGATCGTCCCGATGACGTAGCCGCCGACGAGGTAGCGAACACGGGCGACGCGATGCTGCGGCATGGTAAAGGCGATGAACGTGCTGGCCCCAAGAGCTGCGATCACCGTGACGTTGGAGATGGCGCACAGACCACCGAGAACGACGAACATCGCCGCCATGGCCAGAAGGCACTGAAGCACATACGGGCGCTTGTGCCGCAGGAACTGTCTGTCAAGTACATGCATAGGCCGGCCGAAATATGCTCTGCGACCGGGGCATCGCGCCCGGCTCAAGTCCGCCTCATGCCCAGTATTAAATCGGCGGACGCGCGGGGCATAATGAGCGAATCTTTCGGTCCGTTCGCAGGTTGTACTATCGATGCCGAAGAAAGGAAATGCGCCATGACCCGCATGTGTCGTCTCGTGTGCCTCGGCGGCCTGGTTGCCGCCATCGCCATGCCGCTCCAGGCGGGCGATTGGCCTCAGTGGCGCGGCCGCCATCGCTCCGGCGTGACCGCCGAGCCATCGGGATACGCCGATGGTTGGACGCCCAAACGCCTCTGGACCCGCGAGGTCGGTGCGGGGTGTACGTCGCCCGTACTCGTCGACGGCCGGGTGTACGTGATGGGCTACCACGGGCCGCGGGATCATCGCAAACGCGCCGGGCACGACGTGGTCTACTGTCTGGACGCACGCACCGGCGACGTGGCATGGAAGCAGCGTTATCTCTGTCGCTATCAGGGCCGGCATCGCAACGGGGATACGAAACGCTACGGCGGCCCCAATTCCACGCCCACCGTTGACGCCGAGACCGGCTACCTCTACACGCTCAGCATCGACGGCGACCTGCGCTGCTGGAACACGCGCGAGAAGGGACGACTCGTCTGGTCGCAGAACCTCTACGACGCTTACAAAGTTGAGCGCCGGCCGAACGTCGGCGGGGGGCTTCGAGACTTCGGCTACACGACCACTCCGCTGCTTGCCGGCGAGACGGTTATCGTTGAGGTCGGTTCGACGCGGGCGGGGACGGTGATGGCCTTCGACAAGCGCGAGGGCGCGCGGCGGTGGGCCTCGCAATGCAAGGACCCCGGCGGGCATTCCAGCGGACCGGTGGCGATGACCGTCGAGGGCGTTCCGTGCGTCGTGACGCTGACGCTTCGCCGGCTGGTCGTGATGCGTATCGACCCCGGCCATGAGGGCAAGACCGTCGCCTCGGTCGACTGGAAGACCGCCTACGGGACCAACATTCCCACCCCGGCCGTCGTGGGCAATCGCGTGCTGGTCACCTCGGCCTACAACGTCAGCCGCACGGCGATGTTCGAGATTTCCACCGGCGGCGCCAAGCGCCTGTGGACGAGCCGAGCGCATGCGACCGTGTCCAGCCCGCTCGTTAACAACGGCCGCGTGTATCTGGTCCGCGGGGCATGTACCTGCCTCGATGCCGCCACGGGCGAGCGCCTCTGGCGCGGCGGGCGGTTCGACCACGGCTCATGCCTGATCACCGGCGACGACAAGCTTGTCGCGTTCGGCCGGCGGGACGTGGCGCTTCTGGACGCCACGGCAGACGACTACCGCGAGCTGGCGCGGCTCCGTGGCGTGGTCGGCGACGTGTGCTACCCGCACGTGACGCTGGCCGATGGTATCCTGCTGTGCAAGGACAAGAGCGGCAAGCTCGTGGCGTTCGACGTGGGCGGGCGGTGAGCCGGGCGGTCAGCCCGTCGGGCGAATCCGCGCCGGCACGCGCAAGGTGCAGACCACCGAGGAGGCGACGAACCGTTTCGGCTTGTATGTCTCCTTGATCGGGATGAGATGGACCTCGCCGCGGGCGCGGCGGCAGAGCTTGCACGTGACTCCGATCTGCCGGGTCAGTTGCATCACGGCGAGGAACTCCGTGATGTCCTCGGCCGGGACGGATAACGTGATGATCTGGGCGGTGCTATTGGTCGGTTCGCTGAGCCCCGTCATGGCGGCCGGCTGGGCGAGTGGCGGTACCGCGCCCGCCGGATGGCTAATCGCATACGGGGCGTAGCGGATGCGAGGCGGCAGGCGACGCGCCCGTGATGCGGGTGCGCCCGTGACCCGGGTCGGGAGGCGGCAGGTCGGCGCGGAGTAACACGCCGGCCCGCCGCGGTCGTCCACCGTCGCGCTGGCATGCAGGCCGCGTGTATGCCACAATGGCTTCGGACCATGGATCAGGTGGGCGGTCGATGACGGAGCAGGTGAATCCGGGCCGGGAGCGACGCGAAGATGCGCGACGGGCTGCGGCGCACCGCGTGGTCGTTCTGGACGGGAACGACCGCGTTGTCGCGCGTGGGCGTACGGCGAACATCTCTGTCGACGGCGTGCTGCTGATCGCACCGCGCACCGAGGCGCTGCGACAGGGCCGAGAGGTGGTCGTTGAAATCGACGTGCCCAAGATCGCTCACGGACAGGTCCGCCGGGGACAGCACCGTACAGTACGCTATCGCGGACGCGTTGTGCGGACACAGCAGCTTGGGCAGTTGCTCGGCGTGGGGCTGGAGTTTGTGGAGAAGCTCGCCTGAGCATGCCGCCGCGGGGATTATCCGTGCGGGACAGCAGGCCTGTCGGCGCTCACTGCCGCCGGATGCGTGTCACTGCCCAGTCGACGAGCATCACCGCAAGGGCGACCAGCAGCACGTGAGCACAGATCGGCCGGCGGTCGGCGCTTCCCCAGCGCCGCGCGAGAGTGGGCAACTCGCCCGGGGCAGTGATACGTCCCCCGGTGCGCTCGGCGAGCCGCCGCAGCGCGTCGCGATCAGCACCGATGGATTGAAACTCCGGGCGGATGCGCGCGTCGGCGGCGCCGCGCCAGATCATCTCGTCACCGCGTCGGATCGTTACGGCCTGCGGGCCCTGCCCGACCGGCAGCGTCGCGCTGTAGCGTCCGGGGCCGATTTGCACAAGTCGCGCCTCGCGGGGCGCGCCGTCCGTGCCGATATCGGCCGCGGCAGCGACGAGATTCAGCCCGTCCAGCGGCCAGGCCTCTGGCAGCCGGTCCGGGCGCACGGCGCGAAGGCGCACGTGTAAGGTTGCGCCGTCGCGCCGGACGCGCACGGTCAGACCGGGGCTGCGGGGCGGGCGCAATACGGCCCGCGTCTGGGTGGCCAGCATGGAATCCAGTGGCGCGTCGGGGGTGGTCAGGGCGGGTAGGTCGGTGGCCAGGGAGATCGCCATGCCGAGCCCGACGCGACGACGGGCGAGCACGGGGTCGCCCGACGGCGCGACGCGGGCGAGGACGTCCGCGCCGGGTTGGCGTTGCGAGACGATGTATGCCGTCAGCGGCGAGAGGTCCTCCGGCGCGGCGCCGATCACGGCGGACGGCTCGGCGCGCAGCGCAAACCGTCCGCGCCGCAACGGCTTACCGCGCAATTGCTGGAGGAACTCCACGAACAACTCGTCGAGGTCGCCGAGGTCCGCGGCGGTGCGCAGAGGCGCGTCGAGTCGGTCGGCCAGCGCCCTCAGCGGTGCTTGGCGGGGGTCGTCGGCCGGACCGGCGACCACCATCGCCAGATGCCGGTCGCCGCTGAACAACGCCGCCGCCGCGCGGGGCTCGAATGCCTCGTCCAACAGGTCGCTGACCAGGATGACGAGCGTTTGGCGGTCGTCGCTCGGGGCGAGCTGGACCGCCCGGCCCAGGGCGGGCAACACGTCTGTTTGCCCGGCGGGTCGGACCTCGCCCAAAGCGTCGTGGACGGCGGCGAAGTCCGGGCGGGCTGGCCCGCTGTCGTAAATGACGTGCGGGCGGGCGGCGAAGGTCACCACGGCCAGGGCGTCGCGCGACATCAGGTGCGCTTCCAAGGCCATGATGGCTTCGCCGGCAAGGTCGAATTTCCGGCGTCCGCGCGCGAGGGCGGCGCCGGCTTGGGCGCCCATCGAGCCGGACGCGTCGAGCGCGACGATGACCTTCAGCGGCGTACGCTCGTACGGCCGGGCGGTCAGGGCGGCGACGGCGTTGAGCGGATCATCGCGGTCGGCGGGCGTGCGGTGCGGCCCGCTCCCGAGGTGCAGCAGCCCGCCGCCGGCGCGGACGTACGCGGCCAGGGCACGCCGCTGGTCCGCATCCAGTTGGCGCCCAGTCGCATCGACCAGAACGACAGCGGCGTACGAGTCCCAGCCATCGCGGGCGACCGGCGCCGCAGCGGGCGCAATGTGTTCGACGTCGACGTCTGCGCCGAGTGCCGCGGCGAGACCCTCACGGCGGTAGCCGTCGGGGGCGATCCATGCCACACGCCGCCGGCGTCCGACGGCCACGACGCGCCGCACGTCGTTCTCGGCGAATGCGTCGCGGCCCAGCAGGCGGACTTCGTAGACGGCATCGGCGTCGGTCGGCGCCGCCGAATCGGTCAGCGTCACCGTCGTCGCCCCGCCGGCCGACAGGTCGACACGCCGGGGCGGGAATATCCGCTCGTCGGGCCGGTTGCGACGCAGCGACACGCGCCGTGTCTGGTCCGCGGAGGCGGTGAGCGTGGCGCGAAGCCGCACGTGACCGGCCGGAGCGCTCGGGGGGCGCTCAGCCGCCAATGCCGCGATGCATGCGTCCTGTCCCGGCGCCGTCAGAGGCACCACGGCGACTGGCAGGCCGGTTTGCCCCAGCGTATCGGCTGCGGCGGACCATTGCGCGTCCTGGAAGTTGCCGTCTGTGACGATGACAACGCCGGCGATCTGGTCGCTTTGTGCTGTTGCCAGTCGCAGGGGCGCGCCGATGTGCGTCGTCGAAGCGTCCACGTCGCCGCCGGACGGGGCGACCTGCGCGGCGAACACGTGCCGCCGGACGGGCAAATCCGCCGGCCAGTCTGGTCCGTGCTGGCCCCGCACCGAGCCCGACACGTCGCGCAGCAACAGGTAGGGCTTGGCGGCCCCGGGCCCCAGCGGCATCGTCGGGCGGGCCAGCGCGCAAACCCCCAGCGCCAGCGCTGCCGATTGCAGCGCCACGCTGAGCCGCCCGACGTGCCGCCCGCGGCGCCGCGCCCACACCGCAATCAGCGGCGGCGCCGTGACCACGACCAGCGCCGCCAGCGCCCACGGCTGCGTGAAACCCAAAGCGGCTGTCACGATAGGGGCCTTTCGACTGGAGTCGCCGCAAGTGTAGGGCTCCGGAGCCGCGCCGACAAGGAACCGCGACGGCGTGTTTTCCGTGGACAGACGCCGGGCTGTGGCGCGTAGTATGAGTGACCTGTCCCGCTTCAACACGGAGACGTGTCGATGCACACGAAGGAAGTCAAGGTCACGTTCCAGCCCCACGGCCGGACGGTGTATGTCCTGCCCGGGACGAAAGTGGTCGAGGCCGCCGCGCGCGGGGGGCTGCCCGTCGAGGCGCCCTGCGGCGGCAACGGCACGTGCGGCAAGTGCCGCGTGCAGTTCGCGAGCGGGGCTCCGGACCCCACCGAGGCCGAACGCCGCGCGATCGGCGACGCCGATTGCAATGCCGGCTGGCGGCTGGCGTGCCAGGCCGCCGTCGCCGAGGAGGCGGTTATCTCCGTGCCGCCCGCGTCGCGCGCGAGCGACGTGCACAAGATCCTCGCCGAACGCCAAACCGGCCCGGCCGAGGACGTCGCCCCGGCCGTCCGCAAGGTACACGTCCGCCTCGACGAGCCGACGCTGGACGATCACGTGGCCGATCTGGAGCGCCTCGCCGCCGCCGTCGGCGACGTGACCGTGTCGCTGGAGGTTCTTCGCGAGCTGCCCAGGCGGCTGCGCGGCGGGGCGTTCACCGGCACGGCCGTGCTGACGGATCACCGCCTGGTCGATTTCGAGACGGGCGACACGACGGGCGAGTGCTACGGCGTGGCGTTCGACATCGGCACCACCACGCTCGTCGGCTCGCTGATGGACCTGCGCGCCGGTGAGGAACGCGCCATTGTCAGCGCGATGAATCCGCAGGTGCGCTTCGGCGACGACGTGCTGTCTCGCATCGCGCGCAGTGGCGCGTGCCCGGAATGCACCGATGAGCTTCAGGGCGAGATCGCGTCGGCCGTCGGCGAGATGATCGATCAACTCTGCGACGAGGCCGGCGTGCGGCGCGAGCACATCTACGAAGCCGCGTTCGCCGGGAACACGACGATGGAGCACCTGCTGTGCGGGTTGGACGTGACCCAGCTCGGCGAGGTGCCCTTCGTGCCCGCGCATCGGTGCGGCCTGCTGGTGCCTGCCGAGCGGATCGGCCTGTCACTGCATGCGCGCGCCTCCGCGTACCTGCTGCCGATCATCGGCGGGTTCGTCGGCGGCGACGCCGTCGCCGGCATGCTGGTCACGCGCCTCGGCGAGCTCGAGGGCCCTTCGCTACTGATCGACATCGGCACCAACGGCGAGATCGTCCTGGTCCACGACGGTGCGCTGCGGGCGGCGTCCACGGCGGCGGGCCCGGCCTTCGAAGGGGCGCGGATCTCCTGCGGCATGCGGGCCGCCCGCGGCGCGATCGAGAAGATCGTTCTGAACGACGACGTGGAATACAGCGTCATCGGCGGTGGCGAGCCGGCGGGGCTCTGCGGGACCGCGCTGATCGACCTGGCCGCCGAACTGCTCCGCGCCGGGATCATGACGCCCGAGGGCCGACTGCTCCGCGGCGACGAACTGCCCGATACGCTCGGCGAGCCGCTCGCCGCGCGGGTTCGCGCGGGTGACGACGGGCAGCCGGAGTTCGTCTTCGCCGAGGCCGACGGGCGGCGCCTCGCGCTGACGCAGCGCGACGTGCGGGAGCTGCAGCTTGCGGCCGGGGCGCTCCGTGCGGGCGTGGGCATCCTGCTGGCCGATGCCGGCCTGAGCCCCGGCGACCTCCAGCGCGTGCTGATCGCCGGCGGCTTCGGAAGCTTCGTCCGCCGCTCGAACGCGCAGCGGATCGGGCTGCTGCCGCCCGAGGTGCCGCACGAACGCGTCGGCTTCGTCGGCAACACGTCGCTGGCCGGCGCCAAGGCCGTGCTGTTGTCGGTCGCCGCCCGCCGGCGTGCCGAGCAGCTCGCCGCAGACGCGACGCACGTGCAGCTCTCGCAGGACGCGAACTTCCAGATGGCCTTCGCCGAGGCCATGATCTTTCCCAAGCAGTGACGACGGTTACGATTCTCGGGAGGCGGACATGAAAGCGGTGGTGCTGGAGACGGTCGGCGACGTGTCGGTTCGCGACATCGCCATCGACGAGACGCCGGGCCCGCGCGACGTGCGGATCGCCGTCCGCCGCGTCGGCATCTGCGGGTCCGACGTGGAGTACTACACGCACGGGCGCATCGGCCCGTTCGTCGTCGAAGAGCCGATGGTGCTCGGCCACGAGGCGTCCGGCGTGATTACCGAGGTCGGCGACGCCGTCGAGCACCTCGCCGTCGGCGACGCGGTCTGCATGGAGCCCGGCATCCCGGACCCGAATTCCCGCGCGTCGCGGCTGGGGCTATACAACCTCGACCCGGCCGTGCGGTTCTGGGCGACCCCGCCGATCCACGGCGCCCTGCGCGAGACCGTCGTGCACCCGGCGGATTTCACCTTCAAGCTGCCCGACGGCGTGTCCCTGGCGGAAGGGGCGATGGTCGAGCCGCTGGCGATCGGCATGCACGCGGCCGGCAAGGCGCAGATCACGCCCGGCGACCTGGCCGTCGTGCTCGGCGCCGGGACGATCGGGATGGTCACGGCGCTGGCGGCCCTGGCCGGCGGATGCAGCCGCGTGGTCATCACGGACGTCAAGCCGCCGAAGCTGGCGATCGCCGCGGGGCTGAATCCCCAGGCGATCACGCCGGTCAACGTTTCCGAGACGCGCGTCGCCGACGTGGTCGGCGAGCTGACCGATGGCTGGGGCGCGGACATCGTCTTCGAGGCCAGCGGGGCGGTCGCCGCCGTCGAGGGCGCCTTCGAGCCGCTGCGCCCCGGCGGGCGCGTGGTGCTGGTCGGCATGCCGGGCGAGAAGCCCGCGTGGGACGTGATCGCCGCCCAGATCAAAGAGGCGCGGATCGAGACGGTCTTTCGCTACGCCCACGTCTACCCGCGGGCGCTGGCGCTGATGGGCCGCGGTACAATCGACGTCACGCCGCTGATTACCGACACGTTCGCCTTCGACGACGCCGCCGAGGCCTTCGCCTGGGCGGCCGAGATGCCCGAGACGTCCGTCAAGGCCCAGATCGAACTGCCCGCGTGAGGCCGCTTCCCCTCGCGGGCGTGTCCGCCGTCGGGTGCCGCGCCCGGCCGCGGCATGCGGGACCATGTGAACCATGCCGCCGCGACGCAAGGCCATTGTGATCGGCTGTCCCCAGCACGGAAAGCCCGTGCGCGGCACGTACCCCTGCGACGCTCGCGGGCGGTACGCGCCGCTCGGCGCCGACGGGGACTTCCTGCTCGACTACGTTCAATGCGATCACGACAACGGGCGGTGCATGCAGACGCTCTGCGCGCTGCACCGCTACAACCGCCGCGGTCCGGGCACGTGGTATCCGGATCACGTCCGCGCCGCCCGCGAGCCGGCCCCCCGCGGTCGCTCGCGCCGCGCCGACCCCGAGGCAGGGCTGTTCTGACGCCGTGCGCTGACGCGGCCGCGCGCGGAAGCAAAAGGGGTGTCCCTATTGTGGCTCGTATGGCTCGAGGGGATACTCGGCGTACCGCATGAAGGCCTGGTACTGGGCCTCGGATTCGGCGGCCGTCATGCCGATGGCGTTCGGCTGCTGGTACGCCTTGACCATGAACCCGCCGCCGAAGCGCCCGAGGGCCCAGACCTGGTGGTGGGCCTCGTCTTCGATCGCGGCCAGGTCGCCCCGTCCGATCGTGCGCTGGATATCCACGGGATTCCAGAAGCACAGCTTGCCGCCGAAGTTTTCGCCGAGCCAGGCGATGCCCATCAGGGTGGGCTGGTCGAGCTGGAGCACGTCGCAGCCGGCCTCGATGAACATGGGCACGTAGGGGCGGACCTGTCCGCAGCAGTGATGGATGAAGTGCATGCCGCGCTCGTGTATGGCGTCGCACGTTCGCTTGTATCGCGGGAGGTAGATCGACCGGAACATCTCGGCGCTGACCATCGGCCGGTCGTTCGTGCCCATGTCGTCCCACGTGACGATGCCGTCGACGCCGGCGGCGCCGAACGCGTCGATAATGGCCAGTCGCGCGTCGGTGATGATGTCCAGCAGCGCGCCCAGCTCGTCGGGATGCATCGCGTGATCCATGAACCAGTTTTCCAGGCCGCGCAGCTCGCCGGGCATCGTCATCAGCGTCGGGATGGGCCCGCGGACGTACTTGCCCTCGGCGTGGAAGCGGGCGACCTGCTCGGGCACGTCGGCGTAGCGGGCCGGCTTGGTGAAGTCCGGCCAGGGGTAGTCGTCCAGCAGGTGCCAGCCCTCGCCCAGCGGGTGGACCTTGACCTGGCCCATGTTCTCGCCGGTCGGGTCGAAGGTCGTCTTCTCCAGCCCCCAATCGTCCCGCCCGGGCGGCGCATCGGGGTCCGGTCCCGGCGCGACGAAGCCGAAGTCCGTCACCGGCCAGGTCTTGCCGTCGATGGGCGTGACGTCGAAGTGCAGCCCGATCCGCGGCGGATCGTCGAACTCGATGCACCGCCGTACAATCTCTCGCGAGGTCATCGTCTCCAAGGCGCTCTCCCGGCGTGTGCCGTTGCGTGCGCCGCTGCCCGTGTGGGCCCGGCCTCCATCGGCTGTTCACCCCGTCGCGCGGGCGTAGGACGCGGTCATTATGGCCTCAGCGCCCTCGCGGCACAAGAGCGTTGTCACGTGTCCTGCAAATCGGCTGGCGCTTGACTGCCGACAGTCACATTGGGAGCACGGCCTGCGGCGCATGTCGCTTTCGAGTCGGCGAAAGCTTGCGACCTTCGTGCTGAACACGGTTGCCTGAGGCCCGTGTTCATCGCAAGCTCGCGACGTGGCCCGCATTGCATTGCGAGACATCGCGGCCAGGCCGGACCGCGGTCGGGGTCACAGCGGCTGCAGCGGATCTTCGCGTTCGAGGGCAGCGGCCTGAAGGCGTCTCGCCCGCAGCGACTGCGCCCAGAGCAGGTACACGCACCACAGCCCGGCCGGTATGAGCGTCAGCACCAGCAGCAGTGTGGAGGAGCTGCCCGACGCGCTGCCCGCCCAGGCCAGCAGAAAGCCCATCGGCACCGCTCCGACGGCCAGGGCCAACATGAAACGTGCCGGCGACATCTTCGCAAGGCCGGCCATGAACGTCAGAACTTCCGGCACGACCGGCATGGCACGCGAGGCGATGATTCCGCCGACGCCCCATGTGTCGAAAAACTGGCGAAGATCGGCCATCTCCTCTTCACCGGCCAGGAGTCGCGCCGCCTTATGCCCCGCCAGACGCGCCAAGCCGTAGGCCGTGAGACCCGCAAGGAAGGACCCGACCGCCCCGATCACGCCGCCCCAGAAGGTGCCGTAGATGACCCCGGCCGTCGCCACCACCGGCGAGGCCGGAATCGGCAGGAACAGGTCGCCGATCAGCAGGCCGATGGCGATGGACCAGGCGTACGGCTTCGCGGAAGCGACCCACGCAGCAAATTCCGGCGACTGGAAGTACGCGTCCATCGGCTCGTGCCAGAGCACGTAGGGCACGAGGATCAGGACGACGATTCCGGCCACGATGAGGGCCAGCTTGACATGCATGGATTGTCTGCCGGTCATGAGCGAGAGGATACCATTGCCCCGTGCGCCGTTCCAAGCGGACCGGAGCGGCGGACGCCGGCCGCTGTAGCATGGTAAATCATCGGTCCCATTTGCTGCAAAACGCGGGGCGCCGGCGTTGTCGTTCGCGCTGCAGCCGGTGCGGCGGCCAGATGTTGTCAGTCTCAATCGGTGCCCGTAGAATCCTCGCCCCGGCGTAAGGAGCACTGACGTGCCGAAGGCCGTATTCCTGGACCGTGACGGAACCGTCATCGAGGACCGCGGGCACCTGCGCGACGCGTCCGAGGTCGTCTTCCTGCCGAGCGCGTTCGACGCGCTGCGGCGCTTGCAGGAGCGGTTCCTCCTGTTCCTCGTCACGAACCAGTCGGGTATCGCCGACGGGGCGATCACGCGTCAGGACGCCGACAAGGTAAACGCGCATGTAGTGGCGGAACTGGCCCGCGCGGGCGTCCATATCACTGACATATACGTCTGCCCTCACCGGCGGCAGGACGGCTGCTGCTGCATCAAGCCCAACCCACACTTCCTGCGCGACGCCGCGACGCGATACGGGGTGGACCTCGCCCGGTCGTTCACCGTCGGGGACCACCCGCACGACGTGGAGCTGGCGCGCGGCGTCGGGGCCCGGGGCATTTACGTTCTGACCGGGCACGGGGAGAAGCACCTGCCCGACCTTGCGGCCGACGCGGCGATCGCCGAGGACATCGGCGAAGCGGCCGAACGCATCCTGACGCTCACGCACTCCTAGGACGCAACCGGCAGGTCCGGCGCGCCGCCTCCGCCGGGCCGGCTTTGCGCGCCGCCGCGGCTGCGGTCCAGTCCAGGCGGGGACCGTTTCACGCCTGCTGTCTTCCAGTGGCTGACCGCGCCGTCGAAGCTTCGGCCTGCGGGCAGCATGTGCGCGAGCGCCTATACTTCCGTACCGGAAACGGGCGGCTTGATTCGCGTGATCGAACGAAGGAGACCGACTATGTCCATCACGAAATTCACGATCGCGGCGATGGGTGTCTGCGGACTGTTGGCGCTGCTGCCGGGCGCCGTCCACGCCGACGAAGACGAGGAGACAGAGGACTTGCCCTTCGAGGACCTGCATGTGGCGCTGGTGACCGGTGAGGGCTTCCAGAGCGCTGAGGCGATGATGCCGCTGGCGTTTCTGACCAACCGCGGCGCAAAGGTCACGGTCGTCGGCGTCGAGCCCGGAAAGGTCAAGGCCTACGACAACGACGTACACCTGCTGGTCCACGTCGCCGCCCGCGAGGCGGACGCCGACGAATTCGACGCGCTGGTTCTGCCCGGCGGGCACGCCCCCAGCGTGATTCGCGGCAACGAAGCCGTCGTGGACTTCGTCCGCCGGATGTACGAGGCGGGCAAGCCCGTCGCGGCGATCTGTCACGGGCCGCAAGTGCTGATCACCGCCGGCGTAGTCGCCGACCGAACCATGACCTGCTACGCGGACGTGGCCGAGGAGTTGACGGCGGCCGGCGCGACGTACGAGGACAAGCCGGTTGTCCGCGACGGAGACATGATCACCTCGCGCCTGCCCAAGGATATCCCGCAGTGGCTGGCGGCGATGGAGACGCTGTTCGCCGAGCACCATGAGGACTGACCATCGCTCGCGGCGATGGCGTACGTGGGGTGGTCAGCAATCCGGTTACCCGCCGGCAGTGGCGGGCGGACGCTGTCGGCGGGACATGCGATGTCGTCGGCGGGCGGCTGGGCCTGGGGGGATGGAATACAGCATGGCCGGCGATGATCCCTTCTCAAGCTAGAAATGCACCGACGCGGGAAGAAGTCCCTCGGCTGCCGGGCAAGGCCGCCGCGATGCGCGTTCTGGCCGACCTGCAAGCCGAGCACGAGAAGGTCCGCGCCGGTGTCATGTCGGTCGACGAAATGAAGACAAGCCACCATGCCGGCCGACGGTTCGCCGACCACCTGAAAGCTATCTTGAGCACCTGAACCACAAGCGGATTCGCGGCCGGAAGGTGTCGGCCCACTACCGCCGCAACGTCAAATCGCGGCTGGACCGGCTGATCGAAGACCTTGAGCTTCGCAAGCTGTCCGCCCTGACGGCCGAGAAGATGAACCGATGGCTTGCTCAGGCCGAAGCCGCCGACGATCCGCGTCTTCGACTGCGACCTTCGGGCCGCTGGCATTGCCCGGCTGGACGAAGAAGGCAACATCGTCAAGACCGACCGACGCGGGCGGACGGTGGACCTGCACGCCTTGCGGCACACGTTCGGAATGCACCTGAGCAAGGCGGGCGTGTCGCCCAGGACCGCCCAAGCGGCCATGCGGCATTCGCGTATCGACCTGACGATGAACGTCTACACCGACCCGCAGCTTCTGGACGTATCCGGGGCCGTGGCGTCGCTGCCTGATTTCACGAAGGCCCCGAAGACGAATCGCGGCCGGCAGGCGAAGACCGGCATCTTCGACGCGCCGCAGGCCCCGAGTCTGCTTGTACCAAATCTTGCCCCAAATCTTGCACCGAAGCGCGTCCACGACGGGCGAGAGCGTCAAGCGGTGTCAAAGCCGCAAGGCCACAAGCCGAGAGAGCCCCGCACGCAAACCCCTGCCAATGCTAAAGAAAGACGGCCCCGGTCACGTTCTGACAAGGGCCGTCAAAAAGCGGGCGATGAGATTCGAACTCACGACATTCACGTTGGCAACGTGACGCTCTACCACTGAGCTACGCCCGCGTATTCGTTTGTCCGCCCGGGCGGGCCGAGCGGTTCTTTTAGCATACCGATTCGCCCTCGCGCGTCAAGCGGTTTTGCTCTGTCGTGCGGTTGTCGCCGGCGCGGGGGCGGGGTCTGTGCGCGGCGCAGCATCCACCCATACGCACAGCGCGCGGCGGGCTGTGCGCGACACGGCGCTTCTCTGTGTGCCGCGGCGCCGCTTGCGTGACGCGGCCGGGGGCGATACCCTGCCGCCATGCTGGCCGACATCATCCCGGAAGCGTTTTTTCACGACATCGGCGCGGAGGCGTGGTTGTGGCTTCTGGCCGTCGGGGCGATCGTGCTGATGGTGGTGGGGGCCGATCGCGCCGTGAGCGGCGCGGCGCGACTGGCGACGGCTCTGGGCATGTCCACCGTTCTGATCGGGGCGACGGTCGTCAGTTTGGGCACAACGTCGCCGGAGGCGGCCGTGTCGGTCAGCGCCGCGCTGCGGGGCGATGCGGGGTTGGCGCTGGGCAACGGCGTCGGCTCGATCATCTGCGATACGGCGCTGGTGTTCGGGCTGGGCTGTCTGCTGGTGCGGCTGCCACTGGATCGCTTCGTGCTGCGGCGGCACGGCGTGTTGTACCTGGCCGTCGGGACGATGCTCACGGCCGTCGTTATCGGCCAGGCGTTGGTCAAGACGGACGCCACGGCCGCGCGCATCCCGCAGTGGATCGGCTTCGTGTTTGTCGCGCTGTTGGCGATCTACATGTACCTGTCCGTGCGTTGGGCGCGGCAGCATCCGTCGATGATTCCTGACGAGGCGAAGGTCGCCGTCTCGCGGCGGCACACGGTGCGGGTCGCGCTGGTAAGTTTCGCGTTCGTCGTGGTCGGGCTGGGGCTGGTCGTGTTCGGCGCGGACGTGTTGATCGGCTCGGTCAAGGAGCTGGCGACGCGCTACGAGGTGCCGCAGGACGTCCTGGCCGTGACGATGGTGGCGCTGGGCACGTCGCTTCCGGAGTTGGCGACGGCGATCGCGGCGATCGTCAAAGGGCACCCCGAGTTGCTGATCGGCAACGTCATCGGCGCCGACATCCTCAACGTGCTGTTTGTCATCGGCGTATCGGCCGCGGCGACGCCGGCCGGGCTCGACGTGCCGGAGACGTTCGTGCACCTTCATGTTCCCGTTATGATGGGCGCGCTGGTGCTGATGGGCGCGTATATCTTCACCGGCGGGCGGCGCTTTCATCGCTGGCAGGGCGTGCCGCTTCTGTGCCTCTACGGCGGTTACTACGTGGCGTTGGTGCTTCTGTTTGGAGTTCGGCATTGAGCGCCCGCGCGCGGTACAATGCCCCGGCCCAAATGAGGGTTTTGCCATGAATGTCTGCACAGGCATCTTCGCGGGGGTCTGCGTGATGGTCGCGGCGAGTGCGCCGGCGGCGGACGGTGCAGACACCGACGCCGCGCCCGGGCGGATCGACCTGCCTCACGCCGGCATCTCGCTGGCGCTGCCGGACGGATACACGCTGGAGGCCGCACCGGAAGCGTCCGTGCTGCTGCGTGGTGTGCCGGCGGCGCCGAGCGGCGCGCCTGTGAGCGTGTCGCTGTCGGCCGTGTTGACGAACGAGGAGACCACCGCCGGGGCGTGCGCCGAGAGGATGTATGCCGAACTGAGCGAGAACATCGACTTTCGCGAGTTGGAACGCCTCAAGCGGCTCGATGCGCGGATCGCCGGATCGCCGGGCGTGATGGAGGTGCTCTCGTACGTGACGAGCGGCGAGGCGACGGTGGCGCTGCGCGGGCTGTGGCTGCGGGATGTGCCCGGGGGCGAGAAGCTCTGCTACGTGCTGTCGGCGGAGACGTCCGAAGAGAACCGCGGCGCCCTGACGGCGGTGTTCCGTTCCGTACTGGCTTCGCTGAAGGTGACGGAGATCCGCTCGCCGGCGGCGCTGCCCGTCCGCCCATGGGACGCGTCGGTGACGGACGTCGCGGCCGGCTATCGTCTGGCCGTGCCGCTGGGCTGGTACGTGGCGAAGCGGTTCGACGGGACGGTGCTCGCCCAGTCGGACTACCGTGCCGGCGGAGCGCCGGGGCGGCGGGCGAGCGTGAGCGTCACGGTTGCCGATGCCGAGCAGACGCCCCGAGCGTTTCTCGATTTCTGCCAGCGTCGGTCCAAGCAACTTCACAGCACCGAGCCGGAGACGGTTTCGACGACCGACGCCGAACTGGGCGGGCGTGCGGCGGTGCAGCGGGTCTTGCTGCCGGCGGCGGGCGAGGCGTCCGGCGCCGCATCGTCCGCGACGCCTTCGATCGTCGTCCATCGCGCGGCCATTGTTGCTCGGGGCGGCCAGCCACGGGCTTACTCGCTTCTGGTGATGGTTCGTACGGATGACGCGTCCGTCGCTGAGCGCGTGGCCGAGCAGGTAGCCGAGGGGTTCGCCTTCCTCGAAACGGCGGCGACACAGCCAGACGAGGACGGAGGGCCGAGGGCAGAGGACTGAGCGTGCGAAAGCGAGGCCGGCTGCGGGGCGGGTCGACGTGCGGCGCGGAAGCGATGGGCATCAAAATCAACGACATCACCCAGGGCGATTGCGTCAAGCTGCTGGAAGGGCTCGATGAGCCGATCGCGGATCTGATCTTCGCCGACCCGCCGTTCAACATCGGCTACAAGTACGACGTGTACGAGGACCGCAAGGCCTACGACGAGTACCACGCCTGGACCGAGCGGTGGATGCGGGCCTGCGTGGAGCGGGCCCTCAAGCGGACCGGCTCGATGTGGGTGGCGATCGGCGACGAGTACGCGGCCGAGGTCAAGCTCATCGGCGACAAGCTCGGCCTGCACCTGCGGAACTGGGTGATCTGGCATTACACGTTCGGGCAGAACACGCGTAAGAAATTCGCCCGCTCGCACGCGCACCTGTTCTACTGGGTGCGCGACCCGGCCGCGTTCACGTTCAACGACAAGGCGGTGCGCGTGTTTTCGGACCGGCAGCGGGAGTATCACGACCGCCGAGCCAGCCGGGCGGGGAAAATTCCGGACGACAGTTGGTGGGAGTTCCCGCGCGTCTGCGGGACGTTCGACGAGCGCGTGCAGTTTCATCCGTGCCAGATGCCCGAATCCGTCCTGTCGCGGATCATCCGCGCGTCCAGCAGTTGTGGCGACGTGGTGTTCGATCCGTTTGCCGGTTCGGGCACGACGCTGGCGGCCGCCAAACGCCTTGGGCGCGACTGGGCGGGCACGGAACTCAGCGCCGAGTACGTTCGCGGCGCTCGGCGGCGACTGCAGGAGGTTGAGCCCCTTGCGGCGACCGGCGCGCCGGCGTGGACTGAGCCGCATGTACGCGAGCTCCAGTGGCTCTACGCCGAGGCCGGCGTGCGCACGGATTTGCTGTACGAGCATCCCCATTTGCTGGAGAGCTTCACGGACATGTTCAACTGGCGACTGGCCAACGCCGGGGTTGATGATCGCTACGGCCCGCAGGACGTCTGGGACCGGCTGGAGACGTTGCGGAAGGAGGCGCGGCTGGCGCGGATTCGCGTGCACGCGGCCGAACCGACGACAGGCCCGCCGCGGACGTTGCGCGAGCCGTTGTTTGCGACGATCCGCGCCGAACGCTGAGGGAGCAGGGGCGAGACGTCGAAGACCTCGTACGAGTCGTATGACCGTATGGGCCCCTGCCACATGCCACGAGGGGCTGCCGGCGTAAGGGGCGACTACTTGTTTCCGTCGGCGGGAAGATCGACGGTGCAGACCTTCTGGGCGGTGTGCGTCTTGCCGGTGAGGTAGTCGACGAATTCCACGCGGACGGTGATCTCGTCGTGCGCGGGGCGCTCGTCCCACGGGCAAACGAAGCTGAAGTGGTACGTCATGAAGCCGCTGGACCACTGCGCGGAGAGTTCGTCGACGGACCAGCGATAGGTGCCGATCCGCTGGTCACCTTCGTCGGCGGCCAGGTCGTACAGCTCCACGGCGACGTCGCCGGCGGCCTTGATCGTGCTGCCGTCGGCGTCGTGGGGGCGGAGGAAGACCTTGATCGCGTCGTGCCCGGGCGCGTCGTCGGTGTCGACGCCGCCGGTGTAGCGGCCCAGCGTGATCCGGGTGACGTGGAAGAGCTTGTTGAGGCGTTTGTCGCCGAGGCGCAGCAGTGTGTCGATCCGCTCTCGCTTGGCGACGAGGTCGCGCCGGAGCCCCCGGTTGGTCTCGCGGAGGGTCGCCAGATCCGTCCGTAGCGAGGCGATCTGCTCGTCGGCCGAGGCGGGCCCATTGGTGGCCGAAACGCCCGGCTCGCAGCCGCCGGCGGCAAGCAGGGCGGACAGCAGTGCCGTCATTCCGGCGGTGCGTGTCACGTATCGCCTTTCGCCTCGTCCGGCTCGGGCATGCGCTCGAGGATTTGGTCGACGCAGCCGTATTCGACGGCTTCGTGGGCTTCGAGCCACTTGTTGCGGTCGCAGTCGCGTTCGATCTGCTCGGCACTTTGTCCGGTGTGGTCGGCGAGGATCTTGTAGATGCGCTTGCGGAGGCGGAGGATCTCCCGCGCCTCGATGTCCAGCTCGGTCGCCGGTCCGGTCAGCACGCCGCGGATCAGCGGCTGGTGGATCAGCACGCGGCTGTTGGGCAGCGTGTAGCGTTTCTTCTCGCTGCCGCCCGCCAGCAGCAGCGCGCCCATCGACGCGGCCATGCCGACGCAGTACGTCGCCACGGCGGGGCGGACAAACTGCATGGTGTCGTAGATCGCCAGCCCGGCCGAGACGCTGCCGCCCGGCGAGTTGATGTACAGGTGCACGTCAGCGTTGGGGTCCTCGTTCGACAAGAACAGCAGTTGTGCGGTAACGACGTTGGCCACGTCGTCGTCGATCTGCCCGCCGATGAACACGATCCGGTCGCGCAGCAGGCGACTGTAGATGTCATAGCTGCGTTCACCGCGTCCGGTCTGCTCGACGACGATCGGTATCAGGTGTCCACTCATCGCGCTGGGGTCCTTCCGTCCGGCGAACTCACGAGCCGGTCTTTTTCTTCTTCTTACCGCCGGTCGCCTCGAGAATCTCGTCGATGATACCGTATTCCTTCGCCTCGGCGGGCGTCATGTAGCGGTCGCGCTCGGTCTCGGACTCGATCTGCGCCACATCGCGCCCGGTGTGCTTGGCCAGCAGCTCATTGAGCATCCGCTTGGCCTTGAGGATTTCCTCGGCCTGGATCTCGATGTCGGCCGCTTGACCCGTCACGCCGCCCCAGGGCTGGTGGATCATGATCTTCGAGTGGGGCAGGGCGTGACGTTTGCCCTTTGTTCCGGCCGCGAGGATCATCGCGCTGCCGCTGGCGGCCTGTCCGACGCAGTACGTAGCGACGTCGCACTGGAGGAACTGCAGCGTGTCGTAGATCGCCAGCGTGTCATCGACGGACCCGCCGGGAGAGTTGATGTACAAGCTGATCTCGCGGTCGGGGCTCTTGGCCTGAAGCTCCAGCAGCCGCATGATCAGCCCGCCGGCGTTGTTCGGGGCGATTTCGCCCCAGAGGAACACGATCCGCTCCTCGGCGAGCCGCTCCTCGAGGGTCATTTCACGGCGGCCCTGATACTCGCGGTACGCCGCGTGCGTTTGCGGGGACGATGCACTCATCCGCATGGCTCCTGCTTGCGCGCTATGGCGCACTTATGCGTCCTTACCCTCGGCGTCGGATTTCTTCTTCGGCTTCTTCGCTGGCTTCTTGGCGGGGGTCTTCGCCGTTTTCTTGTCGGCCTTTTTGGAGGCCTTCTTGGCGGACTTCTTCGCCGACTTCTTGGACGACTTCTTCGAGGCCTTCTTGGCGGATGTCCGGGTCGATGTCTTCTTGTTCTCAGCGGCTTCCTCGTCGGCCGCGGCTTCGTCCGCCTCATCGCCGGTCGATTCGGTGATCTTGGCGCGGTCAAGAAGGTTATCCAGCACCTTCTCCTCGCGCAGGGTCGAGTGAACCTCCTCCAGCGTGCCGTCCTGGGCCAACTCCTGCCGCAACCGCTCGGGGCGGCGGTTGTACGCCGCGGCCATCTGTGCGATGCGGGCGTTGACCTCGTCGTCGCCGACGGCGACGTCCTGCTGGTCGGCGATCTCGGTGAGGATGAACCGAAGCTTGAGGTCGCGTTGGGCCTGCTCGCTGGCCGAGGCATGAAGCTCGGCGAGGCGCTCGTCGATCTGCTCGCGCGGCACGCCCTGGCTGAGCAGGTCCACGTAGCGCCGCTGGAGCACGCGCTGCGTGTGGCGCGCGACGACGCCTTCGGGCAGGTCGAAGTCCGTGTGATCCAGCAGGTACTGGCAGATCTGCTCGCGCAAGGCGCGCTGCGACTCGCTCCGGGCCTGGGCCTGCATCCGCCCGGCGACGTACTCGCGCAGTTCCTTGACGTTGTCGAAGCCGAGCCCGGCGGCGAACTCGTCGTCCAGGTCCGGCAGGATGCGGCGGGTCACCTGCCCGATGCTCAACTCGAGCGTCAGCTCCTTGCCACGCCAGGTCTCGTTGGGGTGGCTCTGGGGGGCGGTCAGCGTCAGCGTGACGGTATCGCCGGCCTTGTTTCCGGCGAGCTTCTCGGCGAGGTCCACGATCGGCAGCCCCTCGATCTGCCCCGGCGCGACGCGCAGCGACAGGCCGTGCTTCTCGACCGGCTCGATGTCCGCGCCGCGGATGGTCACGCCCGCCTGGACGGCGTCGCCTTCCTCCGCCGGTTCGTCGGTCGGCTCGTGCCGCGCCCGTCCGGCGAGGAGATTTTCGATGAACGCGTCGATGCGCTCGTCGGTGATCTCCACGTCTTGTTTCGTGACGGGGATGCCGTCCAATTCGGGCAGGTCGAACTCGGGGGCGACTTCAACCTCGAAGGCGAACGACATGTCGCCGGTGTCGGGCAACTCGATGGCGTCGAGATCAATGTCCGGCTCGCCGAGCGTCTTCAGATCGGACTGCTCCAGCGCGTCGCCGAGCGCCTCGCCGATTATCGCGTTGCGCACGTCGCCGGAGACCTCCCGGCCGAAGCGCTTCTCGATCAGCCGCCGGGGCGCGCGACCGATGCGGAAGCCCGGCACCTGCGCCGATTCGACCAGTTCGCCGTACATCTCGTCGAACTTGGCGTCGATGGTCTGGCGGGGGACGGTGACGGTGATCTTCTTCTTCAGCGTGCCGGCGTCTTCGACAGTGACGGTGTTCCTGGTGGCCTCGTCCTGTACGTCGCCGTCGGTTTGGGGCTCGGCAGGTTGGGTCGTGGCCGCGTCGTTCGGCGCTGTCGGGTCCTGCGGGGCGGTATCCTCGGGTTTGTCGGGCATGTCTGTAGATTCCGGTCGAGAATCGCCGCGTCCAGGCGCGCCCACGCGGCGCGCCCCCGGCGGCGGGAGTTCCGATACGCCCGACCGTGGCCGGGCGAAAAGACAACCCTATGCCAACGCCGACGGCCGGTCAAGCCCTTGCCCGCGAAGGTCGGCGACTCTCAAGCGTCCGGCGCCTGCGGCGCGGGCAGTTGCTTGCGGATGGTTCTGGCGGCGGCTTTGGGGTCGTCGGCGGCGCAGACGGCGGAGGAGACCGCGACCCGGACGGCGCCGGCGTCGACGAGGTCGGAGACGTTCTCGGCATTGATGCCGCCGATGGGCACGAGGGGAACATCGCCGACGGCGTCGGCGACGGCCCGGTACAGTTGCGGGCCCTGCGGTTCGCCGGCGTCCTTGGTGTCGGTGCGGAAGACAGGCCCGACGCCGAGATAGTCGGCGCCTTCGGTGACGGCGGCCTGGGCCTGGGCGACCGAGTGCGTGCTGCGCCCGACCAGCGCACCCGGGCGCAGCAGCCGCCGCGCCTCGGCGATCGGCAGGTCCTGCTGGCCGAGGTGGACGCCATCGGCGCCCACGATGGCGGCGATGTCCGGACGGTCGTTGATGATGAGCATGCGGCCCATCTCGTCGGTCAGCTCGCGCAGCTCGGCCGCGACGGCCAGCAGCATCGCGTCGGGCAGCCCCCTTTCCCGCAGTTGCAGCGCGTCGGCGCCGCCGGCGATCGCGGCACGGGCGAGCTGTCGCACGCTGCCGCCGGCGGCGACACCGCTGATCAGCAGGTACAGGCGTACGTCGGCGAACCGTGTGCGGACGAGAAGCCGTCCCGTGACGCGCTGTTCGAGTGTGTACCCGTCATAGCGCATCCGTTCGAGCGTGCGGACCTTCTCCGGCGAGACGAATTTGCTGTATTCCTCGATGGTCCGCAGGGCCTCGCTCAGGCGCTTGCACGCGGCGCGGGCCACGTCGGACAGGTCGCTGCGCGTCGGTTCCGACGGACTCGTGAGCTCCGTGCCGATGTCGCCGGGCGTGTCGCGCGAGGTGACCATCTCGTCGGCGGGCATCTCGGCCAGGACGTCCTTCAGGTCGCTGCGCATGTGCTTGGCCATGGCGGTGATCGCCGGGTCGTTCAGCGCGAAGCGGCCGCAGTCTTCCACCACGCGCAGCGCCTCCCGCGCCCGATTAAAGTTCGCGTCCAGGATTCGGTAGACCTCGCGCATGGCGGGCTCCTTGCGGCGGATCAGGCGTCCGCTGCAGCGGACGCGGCGTCGCCGTCGGCGGGAATCGGGAATTGCCGGCATACGTCGGCGACGGTCCCACGAACGCGGGCGATAACGTCCGTGTCACCCGCAGCCGTCAGCACCGTGTCGATCAGTTCGGCGACCTGCGTCATCTCCGCCGGGCCCATGCCGCGCGACGTCAGCGCCGGCGTGCCCAGGCGGATGCCCGAGGCCTGCATCGGCGGACGCGGGTCGAAGGGGATCATGTTCTTGTTGGCGACGATGCCGGCCGCGGCGAGCCAGTCGGCCGCGACGTGCCCGCTCACCTCGGGCAGTCGGCTTCGCAGGTCCAGCAGCATCATATGATTGTCGGTTCCGCCGGAGACCAGCCGCCAGTCGCGCTGCTGCAGTTCGCCGGCAAGGGCCTGGGCGTTGGCGACGATGGCGCGGGCGTAGTCGGCGAATTCGGGGCGCTTGGCCTCGGCGAAGGCGACGGCCTTGGCGGCGATGACGTGCTCCAGCGGTCCGCCCTGAAGCCCGGGGAACACGGCCGAGTTGATCTTCTTGGCCCAGTCCTGCTTGCAGAGGATAATGCCGCCGCGGGGCCCGCGGAGGGTCTTGTGGTTTGTGGTGGTCACGAAGTTCGCCTCGGGCAGCGGCGAGGGGTGCACGCCGGCGACGACCAGCCCGGCGATGTGGGCGATGTCCGCCAACAGCAGCGCGCCGGCCTCGTGAGCGATCTCGGCGAACCCCTTGAAGTCGATCTCGCGCGGATACGCCGACGCGCCGCAGACGAGCATGTCCGGTTTGGCGTCGAGGACCGTCTTGCGGACCTGATCCATGTCGAGCGTTTCCGTATCTTCTCGCACGCCGTAGCTCGAGCAGGTGTAGTTGCGCCCGGAGGCGTTGAGTCGCATCCCGTGCGAGAGGTGCCCGCCATGGGCGAGGTCCATGCCCATGATCTTCTGGCCCGGCGCCAGGGCGGCGAGGTAGACCGCCAGGTTGGCTGTCGTGCCCGAGTGCGGCTGGACGTTGGCGTGCTCGGCGCCGAACAGCGCCTTAGCCCGTTCGATGCAGATCGACTCGATGCGGTCAACGTTTTCGTTGCCGCAATAGTAGCGCTTGTGAGGGTATCCCTCGGCGTATTTGTCGGTCAGCACCGACCCCATGGCCTGGAGGACGGCACGGGAGACGTGGTTCTCCGAGGCGATCAGTTCCAGTGTACTGCATTGCCGCTGGATCTCGTCCTGGACGCATTCGGCGATTTCCGGATCGACGGCTTTGAGGCGGCTGATGTCCATCTGCGGCTCCTCGTCTCTGTCAGCGGCGCGGCGGCGACCGCGCGACCGTGAACGCATCACTGTAGCCGTCGTGGAAATGATACGCAAGCCCCGGCGAGGCCGCTTCTGCGGGCTACTTGCCGATGCGCTCGGGCTCGACGGCATAGACGACGAACGCCCGTCCGGCGACGGGGCGGTCCGGCGCGTCGCCCTTGCGATCGACCCGCCCGTATCGGACGTAGGCCCGTGACCCGCGCTCAACGTTTTCCAGCACTTCGGTGAGGTGACCGCCGTCGATTGCCTGGATCGGGCCGCCGCCCGGCGCCATCGGGTCGGTGCGTCCGGCCATCATGCCGACCAGCGTCCCGGATGGCGTGAGCACGACGCCGGCCGCTTCCCCCGGAAGCAGACTCTTGCCCAGCGTCAGCCCGCCGTCTTCGTCGGCTTCACGAACCGTCGTGTCGATGACACGCACGGACCGGCCCATCTCGGCGTGCAGACTGAGCCCGTAGAGGGTCACGGGCGAGCGGGCCTCGGGCGGCTCGGACAGCTCGCGAGGCAGCGGCCGGAAGGTATAGCCGTCCAGCGTCACGAACGCCACGACCGGCGCGGCCGCGCGGGCGCCGAAGCCCACGGACCGGCGTCGCACGTAGCCGCTGACGATGTGTCCGGGGGCCAGGCGAATCTGCACGCGCTTCTGCTCGCCCACGACGGACGCGTCCACCATCAGCACGTTCTCGGTGACGGGGACGGCGATGCCCTGTCGCACGATCAGGCGATCGGCCGGCGGCGTGGGCAGCAGTTGCTGCCGCGTCGTGGTCCACGAGCCGTCGCCCGGCATCAGCCACGTCGTCTGGCGTCGCGAGTGGCGACGCCGCTGACGCGGCTCGACGTATTCATTGAGCAGGGCCTTGGCCTGCTTGAAGGCCGGGGTCTCCATCAATCCCCCCGGTGTTTGCTTAAGCCCGTCGTGCAGCAGATAAATCGCCTCCACCGAGCCGGGCCAGAGGCGCAGCACGCGCACGTACGCGCTCAGCGCGTCCTCGTAGCGTTCGAGCTTCAGCAAAGCCCGCCCGTAGCCCTGGGCGAACCCGGCCACGAAGGGACAGTCCTGTCGGCAGGAGTCGAAGTGCACGGCCGCGGTCTTGTACTGCTCGGCTTCGAGGTGAACCCTGGCCTTCAGGAACGCACCGATACGCCGGTCGGGCCAGTACTTCACCGCTTCCTGGAATTTGGCTAGGGCGGCCTGCCACTTGTCATAATCCTTCCTGATCTTGTCTCGGCGCCATGTGTCGCGGCGGCGGTGGCGGAATGAGGCGATGAGGGCCTCCGCCTCGTCGCGCGTCCGCTCGAACGCTTCGCGTCGCTCGGCGAGTTGTTCCCGCGTCAGCCACCGCCCGTCGACATGTCGTCGCTGATCGTGGACGTAGATGCGCCACTGCTCGATCTGCTCGGCCAGACGGCGGCGCGGCGCCCCGGCGGGCGTTTCGTCCAGGCGGCGCAACAGGTGGAACACGTAGCTCTGTGGCAATGCGACGGTTTCAGGATCGAAGCGCTTCGAGAGGCCCTCCAGAGCTGTGCCGTCGGCGGGGACCGCGTCGCCTGCGGGTGTCTCGTCAACGGGTTCCGCAGATTCGCCGTCGTCGCCGTCGCCGCTGCGGCGCACGAACAGCACGTCGTCAGCGGGGATGGTGACGACCTCGTCCGCCCCGGTCGGCCGGAAACGGACGTGTGCGTCCGTCGTCTCCACCACCGTCCCCTTGCGCGTATTGCCGTTGCGGAGGAAGACCGTGTCCGCCTGGACGGACGCAACGCCGGCCAGAATGGAGGTTGCCAGGATGAGTCGCGCCATCTTACCCATAGAAGCCCCGTACGACAGCACGTGCAGTGTACCGTACGGGCGGCATAGAATGAAACGCCGAACAGGCCCGAACGTCGGCGGGAGACGCTCATGCGATTCAAAACGGTTTGCGCTGTTGTGGCCGCCTTGGTCGCGGCCGGGGTTGCGCGGGGACAGTGGAACGCATCGTCGCTGGGCGGCGGGTTCGGCGACAGCGCTGAACCGCCGCCGATGACGGCACGGCTTGTGCCGCAGCAGACGCACGCGGCGCCGGGCGGGCGGTTTCACGTTGCGGTCGATCTCCAGATCGACGAGGGGTGGGGCTATTCCAGCCATGATCCCGGACGTAGCGAGGACACCGGCGTGGTGCCTCAGTCGGCTGATTTGTCCGTAACGGCCGAGGGGCTCGAGGCCGGCAGGATCCTCTGGCCGGAGGATGAGCCCTACGGCGACGGGACGCGGGTCTACAAGAACCGCACCATCGTGTACGTGCCGCTGATGGTGCCGGCGGACGCCGAGCCGGGCGCCCGGACGATACGCGTTACGATGCACGGGCAGCTCTGCAAGGACGTGTGCATCCCCTTGCGCGGCCCCAACGCCGTCGCGGCCGAGACGGAAATCGTCGTCGCCGACGCCGCGGCGGACAACCCGGCGTGGACGGACGACGCCGCGATTGCTCAGGGGCTGACCGATGCCCGTCCCGATGACGGCACTGACGACGACGCGACAACACGCCCGGTGCAGGCCGTGGACGCCCTGTCGCTGGGCGCGCTGCCGCCGGTCGCCCCGCCGAGCTACCCGTTGATCGTCGCGCTGGGCGGGGCGGTACTGGCCGGGCTGATCCTCAACGTCATGCCGTGCGTGCTACCCATCATCCCGCTGCGGATCTACGCGCTGGTGAATCTGGCCGGCGAGTCGCGGCGGCGCTACGTCACGCTGGGGCTGGCCTTCGCGGGCGGCATCGTGCTGTTTTTCGTCGGCGTGGCCGTGGCCAACGGGGCGCTGAAGCTGGCGGCGGGGCGTGCGTTGAACTGGTCGGAGCACTGGCAGCTGCCGGCCGTACGGGCGGGGTTGGCGCTGCTGGTCGTCGCGCTGGCGGCGAACCTGCTCGGCGCGTTCGACATCGCCGTTCCGTCGAAGGTCGCCGCACGCGAGGGCGCCGGCGGGCGGCAGGGGCACGCCGGCGCCGTCGGCATGGGACTGATGATGGCGATCCTCGCCACGCCGTGCAGCGCGGCGTTCGTGCTGGGCATCCTGGGCTGGGCGCAGGGGCAGTCGCTGTGGCTGGGGACGGTCGCGATTCTGCTGATGGGGCTCGGCATGGCCGCTCCGCACGCACTGCTGACGGCGTTTCCCAAGCTGGTGGACAAGCTGCCCAAGCCCGGGCGGTGGATGGAACTGCTCAAGCAGACCATGGGCTTCGTTCTGCTGCCTCTGGCGTTGTGGCTGCTGTGGACGCTACGGGCCGTGCCGCGCGGCTACGGGCTGTGGGTCAGCATCTACGCGGCGCTTCTGGCGATCGGGCTGTGGATCGGCGGGCGGTGGGTACGCCCCGACGTGCCCGCGCTGCGGAAGTGGGGCGTCCGCCTCGTCGTGGCGGGTGTGCTGGTTGCCGCCGGTTACGGGATGCTGTCTCCGCCGGCGGCGCCGGATGCGTCCGCGGCGGCCGGCACGATGGCACGATCGACGACGCAGGCATTCGGGGGCGGTGGCGGCAACGCGACAACTCGGCAGATCCCGCAGGCGTTGGCGGGCGGTGACGGCAGCGCGGCGACGCCGGCGCGCATTGCGGTCGCTCGCAACGCCGGTCGGACGGTGGTGGTCAAGTTCACGGCCGACTGGTGCCTGGAATGTGTTGTCGTCGACCGTCGCGTGTACCGCACTGAGCAGGTCAAGGCGCGTCTCGCCGAGCCGGACGTGCTGTATCTGATCGGCGACGTGACGAACGCGGGCACGCCGGCGGCCGAGCTGCTGAACCGGATTCGCGGCGCGCCGCCGCTGACGGCGATCTTCCCGCCGAGAGGCGATCCGATCTACCTGCCCGGCGGCATCTCCCGGGACGAGTTCCTCGCCGCGTTGGACCGCGCCATGACGGGCGGATGACAGTCTCGGGTGGGCGTGGTCCGCCGACTCTCGTCATTCGCTCAGGTCGTGCAGCCGGGGGAACTCGTCTCTCAGCGCCGGGTAGAGCCGGCGGTACTGCTCGTAGAGCTTTCGGTAGCGGGCGCGGGCCTTGGGGTCCGCTTTGATGGTCCGCGTGACCTTGATGCCCGCCTTGCACGCCTCGCGGACGTTCGAAAACGCGCCGGTACCCGCCGCAGCCAGAAGCGCCACGCCGTAGGCCGGGCCCTCCTCGGCGTTGATCGTCGTACACTTCTGCCCGTAAACGTCCGCCTGCATCTGTCGCCAGAACGCACTCCGCGCCCCGCCGCCGGAGAGGCGAATCTCCCGCAGCCGCAGCCCGAGTTGCTTGAGCAGTTGCACCGCGTCGTTCATCGCGAACGTCGCGCCCTCCATGACCGAGCGGACCAGTTCGTTGCGCGTCGTTCGCGAGTGGATGCCGATCCAGCAGGCCCGCGCGTACGGGTCGGCGTGGGGCGTCCGCTCGCCGGTCAGATAGGGCAGCCAGAAGAGCCCCTCGCACCCGGCCGGGGCGGCGGCGGCCTGCTCGGTGAGCAACTCGTACGGGTCCACGCCCTTCTTCCGGGCCGCGTCGACCGCCGCCTGACCGAGCACGTTGCGGTACCACTGGAAGCTGCCGCCCGTCGAGAGCATGCAGCCGAACATGCAGTACTCGCCGGGGACGGACGCGCAGTAGGTGTTGATGCGCCCCTCGGGATCGGTGCGGTATTGGCGCGAATGGACGTAGACCACGCCGCTGGTGCCCATGGTCGCGCTGGCCAGACTGGCGCGGACCACGCCGTTGCCCAGCGCGCCGGACTGCTGATCGCCCCCGCCGCCGACGACGGGCGTGCCCGCGGCGATGCCGAGCTTTCGCGCCACGGCGGGCGTGACCTTGCCGGTCACCTCGTGCGACTCGACCACCGGCGGCAGGATGTCCCGGTCGATCTGAAACTTCGACAGGATCGGCTTCGACCAGTCGCGCGTCTTCTGGTTCAGCATCGCCGTGCCGGACATGTCCGCCACCTCGCCGACGTACTCGCCGGTCAGCCGCAGGCGGATGTAGTCCTTTGGCAGCAGCATGTGGCGGATTCGCTCGTAGACCTTCGGCTCGTTGTCACGCACCCACAGCAGTTTGGTCAACGTGTAGGACGTCATCGCCGGGTTGCCGACCAGCGAGATGAGCTTCTTTCGGCCGCCGACGGCGCGCTCGATGTTCGCCGCCTGCCTGGCCGTACGCTGGTCATTCCAGATGATGCTCGGACGCAGGCACGCGCCGGCATCATCGGTGATGACCAGCCCGTGCATCTGCCCGGACAGGCCGATGCCGACGATCCGCTTGCCGTCAACGCCGGCCTTTTTGGTCACGGCGCGGGTCGCCTTGACCGTCGCTCGCCACCAGTCGTCGGGGTCCTGCTCGCTCCAGCCGGGTTTGGGGGCGCTGATGTCGTGTTCGGCCGTGGCGGTCGCCAACACCTTCGCCTTGGCGTTCATGAGCAGCGCCTTGGTGCCCGAGGTACCAATATCGATGCCGAGGTAGTACGCCATGGAGGAAACCCTTTCCTGTAAACGCGGGCGACCGATGCACACGCGGGGGGGGCATTGAACCAGCCCGGTGTGCCAGTTGCAAGCGTCCGTTTTTTGGATAAATTCGTCCTTGCCGGTTATTGTCGATCCGGGCCGTTTAAGGGTCCCGAACTGGCCGCGGAGCGGGCTTTCTTTAGAACGTGGGGATAAAGACCTTGACACCCGTCCATTTCGGATGCTACGATTCGGCGCTATGGTCACGGCAACCCGTAAAAGGGGTACCCGAAAGGGGACCCGTAAGGTCGGCGGTCGTAAGAAGCCGGTGCGTAGCTACGAGGCCGCGATTGGCTGGCTTTCGTCGCACACCGATTACGAGCAGATGCTGCGCGTGCGCTACAATCGCGACACGTTCTCGTTGGATCGGATGAAGGATCTCCTGCGGCGTCTGGGCAAACCCCACGACAAGCTCCACACGGTGCACATCGCCGGGACGAAGGGCAAGGGCTCGACGGCGACCATGCTGGCGCAGATGCTCAGCGCGTGCGGCTATCGCGTCGGGCTGTATACCTCCCCGCACATCTGCGAGTTGCGGGAGCGGATTACCATCAACGGGCAGATGGTGACGCAGGCGGCGCTGACGCGCCTGATCGCCGGCGTGCAGCCGCACATCGAGAAGATGGGCGACGATACGCCGACGTTCTTCGAGATTCTCACGGCGCTGGCCTTCCGGCACTTCGCCGACGAGGACGTGGATGTGGCCGTCATCGAGACGGGCCTCGGCGGGCGGCTGGACAGCACGAACGTGTTGACCCCGGCCGTTTGCGGGTTGACGAGCATCTCGCTGGACCACACGCATCAGCTCGGAAAGACGATCCGCGAGATTGCGGCTGAGAAGGCGGGCATTTTCAAGTCGGACACGCCGGCCGTCAGTGTCGCCCAGACCCCGGAGGCCAAGCGCGAGCTCAAGCGGGCGGCCAAGAAGGCCAACGCGCGGCTGATGTTCACGGGCGAGGAGATCGACTTCAGCTATCGCGTGGAGTCCTCGCGGCAGTCGGGCTGCCATGCGCGCATCTGCCTGACGACGGACCGCAGCCGGTTTGAGCACCTGCCCGTGCCGGCATTGGGCGAACACCAGGCGCTGAATTGCGGGCTGGCGCTGGCGCTGCTGGACCAGCTCAAGGATCAGGGCATGGCGATCGACGACGCCAAGGCGGTGGAGGGGCTGGCGTCCGTGTACCTGCCCGGTCGGATGGAGCTGGTCAACGCCGATCCGCGGATGCTGGTCGACGGGGCGCACAATGCCGCGTCGATCCAGGCGTTGATGCGCGCGGTGGCCCAGCATATTCCGTATGACTCGATGGTGCTGATTTTCGGCTGTGCGGCCGACAAGGACATCGAGGGCATGATGCGCGAACTGGCGACCGGCGCGGACAAGGTGATTTTCACCCGTGCGGCGGGCAATCTGCGGGCGGCTGACCCCCACGATCTGGCGCGCTGCTACGACGAGGTCTGCGGACGCGTCGCTCAGGTCGCCGGTACGCTGGAGGAGGCCTTGCGCACGGCCGATAGCGCCGTCAGCCGCGAGGACATCATCTGCGTGACCGGCTCGTTCTACCTCGTCGGCGAGGCCAAGGCCCTCCTGGCCAAGGCACGGGCGTAGGGGCAGGACCCTACGCCGCGGCGCGTTCGGCGTGGGCGATCAGGTCGATGACTTCATCGGCGCTGGCGGCCTGGTTGAGTCGGCGACGAACGGTCTCAACGCTCATCAACCGGCTGAGCCGCGCGAGAAGTTGAATCTGCGTGGCCGCTTCGGACGGCGGGGCCAGCAGCAGCACGACGAGCGTCACGGGGCATTCCGTTCCGTTTCCGAAATTCACCGGCTCGACGGTTCGCCCGAATGCCAACAGCGAACGGCTCGTCTGATCGGTCTTGGCGTGGGGCAGCGCCAGTCCGTGTCCGATGTTGGTACTGGCGGTCTGCTCGCGCTGGAGGACGGCCTGGCGGACGGCGCCCGGGTCGTCGACGTCCCCGTTGGCGGCGAGCATGTCGATCAGTTCGGCGATGATGTCCGCTTTGCTCCCGCCGCGCAGTGGGATCTTGACGCGCTGGGGTGTCAGGATGTCCGTCAGGCCCATCAGGTCAGGCGACTCCATGGCAGGGGCGGGCGTGTTCGTCGGCGCCCTCTGCCAGTATAGCTCTATCGGCCGAAGCGGCCAATGCCGATAAGGCGAACTTAACGCGGTCTTTTCCAGGCGGCTTTCTCAAGCGAAGGCGGCTGTCAGAATCGGCCACGCTCGGGCCTGTGTATGCAACCTTGGCAGGCCGCGGCGGCAGCGCCGCAGCCGGCGCGAAACCGCATCTCCTTGTCAAAAATGTATTTATCGTTCTCGGCACGCCGGTTGCTTTGGGAGACGCGTCAGGTGGCCTTGTGCGCCGCCGGTCGGCGGCGGGCACATGGCCCGTCGGAACCGGATTACAACGAAACGAGTCGTCGCAAACGTAGAGCCGAAGGAGACCCTCCCCATGGCGGCAAAGCAGTTGGCATTCCAGATCGACGCACGTGAGGACCTGCTGCGAGGCGTGCAGAAGCTCGCCCGCGCGGTCAAGAGCACGCTGGGCCCGCGTGGGCGTACGGCCGTCCTCGACAAGGGTTGGGGCGCGCCGACCGTCACCAAGGACGGCGTGACCGTCGCCGAGGAAATCGAGCTGATCGACAAGAACGAGAACCTCGGCGCCCAGTTGGTCAAGGAGGCGGCCAGCAAGACCTCCGACGCCGCCGGCGACGGGACGACGACGGCGACGGTACTGGCTGAGGCGATCTTCTCCAACGGGTTCCGCAACCTGGCCGCCGGTGCCGACGCGATGGCGCTGTCGCGCGGCATCCGCACGGCCGTCGACGCCGTTTGCGACGAATTGGCCGGCATGTCCACGCCCGTCAAGGGCGCCGAGGACATCCGCAACATCGCCGCGATCAGCGCCAACGACGACTACGAGATCGGCCGGCGGATCGCCGACGCGATGGACAAGGTCGGCCGGGACGGCGTGATTACCGTCGAGGAAGGCAAGGGCATGGAGACGGAGACCGATGTGGTCGAGGGCATGCAGTTCGACCGCGGGTTCCTCTCTCCGCATTTCGTGACGGACCAGGACGCCATGGAGTGCGTGCTGGAGAAGCCGCTGATCCTCGTCTACGAGGAGAAGGTCTCCAACGTCGGCAAGCTGGTGCCGCTGTTGGAGAAGGTCTCCCAGGCCAAGCGCCCGCTTCTGATTATCGCCGAGGACATCGAGGGCGAGGCCCTGGCGACGCTCGTGGTCAACAAGCTGCGCGGCATCGTCAACGTCTGCGCCGTCAAGGCGCCCGGCTACGGCGACCGCCGCAAGGCGATGCTTCAGGACATCGGCATCCTCACCGGCGCCGAGGTGTTCACCAAGGACCTCGGCGTGGACCTGGAGACCGTCACGCTGGACCAGCTCGGCACATGCAAGAAGGTCACCGTCGACAACGACAACACCACCATCATCGAAGGCGCCGGCCGGACGAGCGCCATCCAGGCGCGGATCGAGCAGATTCGCCGCGAAATCGACACCACCACAAGCGATTACGACCGCGAGAAGCTCCAGGAGCGCCTCGCCAAGCTCGCCGGCGGCGTCGCCCAGATTAACGTCGGCGCCGCGACCGAGAGCGAGATGAAGGAGCGCAAGGCCCGCGTCGAGGACGCGCTGCATGCGACCCGTGCGGCCATCGCCGAAGGCATACTGACCGGCGGCGGCGTGGCGCTGGTTCGCGCCCGCAAGGCGCTGGACAAGGTCAAGGCGACCGGCGACGAGGCCACCGGCGTGGCGATCGTCCGGGCCGCACTGGTCGAGCCGCTCAAGCAAATCGTCGCCAATACCGGCGCCGAGCCGAGCGTCATCTGCCGTGACGTCGAGGCCCACGACGGCGGTTACGGCTATAACGCCGAGACGATGGAATTCGAGGACCTCATCGCGGCCGGCGTGATCGACCCGGCCAAGGTCACGCGAAGCGCCTTGCAGAACGCCGCGTCCGTCGCGTCGCTGCTGCTGACCTGCGACTGCTGCGTCACGGAGGTGCCCACAGACGAGGACGACGCCGCCGGCGCCGGCATGCCCGGCGGCGGCATGGGCGGCATGGGCGGCATGGGCGGCATGGGGGGTATGGGCGGCATGGGCATGGGCGGCATGCCGGGGATGATGTGAGCCGATTTCCGATTGTCGATTGACGATTTCCGATGGCGTTGGGAGTTCGACGGGACACCTGCCGTTCTGAGAACGTCGAACCTCGACCGTCGAACGGGTAAATGGTATTCGCCCCCGAGGGCACGAGACCTGGAACCAAGGAGTGACGCAAAATGGCAGTCAAACCGTTAGATGATCGCGTGTTGTTGAAGCAGTCCGAGGCCGAGGAAACCACCGCCGGGGGCATCGTCCTGCCGGACACCGCCAAGGAAAAGCCCCAGCGGGGCAAAGTCGTGGCCGTCGGTCCGGGCAAGGCGCTGGACAGCGGCGACCGGGCCGAGATGTCCCTCAAGAAGGGCGACGAGGTCTTCTACGGCAAGTACGTCGGCACGGACATCAAGATCGACGGCGAGGAATACGTCATCATCCGCGAGTCGGACGTGATGGCCGTCATCGAATAGTCGGTAACTCGTGAATTCGTTTCGTTATCTCGTTGACTCGTTGACTCGCCGCGTCGCTGTCGTCGCGGGCTCGTACCGCGGCCGAACGCAAATGCTGCTCAGCGAGTTCACGGGTCCACGAATTCACGAGATAACGAATCAACGAGTCAACGAGACTACGAGTTAACGGGAGTCAACAATGCCAGCCAAGCAGATGCTTTACGATACCGACGCCCGCGAGGCGATGCTCGACGGCGTCGGCAAGCTCGCTCGGGCCGTCAAGGTCACCCTGGGCCCGACGGGGCGCAACGTGCTGCTCCAGAAGAGCTTCGGCTCGCCGAGCGTGACCAAGGACGGCGTGTCGGTCTCCAAGGAGGTCGACCTGCCCGGCCCGTTCGAGAACATGGGTGCCAAGATGGCCAACCAGGTCGCCTCCAAGACCTCCGACGTCGCCGGTGACGGGACGACGACGGCCGTCGTGCTCGCCGAGGCCATCATGCGCCAGGGACTCAAGAACGTCGCCGCCGGCGCCAACCCGATGGCGCTGAAGCGCGGGATCGACCTGGCCGTCGAGGCCGCCGTCGCGTCGATCGCCGAGCAGTCCAAGAAGGTCCGCGGCACGGACGACCTGCGAAAGGTCGCGACCGTCTCAGCCAACTGGAACAGCGACATCGGCGACCTGATCGCCCGCGCGTTCGACAAGGTCGGCGCCGACGGCGTAATCACCGTCGAGGAAGGCAAGTCCATCGCCAACGAGATGGAGGTCGTCGAGGGGCTCCAGTTCGACAAGGGCTATATCTCCGCGTACTTCCTGACCAATCCGAACACGATGGAGTGCGTGCTCGAGAACGTCCAGATCCTCATCCACGAGAAGAAGATCTCGAATCTGCGCGACATGGTCCCCGTGCTGGAGCGGGCCGCGTCCAGCTCCCAGCCGTTGCTGATCATCGCCGAGGACATCGAGGGCGAGGCACTGGCCGGGCTGGTCGTCAACAAGCTCCGCGGCATCCTGAACGTCTGCGCGGTCAAGGCGCCGGCCTTCGGCGAACGCCGCAAGGCGATTCTCCAGGACATCGCCACGCTGACCGGCGGAACGGTCGTCAGCGAGGACCTGGGCTTGAAGCTCGAGAACGTCGAGCCGCAGCACCTGGGCAAGGCCAAGCGGATCGTGGTCACCAAGGACAACACCACGATTATCGAGGGCGCCGGGACCAAGAAGGACATCAACGCCCGCATCGACACCATCCGCACCCAGATCGACAAGACCACCAGCGATTACGATCGCGAGAAGCTCCAGGAACGCCTGGCGAAGCTGACCGGCGGCGTGGCCGTCATCAAGGCCGGTGCCGCCACCGAGACGGAGATGAAGGAGCGCAAGGACCTGATCGACGACGCGGTCCACGCCACGCGAGCCGCGGCGGAGGAGGGCATTGTCCCCGGCGGCGGCGTGGCGCTGCTACGGGCGGTCGACGGGTTGGCCTCGGCCCGCAACAAGGCCCGCGGCGACGAGAAGGTCGGCGTGGACATCGTCGCGGCCGCTCTGGAAGCGCCGATGCGTCAGATCGCCGGCAACACCGGCGCCGACGGCGCCGTGGTCGTCGCGGAGGTCCGCAGCCGGGCCAAGGGCATCGGCTACAACGCTCGCACCGGCGAGTACGTCAACATGGTCGAAGCCGGCGTGCTGGACCCGGCGAAGGTGACGCGATCGGCGCTTCAGAACGCCGCGAGCATGGCGGGCCTTCTGCTGACGACCGACCTGATGGTCACCGAGTACGACGAAGACGCCGACGACGAGGCGAAGGTGCCCGAAGCGGTGCATTGATTGCGCGTGCGACGGCGTTGGCACTCGTCCAGAAGCCCACGGATGACGATCCGTGGGCTTTGGACTGTTTGCGCCACACCGGTTGATTGGTGGGTCGCGGCGCGGCAATATGGCATGACTGGCGAACGACGGCGAATGGATGCCTGATAAGCGCGACTATTACGAGGTTCTTGGCGTCGCCCGCGACGCGGACGGCAACGCGATCAAGCGCGCCTACCGCAAGCTGGCGCTGAAGTACCACCCGGACAAGTACGACGGCGATAAGGCCGAGGGCGAGCGGAAGTTCAAGGAGCTTGCCGAGGCCTACGAGGTTCTCTCCGACCCGGCCAAGCGGCAGCGGTACGACCGCTTCGGGCATGAGGGGCTGCGCGGCGCGGGCGTGCACGATTTCTCGTCGATGGGCTTCGGCGACATCTTCTCGATGTTCGAAGATATCTTCGGCGGGTTCGGCATGCGCCCCGGCGGCCGCGGACGCCGACGCTCGCGCGGGCTGGATCTGGAGACGGAGATCGAGATCGCCCTGGAGGACGTGCTGACCGGCTGTGAGCAGACGCTCGAATTCGAGCGGATGGACCTGTGCGAGACGTGCGGCGGCAACGGCGCCAAGCCGGGCACCAGCCCGACGCGCTGCGAAACGTGCGGCGGCTACGGGCAGGTGCAGCAGCAGTCGCCGGGCATTTTTGGCATGACCGTCCGCGTCAGCGCGTGCCCGCGCTGCGGCGGGCGCGGGCAGGTCGTCACCGACCCGTGCGGCGAGTGCGACGGCACCGGTCGGACGCGACGAAAACGCCAATTGACCGTGCGGATTCCGCCGGGAATCCGCGAGGGGCAGATCGTTCGCTGTCGCGGCGAGGGCGAGCCGGCCGCCGGCGGCACGGAGCGCGGCGACCTGCACTGCTACGTCCGCATTCGTCCGCACCCGTTCCTGACCCGGCGCGGGCAGGACGTGGTCTGTCGCGTGCCGGTGACCTTCTCCCAGGCGGCGCTGGGCGGGACGGTCGAGGTGCCCACGCTGTCGGGCCGGGAGGAGATGGACATTCCCGCCGGCACGCAGAACGGCGACGTGATAACGCTCAAGCGGCGCGGGCTGCCGGCCGCCGGCAGCGGACGCCGGGGAGACCAGTGTGTTCAGGTCCGCGTCGAAGTGCCGCGCAAGCTCACCAGTGAGCAGCGACGCCTGCTGGGCGAGTACGCCAAAACGGAAAACGCCGACGTCGCGCCCGAACGCACGGGATTTCTCGATAAGCTCAAGGAGTACTTCGGCGCCAAGTCGTAGCGCCGCGTGATGCGAGGAGCCGGGCGGTTGCCAAGCCGACCGGTCCCGGATGTAACCCATGACCAGCAAGAAGAAACGCAAACACGACCGAGACCGCGAATTCGACGAGACCGACGCGCTGCAACCGACGCCGGAGTCGCAGCCGGAATCGGGCTCATCCGGCGAGGCGCCGCCGAATGAGCCGTTGACGCCGGACGACGAGCTTGAGCAGCTTCGCGCCGAACGCGACGGGTTGCTGCAGCGGCTTCAGCGCCTCTCGGCCGACTATCGGAACTATCAGAAGCGCGTGCAGCGCGACATCGCCCATGCGCGCGATTACGCCAACGAGGAACTGATCAAGTCGATGCTCGCGGTGCTGGACGACATGGAGCGTGCGCTGACCGCCGCTCGCGAGAATCACGACGAAGACGACCCGCTGCTCAAGGGCATGCAGATCGTCCACGACAATGCCCTGGCGACGCTGGAGAAGTTCGGCGTCGAGCGGATCGCCGCCGAGGGCGAGCCGTTCGATCCGGACCTGCATCAGGCGGTGATGCAACAGCCGGCCGACGAGCCGGCCATGACCGTGCTTCAGGAGGTGCAGACGGGCTACCGCCTCAAGGGCCGGACGATCCGCCCGAGTTCGGTCATCGTCTCCCAAGGGCCCGGCGCCGAGGCCGATGGCACGGCGCCGGACGACGTGGTCGACGAAGACAAGCCCGATGCGGGCGACTGACGGGAGCGGCCGATGCCGACATACGATTACGAATGCCAGGCCTGCGGGCACGCGTTCGAGAAGTTCCAATCCATCACGGCCCGGCCGGTGCGCAAGTGCCCCAAATGCGGGCGGAACAAGGCCAAGCGGCTGATCGGGACGGGAGCGGGCGTCATCTTCAAAGGCAGCGGCTTCTACCAGACGGACTATCGCAAGAGCCCACCGCCCAAAGGCGAGGGACAGGGCTCCGGAGGCGACGGCGGGTCCAAAGACGGCGACGGCGGGTCAGGTGACGGCAAGGATGCGGGCGGCGGCAAAGCGGACGATGCCGCCGGCGGCGCAAGCGACAAGACGGACGCTTCGTAAGGCGGGCGACGGACCCGCGAAAAGAATTGCATAGGTCCCGTTGCGGTCTATAATTCGGGCACGTGCTACGCGGTTGTGAACGTCTGTCCCGAGAACACGGACGGAAAGGAATGACGCCATGGCGCAAGAGCAAACCGAACTGAGAAGTGTCAATTGGAAGGAGATCTTCAGCTTCTCCCACCTCTTCTCGAGCTTCCGCATGGGCATCCACCTCAGCAAGCTCATGTTGGCGCTGGCGGTCATCATCGTCGTTTTCGTGGCCGGCTGGGTCCTGGACGGCATCTGGTCGGCGGCGGGCAGCTACGCGCACGTCAGCGAACCGGCGATGTTCCTGAGCCAGCCCGATGCCGCCTTCGAGCAGGGAAAGCAGCAATGGTTGGAGGAACGGGACACGGCCTCGGCCGGCTTGCGGGCGACGCGGTACAACAACCGGCACACGCTGGCGGAGTTCGCCGGACGGCTCGATGGCGCCCGCGTCATTCCCGACGAGGCCGAGCGCGAGCCGGACGACCCATGGCTGGGCCCGGCGTTCGCGGAACTCTGGCGGGAGAAGCGCGAGGAGGATTTCGAGCCGCGCCAGGCCTCGACGTTCCAGGACGACGGCTGGTCCGAGAACCTCGCGCGGGCGCGCGAGGAATTCGACAAGGAAGTCGACAAGATCGAGGGTCTTCTCGAAGACAGTTATGAGCAGGCCAGAATTGATATCGGCAAGTCCCTCAAGACCAGCAGCGCTCAGGAAGAGGCCGAGGAGAACCTCGCCGAGGAATATACCGACGCGTTGGTCGCGCTGACCGATCATCAGGAGCAGTTCAACGGGCAGGTGGAACAGGTCCGCGGGGTGCCGCTCTATGACAAGTTCATGGACTACGAGAGCACGTGCCTGCGGAATGCCGTCACGGCCGTGCTGCGCGGCGACATCTTCACGGGGCTGGACGTCTACCAGCAGATGGTTCGCGACGAGGGGCAGCCGATGCCCGCCCCCGGAGCGGCCGGCTTCCTGTTCTGGGTGCTGGCGGCGGTGACGGGGGTGCACTGGCTTCTGGCCGAGCACTGGCTGTTCGCGATTCTGCTGGGCGCGATCGTCCTGGCGGCATGGGCGTTGTTCGGCGGGGCGATCCATCGCATCGCGGCGCTGCATGCGGCGCGGGACGAGAAGATATCCATCACCCAGGCGCTGAAATTCTCCATGAGCAAATTCCTGAGCTTCTTCATGGCGCCGCTGATTCCGCTGGCGGTGATCTTCATCCTCGGCGGGCTGTTGATCGTCGGCGGGCTGTTGGGCAACCTGTGGGGCTTCGGCGCGATTCTCGTGGGGCTGTTGTTCCTGCTGGCGATTCTGCTGGGCCTGGCGATCGCGTTCCTCGTCGTCGGGCTGGTGACCGGCGCGGCGCTGATGTATCCGACCATCGCCGTCGAGGGCTCCGACAGCTTCGATGCCATCAGCCGCAGCTTTTCCTACGTCTTCGCCAAGCCGTGGCGCGCGGGCCTTTACGCTGTCGTGGCCGTCGTCTACGGCGTGATCTGTTACCTGTTCGTGCGTGCCTTCGCCTACGTGGCGCTTTTGGCGACGCACTGGTTCGCCAAAATCGGCATCTGGGCCGGCGGCGCACGCCTGGGCGCTGCGGACAAGATGGACGTGATGTGGCCGACACCGTCGTTCGGCGATTTCCATCCGCCGCTGCCCTGGGAGGCGATGAGCACCAGTGAGTCGATCGGTGCGTTTCTGATCGGCATGTGGGTCTACCTTATCGCCGCGCTCGTCCTGGCGTTCGCGCTGTCGTATTGCGCCAGTGCCACGACCGTGATCTACTACCTGCTTCGCCGCAAGGTCGACGCGACCGATCTCGACGACGTCTACGTCGAGCAGACCGAGGAGGAGTTCCCGCCGGCCGAGGGCGAACCGCCCGCCGAACAACAGGGTGACAGCCAGCCCCAGGCGCCGGAGTCGTCCGGCGACGGCGGCGGCGCGTCCGGCGAGTCTGAAGACGCCGGCTCCGACGAGCAGTCGCAAGAGCCGTCGGATGACGAGGGCGCTTCGTAGCCCACAGGTCGGCTTACGCCTCGCACCCCGATAGGCGCCGCCCGGCGCAACGGGCGGCGCCGCGTGACGCCGCAGCGCGCCCAACGTGCCGCGGGTGTCGCACACGGCCCCAGACGGGCCCGGCACAGGGCGAGCGTCCCTTCGCGCCGCGGCGCGCGTGTGCTATCCTGCCCGCGTCACCCACGCCTCTGGGAGAAGACGATGACGGACTTCAGCGATGCTGACGCGCTGGCTGCGGCCGTCCGAAAGGCCGTCGACGAAACGCCCATCACGGACATTCACACGCACCTGTTTCCGCCGTCGCACGGAGACCTGCTGCTGTGGGGCGTCGACGAGCTGCTGACGTATCACTATCTCGTGGCCGAGCTGTTCACGGTGGCCCCGCGCGACGTGACGCCGCAGGCGTTCTGGAAGCTGCCCAAGCGGCGCCAGGCCGATCTGGTCTGGGAGCACGTCTTTCTGAAGCACGGCGCGCTGAGCGAGGCGGCTCGCGGTGTGGTGACCACGCTGAACCTGCTGGGGCTCGACATCGCCGGGCGCGACCTGGGCGGCATCCGCGCCTGGTTCGACGCTCAGGAGGTCGAGCCGTATCTCGAGCGCGTGCTGGACCTGGCGGGCATTGACTACGCGGTGATGACCAACGACCCCTTTCAGCCGGCTGAGGTGCCACACTGGCGCGACGGCGCGCCCGGCTGCGACCGGCTCAGGCCCGCCCTGCGGATCGACCCGGTGATCGTCAACTGGCCGGCGGCGGCGCAGACGATGCGCGAGGCGGGCTACGGCACCGCCCCCGAGACCGACGCCCAGAGCTACGCCGAGGCGCGGCGGTTCCTGACCGACTGGGCGGGCACGCTCGGCGACCCGGTCTACCTGGCCGCCTCGCTGCCGCCGGAGTTTCGCTATCCTTCGGACAGCCCCAGCGCCCGGACCATGCGCAACGTGGTGCTCCCGACGGCGCGCGAGCTGGATCTGCCGATCGCGCTGATGATCGGCGCGCGCAAAGGCGTCAACCGCGCCCTCGGGGACGCCGGCGACTCGGTCGGCGTGGCGGACGTGACGGCCGTTCAGAAGCTTTGCGCCGAGCACCCCGACGTGAAATTCCTCGTGACGATGCTCAGCCGCGTCAACCAGCACGAGCTGTGTGTCTGCGCGCGGAAGTTCGGCAATTTGCATCTGTTCGGCTGCTGGTGGTTCTGCAACGATCCGAGCATCATTCGCGAGATGTCCCTTCAGCGCCTGGAGTTGCTGGGCGCGACCTTTACGGCCAACCATTCCGACGCCCGCGTGCTGGACCAGCTCGTGTACAAATGGCGGCACACGCGCGATGTCGTCGGCGAGGTGCTCGTCGAGAAATACCGTCTGCTGTTCGCCGCCGGATGGCGACCGACTGCTGAAGAGATCGCACGCGACGTGCGGGCGCTGTTTGGCGGCGCCTTTTGTGACTTCCTGGCCAAGTAGGCATTCGCGTCGCGCGCGGTGCGGGCAATCGCTGCGGTCGTTTGACGCGCGGACGCCTCCCCGCTATGATTTGCGGCCGATGAAGCCCCGCGAGCGGCGGGCTGAACTGGGAGCAGGACGTGAGCGTAAGAGCGGTGATCATCGGGCTGGCTCTGGCCGTGGCGATCGCGACCGTCGGCTACTACAACGATTCGGTCCTGAACATGACCGACCTGGTGGGCAATCATTTTCCCATCAGCGTGTTCGGCCTGCTCGCCCTGATGGCGATCCTGTTCAATCCGCTTCTGCATCTTCTCGGACGGCGTCTGCCGTTGCGCCCGCGCGAGTTGGCGGTGATCGTCGCTCTGGCGCTGGTGGCGTGCAGCATTCCGGGCAGCGGGCTGATGCGGACGTTCCTGTCGACGGTGGCGTTGCCCGCTCACTTCACCAACAACCGGCCGGGTTGGCGCGACCAGGAGCTTCTGGAATACGCGCCGGATCGCATGCTCTTCGCCGACGGCGAATACAAGGAAGAGTGGATCTCGCGATTCATGACGGGCGCCAAGGCCGAGGGCGAGGGCTTCGGCCTGTCGGGCGTGTTCGACACCGAGAACGTCCCCTGGGGCGAATGGGCCGCAGCGCTGAGCACCTGGCTGCCGCTGATTGTCCTGACGGCCGTGTGCGTGATCTGCTTGTCCTTGATCGTGCATTCCCAATGGGCCTACCGGGAGCGGCTGCGCTATCCGATTGCGCTGGTCGCCTCCACGATGATGGCGCGCGAGCCCGGCAGGGCGTTGGGGGGCATCTATCGTAACCGCGTGTTCTGGCTTGGCCTGGGGGCGGTCTTCTGCCTGCACGTGGTCAACGGACTGGCTTCGTTGTATCCGGACAAGATGATCCAGATCCCGTTGCAGTTCGATTTCACACAGATCACGCAGACCTGGCCGAAGCTCGGCTCGGCGCCCAAGTCGAGCTATCTTTTCAAGCCGCAGATCTACCTGACGGTCGTGGCCTTCGCATTCTTCCTGGCGGCGGACGTGAGCTTCTCGCTGGGCATCTCGCACATCCTGTTCGTGCTGGTGGGCGCGGCGCTGTACGTCGCGAACGTGCCGATTCGCGAGTCGTACATGATCAATGACACGCAGAACTACCAGTTGTTCGGGAGCTACCTGGGCATCGGCATTCTTCTGCTGTACATGGGGCGGCGATACTACTGGGATGTCCTGCGCGGCGCGCTGACCACACGAAGGAAAGGCGACACGGGCGCAGGAGCCGTCTGGGCGTGTCGCATTCTCATCGTGACCATGGTCGTCATGACCGTGATATTGAAAGCCCTCGGGCTGGACCTGCTGATGTCGCTGCTGGTGGTCTTCCTGATCCTGCTGATGTTCCTGGTCATGGGGCGCATCAACGCCGAAACCGGGATGTTCTTCATCCAGCCCTACTGGCAGCCGGTCGGCATCCTCATCGGACTGTTCGGTATGGCCGCGCTGGGGCCGAACATCGTGATCATCGTTGCGCTGATCTGTACGGTGCTGACGGTGGACCCCCGCGAGTCCTTGATGCCGTTCATACTGAACGGGCTGAAGATGTGCGACGACAAGAAGCTGCGCCCCCCGCGCATCGCATGGGCGTCCGGCGCCGCATACGTCTTGGCGCTGGCGGCGGCCGTAATCTTCGTCTTCTGGGCCTCCTACAATCTCGGTGGTCCCAAAAAGGACGGCTGGGCCTTCAGCAGCGTGCCCAGATTGCCTCTGGAGACGACCAGCAAGGTCGTGACCGATCTGGAAGAGAAGCAGCAGCTCGAGGTGGCGGAGGGTTATAATTCCTGGGACCGGATCACCAATCTGAACCCCAAGCCGGAGTTTCTCTGGGCCGCGGGCATCGGGTTGGCGCTGGTCGCCGCGGCCGGGCTGCTGCGCCTGCGGTTTACCTGGTGGCCGCTGCATCCTGTGCTGTTCCTGGTCTGGGGTACCTACCCCATCGCGCACTTCTCACATTCGTTCCTGTTGGGGTGGTTTATCAAGGCGGGCGTGACGCACTTCGGGGGCGGGCGGGCGCATCGGAAGTTCGCGCCCTTGATGGTCGGCGTCATTGCCGGCGACCTGCTGGGCGGGCTGCTGTGGATGATCCACGGTGCCATCCACTACGCCAGGGTCGAACAACTGCTGGACAAGCCCTACATGGTCTTCCCCGCCTGAGCGGCGCGCGATAAATTCGTGGCATGGGCAGCACTGCCCGTATGGTCTCGCCCATGTGTGGCACGGGCATCCTGCCCGTGCCCTCACGGCCGTGGGATGCCCGTACGGGCCACAATATGGACGCGCATCTCGCCTGAGTGGCTGCCGCTGCAACGGTTGCCCCGCGGGCCGTCCGCTCGCGCTGGGCCTTCGCCCGCAGGGCTTCGGCGGACACCTCGCTGGCGTCCGGGGCGCGTTCTCATCGCCGCTCAGTAAACAAGGACCGCCCTGGTGGTGGGCGGGCCTTGTTCAACGGAGAGGGCGGGATTCGAACCCGCGGTACCCTTACGGGCACACGGCATTTCCAATGCCGCCCGATCAGCCACTCCGGCACCTCTCCGGTAGTTGGGACGTGCTAGCCGCCGGCCGGGGTGTGCCGCGGCCGGGCGCCCTACTATACCACGTGCCGCCGCGGAGACAAGCCGCCTCCATGGCGCGCCATCGACGCGGCGCCGGCATGCGGCATTGGCCGGTTTTCCGCATATTTCGCTTGATTCGCCGCGTCGTGCGGTGCAGGATACATCGCGACATGTCGGGCCGCGTAGGTCCGAGACGGCCAGGCGTGCGGTTGCAGAGCACCGCTCGCGACGCCCGCCGGCTGCTGGAGTTTTCGGTTGCTAGGTCTTGCAGGGAAGGAGCACGAACATGGCCGCGACGAAGAAACCGATGACGCAGACGCAAATTATGGGCGAGTTGGCCGAACGGTGCGACATGAAGCGCAAGGAGGTCAAGCAGGTCGTACAGGAACTGGTCCAGATGGCGTATGAGAACGCGGACCCCGGCTTCAAGATCCCCGGGCTTGGCAAGTTGGTGCTGGTGCATCGCAAGGCACGCATGGGACGCAACCCCATGACGGGCGAACCCATCCAGATCCCCGCCAAGACCGTCCTGAAGTTCCGGATCGCCAAGGCCGCCAAGGAGGCCTGCGAACCCGGTAAGTAGCGCACCAATAGCCGCTTATTCCATTTGTGTCGAGGCCCGCGATCCACGCTCCTGCCTGCCGGCAGGCCGATCGGTCGCGGGCTTCTGCATTCGTGGCACTCAGGCGTAGTCCGGCAAGAGGTCGCGGTGGGCCTCCAGCAGTTCGTCGCACAGGCGGCGGATCTCGTCGAGCGTCAACTCCGCGGCCGTGTGGGGGTCCAGCATCGCCGCCTGGTAGACGTGTTCGCGCTTCCGGGTCAGGGCGGCGTGAATCGTCAAGAGCTGGACGTTGATGCTCGTGCGATTCATGGCGGCACATTGCGGCGGCAGGGCGCCATGGTGACACGGCGTGACGCCGTTGCGATCGGCCAGGCACGCAACCTCCACGCACGCATCGGTCGGGAGATTCTCGATCAGACCGGTGTTGAGCACGTTGCCCGCGAAGCGATACGGTCGGTCGGTTTCCATCGCCGCCATAATCTCCGCGGCGTATTCATTCGTTTGCGTGTGCGTCAGCTCGTCGGACAGCAATTCCTCGCGCTGTTTGGGCCAGCGCTCCATGAGCCGCCGACACCGTGCGAGGTACTCATCCAGCGGGATGTTGAACTGCTCGATCAACTCCGGATGCGAGGACTTGATGAACCAGGGCACGTACTCGGCCGTGTGCTCGCTGCTCTCGGTCAGGTAGTAGCCGAAGTATCGCATCACCTCCAGGCGCACGAGGTCGCCCGCCACGGACGCTTCGGGAATCGTCGAGCCGTCGTGCTTCATCTGCTGGTCGATCGTGTCCAGCACGGCCCGCACGCCGCGGCGGCGGACCTGTTCGATGCGTTCGGCCGCGCGGCGCTTGATCTCGGGGTAGAGGTCCTTGCCGCCGTCCGTGATCTCCAGCAGCCACCCCTGGTGGTTGATGCCGGCGACCTTCCACTGGAGCTTGTCGACCTCGTCGGTCATGCCGACCGCGCCCAGAAGCGCCTTGGCGCAGCCCTGAACACTGTGGCAGAGCCCGACGGCGCGGACGTCGCTGGCGCGAAGCACCGCGCCGGTAATCATGGCCATGGGGTTGGTGTAGTTCAGCAGCCAGGCGCTCGGGCAGAGGCGTTCCATGTCCCGCGCGAAGTCCAGCACCACGGGAATTGTCCGCAGCGCCCGGAAGATGCCGCCGATGCCCAGCGTGTCGCCGATCGTCTGCCGCAGGCCGTACTTCTTTGGAATCTCGAAGTCGCGCAGCGTCCCCGGGTCGTATCCGCCGACCTGGACGGCGTTGACGACGTAGTCGGCGTCGCGCAGTGCGTCGGCGCGCTGATCCGGGCCGCAGTGGACGGAGATCGTCGCCCGCCCGTCGTTGATCGTGGCGTTGAGCCGGTCCAGAACGGTTTGCGCGTCGTCGAGGCGGTAGGCGTCGATGTCGTACAACGCGATGTGCGCGTCGTGCAGCGCGTCGCAGAGCATCGCGTCGCCCAGGACGTTCTTGGCGAACGCGGCGCTGCCGGCTCCCAGAAAGGCAATCTTCGGCATCGGCATGTCCCTTTGGCGGCCGCACGCCGCCGCGCTCAGCGGGCGGGTCTGGCGTTACACGCCCAGCTCCGAAAGGACCTTGTGGCAGTCGTCGAGGTGGCCGGTGACCCACTGCTTGTTGAACGGGTGGACCTTGTCCGGCGGGGGGGGCCAGCGCCCATCGGAATTGGCCGCGCAGGTCAGGTGGAACCACGCCTGGCGGATTTTCTGGCGCTCGGCATCGGCGTGGGCGCTCTGCTCGGCCTTGTGGATCCGTTCGCGGAGCACGTCGATCTGCGGGTCGAACTCCAAGCTCTCCGGCGTCTCGCGCCAGGCGGTGGACCACGCCCGGTGCCAGGCCAGGTCGTCCTCGCAGTAGTATTGTTCGTCCAAGGGGGGCAGGTCGTTGCAGATGTGATCGAACGTCACGAGCGTCCCGCCGGCCTGCTCGATCGCGCGGAGGAAGTGGCAGAGTTTCTCCCTGGCATCGGGCATCTTCTCGAAGACGCGCTCGGGCTGATTGTGGTACTTCAGGAAGAACCACCCGCTGGTGCCGATGTACTCGGCGTCCTCGGCGAAGACGATCAGCGCGCCCTGGTGGTCGGCGTCGATCTCGGCCGAGTGTTTGCGAATCGGCTCGATGTACGCGTCGAAATCGTACATGCCCATCAGCCATCGCAGGGCGGGCTGGCAGATACGGTCCGTCCGGGCGAAGCCGTTGAGCCCCGGGACCACGTCCTTGAACGGGAACCGCAGCGCCCGCTCGGTCCCGTCGATCTCGTACCACGGCAGGTCCAGCCCGTAGCAGGCGTGTTTGTCCGGGTTGTACTCAACCTCGCGCACGGCGTCCCGCGTGGACAGGGCGTAGGCGTCGAAGTCCAGCGTGATCTGCTTGAAGCCCGTGTCGGCGAAGGTCTGCGGCACGTAGCTCCGCCAGCCGCATTCCGGGTTCCATCCGCTGACCAGCCGCCGCCCCAGATGCCGCTCGTAGGCCTCCTGGCTGAACGTCAACGCCCAGGCGTCGTCCTCGGCCGGAAAGTTCGGCATCATCAGGTGGGCGTATGGCGAGCCCATCGGCTCGCATTGTCCGCTGTCAATCGCCGCTTTCAGCTTGGCCAGCACGTCCGGACACAACTCGGCGATGCGGTCGATGGTGAACCCGGACGCCTCGAAGACGAACTTCATGTGGCCGAATTCCTCGCGCATCGTGTCGAGGATCAGCTCGTAGCTCTCGCGAATGACGAATTCGTACTGCTCCGGCAGCAGGTAGGCGTAGTTCAGATTTGCGTGAAAGATGCAGCAGTATTCCATGGGCTTTACTCCGTGGGCATCTCGCCCGCCTGCGACGGCGGCCGCGTGACGCGCGCCGTCGCGGCGGCTCCGAGCCGCCCATCCTACCGGCCCGCGCGGGCGATGCAACGGCAAAGCATGCGGGCGGCTCGCACGGCAGGCCGCCTTGCCGCGGGCCTTGGGGGCGGCTTACGATGTTGTCACCAGCGCCGCCCAGTAGCCGGTCTCGCGCGGCGTGACGAGGCGGACGCGCCCGTCCTCCGGTTCGGCCTGCTGCGCCGGCTGCCACGCGCACGCCGGGATCTCCAGCCACCGCACGGACAGCGGGGCGTCGCCCGCCGCGGCCGAGACGTCCAGCTTGAGGTCGCCGCCGTCGGTGAAGAACACGGCGTATTCGGCGCCCGGATTGGCCGTGCAGTAGGCCTCGTTCCAGCTTCGCCGTTCGAGCAGCTCGTTGCTCGGGCGGCAGGTCGTGATGTCCATCTCACTCAGCAGCATCCGCATGGAGCGGATGTGGCGCCGGGCGGTCTGCGAGAGCCCCAGACCGCTGGCCGGACGGTGGAACCGCGTGCCGGCCAGGCCGCCGAGGATGTTGCGCCAGAAGCGTTCCTGTCCGTCGCGCCCGTTGCCGTAGGCGCCCGTGTTCGCGCCGTAGATCTTGACGGTGTTGATGGGGCGGACGTGTCCGCTGTCGGCGATCTGCCGGCGGAACCACTGCATGTTGTCCCAGTGGCGCGAGGCGGGGGAGTGGTTGTTCTGCGAGATGTCGCAGAAGCTGTACGTTTCCGGGTGCTTCCAGGTGCTCTCGTGCTCGGGCATGGTGATGTCGTGTGCGTCCCACATCTCGGTCGTGTGGACGTCCACGCCGGCCTCGCTTGCCCGCTGCGCGATGTACTGGGACCAGTACGCGCTCCAGGCCGGATCGCCGCACGTCTCGTTGTCCATGCAGTACAGCGCGTTGCCGTACGGCAGCGATCGGCGCAAGAGCTCGTCGACCTGGGCCTGCTGGTAGCCCAGCACGAGTTGATTGTCGTCCAGGTCGGGAACCGTGTAGAAAAAGCGGCTCTCGTTGTGGGCCGGGTGCGTGTCGATCCGCTCGACGAGCCGGGACTGGGCGGGCGTGTAGTTTCTGTTGTTCTTGGGGTTGTAGGGGTTCGCCTGCCAGGGACGGCGGGCGTAGTCGAACCGGTCCCACAGCTCGATCTGGAAGATCACGTCGCGCTCGGCCGTCAGCTCGCAGAACCGCTCGAACCGCCCCCAGTACTCGCGCCCGGGCGTGTTCAGGTCGTACAGGCCCGTCGCCTCGTCGCGCTCGAAGGGTTGGGCGTCGCCGTCGTCCCGGCTGGACATTGTGCAGCGAACGTAGTTGCCGCCGCAGGCGACGAGCGTGTCGAGCTGTTCGACGACGTCGGGCACCTGGAAGAGGTTGTCCTCCACGCTTCCGCCGAGCAGAACGACCGGCGCGCCTTTGTACTGCCAGTAGAACGGGTTCGCCTCGTACGGGCGGATGCGATCCGGATCGGCCATGGTGTCGTCCTTTCGTGGCGGCCTGCGCGGGGCGTCTTCCGGCGTGTTGCCCCCGACACCATACCGCCTCGATGGCTGATCGCAAGCTTCCCGGCCCGGCCGGGCGGTCCCGGATGTGCGTGTCAGTGTCTCAACACGTCAGGCGGGATGGGCTGCTTGTCGCTGTCCCGGCCTTGCGAATGGACTGCCAAGCCCGCTCCGGTCAACACCGTCAGCAACAGCACGGCCAGTGTCAGGGCCGTTCGATCCCATCGCATCGTCGATTGGGTCCCTTGTGAGGGCAGTAATCTCGCCCTCTCGAAACACGCGTCGTTGCGGAAAGTGTCGCTCGCATCAAGCCCGATGGACCTGGGGGTGACAAAAGGCGGCGAGCCCTTCCCTCGGGGGAAGGGCTCGTCTGGACTGCCCTTCGGGACGCGGCGGGTGGTCTTCGCGTGCGTCCGGCAGTGTCGTCGACCGGCTCGCACGGAGCAGATGTCCGATCCGGGCCCGGCGCAATCAGTTATCGTCTACGCTCGCAGGCGAATGCCATACGGGGTTCAGCTTTGGCTGCGTCTGCGCTTCAATAGGACGCCCACGCCGCCGAGGCCCAGCAGCACCAGCGCCGTCGGTTCGGGAACGGTCGCCGAGCCGAACGGCGACTCGTTGCCGAGGTAGATATTGTCTACGTCCATCACGGGGTTTATGTCGCGGTAGTTGGCGTTCCCGAGGCGCAGACGAATGTTGTCGATGCCGCTCTGATCGCCGGCATCGTCATCAATAGCGTTGGGCGTATTCTCCGCTTCCGTCTTCGTCAGGTCCGGGTTGACCCACATGGTGAGCCCCGCCCCGTCGTAATGGGCGACGAGCAGCGCCGGCGTCTCGGTGTCGATAGCCGTGTCACTGTCGACGTCGCCTCCGGCGCCGAACATGCCGTAGTTGCTATGGTCCCAAGCGTGGCCTATGCCGAACAACTCGGTACCGCCCCTGTACAACTGGAGCCCGGCCCAACCCTCCGTCGTGCTGTGGCGGACGATCCCCGCCAGCCACCAGCCGTCGTCGCTGACGCCCTCGACGTCCAGGCGGGCGTAGGTGCCCCAGTTGCCACCGGTGCCGTTTGTGACCGAAACGTAGGGGCTGGCGGAGGTTTCCGAGCCGGCCGTGCCGAGATCGCCGCCCACAACCATGGCTGTGCCGTCGTTTCCACCATCGTCAAAACTCCACGTGGCGCCGGCTGCAGCACTGACGCCACCGGAGGCGGTCCAGGCCGACTGCCCGGTGAGGTCGCCGATGGCGTAGCCGCTGAAGTCAACGTCGACTGCCAGGGCCTGACCGGCTACACACAGGACGACACACGCTGTCAGAATTCCAAATTGCCTCATCGTACTGCTCCTCCAAAGAGAGCATCTCCTGATTTCCTGTGGCGACCGCGTCGCCGTTTCATTCATTCGTTGGACAGCCGGCCGCGCGGACCGGGCTGCTCCGCCGGCCCGCGTCCGACCATGTCAGTCGTTCCTTACGCCCTCCGGCGGCGGATCAGAGCCCCCACGCCACCGAGCCCCAGCAGCACCAGCGTCATCGGCTCGGGCACGGCCTGGGCAGAGACGATCTGGAGACCGGCGAAGCCGGCCTTCCAACCGGCGCCGTTATTGCTGACCGTAATGCTCGCGCTGCTGCTGGTCAGGCCGCTGAACTTCACATACGTGCCTTCGCCGATGACAGCCGCCTCGCTTGTGGCGGTCGATTCCGTGTGGATATCATCGAAGCCGCCCTGGTTGAGATACTTCGTCGTCATGCCGTCCGTCACCGAAATGATGTCATCGGTGGCGTGACGCCGCACATCAGCCAGGTAGACGATGATGTCATAGGTGCCGTAGGGGACGCTCGACAGCGTAACCGTGCCCGTGGCATCAGCGCCGCCGCCCATCTGGCAGACGCCGCTGAGAAGTCTCTGGTCGCCATTGGCCGTCCCTGTCTCATTGGCCCCAGTCGGGTTACTCATCGACCAATTCACACTCAGCGTGGTGTCTTTGCCGGCATCGTCGATGTACGTTTCGGAATCCTTTGCATCCCAACTGGTACCGGACCACTCCACGAGACCGCTATGCTGGCGGTCCCAGTTGTTCCATTTGGCTTGCGCGTATGCGCCGGCCGTCTCGTCGGGGAGCACGCCGTAGCCGCCGTATCCGTCGTTAAAGAAGTTGATGCCGATCAAGCCCGCTTGGGCCGTACCGGTCGCCAGAGATGCCACGCACACTGTCACAATCGTGAGATGCTTCACGGTCTTTCTCCTCGTTTGGAGATCCTCGCATCTTGTCTTCGTTGCCTTGCGGCTCGTCCATGCGAGCCGCCGGCGGTTTGCCTCGTGGGCTCGTACCGTGCTCCGATACAACCGTACGATATGAATGCCTACCTAGACCAAAGACCCTATATGTATTTTTCGCGGGGCTCGCGCGGACTTGTCCGGGGGGAAATGTGGCGTTTTCCGGGGGAAAACGGCGCCTACGCTACGGGCACGCGGCGCGACCGGGCGGGGCGTCGCCGTGCTTCGGTCGTTACGACGTGCTTTGACGGACGTTTTCGGCGTCTGTCGGGGTGGCGATGTCGGTGCGTTGGCGCCTCGGCGTGGCCCGGCCGTCGCGCCTCACGCGATGTGCTCGGCCATACGGCCGCCCGTATGGGCGCGGACGTAGTCCACGACGGCGTCGGCGGCGATCCGCTGCTGGTCCAGCGTGTCGCGGTCGCGGACGGTGACGGTGCCGTCCTCGCCCGTCTGACCGTCCACCGTCACGCAGAACGGCGTGCCGGCCTCGTCCTGGCGGCGGTAACGCCGCCCGACGGCGCCCTTCTCGTCGTAGAAGCTCGCCAGCCCGGCTGACCGGCAGGCGTCGTGAATCTTGCGGGCGGTGGCCGGCATGCCGTCGCGCTTGACCAGCGGGAAGACGGCCACCTTCGTCGGCGCCAGGCGCGGGTGGAGCTTCATCACGACGCGCTGCTGCATCTCGCCCTTGTCGTTTGGCTGCTCGTCCTCCGTGTAGGCCTCGCAGAGGAACGCCAGCGTCGCGCGGTCCACGCCGCCGGACGGCTCGATCACGTGCGGCACGAAGCGATAGGGGGCCTTGGACTTCGCCTCGGCGGCGGCCTGCTTGGCGGCCTTCTTGTCGCCGTCGAATTTGTCGGCGGCAAACTCCGAGGCCTTCTCAGCCCACAGCTCGTCGTCGAAGTAGCTCATGTCCCGCCCGGAATGCTCCTGGTGGGCCTTGAGGTCGTAATCAGTGCGGTTGGCGATGCCTTCCAGCTCGCTGACGCCGAAGGGGAAGGCGTACTCGACGTCCGCACACGCCCGGGCGTAGTGGGCCAGCTCGTCCGGCTCGTGGTCGCGCAGGCGGAGCTTGTCGCTGACCAGCCCGTGATCGACGTACCACTGGTATCGCAGGTCGCGCCAGTACTCGTACCACTGATCCGCCTCTTCGGGCCGGCAGAAGAACTCGATCTCCATCTGCTCGAACTCGCGCGAGCGGAAGGTGTAGTTGCGCGGGTTGATCTCGTTGCGGAAGGCCTTGCCGAGCTGCGCGATGCCGAACGGCAGCTTCAGCCGCTGCGTGTCCAAGACGTTCTTGAAGTTGCAGAAAATCCCCTGCGCCGTCTCCGGGCGAAGGTACGCCTTGGCGTCCTCGTCCGCCAACGCGCCGACGTATGTCGGGAACATCAGATTGAATTGACGTGGCTCTGTCAGAGTACCCGGCACGTCAACGTCTGGGCCAACTACGTAGTCCAACCGGCCCTCAAACTCCGCGGATAGAAATGGCAGCGTGGGAGGAGTGTCATTGAAGTGCCGCAGGCCGACCTTCTTTGCATACTTGCGGGCCTTCTTGAGGGCATTTATGAAGGACTCTGCATTGTCCTGCACATAGGCGAAGTGCAATTCCGCTTGGGTTGGGCCGTCCTCACCTTCTGGCACGTCATAAGCGTAAATGACACCAAGCTGGTCTGCACGATAACGATGCTTCGTTTCCTTGCAGTCCACACGAGGATCATTGAACCCGCTGAGGTGTCCGGAGGCCTCCCAGACGTTGGGGTTCATGATGATGGCCGCGTCGAGCCCGACGATGTCGTCGCGCCGGCGGACGGTATCTTCCCACCAGGCCTGCTTGACGTTGCGTTTGAGTTCGACGCCGAGGGGCCCGTAGTCCCAGAAGCCGTTGAGCCCGCCGTAGATCTCGGACGACTGCCAGATAAAGCCCCGGCGTTTGCACAGGGCGACGATCTTTTCCATCAGGCCATACGGCCCGTTCGGGTTGTCGGCTTGCTCGGCCATGGTTTCTCGCTTGCTGCCGACGTGGCCGGCCTTTCGGGCCGGACCGCGGCGCCCAGTTGGTGTCGCATCAAACGGGGGCGGTATGGTACGCCGCCGAGGCGGATATGACAAGCCCGGCCGGGCGTGCCACACACGGGCAAGATGCCCGCGTCACGACCATGGGGCTAGCCCGCTTGCGCGAACGGCGCGATGTGCCGGGCGAGGTGGGCGGCGAGGGCGTCGTAGTGGGGTTGCTCGCACGTCTCCAGCGCTTCGTAGATGCGCAGCGCGAAGCGGGCACCGTCGTCGGCGGTCAGGACCGAGCCGAACGTCACGTGCAGCGCCTGGCGGGTGTGGAAGTCGTCGATCCGGTCGGCCAGGGCGTCGTCGTTCAGCGCGTCGGCGGGGGGGACCTTGCTCATGTCGGCCGAGACGTGATACGTCCGGCGGTCTTCGTCGTAGCGGGCGCGGGCGAAGTCGTAAATCTCGCGGAACAGCGCCGGGTCGATGCGGGCGATGGCGCGGACCGCCTCCAGGTAACTCGTTCCGGCCGTCTTGAGGTGCACGCGTTCCCCGGCCAGCTCCGCGACGATAGGGTAGATACTGAACTTGTCGCTGCCGGAGTGGATGGAGATCTTGTAAGGTCCCAGAGTGCGCATCACGGCCGCATGACGCGCGAAACTGGCGCGGAAGGCGTCCACGTCGCCGATGTAGTCCACGCCCTTCTCGAACCGCCCGATGAAGCGCGGCGCCAGCGAAACCCACTGCACGCCGAGCCGCCTGAGCTCCGCGGCGAAGTAGTAGTGCTCGGCCGGCGTCGTCGGCGCGTCGGTCTCGTCGACGGAGACCTCCAGCTCGAACGGGCGGTCGATGGTCTCGCTCAGGTGCCGGTACATCGCCGCGACGTGCCCGATCGCCGGGGCGTACTTGACCGCCGCGCGGGCGAAACCCTCCTCGTCGAGATGGATCGGCTCGTCGCCGTCGAGCGGGAACTCGCGCCCGGCGTAGCGCCGCGTGAGATCGTCGAGCGACGCCGCCAGCGGTTCGCAATCCACGGCCGCCAGGGCGGCTTTCAGTGCGGCGGCGTCCATCGTGTCGGCCGCGTCGTTGACGTGCGCGCCGGGGTCGATGGTGAAGAACGTAAAGCCCGCCGCGACGGTGCGGTCGATGTCCTCGGGCTTCTGGAGGTGGTCGGCGTCGGCGCCGAACCCGTCGCGCCAGCCGGCCTGGAGGACGCCCCACGTGGCGGCGTCCATGACGTCCTGCGGCCGGCGGCGGGTGCGGGCCAGCTCGCGGATGGACTGCTGGGCGTAGATCGGCGCGACGCCCGCGCCGGCATCGCGCATCGCCGCGACGTGCCCGGGCGTGGCGAGCCCCAACCGGTCGCCCAGCCCGACCGACGTCGCCAGGCCCAGAAGTTTCGGCGCCGTAAAGGGCAACGCGCGGCGGACGCGGGCGGCGTTGGCGGCGTTGCAGGGCGCCAGGCAGACGGGGCGCCCGTCGATCGTGCCGGCGCGTTCGACGTCGTCGCGGCCGCAGGCGGCGTCGCATTGGCGTTCGGACGGCGCGACGTGGCCCAGCAGCTTCTCACGTCCGCGGCGTGCGAGGAAGTACGTCACCCCGCCGGCCTGGCAGATGCTGGGCTCGTAGATGTCCAGCCCGGTCGTTTTGCGCAACGTGTCGATCATGTCGGTCCATCCGGGCGCGACGCGACGGAGTGCCGTCCGTGGGCGTTGGCGCCTTGAAGCTCTACAGCACCGGGGCTCGGCGTGCCCTGGGTCAGGCGTTATAGGCGCTGGCGGTGGTGTCGCCGCCCGTGCCGGTCCAGTTCGTGTGGAAGAATTCGCCGCGCGGCTTGTCGACGCGCTCGTAGGTATGCGCGCCGAAGTAGTCGCGCTGGGCCTGGAGCAGGTTGGCCGGCAGCCGCTCGCAGCGGTAGCCGTCGTAGTACGCCAGGGCGGAGCTGAACGCCGGCGTGGGCACGCCGAGCTTGATCGCCTTGACCACGGTGCGGCGCCAGGCGGTCTGGCACTTGCGAATCGCCGAGCGGAAATACGGCTCGAACAGCAAGCTTTTGAGGTTCTTATCTTTCTCGAACGCGTCCCGAATGCGCCCGAGGAACTGGCTGCGGATGATGCATCCGCCGCGCCACATCAGCGCCACGCCGCCGTAGTTGAGGTCCCAGTCGTACTCGGCCGCAGCGGCGCGCATGAGCTGAAAGCCCTGTGTGTAGGACATGATCTTACTGGCGAACAGCGCCTTGCGGAGATCTTCCACGAAGGCGTCGCGGTCGATCTTGAAGCTCGGCGAGGGCCCGCGCAGCGTCTGCGCCGCCTCGACGCGCTCGTCCTTCCGTGCCGAGAGAAAGCGCGCGTAGACCGCCTCGCCGATCAGTGTCAGCGGCACGCCCTCTTCCAGTGAGGTGATCGCCGTCCACTTGCCGGTGCCTTTCTGCCCGGCGGTGTCCAGAATCATCTCTACCGTCGGCTCGCCGGTCTCGGGGTCCTTGTGGGCGAGGATGTCGGCCGTGATGTCGATCAGGTAGCTGTTCAGCTCGCTGCGCTTCCAGTTGGCGAACACCTCATGCATCTCGTCGGTGGTCATGCCGATGGCCTTCATCAGGGCGTAGGCCTCGCAGATGAGCTGGATGTCGCCGTATTCGATGCCGTTGTGGACCATCTTGACGAAGTGTCCGGCGCCGTCGGAGCCGACCCAGTCGCAACACGGCGAGCCCATACGGGCCGTATGGCCGTCCTCGACCTTGGCGGCGACGGCCTGAAAGATGTCGCGAACGTGCTCCCAGGCATCCGCGCTGCCGCCGGGCATGATGCTGGGCCCGTGGCGGGCGCCTTCCTCGCCGCCGGAGACGCCGGTGCCGATGTAGCGGAGGTTGCGGCTTTCGAGGTCCTTGCAGCGGCGGATGGTGTCGTGGAAGTTGCTGTTGCCGCCGTCGATGACGATGTCGCCGTCGTCCAGCAGGGGAATGAGCTTCTCGATGAAGGCGTCGACGGCCGGGCCGGCCTTGACCAGCAGCATGACGCGGCGGGGTCTCTTGAGCTTGCCGATGAACTCCTCGAGCGAATGGGCCGGGAGGATCGTCTCGCGCCCGGCGGCGGGGCCGTTGACGAAATCGTCTACCTTCGAGACGGTGCGATTGAACACGGCGACGGTGAAGCCCTTGTCGTTCATGTTCAACACGAGGTTTTGACCCATCACGGCCAGGCCGATCAGGCCGATATCCGCCTGCTGCGACGTATCCGCCATTGTGCTCTCCTCATGAATGGCGCGGACGATTTGTATGCATCGGGCCTGCCCATGGTATGTGCGTCGCAGACAAATGCAAGCGTTGCGCAACAAAACGCCCGGCGTCCCGCGTGCGCGGGGCGCCGGGCCGGCGGTCCGGGGGTCGGGAGCCGGACCGCCGTGGCGCGGAGCGTGTGGCGAAGGGCTTATTTTTGCCGCCGGCGCAGTGCGGCCCAAATGGCGCCGGCGCTCAGGAGGACAAGGGCCGTCGGTTCGGGAATCATCACGTCCTGCTTGCTGTCGCTGAGCAGGGCGATCGTGGTCCCGGCCGGCGCGTATGAGGCCGGGGCGGCATCCAGGAGCGTCTGGGCGGCGTCGGCGGCGTTGTCGCTTTGGGTGACGTAGAACGCGCCGCTGGTCATGTCGAACGCGTTGTCGTCCGACTCGTACAGCAGTTCCCAGATGGCGACCTGAAGCGCAACGGCGTCCAGCGAGTCGGCGACGGCGCTGGCTCGCGTCTCGTACAACCAGCCGACCAGGTCGCCGTTGTGAAGCGTCGTGATCGGCGTTTCCGTCACCTCGCCGGAACCGGCGTACTGGGTCAGGTCCACGCAATAGGCGAGATGGTCGGCGCCCTGGCAGGCGATACGCAGTTGACCGGCCTTGACGCGCTGCGTGCGAACGGCCGAGTGGATCTTGACCTGCTGATTCAACGCGACGCCGTTGAAGGTCACCAGATCGGCCGGGGCGGTGCGGGGAATCGCGGCGATCAGGGCAACGGCACATGCGGCAACGGAGATTTTGGCGTGTATTCTGTGCATCGTTCAGTTCTTGTAACCAAACATCAACGGATTGTCCGAGTCGGCGCCCTCCGGGGGGCATGTCAGGCCGTCACAGGACAGGCCTGATCGCCGACCAATGGGACCGTAGGATTCACCTGACGCTGCGGCAAACGCGCGCGGATTTTTTCCTCGGGGGTGCGACGCTTGCCGTTGCAGTAGGGGCGGACGTACAGTAGAGCAACCCGGCCCGGTGGCGGAATCGGCAGACGCTGGGGACTTAAAATCCCCTGCCCCTCGGGGCGTGAGGGTTCAAATCCCTCCCGGGCCAGTCGATGCGTGTCTGAACGGAATCGCCCATGGGCTCGACGGACCGAGATGCAGGATGCTATCGACCCGCCCCGCGCGCCGCGGCGCTGGACGTCAGCGACCTGTGGACGCCTCGGGCACCGCTGCCGACCGGACCCGTGCTCCGCGCGATCGCCGAACGGATCGCGCGCCGATGGGACATGCCCGAGCTGCTGCGGCACGTGCGCATCGGCTATAATTCCCGTCTGCGAACCACGGCCGGGCGTGCGGTCTACGACGACGCCCGCGTCGAGCTCAATCCGCACCTGCTGGGCGCGCATCGCGACCAGCTCGTCGCCACACTGGCCCACGAGCTGGCGCACCTGGCGGTCCGGCGCCGCTACGGCGCTGGCGCCGCCCCTCACGGGCGCGAATTCCGCACGCTGCTTCGCGCGGTGAACCTCTCGCCCGATCGGTGCCACGCCATGCCGGCCGCGAAACGCCTTCGCCGACGCCGCTACCTGTATCTCCACCGGTGCAGCGATTGCGGGCAGACGTTCATCGCCCGGCGCGTTCGCCGCGACTGCTACTGCCGCTACTGCGGCGAGCAGATGACCTGGGACGTGTTTCGCGCCCCGCACAGCGCGGTCGGTCGCCGCGCGCTGGAGCGCCTTGCCGCCGGCGCGAGCGGGCGCGGTTGACACCGCCCTGCAGCGCGCCTAGACTGCCTCGTATCAGTGCAACGCCGCCGGTAAGGAAAGGGAAGGACCGATCCATGAGCGAAAATGTCATCGACGTGACCGACGAGAACTTCGAGCAGGAAGTCACGCAGGCCGATCAGCCCGTGCTCGTCGATTTCTGGGCCGAGTGGTGCATGCCCTGCAAGATGGTCGCACCGACCATCGAGGAAGTGGCCGACGAATACGCCGACAAGGTGAAGGTCGCCAAGGCCGATACTGAACAGTGTCGCAACACGGCCGTGAACCTTGGCATCCGCGCGATCCCGACGGTCATCCTGTTTAACAAGGGCGAGGTGGTCAAGAAGTTCGTGGGGGTTCAGCCCAAGACCGAATTCACCGGCGCGCTTGACGAGGTCGTCGGCTGAGCGGCATGCCCGTGCGCCCCGTGAAGCGCGACGAAATCCGGCGTATTGACCGCTACGCGATCGAGACGCTCGGCATTCCGGGCCTGGTGCTGATGGAAAACGCCGGGCGCAACGCGGCCGACGTCGTCCAGCGGACGCTGACGCGCCGCGGCGGGGCCGCGGCGGCCGTCGTCGCCGGTGCGGGCAACAACGGCGGCGACGGATTCGTCATCGCGCGTCATCTGCATCTGCGGGGCTACCACGTGAACACCTTCCTCATGGCGGCGGCGGAGAAGGTTTCCGGCGACGCGGCCGTGAACCTCGCCGCACTGCGGGCACTGGCGTGCCCGATCCACGAAATCGCAGACGATGTCGCGGGCGGGCTGGCGAACCTGTCGAAGTTCGCCGTGGTCGTTGACGCCATCGGCGGCACCGGCATCACCGGCGCGCTGCGTGGGTCGGCCGCCGAGGCGGTCGAAGCCGTCAACGCCGCCGCCCGCCCCGTCGTGGCCGTCGATATCCCCACCGGGCTGGACTGCGATGCCGGCGCGGCCGAAGGTCCGGTCGTCCGCGCCGTCGCCACCGTCACCATGCTGGCGCCCAAGGCGGGCTTCGCCGCCGACGGCGCCGACGCCTATACCGGCGAGGTGCTCGTCGCCGATATCGGCATCCCCGCCGAGCAGGTCGCCCGCGCCGCCGGCGTGGACCTCACGACGGCGGATTGACCCGCCGACCGAAAAGGGCTTCTCAAATCGACCCTCCGTGCCTATAATGCCGCGACTCACGCGAGCGAATAACTCCGCCCCAAGGTGTCGTACCAGACGAGAGAGGTCACCATGCCACTAATCCCGATGCGAGTGCTACTGGACCACGCGGCCGAGAACGACTACGGCGTCGCCGCGCTGAACGTCAACAACATGGAACAGATCCAGGCGATCATGGAAGCCGCCCAGGAGACGGACTCGCCCGTGATCGTCCAGGCCAGCCGGGGCGCGCGGAAGTACAGCAACGACGCGTACCTGCGGCACCTGATGCTCGCGGCCGCCGAGTTGAACCCGGGCATTCCGATCGTGATGCACCAGGACCACGGCGACACGCCGGCGACCTGCCGCAGCGCGATGGAGCAGGGCTTCACGTCCGTGATGATGGACGGCTCGCTGAAGGAAGACGGCAAAACGCCCAGTGACTACGACTACAACGTCAAGGTTACCAAGGAGGTCTGCCAGTTCGCCCATGCGGCCGGTGTGAGCGTCGAGGGCGAGATCGGCGCCCTGGGCGGCATCGAGGACGGGCACGGCGCCGGGCTCAGCGAGGAAGAGGCCCAGGAGCACCTGACCGACCCCGACCAGGCCGAGCAGTTCGCCGCCGATACCGGCGTGGACGCCCTGGCCGTGGCGATCGGCACCAGCCACGGCGCGTATAAGTTCTCCAAGAAGCCCACCGGCGACGTGCTGAAGATGGACCTGATCGAGGAGATCCATCGCCGCCTGCCAAACGCGCACTTGGTGATGCACGGCAGCAGCTCGCTGCCGCAGGAACTGCGCGACATCATCAACGAGTTCGGCGGCGACCTCAAGCAGGCCTACGGCGTGCCGATCGAGGAAATCCAGCGCGGCATCAAGCACGGCGTGCGGAAGGTCAACGTCGATACCGACAACCGCCTGGCGATCACCGGGGCGATCCGGCGGGTCTTCAGCGAATCGCCGGAGAAGTTCGACCCGCGCAAATACCTCGGCCCGGCCCGCGAGGCGATGAAGGCCGAGTGCATCAAGCGGATGACCGCCTTCGGACAGGCCGGCTGGGCCGGCAAAGTCCCCGTCAAAACCTGCAAGGAGTTCGTGGACTTCTACAGCAAGAGCTGAGGGCAACGGCGAGGCGCGAGAACTGAGGACTGAGGGCAACGGCAGGTCTCAGGTCCCAGATCACAGGTCCCGGGGCGGCGGCCAGGCGTAATGGGTGCCGTGGTTGCTCTCCCGGCATGCCGGGAGAGCAACCACGCTAAGACCGTCGGTCACGGCCCCTGGCTTGGGGCCCCTTAAACCCATCACAGCATGGCCACGGAGTTGACGCCCAGGGGCGTCACGGACGTGTTGACGTTGTCCGGGTCGGCGATCCACGTGCCGTCGACCAGGAACCGATACTCGTGGCTGCCGCGTGTGGCCGGGACGGTCACGCTGTAGGTGTCGCCGCGTTTGCGCATCGAGACCGGATGCCAGTGCGTGAAGTCCCCGGCCAGTCGGACCGGGCCCCGTCGCCCGTCGGCCGAGAGCATGAAGCGAATCGTTCCCCGTCGTTGTCCCGGCATATACATAGCGCGCTCCTTTCGCGATTCCGCCCATCCGTGGGCCCCGCGACGTGACTCCCTTCAGCATCGAAGCTTATACAGCAAAACGGCGGGTTTTGCCAGCTTTCGCGTGGTGGCTCGGCCGCGAACGTCGAACCCCGAACGTCGAACGCCCTTGGGCCTACCATCCCGCGTGCAACAAGTTGCATGCCCTACACCCGCGACGTTGCCCCCTGGGACCTAAGACCTGGGGCCTGCCGTTGCCCTCAGTCCTCAGCCCTCAGTCCTCACGCCTCGCCGTTGTCCGCGCTCTGTGCGTTGAATGATCACACGGAGAACGGCAACTCCGGCGTCCAGGCGCCGTCGGTGCGGTCGGCCGTGAAAACCTCGAAGCCCAGGTAGTTGCCGAAGGCCTCCCACAGCACGTTGCCGACGCCGTTGGCGGTCGCCGGGCGGTTCATGGCCACGTGATGGGGGAAGTGCCGCAGCAGCACGCGGCGGTAGAGCTGTTGGATGCCCGGAATGCGGACCCACCCGTAGGAGCCGAAGGTTTTGGCGTCGTTGGGCTCGACGACGCCCTCGGCCAGGGCGACCTTGAAGCGTCCGGCGTTGTCCTGTGTGGCGCGGCAGAGCGTGACCGGTCCGTCTTGCATGACGAATTCGACGACGCCCATGCAGTTCTCGCGTCCAGCGGCACCGGCGACGATCTCTTGGCAGCCCATTTTGGGCGGCGTTTTGGCCCAACTGGTCGGAAACACCCCGCAATGCCAGCAGTTGACCAGCTCGGGGTCGTCGTTGTGGACGTTGTTCCAGTCGGCCAGGCAGCTCGGTCCGCCGGAGGCCAGTTGAAGCGCGTGCATGGACAGGGCGCCCATGATGTCCGCCTCGCAGGCCGAGGGAATGCCCCGGTCGTCGAAGCGACTCATCGTGGTGCACGTGCAGATGCCGAGGTTCTCCTGGATGCTGGTCCAGCACTGGATCGCCAGGGCGTCGAGCTTTTCGTCGGCGACGAATTCGTCGAGCACGAGCTCGAGCTTGGCGATTTTGTCCAGCACGCTCGGGTCGATGCCGTCGCAGTTGATGGTGTCGGTTATCTCGTCGATGACGCGCTTGACGTCGGCGTCGGTCTCGCGCCGCTGGATGGCGGCGATCACTTCCGACAGGTCCCGCGTCACGACGGTCGGGCCCAGCGTCTGGAGGGCCTTCTCGTTGTAGCGGCAGGTCCAGAAGTCGTTCGGGCGGGCGCCGACCTGCCCGTAGCGGGCGTTGCGGAGGCCGGCGACGACGCGGACGACGCCGACGAATCGCTCGGCCGCGGCGCGGAAGCTCTCGTCGGTGGGGTAGCAGATGGGCACTTCCGGCACGGAGTATCGCCGTCCGAGCTGGCGCAGCGCCTCGCACGTGCTCAGCAACCCGCAGAAGCTGTCGCGCCGCTCGGTGGTCGGCGTCAGGGCCTCTTCCTCCTGGGCGCCGACGACGAGGATCGGCACGTCCCGGCCGGATTCTTTGACGGAGATCGCCGCGCCCTTTTCGTCGCCGAAGTTGACGCAGTTGATGACGATGCCGTCGACCTGGTGCTCGCGGAACAGGCGCCCGGCGAGGCGGGCCTCGTCGACGGTCTCGACGCAGCCGACCTTGGTCTGCTCCGGCGAGGGGCAGACGACGCGGGCGCCGGCGGCCTGGAGGGTGTCGATCGTGCCCTGGCGCATCCGCGCGGCCAGCTCGTCGGAGAAGAACCCGCGGTTGGCGGGGATGAATCCGATTGTGACGGGTCGCGGTTCGATCATGGTCTGTGCTCCGGTTCAGGGGAGTTTCTCGAACGCGTGATGATACAAACGCCCCGCCCGCCGACGCAAGAGCGCCGCGGCGCGAAGGAGGGATGACGGCAGCTCGCAGGGCAGGTCCTTTGAGGCGCGTCCGGGACCTTATGCGAGCCGTCGCGCGCTTAAATGGGTGGCGTGCATATTGACAGCTCCGCGCCGCGGCGGTAAAGTACGAAGCTTGCCATTGGCGCCAGTTGTTCCAATGGAGCGTCTCTTCGGCGGCTCAGCGAGCCGGAGGGAGCGGGCGAGCGAGGTTGCGGCCGTTCGTTCGGGCTCCGGAGCGACGGGGTTTTGCCGCGACACCTTGACCGGTGGCTGAGGCGCCGGGCGTGCCGGTCGATGCGACACGAGCGATTATCCTACCCGGTGGTGTAATTGGTAACACACGAGGTTTTGGTCCTCGCGTTCCAGGTTCGAGTCCTGGCCGGGTAGCATCGAGAACTTCCCGCACGGATGCACGGCGAACGCTGCTCGGCCGGTTGACCGGCCGGGTCGGCGGCTGACGAGGCGATGGGTGCGACGGCGATCATCCTGGCCGCGGGCAAAGGCACGCGGATGAAGTCGGACACGGCGAAGGTGCTGCACACGGTGTGCGGTCGGCCGATGGTGGCGTACGTCATCGACGCCTGCCGCGCGGCCGGGTGCGAGCGGTTGCTGGTCGTCGTCGGCCATCAGGCCCAGAACGTGCGCGACGCCTTCGCCGGCGACGACGCGGACATCACGTGGGTCGAGCAGCGCGAGCAACTCGGCACCGGGCATGCCGTGATGGTTTGCCGCGAGTCCCTGGATCGGGTGACGGGTCCGGTACTCGTGCTGGCGGGCGACGGTCCGCTGGTCCGCGGCGAGACGCTGCGAACGCTTCTGGACCGTCACGCCGACGCGGGCGCCGCGGTCACGCTGGCGACGAGCATTCTGGACGAGCCCGGGCGCTACGGGCGGATCGTCCGCGACGCCGACGGCGCGCTGACGGGCGTGGTGGAGTATCTCGACGCTGACGCGGACCATCGCGATATTCACGAGGTGAACGTTTCGCTGTATTGTTTCGATGCCGCGGCGCTGCGCAGCGCGGTCGACCGCCTGGACAACGCCAACGCCAAGGGCGAGTATTACCTGACCGACGCGATCGGGCTGCTCAAGGCCGACGGCGCGACGCTCGCGGCCGTGCCGGCCGTACCGCCCGAGGACGTGTTGAGCATCAATACCGTCGAGCAGCTCGAGCAAGTCGAGCGGATTATGCACCGCCGGCTGGCGGCGACGGGAGGATGAGATGACGCCGAACCTGAAGATCTTCGCGGGGCGGGCCAACGCGGCATTGGCGCGGAAGGTCAGCGATTATCTCGGCATCCCGCTGGGCTCGCGCGAGATCACGCCGTTCCCGGACGGTGAGCTTCTGGTGCGGATCAACGAGGACGTCCGCGGGCGCGACGTGTTCATCATCCAGCCGACGTGCCACCCAGGCAACGACACGCTGATGGAGCTTCTGGTGTTCCTCGATTGCGCCAAGCGCGCCTCGGCCGAGCGGATTACGGCCGTGCTGCCGTACTTCGGCTATGCCCGCCAGGACCGCAAGGACATCGGACGGGTGCCTATCACGGCGAAGCTGGTGGCGAACCTGATGACCACGGCCGGTGCGGATCGCGTGTTGACGATGGACCTGCATGCCGCGCAGATTCAGGGCTTTTTCGACATTCCGACGGACAACCTGCAGGCCGAGCCGGTGTTGAGCCGGTATTTCGCCGGTCTGGGGGTGGAGAATTTCGTGCTGGTCAGCCCCGACGTGGGCAACACGAAGTGCGCCCGCATCTACGCGGATCGGCTGGGTGGCGAGCTGGCGATCATCGGCAAGCGGCGCGTCAGCGGGGCGGAGGTCGAGACCGGGCGGATTATCGGCGAGGTGCGCGGTAAGACCGTGTTGATGATGGACGACATGATCGCCACGGGCGGGACGGTCGCCAAGGCGGCCGAGCTGTGCCGTGAGGAAGGAGCCGAGGGCATTTACGTCGGCGCCACGCACGGGGTGTTGTGCGGCCCGGCGATCGAGCGTCTGCGCGACGCGCCGATCAACGAGGTGGTCGTCACGGATACCATTCCGGTCGGTGACGACAAAGCCGAGGCCCTGGGCAAGCTGAAGGTTCTTAGTGTCTCGGAGCTGATCGGCGAGGCGATTCACCGTATTCACAATGACGAGTCCGTGAGCAGCTTGTTTTCGCGGGCGAGCGGCCGGTAACGCGAGCCGGCGGGAGTTTGGACGATGGCAGTGATGAAGGCGAGGCATCGCGAGCAATTCGGCTCGCGGAAGATGCGAAAACTGCGGGCCGGCGGCGAAGTTCCCGCGATCATCTACGGTCACGGCGATGAGCCCGAGCCCATTACCGTCAGCGAGCACGACGTGGCGCTGGCGATTCTTCACGGCGAGCGCCTGCTGGAGCTGAAGCTCGGACGCAAGAGCCAGCACGCGCTGATCAAGGAGATCCAGTGGGACACCTTCGGGCAGGAGGTGCTCCACATGGACCTGGCCCGCGTGCGGCTGGACGAGCGCGTCGAAGTGGCGGTCCCCGTGACGCTGCATGGCACGCCCGTGGGCGTCAGCGAGGACGGCGGCACGCTGCAGCAGTACGCCGCCGAGGTGAACATCGAGTGTCTCGTCACGGCGATTCCCGATGACGTGAGCGTCACGGTTAACGACATGGGCGTCGGCGACACGCTGCACGCCGGCGACCTGGACCTGCCCGAAGGCGCCAAGCTGCTGGATGACGCCGAAACGGCTATTTGTTCGGTGACCTACATCGCCGAAGAAGAGCCCGCCGCCGAGGAAGTCGAGGGCGCCGAAGCCGCCGTCGAGCCCGAGGTGATCGGCGAACAGGCCGAAGAGCCCGCCGGCGAGGGCGAGGGCACCGCCGACGAGACATCCGGCGAGAGTGGCTAATCGCCGTCGAGGACGGCCGCCGTGGCCAGCGAGTCCGCCGACAGTGCGACGTTCGTGATCGGGCTGGGAAACCCCGGCCGGCGTTACAAGCGAACGCGGCACAACGTGGGCTTCGACGTGGTCGACGCGCTGGTGGCGCGGTGGGGCCTCGGTCGCGGGCGCAAGGGCTTCGGCGGGCGGGTGTATCGCGCCCGGCGGCGTGTCGGCGACGCCGAACGACGGGTCGTGCTGTTCAAGCCGTTGCAGTACATGAACCGCTCGGGCGGGCCGGTGCGGGACGTGACGGCCTTTGAGAAGGCCGACCGGCAGGACGTGCTGGTCGTGCTGGACGACCTGGCGCTCAATCTGGGGCGGATTCGGGCGCGTCCGAGCGGCTCGGGCGGCGGGCACAAGGGCCTGCGCGACGTGATTGCCGCGCTGGGCGGACAGGATGTGCCGCGGCTGCGCGTGGGCATCGGCGCCCCGCCGCCGCCGATGGATGCGACGGCGTACGTTCTTCAGCGGTTCGCGCCGGACGAGCACGAGGCGGTCGAGCGGGCGATCGACCGGGCCGCCGACGCCGTCGAGGACTGGCTGGCAAACGGAATGGCGTACGTGATGGATCGGTACAATCGCAGGAGCACGGGCGGCCGGACGGACGCGCCCGAAGGATGAGGCCCCCGCGGGGCCGAGGGATAACGGAAAGAGCGACATGGCAGAGACGCAGACCTACGAAGGGATGTTTCTGATGGAGTCCGGGCAGGACTTCGAGCAGGCGACCGAGCCGATCCGTTCCGTGCTGGAGCGCCACGAAGCCGAGGTCCGCGCCTGCAAGCCCTGGGACGATCGCAAGCTGGCCTATACCATAGACGGGCACAAGCGCGGGCTGTACGTGCTGACATACTTCAGCGTCGACCCGTCGCGCGTCGTGGAGATCGAACGCGACGCCCAGCTCAACGGGCAGATTCTGCGCCTGCTGGTGCTGCGGAAGGACCAGCTCAGCGAGGACGAGATCAACGCCACCACGCCGGCCGAGAGCAGCGCCCGAAAGAGCGGCGCGTCCGGTGCTTCGTCCGACAAGAAGGCCGAGGGCAAGGCGTCCGACACTTCCGGCGGTGACAAGGCGCCTGAAGTGAAGAAGGCCTCCGATGCCGCGGCCGGCGCAGCGGACGCGCCCAAGGGCGCCGACGAGGCGTCCGACGCCCCGTCCGGCGACGCCCCGTCGGGCCAATCCGACACGCAGACGAGAGCCGAAGCCGACGACGAGCAGCGTGACAAGCCCGAGGCGGGCGACGCCGACGCGACGTAGCGCGGCGGGCGTCCGTGGGGCCTTACCGGGAGCGAACGATGGCGAACTACAACAAGGTGCTTCTGATCGGCAACCTGACGCGCGACCCGCAGTTGACGTATCTGCCGTCGCAGACGCCCGTGACGGAGATCGGGCTGGCGGTCAACCGCCGCTGGCGCGGGCAGGACGGGGAGCAGCGCGAGGAGACGTGCTTCGTGGACTGCAAGGCGTTCGGGCGGCAGGCCGAGGTGCTCAACCAGTACATGAGCAAAGGCCGGCCTCTGTTCATCGAGGGGCGGTTGCAACTCGATACGTGGGAAGGAAAGGACGGGCAGAAGCGCAGCAAGCACCGGGTGGTGATCGAGCGGTTTCAGTTTCTCGGCGGCGGTCCCGGCGGCGACGGCGGACAAGGCGGCTCCGGGCGCTCGCGGCCGGCGCAACAGGCGCCGAGCGGCGGCAACGCCGGCCCGCCGGCACCGTCTTATGACGACGAGCAGGGCCCGGGCGACGACATCCCGTTCTAGAGCGGCCCCGTGGATATGAGAATCGCCCACGCGGCGAGCAGGAAGGAAGACCAACGCAATGGCCAGGATCAGCGCAACGGCACGCAAACGGCGGCGTCGGCGGCGGAAATCGCGGTATCGTGAGGCGGCTAAGTGTCGCTTCTGCCGCTCCAAGGCCGACGAAGTGGACTACAAGGACATCGCCACACTCAGCAAGCTGACGACCCAGCAGGGCAAGATATTCTCCCGCAAGCGAAGCGGCAACTGCGCCACGCATCAACGCGCCTGCAAACGCGCCATCAAGCAGGCGCGCTACATGGCGCTGATGCCCTACGTCGGCTAGAGGCCGCCAGAGCAACCAAGGATTAGACGCATGAAAGTTCTCCTGCGACGCAACATCGCCAACCTCGGGCAGATCGGCGACGTCGTGGACGTCAAGCCCGGCTACGCGCGAAACTACCTCGTGCCATACGGACATGCCACGCAGCCCACGGCGGCGAATCTCAAGGCCGTCGAGGCCGAGAAAGCCGCCTACCTCGCGCAGCTCGCCGAGGAAAAGGCCGCCCTCGAGGCCCGCGCGGCGCAGATCGACGGCAAGGAAGTAACCCTCGCCGCCCGCGCCAACGAGGAAGGGCACCTGTACGGATCGGTCGGCCCGGCCCAGATCGTCGAGGCGCTGGTCGCCGAGGGACACACGCTTGAGCCGCATCACGTCGCTCTTGACGTGCCCATCCGCCAGTTGGATAAATACGATGTGACGATCCGCTTCGAGCACGACGTGACCGCGCAGATTCACGTGTGGGTCGTGCCCGTCCACGAGCCCGCCGCCGTGACGGACGGCGAGGGCGACTCGACCGGTGCGGAAGCGGCCGCGGCGGGCGAGCCGGCGACCGGCGAGCTGAACGAGGCCGCCGAGCCGACCGACGCCGACGCGACGGCGGAGCCGTCAGACGAACCCATCGAGACCGACGAGGTCTAGACGCGGGCGCATGGGCCCCGGCGGGGCGAACCGACGCGGCACGACGGCGCCCGGCGGGCGGCTGCGACAAGCGCGGCCCCTGCCAGGGAGGGTGTGGATATGGTCACGGCGGACAGCTCGCAAGGCGCGGAACCCGGACGCACGACGGAGCCGACCGGCTCGGCCGAGCGCGTGCCCCCCGGCGACATCCAAGCCGAGGCGTGCGTTCTGGGCTCGATGATGCTCCACGCCCCGTGCATCGACAGCGTGCTCCAGATCGTCCGCGCCGATCAGTTCTACCGCCCGGCGCATCAGCTCGTGTTCGGCGCCCTGGTCGAGATGCACGACGGCGGCAAGCCGATCGACCTGGTCGCCGTGCGGGAGGAGCTGACGCGGCGCAAGCATCTCGAGCAGGTCGGCGGCGTGGACTACCTGGTGCGGCTTGCCGAGGGGGTTCCCAACGCCGCCAACGCCGAGTACTACGCGGCGATCGTGCGCGACAAGGCGCTGCTGCGGGAGCTGATTACGGCCGGCAACGAGATGATCCGCGAGTCCTATGACTCGCGCGACGCGGCGCAGGAAGTCATCGACCGCGCCGAGCAGCGTGTCTTCGACATTCGCGCCCGGAACGTCGACCAGAGCAGCGCGACGCTCGATGCGCTGATCACGCAGGTCTTCGAGACGCTCGAGAAGACCGAAGGTCAGGCGATCACCGGCTTGGCCAGCGGCTACCACGAGCTGGACGAGTTGACCAGCGGCTTCCAGAGCGGGGACATGGTCATTCTCGCGGCGCGGCCGTCGATGGGCAAAACGAGCATTCTGCTGAACATGGTCGAGCACGCGGCCGTGGTGGACCAGCGCCCCGTGGCGTTTTTCTCGCTGGAGATGTCGCAGGAGCAGGTCGCCCAGCGCCTGCTGGCGGCGCATGCCCGGTTCGACCTTCGGCAACTGCGCCGGGGCATGATCGGCGACGAGGCGTGGGTGCACCTGCAGAACAGCGCCGGTCCGTTGTACGAGGCGCCGGTGTTCGTGGACGACTCGCCGATGCTGACGGTGCTCGAACTTCGCGCCAAGTGCCGCCGGCTCAAGAGCCAGCACGACATCGAGGCGGTGTTCCTGGACTACATGCAGTTGATGAGCTACGCCGGCCGGGCCGACAGCCGCCAGCAGCAGATCAGCGAGATCTCGCGCGGCATCAAGGCGCTGGGGCGCGAATTGGACATCCCCATCATCGTCGCCGCCCAGCTCAACCGCAGCCCGACCGACCGTCCGACGCACCGCCCGCGGATGAGCGACCTGCGCGAATCCGGCTCGCTGGAGCAGGACGCCGACGTGGTCATGCTCCTGCACAACGAGGACTACTACCACAAGGGGGAGGACGGCTACATGCCGACGAACATCACGGAGTTGATCGTCGACAAGCAGCGAAACGGCCCGACGGGTGTGATCAAGCTGACCTTCCTGCCGCGGTGCACGCGGTTCGAGTCGCTCGCGCCGGAGCACGCCCAGGCGCCCGGCGGCGCGCCGTTCTAGGCCGATCCGCCGCATGCCCGCATTGTCGCTATGGTGCAAGGTTGTCCGCGGCGCCGGGGGTTGCCATAATCAGGGTTTCGACGATGTCGACCGAGATACTGACAACCTCCACGCGCCGACAGGCGGCCAAGGCGGTTCGGCGCGGCGCCGGGGCGCTGTCGGCCGGTCAGCTCGTGGGCTTTCCAACCGAGACGGTCTACGGCGTTGGCGCCCTGGCGACGGAGGGCGACGCCGTCGCGCGCCTGCGCGACGTGAAGGGGCGCCCCGAGCGGCCGTTCAGCGTGCACCTGGGCGGCCCCGGCGAGGCCGAGCGCTACGTCCACCCGGACATCTGGGCGCGGCGGCTGATGCGCCGTGCCTGGCCCGGCGCGCTGACGCTCGTACTACCGGCGACGGGCCCGTTGGCCGATGCGGCGCTGGACGACGCCGTGCGCGACCGGCTGGTCGCCGACGACTGGATCGGCCTGCGATGCCCCGACGAGCCGATCGCCGCGGCGCTGCTGGCGGCCGTGGACGGTCCCGTCGTCGCCAGCAGCGCCAATCCGCCCGGCGCCGCCTCGCCGCGCGACGCGGTGGAGGTTCTCCGCGGGTTGCCGGACGCCCTGGACGTACTGATCGACGCCGGTCGGGCGCGCGGCGGGACCGAAAGCACGATCGTGCGGCTGGCGGACGGCGAGTTGACGATGCTGCGCGAGGGCGCCTATACGGAGCGCCAGGTGCGACGCCTTCTGCGGTGGCGCTTGCTGTTCGTCTGCACGGGCAACACGTGCCGTAGCCCGATGGCCGCCGCGTTGGCCAAGGCACAGGTCGCACAGCGGCTGGGCGTGAGCGTCGGCGCGTTGCGGCAGTGGGGCGTCGAGATTCGCTCGGCCGGGTTGGTCGCTGCCGACGGGCTCAGTGCGACCGCCGAGGCCGTCGACGCCGCCAAACGACTCGGTGCGGACGTATCGCAGCACCGTAGCGGCACCATCAACCGGGACTTGATCGCGTGGGCGGATGTGGTATTCTGCATGACCGACGTGCACGTCGGGGAGGTGTTGCGATTGGACGAAGCTGCCGCGGACAGGGTCCGGCGGCTGGATGCCGACGGCGACATCCCGGACCCCGTGGGGCGCGGCGAGGCCGCCTATCACCGCACGGCCGAGCGCATCCGGCGGGCGCTGGAGCAGGAACTCGCGGATATCGTCTGAGCCGTTAGCCGCCGGGCTCGTCCGTGCCGCGAGGCAGCGGTCAAGAACAGGCGGCGAAACGCCGATTGGGCATGGCATGAAAGTAGCATTGGCAGGAGATCATCGGGGGCAGACGGCCAAGACGCACATCGCCGTTCTGCTCAGCGAACGCGGCCACGAGGTGGTCGACCTCGGCACCAACAGCGTCAAGAGCTGCGATTACCCCGATCTGGCCTACCTGGCCGCGCGGGCCGTGGTGGATGGCATGGTCGAGCGGGCCGTGCTGTTCTGCGGCAGCGGAATCGGCATGACGATCTGCGCCAATAAGATCCCCGGAATTCGCGCCGCGCTGTGCCACGACGAGCTGACCGCGCAGATGTCGCGTCAGCACAACGACGCGAACGTGCTGTGCCTTGCCAGCGACGTCAGCGGCGAGGAACTGATGCGGCGGATCGTCATCGGGTGGCTGGAAACACCCTTCGACGGCGGCGGGCGCCACGAACGACGCGTGCGCAAGGTGGCCCTGATCGAGCGGGGCGAGGACCCGTCCGGGTACAACGCTGACGACCTGACTGCCAACGGTCCGGCATAGGCCGCGGACGCGCACACAAGCCGCAGCCCATGCGGCTCGAGCGTTCACGCATCACGTGGGGAATTTTGCGATTGCCTCGTCGCGCCCGATGATCGTCAGCACGTCGCCGGGCTGGACGGTGTCGTTGGGTCCGGGTCCGGCGATGACCTGTTCCTTCGAGACGGTCTTGCCGCGCGCATCGGTCCGCTCGACGGTTCGACGGATCGCCACCACGAGCACGTCGTAGGCGTTGTGCACGTCCAACTCGCCGAGGGTCTTTCCGTGGAAGCTCCGCGGCGCCTCGACCTGCACCAAGCTGTGCTCCTCGCCGAGGACAATGCGTTCGAGCATCGCCGGGGCGAGCAGCTTGTCGCGCCAGCGTTCGGCCGATTCGTGCTCCGGATTGACGATGCCGTCGGCGCCGATCCGCGAGAGAATCTGCGCGCGGATGCTCGTGGTGGCTCGTGCGATGATTCGCGACACGCCGATCTGCTTTAGAATCACCGTCGTCAGCGCGCTGGCCTCCAGATTCGCGCCCATGCCCACGACGGCGACGTCGACCTTGTCGATGCCCTGGGCCTTCAGCGCCTCGGCGTCCGTGCAGTCCAGGCAGACCGCCAGCGTGACGTCGTCCCGCACGGACTCGACCAGACCGCGATCGTTATCGACCGCGATGACTTCCGCGCCGGCCTGCGACAACAGCGTCGCCAGCCGCCGCCCGAACAACCCCAGCCCGATGACGGCGAATCGTTCCATGGCACTTACCCGATTACGACGTTCTCACGAGGATAACTGTATCGTACCGGACGGACGTGGCTTGTCACGGCCAGGAGCAGCGTCAACGGGCCCAGCCGCCCGGCGAACATCCCGACGATGAAGACAATCTTGGCGAAATCCCCGATCGTGGTCTCCGGACCGGTGATGCCCGTCGACAGCCCGACCGTCCCGCACGCGCTGCACGCCTCGAACAGGATATTGACGAACGAGCGGGCGCGGAGCGTCGCGGCCAGCAGCAGGGTCACCGTCGCCACCAGCAGCGTGTAAAGCACGGCGATCGCGGCCGTGCGACGCAACAGGTCCGCCGAGATGCTTCGGTGGAAGACCTCCAACTCCGCGCGACGGCGAATCAGACACCACGTCGCCAGCACGAGCAGCGCGAACGTCGCGGTCTTCATGCCGCCGGCGGTGCTGGCCGGGCTGCCGCCGATGACCATCAGCCCGGAGACCCACAGCTTGCCGGCGTTGGAGAGGCGGTCCATGTCCACGGTGTTGAATCCGGCCGTGCGGGCGGTCAGCGATTGGAACACCGCCGCCTGCGCCAGCTCGCCGCCTTCCAGGTCGCGCAGCGCGGTCAGGTCGCGCGCTTCGACGGCGGGGTCCTGCTCGCCGATGGGGTGCCGCCCGACGGCGTCGCCGGCGGCGGGGAGCTTCTCGATGATCGCCAGCCCGCCGGCGCCGACGATCAGCAGCCCGGCCGTGGTGACCAGCACGATTCTGGAGTGAAGCCGCAGGCGGGCCACGCCGCTGTCGTCATAGCGTCGGCGCCGTCGGCCCAGGCGGCGGCGGAGGCGTTGCAGGCGCGATCGGGCCCAGCGCCAGCAGTCCTGGAGCACGGGGAAGCCCAACCCACCGAGGATAATCAGCGGGCCCATCACGGTCAGCACCTGCCAGCTTTGCCGCAGGGGGTGGTGCCACTGGGCGCGGATGCCGTGCATCATGTTGTTGCGGTAGAGGGCGAAGCCGGCGTTGCAGAAGCTCGAGACGCTGTGGAACACGGCGTGCCACGCCGCGCGCAGCGGGCCCATCGGCTGACCGAAGCCGTCCAGCGCGCCGCGGTACATCGGGTACAGCAGCGCCGCGCCGACGATCTCCAGGGCGAACGTCAGCAGCGCCACGAACGTCAGCGTTCGTCCCAGCTCGCCGCGACGGTCGGTCGCGAGCATTTGCCCGATGGTCTCGCTGTGACGCAGCGACAGCCCCTTGCCCACGAGCATCGCCAGCATCGTGCCGAACATCATGATCCCAAGCCCGCCGAGCTGGATCAGCACGAGGATCACGCCCTGCCCGAAATGCGTGAAATGCGTTCCGGTGTCCGCGACGATCAGCCCGGTCACGCAGGTGGCGCTGACGGCCGTGAAGAGCGCGTCAGTGTAGTACCACCGCTGCGTGCCCGGCTGCGTCGCCACCGGCAGCATCAGCAACGCCGAGCCGATGGCGCCCAACGCCGCGAAACTGCCCACCAACAGCCACGTCGGCGGAATGCCGCTGCCCGCGACCTGCAGGTTGACGTTGACGGCGCGGACGATCAGCGACAGGGCGATGTAGCCCTGTGTGATGATGACGTACAGGACGCCGAGTGACAGCACGTCACCACGGACGTAGCCGGCGACGGCCAGCACGACCGCCGCCAGGGCGATCAGGGCGAAGTCGATCCAGTTGTCGCTGAGGTACGCCCCCTTGCGCGGCGCCAGCGCCAGGCGCAGCAGGCGGTCGAGCACGAACACGCCGACCACAATGGATTCCACGACGTGCAGGTAGACCCGATCGACCGGCCGATCGCGGAAGCCGTACTCGATGACCAGCGCGGCGATTGCCGCGACGGCCGCCAGCGCCAGCACGACGTCCAGCACGCGCCGCACGGCGGCGGGCGGCGCGGCGGCGCCACGGCCGCTCCGAATTGTGCGCTGCGCTGTGCCCATGTTCCGCCGAGGGCGCCGCGAATCCCGCGCGCCGTTCTCAGTGCTCGCGCCTCACGACTTCTTGTACGTCTTATCCGGGTCGAAGACTTTCTCGCCGACGACTTCCCAGCTACCCGCGTCGGTCAGCTTGCGATAGAAGCACGAGTAGTAGCCCTCGTGGCAGGCGCCGCCGTGCTGGGTGACCTCGATCAGCAGCGTGTCGGCGTCGCAATCGGTGTAGATCGCGCGGACTTCCTGCGTGTGTCCGGACGACTCGCCCTTCATCCAGTATTGCCGGCGGCTGCGCGACCAGAAATGGGTCTTTCCCGTGGTGATCGTATCGCGAAGCGCCTGGTCGTTCATGTAGGCAAGCATGAGAACTTGCCCGGTCTCGGCGTCGATGCAGACGGCGGGGATCAGCCCGGCGTCGTTGAACTTCAGTCCGGCGATGGTCTCGTCCAGCGTGCTCACAGTGGGCTCCCGTTCGGCGTTTCGGCTCGGCGCACCCGTTCGTCGCGCCACGGCGCGCCCCATGCTAGCGACGCTGAGTGCGCGGGTCAAACGATCCGTGCGGGGTGCGGCACGGCGCAGCTGCGTGCGGTGAGGCGTGCCCCCCGCGACGGAGCGCCGACTCGGCGGGATACTCACGCGCCTGCGATCAGATCGAGGCGGTCGGCGTAGAGCTTTTCCATTTCTTCGCGCAGCGTCTGATGATGCGGTCCCGACAGCGACGGGTCGTCGCGAACCAGCGCGAACGCGTCGCGCCGTGCGTCGCGCAGCAGGTCCAGGTCCTCGATCAGGTCGGCGACCTTCAGCTCCGGCAGCCCGTGTTGGCGCGTCCCGAACAGCTCGCCCGGGCCGCGAATCCGCAGGTCCTCCTCGGCGATTGTGAATCCGTCGTGCGTCTCGGTCAGCACCTCCAGACGCCGCTGGGCGATCGGGTTGCCCGGCTCGGCGACCAGGATGCACGTGGCGTCCTGCTCTGATCGCCCGATTCGCCCTCGGAGCTGGTGGAGCTGCGCCAGCCCGAACCGCTCGGCGTGCAGGACGACCATCACGTTGGCGGCCGGGATGTCCATGCCCACCTCGACGACGACGGACGCGACCAGCGCGTCGATCCGACCCGCGCGAAACTCGGCGATGACCTGTTCCTTGCGATCGGGCGGCATCTGCCCGTGGACCACGGCGACGGTGAAGTCCTTCAAGGCCCCGTCCGACAGCTCGGCGCCGATTTCCTCCACGGCCTTGAGTTGCAGTTGCGGCGAGGGCTGCACCAGCGGGCAGATGACGTACGCCTGCTGCCCGTCGGCGAGGCGCTCGCGGACGAAGCCGAGCACCTCGTCCATCCGGTCGCTGCTGACGCAGCGGGTGGTCGTCTCGCCGCGCCCGGGCGGCAGCTCGTCGATCACCGAGACGTCCAGGTCGCCGAAGACGGTAATCGCCAGCGTGCGGGGGATCGGCGTGGCCGTCATCACGAGGTAGTGCGGTGCGTAGCCCTTGGAGCGGATGCCCGTCCGCTGGCGGACGCCGAACTTGTGCTGCTCGTCGACCACGACCAGCGCCAGCCGCGCGAAGCGGACCTGCTCGGTAATCAGCGCGTGGGTGCCGACGACGATGTCGATGCTTCCCGTCGCGAGCCCGTCGAGCAGGCGCGTGCGCTGCTTGGGGTTCTGCCCGCCGACCAGCAGGGCGGTGCGTACGCGGCTGCCCTGGAGATACGCCTGGATGTTGCGGTAGTGCTGCGCGGCGAGGATTTCCGTCGGCGCCATGATCGCCGCCTGGGCGCGGTTCGCCACGGCGAGCAGGGCGGCGTAGAGCGCCACGACGGTCTTGCCCGCGCCGACGTCGCCCTGAAGCAGGCGGTTCATCGGGCGTTCGCGCGCGACGTCGGCGGCGATGTCCTCGACGGCGCGGTTCTGCGCGCCGGTCAGTTCGAAGCCGAACCGCGCGCGGATCCGCCGGTCGATCTCGTCCGTCCGCGTCAGCGCGTGCGCCGGGCGGCTGACGCGGCGGATGCGGTTCATCGCGATGCCCAACTGCATCAGGAAGCATTCCTCGTAGGCCATGCGCCGGCGGGCGGCGTCCCACTGCTCGGTGTCCTCAGGGCGGTGCATGGCCGCGACGGCCCGCGGGCGGCCGGGCAGGTCGCGCCGCTGCAGTATGTCGCCCGGGAGGATTTCCGGGATGAGCCGCTCGGCGTCGGGCAGGACACGCCGGATGACCTGCGCGATCCGCCCGCTGGTCAAGTCCGCCCCGGCCGGGTAGACCGGAAGCAGCTCGTCGGCGTCGAGATTGGCGCTGTCGGGGTCCCAGACGGGCTGCCAGTTCGGGTTGACCATCTGCAGGTGTTCGCGGTACGTGCCGACCTTCCCGCTGACGGCGATGTGCATGCCCTCGCGAATTTTGCCGCGCAGGTAGCCGCCGTGGAACCATTTGACCAGAAGCCAGCCGGTCTCGTCCGAGATCATGCAGCCGAACCACGGCCGCTTGCCGTAGCGCTGCTCGGAGACCTCCGTCACCTCGCCGGCGACGGTGGCGGACGGCTCGTCGCCGCGGAGCGTGTCGATCGGCTGCGTCTGGCGGCGCAGGTCGAACCGCCGCGGGAAATACAACAGCAGATCCTCGACGGTGCGAATGCCCAACCGCGCGAGCTGCTCGGCGCGTGCCGGGCCGACACCCTTGACGTACTGTGCCGGCGTGTCGAGTTGCAGATCGCCCATGGCAGGCCGCAGATTACGCAGATTGCTCAGACAAAGAAAGGCCGCGCCGGACGCGTCAGGCCACGTCCCATGGCGTACCGGGCCTGGCCATGCAGCGCGCGGACGCTGCGCATCTGTGACATCTGCGGCCTATTGTGCCGGAGGGATCGTCAGCGTCTGACCGATGCGCAGCGCCTCGGGCTTTAGCCCCGGATTGGCCTCGACGATCAGCCGCCACTTCTGTCCGTCGCCGTAGATCTGCTTGGCGATCGACCAGAGCGTATCGCCCTTTTCTACCGTGTAGGTGCGCGTGGTCGGCGAGGCCGGCTCCGGCGCCGGCGTGGCGGCGTCGGCCGCGTCGGCGTCGGGCGACCCGAACGGTGTCGGCGCCGGCTCTGTGTACGTCGGCGTCGGACGGGGCTGCGGCGGATCGACCCGGTCGGCGGGGCGGACCGCCTGCAGGTCGCCCGTCTCGGGCGGCGTCATGACCGTCGCCTCCTGCGTCTCCTGCCCGTTCTTGCAGCCGATCAGCATGCTCGCACTGGCCGCGATCGCTACGAATACCCATACATGCCGCATGATGCTTCCTTTCCGCTTGTGGCCCCGTCTGGGCGGGACCGCTGACCCGCATCGGCAACGCCACCGTTACTATATCCAACACGCCCGTCCGATGCACGTTTCGCTTGACGTCCCGCCCGGGCGAGCGGCGGCTTTGTCCGAACCGCCCAGCCCGGTAGAATGCAGTGCCCATGGACCTCTTCCGCGATGCCGAAGACCGCGCCGTCGCCGCCAACGCCCCGCTAGCCGTCCGCATGCGCCCCCGCAACATCGACGAGGTCCTCGGGCAGGGGCACTTCCTCGGCGACGCCAAGATGCTCCGCCGCATGCTCGAGGCGGATTCGCTCTCGTCGCTGGTGTTCTACGGGCCGCCGGGCAGCGGCAAGACCACCCTGGCCCACGTGATCGCGCGGACGACCGACTCGGCGTTTTACCAGCTCAACGCCGCCAGCGCGTCGGTCAAGGAGGTCCGTGAGATCATCGAGCAGGCGCGGGCGACGCTGGCGGCGTCGGGGCGGCGGACGGTGCTGTTCATCGACGAGCTCCACCGCTTCAATCGCGCCCAGCAGGACGTGCTGCTTCGCGACGTGGAAAACGGTGTGGTCATCCTGATCGGCGCGACGACGGAGAACCCGTTCTTCACGATCAACTCGCCGCTTCTGAGCCGCTCGACGCTGTTCGAGTTTCACGCCCTGGACGACGCCGACGTGATCGCGCTGTTGCGCCGCGCGCTGGACGACGCCGAGCGCGGGCTCGGCGGCTATGACGTCCGGGCGACCGACGAGGCGCTGGAGCACCTGGCCCGCGTCAGCGATGGCGACGCGCGCCGCGCGCTGACGGCGCTGGAAGTGGGCGTGCTGTCCGAGGCGCGCCGGCGCGAGGCCGCCGGCGAGCAGGGCGGGTCCATCGTCTTCGACCGTGACGCCGCGGCCGAGTCTATCCAGCAGAAGGCCCTTCAGTACGACCGCGCCGGCGAGGGGCATTACGACGCGGCCAGCGCGCTGATCAAATCGATGCGGGGCAGCGACCCGGACGCGACGGTCTACTGGTTGGCGCGAATGCTCCACGCCGGGGAGGATCCGCGCTTCATCGCGCGGCGGATTGCCATCCTCGCCAGCGAAGACGTCGGAAACGCCGATCCGCGTGCGATTTCCGTCGCGGCCGCCGCCTACCAGGTCACCGAGCGCGTCGGCATGCCGGAATGCCGCATCACGCTCGCCCAGGCGGCGGTGTACATGGCCTGCGCGCCGAAGTCCAATGCGTCCTACAAGGCCGTCGATGCGGCGCTGGACGACGTGAAGAACCAGCGGACGGTCCCCGTCCCGCGCCACCTGCGCAACGCGCCGCACCCCGGCATGGCCGAGCAACTCGGCTACGCCGGCGGCTATCAATACTCCCACGCTTACGAAGGCGGTGTCAGTCCGGATCAGGACTACCTCGGCGTCGACAAGACCTACTACACCCCGACCGACCGCGGCTACGAGAAGTACATCCGCAAATACCTCGACTGGGCGGCGACACTCCGCGAGGAAAGCGGCCGCGGGGGCTGAACGCGGACACGCGTGGATGTGACGAACCGTATGATCTCGTCCTGCAAGCGTTACGGTGATGCGTCTTCCGGCGGGGCGATGACCTCCAGGTCCAGCTCGGCCAGTTGCTGAGGGTCCACCGCGGCCGGGGCGCCGGTCAGGGGGCAGGTGCCGCGCTGCGTCTTGGGGAAGGCGATCACGTCGCGGATTGAGCCGGCGCCGACCATCTCCATCACCACGCGGTCGAGCCCCAGCGCCAGCCCGCCGTGCGGCGGCGCGCCGTAGCGCAGCGCCTGGGTCAGGAAGCCGAATTTCGCCTCCGCCTCGTCGCTGGAGATGCCCAGCAACGCGAAGACGCGCTGCTGAACGTCCGGCCGGTGGATACGAATCGATCCGCCGCCGAGTTCCATGCCGTTGCAGACGATGTCGTACGCCCGGCTGCAGACCGCCTGCGGATCCGATTCCAGTTTGTCCAGCTCGTCGTCGCGCGGGGCGGTGAAGGGGTGATGCAGCGAGTCCCACCGCCCGGCCTCCTCGTTCCACTCGACCAGAGGGAAGTCCGTGATCCACACCCAGTGCAGCCCGTCACGCTCGATAAGCCCCCGCTCGCGGGCCATCTTGCAACGCAGCTCCCCGAGAACGCGGTGGACGATCTTGCTCGTATCGGCGCCGAAACACAGCAGGTCGCCCGGCTTGGCGCCGACGCACTCGATCAGCTCCGCCGCAACGTCCGTCAGGAACTTGGCGATGCCCGTCGTCAGCCCGCCGTCGTCGCCGACCTTCGTGACGGCCAGACCCTTGGCGCCGAAGCCCTTGGCCCAGTCGGCCAGGGCGTCGGTCTCCTTGCGGGTCATCGCGCCGCCGCCGGGGACGGAAATGGCCTTGACCACGCCGCCGGCGTCCAGCGCCCCGCGGAACACGCCGAAGTCCGTCCGCCCGGCGATGTCCGAGATGTCCGCCAGTTCCATGCCGAATCGCAGGTCCGGTCGGTCCGTCCCGAACCGCCGCATCGCCTCGACGTAGCCCATGGTGGGCACCTTGTCCGGGAATGTATGCCCGGCCGCGGCGCACGCGGCCCGCAACACGGCGTTGGTGGCCTCCATCACGTCCCGCTCGTCGCAGAAGCTCATCTCCAGGTCGAGCTGGGTGAACTCCGGCTGGCGGTCGGCGCGGAGGTCCTCGTCGCGAAAGCAGCGGACGATCTGGTAATAGCGGTCCAGCCCGCCGACCATCAGGAGCTGCTTGAACAGTTGCGGGCTCTGCGGCAGAGCGTAGAACGCCGCCTGCTGCAGCCGTGAGGGCACCAGGAAGTCCCGCGCGCCTTCCGGCGTGGACTTGGTCAGGAAGGGCGTTTCGACCTCGATGAAGCCGTCGGCGTCCAGGGCGTCACGCATCGCTTTGCAGATCGCGTGGCGCGTTCGCAGGTTCTGCGTCATGTCGCGCCGGCGAATGTCCAGGTACCGGTAGCGCAGGCGCATCTCCTCCGAGACGTCCGTGTACTCATCGGGCGTGAAGGGGGCGGTCTCGGCCCGGTTGAGCACGCACAGCTCGTCGGCGAGGACTTCGATCTCGCCGGTGGGCAGCTTGGGGTTGACGCGGTCGTCGCCGCGATGGCGGACCACGCCGCCCGTGGCGATGACCCACTCGTTGCGGAGGGAGTCCGCCAGGGCGTAGCGATCGGCCGCGTTGGCGTCGTCGCCCTCGGAGTCGAAGACGACCTGCGTGATGCCGCCGCGGTCGCGCAGGTCGATGAAGACCACGCCGCCGTGGTCGCGGTAGCTGCGGACCCACCCGCAGAGCCGAACGCGCGCATCGATGTCGTCGGCGGTCAGTTCGCCGCAGGTGTGCGTGCGTTCCAGAATGTCGTCATGCGCCGATGCCATAGGTCGTTTTGGCCCTCCGAAAAGCGACAAAACTCGCCGGCACAGTGTAGCGAATCGCCACAAGGGTTCAACGACGGATTGGTATCCCGCGGTGCCCTGAGCCGTAGCTCGGGTTGACACGGTCCGGGCGATGCGGCAGGATAGAAGCGTCAGTCGTGGCGTCCGCTGTCGGCGGACGCACCCACAAGCGATCCACCCGCGACTATGCGGGAAACCACTGGGGATTAGTGTAACGGTAGCACGACTGACTCTGGATCAGTTAGTCAAGGTTCGAATCCTTGATCCCCAGTCCGCAAGCGCCCGGCCGAGAAGGTCGGGCGCTTGTGATAGCAGGAGGGGACCGTGGCCGCAGAAGGCAACGCAGACCGGCGTCGGCTTGAGCATACGCCGCCCGCCGCAGCGAGTAGAGAGCACGCGCGCCGGCGCATGCGCCGCGGGTGTCTTTCGACACCAAACCCATGAAGGACGTACAGGCCTCTGCCGCAATTGGCCTGCTCGCATGGTTCTGAGCGGGTCGTATGTTTCACGGCTCAAGGACGCCCCATTTCGCACGAGCGGCGTGGCTGCGTGCTCCGGTCTTGATCCTTGCTGCTTGTCAGCGACAGACGAATCCCCGGATCTCTGCTATGCGGCCATATGCGTTTGCGATATCCCTTGGCGCGTGGCTTTTTGCGGCCTGTCATCGCATATTGGACATTATTATCTGTTGACTATGTCACGTTGCTTTGTATCAGACGTTCGTTTTTGGTATATAATGTGTCTTGACGCATGAGTGTCGGTAGTGGCCGGGAGCGATTTTTATTGCACGTGTCCCGGGCGTCGGTACACTTGGAGGGACGCGAGAGCATCTGCAACCAAGGCCCCTGGCGGAACTTGGACCGCCCGCCCGCGGTGCATCGGGCCGGATGAAACACACCGACGCTGCGGTCCTGGGCCGGACGGTAGAGGCCATCGGCGCCGACGCGGCGCGGCGGTGGTGCGGGCGGGCATGAAGGGCATCGCTATGGCAGAGGTAACCTACGACGACCGCAGCTTCTTGATCGACGGGCAGCGCGTCTGGCTGGTCGGCGGGTCGATCCACTATTTTCGCGTGCCACGCGCCTTATGGCGCGACCGCCTGGTCAAGGCGCGCCGGGCGGGGCTCAACTGCATCAGCACGTACGTCGCCTGGAACGTCCACGAGCCGCAAGAGGGGCAGTGGCGGCTCGACGGCGAGCAGGACGTTTCGGCGTTCATCAAGCTGGCCGGGGATCTCGGGCTTTACGTCATCCTGCGCCCGGGCCCGTATATCTGCTCTGAGTGGGACTTCGGCGGGCTGCCCGGCTGGCTGACGGCGCGAAGCCACATGGCGTTCAGGACGGCGAACGCGGCGTACATGCATTACTTTGACAAGTATTTCCGCACGGTGCTGACGCCCCTGGCCGCCCAACAGGTCACGCGCGGCGGCAACATCCTGCTGATCCAGAACGAAAACGAGTACCAGGACACGACCATGCCGGACCGGCTGAAGTATCTGGAGTTCATCAGCCAGCTCTATCGGCGCGCCGGGTTCGACATCCCGATCCTTACCTGCAATCACATGACCGACCCGCCGGTGCCCGAGGCGGTCGAGTGCCTCAACAGCTACGGCGACGAAGTGCAGAAGCTCAAACGCCTCTCGCTGCGCCAGCCGTCGGCGCCGCTGCTGTTTACCGAGCATCACGTCGGCTGGTACGACACGTGGGGCGGGGAGCACGCCGAGCGCGAGCCCGCCGACGTCGCCCGTCGGCAGATGGAAATTCTCGGCTGCGGCGGGCAGTACAACGCGTACATGTTTCACGGCGGGACGAACTTCGGCTTCTGGGGCGGACGGGCGCCCAGCGCCGCCGATGCCTACCAGGCCACCAGCTACGACTACGACGCCCCGGTGGCCGAGGGCGGCGGCCTGACCGAGAAGTACTACCTCACGCGCCTGGTGAACCTTCTGGCCAACCACATGGGGCGGTTCTTCGCGCCGTGCTTCGTCGAGGAGCCGGGCGTCAGTGTGCATGACGGCACGGACGTGCTGAACCTGAGCGGCACGGCCGGTCGGTGGGCGGTCGTGACCAACAACGGGCGCGACGCGATCGGTCGCGTCCGTGTCTCGCTGCCGGATGGACGCGAACTGCACGTGCCGCTGGAGCCGCTTGGCGCGGCCGCCGTGCCGGTGGACCTTGCTGTCAGTGATGATGTGACACTGGATTACGCGAACCTTACGCCGCTGGGATTGTTCAGCGGGCGGACGCTCGTGCTGCACGGACCGGCCGGATGGGCGGCGCGGTTCAGCGTCAACGGCATCCCGGACGGCTGCGAGGTGCCCGACGGCGACGAGCCGGTGATCGTCGAGCACGAGTCGTTACGCGTGGTGGTCGTCTCGAGCGACCTGGCGATGCGGACCTGGCCTCTCGGCGACGAGATCGTCTTCGGCCCTGACTACGTCGGCGAGGATATCGAGCAGGACGTTCGGATGTCCTCGGGCACGCGGCAGTACGCTGTGCTGCCGCACGACGGCAAGCTGACGCGGCGGAAGGTTCCGGAGGCGGTGCGGCGCGCGGTGGGGACGGGGCGCAAGCCGTCGCCGCCGCGGCTGCGGCAGTGGAAGCGCGTCGCCGTCTGTACCGAGCCGGTCGACGACGAGTTGGAATGGGAGGAGCTTCCCGGCCCGCGCGACGTCGATCGCCTCGGCGTGCACGGCGGCTACGTGTGGTACTGCGTCGAGGTCGACGCGCCGCGCGCCAAGGTTCGGCAGCTGTTCCTGCCCGACTGTGCCGATCGCGCCACGCTGTACCTCAACGGCACCCGCATCGGCACCTGGGGACGCGGCGACGGCGCCGTACGCAAGCCGATCCGCGCGCCGTTCAAGCGCGGGCTCAACTCGCTGGTCGCGCTGGTCGACAACCTCGGCCGGTTCCACGCCGGCCCGCGACTCGGCGAGCGCAAGGGCCTGTTCGGCCACATCTACGACGCCAAGCCGCTGGCGGGCGCGAAGTTCAAACTCAAGCCGCTCGAGGAGTTCTCCAAGCGGATCATCCCGCGCCCCTACGCGCACCTGGCCCCGACGCTCGCCGAGCGGTCCTGCTGGCGCGCGGAGACGAGCGTCTCGCTGACGAAAGTCGCACCGTTGCACGTGTCGTTTGCGGACCTGCCGTACGACGTGGCCGTGCTGTGCAACGACAAGGTCTGCGGCTTCTTCCCGCACCAGCGCCGGAACTTCGGCGACGTGACGCTGAACAGCGCGCTGAAGAAGGGCCGCAACAAAATCGCCCTGATGCTCTGGGGCGACGACGAGCCGGGCACGCTGAAGACCGTCAAGCTCCACGCGCTGAGCGACCCGATCAGCCGCCAGGGCGACTGGTTCTGGCGGGCGTGGCGCATGCCGACCGCCGGCGCGAAGGTCGTCGGCAAGGACCAGCCCGCCTGGTACGTCACGCACTTCAAGTACGCGCCCGCGAACGTGCCGCTGTTCGTGCACATCGTCGGGGCGCGCAAGGGGCAGTTGTTCCTCAACGGGCACAACGTCGGGCGCTTCTGGACCGTCGGACCCCAGCAGCATTACTACCTGCCCGAATGCTGGCTCGAGGAGGAAAACGAACTGATGGTTTTCGAGGAGTCCGGACGCATCCCCGCCCACAGCCGCCTGTCCTTCCGACCGTTGGGACCCTTCAGCGAGTAGCCACGGCGCCGAGCGACGAGCGGCGCGCGCTGTGATCGGTTGCAGGGGGTGGCAATCCTTTGGCCTTAGAGCATTTTTCGGAAAGATTGTCGTCCTGTTCGTCGGTGAGGACGCGCCTGGCAAGGACGGCGAAGCAGGCCCGTACGGGTCGATACAGCCGGACGCCGCCAGGCGACGCCGCAACCAGAAGAGGGCGACAAGCTCTTCCGCAATATGCTCTAGGGCTCGTACCTGCGGGCGTACGGGTCGCAGGGCTTCGCTGCATTGGGCCGTGCTTACTGGCATTCGGCCGGTGGGGAAGTTATCGTCTGGGCCTTGCGCAGGAGGCGGAAATGCCCGACCGGCCGAACATCGTGCAGATCGTCGCGGACGACATGGGGTACGGGGACTTCGGCTGCTTTTCCGAAGGCCGTACGCAGACGCCGGCGCTGGATCAGCTCACGGCCGAGGGACTGTGCCTCACGCAACAGTACAGCGCCTCGCCCGTGTGCAACCCGGCGCGGGCGTGTCTGCTGACCGGGCGCTACCCGCACCGGACCGGCTCGATCGACACGTTGGAGTGGCGCGGGCTGGAGCGCCTGGCGCTGCGCGAGACGACGCTGGCGGACGTGCTTCGCGCGGCCGGCTACCGCACCGGGCACGTGGGCAAGTGGCACCTGGGCGCGTTCGACGAGCGCTACCATCCACTGCGGCGCGGCTTCGACGAGGCGGTGTGCTTCCGCGGCGGCATGCACGACTACTGGCGCTGGCGTCTGGAGTTCGGCTTGGACGTGCAGCACGGCGACGGGCGGTATCTCACCGACGTATGGACCGACGAGGCGTGCGCGTTCATCGAGCGCCGCAAGGCGGGCGAGCCGTTCTTCCTTCAGGTGATGTACAACGCGCCGCACACGCCGCTGCAATGCCCCGAAGAGGACGTGGCCCCGTTCGTACAGGCCGGCCGATACGCCTACCCCGTCAGCGTCATCTACGGCATGATCCGCCGCATGGATCGCGGCATCGGACGCATCCTCGAGACGCTCCGCGACCGCGGATACGAGGACAACACGATCGTCCTGTTCACCAGCGACAACGGCCCGCAGTTCGGAGACGGCGGAAGCCGGCTGGGCGATACGACACGATTCAACTGCCACTGGCGCGGCTGCAAGGGCACGACCTACGAAGGCGGCATCCGCGTGCCGGGCCTGGTCCGCTGGCCCGGGCGGTTCGAGCCCGGGCGGACCGTCGACGAGATGATCCACTTCGCCGATTGGTTCCCGACGCTCCTGGCGGCCGCGGGGGTGGACGTGCCAAAGGACAATCCGCCGCTCGACGGGGTGAACGTGCTGCCCGTCCTGCTCGGCGCCGGCGGCGAGGTATGCAGTCGGCGGTTCTGGCAGTGGAACCGCTACACGCCGCTCGTTGAGTGCAACGCCGCGGTGCGCGACGGCGACTGGAAGCTCGTCCGCCCGCGAATTGAGGAGGCGATGCACGTGGCCGACGGGCAGTGGCTCCGCACGTGCATGTACGAGCACGAGTATTTCATCGAGCACGGGGTGATCCGGGAACCCGACCCGCCGCGCGACGTGCCGCCGCCTCCGCCGGCGCAACTGTTCCACCTGTCCGATGACCCGGGCGAGCAGCACGACCTCGCCGAGCAGGAAGCCCATCGCGCCCGACGAATGCTGACCGACCTTGAAACGTGGTTCGAGCAGGTCGAGGCCGACCGCGCGAGCATCGACGATCCGTGGTAGCGCCGCCGGCTGCGCCGCGGCGTTTCGAGCTTCGGCGCATGCGGGTCCCGTCGCCTCGCCTTGGCGTGGTTGTTCGGCTGCGCATCTGGCGCGTGGTTGCTCGGCTGCGCCTCGCAGCCCACGGCACCCGCGCGCCGCGCAGCCCACGGCACCCGCGCGCCTCGCAGCCCACGGCACCCGCGCGCCGCGCAGCCCACGGCACCCGCGCGCCGCGCAGCCGGCGGCACTCGTACCCCGACCTCCGAACTTTGACCTGGTCGTTTTCCTGTCCCGCC
>JAGXKT010000062.1 GCA_018335035.1 Phycisphaerae bacterium
CCGGGGGTTTCGTTTCCGCTGAAGGACGTGAAGGGGATGATCTCCTTCCGTGTCGCGGCCGAGGCCAGCAGGTCGCTGACGCCGAACATCAGTTCCGCGTTGCCGTCGAAGAGCTTCTTGCTGAGCGTCAGGTCCAGGCGATGATCGGGGCTCAGTTCGCCGTATTCCCAGCGGTGCTTGATCTCGCCGCGGTACTGGTAGTTGGCGTTGAAGGTCCAGCCGTCTGGCAGGAAGACCCGCCCGGTGATGCCGGCCTTGTGTCGCGTCGGCCAGTAGGCGCGCATGTCCTGATTGCTCTTGTCGTTGTTGACGGCGTTGTAGGCGTACCAGACCTGGACGCTGTAGGTCTCGGCGGTGTAGGTCAACTCGCACTCGGCTCCCCACCACTGGGAGCCGTCGATGTTGTCCTGCGTAGCAATCTGCATTCCCCCGGGCAGATCGGTCGCAACAAATCCCAGCAGTTCTTCATACCGCTGCACGTAGGCGTCGAGATTGAAGGTCAACCCGTCTGCCCAGCGTCCGCGGTAGCCCGCCTCGATCGCCCAGGTGTGCTCGTTGTGCAGGTCGCGTGTCGGTCGAGTCAAGGTGAACGCCCGCAGCCCCGGCATCAGCTCGACCCCCTCGGTATACAACCGGCGATTGGCGATCATGGGCACGCGGAAGCTCTTGGCGGCGGCGAGGCGGAGGATGTGGTTCTTCTGCTCGTCGAGGGCGTACAGCGCAGCGACCCGGCCGGACCAGTCCAGCTCGGCCGTGGAGAACCAGTCCATGCGGAACTGCCCTTCGAACGCTAGGCGGTCCGTGGGTTCCCAGCGATGGACGACGTAGCCGCCGCCGGTCAACTCGCAGAACGGGTCGCCCACCAGGTCGGCGTATGTGTTCGACGCCCGATGGAAATCGACCTGGTTCCAGCGGAAGTTGCCACCCACGGTCGTCTTGTGGCGTTGCCAGGGGGCGAAGGTGGCCTGGAACTCCACGTCGTTCTGCAGAATCGTGGTTCGCCCCTTGCTGGGCTCGTCATAGACGTAAAGGTTGCCGAACCACTGGAGGGCCCAGGAGTTCGTCTCGCTGACCTGGCGCTCGTAGCGCACGCCGGCGCGGCTGAGCTCGTACCAGGCGTTGCCGTTGCGCCAGATGCCGGAGAACTCGTCGCCGCCGCCGGTGACGTGGCTGTGGGCGGCGTCGACGATGACCTTGCGGTTGATCGTCGGCTCCCAGACGGCCTTACCGCTGAAGCGCCAGGCCTGCTGGTCGTCCGCGGCATGGTTGTTGCTCGGGGCGCCCTCGACGCCCACCGCCACGTCGGCCGAGACGGCGTCCTCGGAGCTTCGCAAGCTCTCGAACCCCGCCGAGACGCGATAGCGCCAGTCGCCGGACTCCTCGCCGTAGCGCAGGTACGTGTACACGTCACCGAAGTGGCTGACCCGCGCGCTGACCATACCGCCCAGTTGCTCGCGCGGGTCCTTGGTGATGATGTTGATCGCGCCGGTAAAGGCGTTGGCGCCCCAGACGCCCCCGCCGGGCCCGCGGAGGACCTCGATCCGTTGGATGTCCTCGGGCAGCAGCGGCCAGCGTGCCGACAGCCCGCCGCCCCAGACGGGATCGTCCGCGGCGCGTCCGTCGATCAGGACCAATCGGCGGTCCAAAGCGTTGCCGTAGAAGCCGCGGACGCCGAGCCCGTAGTGGTTCCGGCCGACGCGGGAGATTTCCATACCGGGCACGAACCGGAGCATCTCGGGCACGCGCGTCAGGCCGCCGTAGTGGATATCCTGGGCGGTCAGGACGCTGACCGGGGCCGAGAGCCACCGGCTCTTGACGACCTGCCGCGAGGCCGTGTACGCCTCCGTCACGACGACGGGCATGCTCTCGAACAGCAGCAACTCCGCGCCGCCGCCTTCGACGATCGTCTCGCCCGGCTCGCTGAGCAGTTCGTGCTCCAGGGCCGAGGCATCATCGCCGCTGTCGCCGTTGCCCGCGACGGCCGGCGAAACCCCGACAGCGCAGAGACACAGACAGAGCCCCATCGTGCGGAGGGTTTTCCCGCCGATCCCGTGCAGAGCCGCTTCCTTTCGCGACAACGTGCTCATGTGCGTTCCATGCACCGTCAACTGACCCGTGTGCGGATGATAGCCACGATATCGGCCCGGCAAAAGGGCGATCTTGACATTTTTTCTGGATGCGCCGGCGCGACCGGTCACGACGGGCATCCGGGTTGCACGACCGCCCCCGGGCCGGTATCCTGCCGCGCTCAAGCCGGGAGCAACGCATGCAAACACGGACAGGCAGTTTTCCCATCGGGTTTCGGCGAGGCGGCTCGCCGTGGCAGAAGGACCTCGACGCCCTGATCGCCTGGGCGGCTGACGCCGGCTTCGAGGCGATCGACGTCGGCAGAGACGGGGACACGACGGCGCCGCCCGTCACGGCCGCCGGCCTGCGCGTCGGCTCGGTGGACCTGGCCGAGTGGAAGGGCATGATCTCGCCGGACAAGGCGCGGCGAGACGACGCGGTGGCACAGAACGCCGCGTACGTCGAGGCGTGCGCCGCGGTCGGCGTGAAGAACTTCTTCTGCGTGATGCTTCCGGAGGACCCGTCGCGCGAGCGACGGGAGAATTTCGCCTGGATGGTCGAGAGCTTCGGGCAGTTGGCGGCGACGCTGGCGCAGGCCCGGGCGCGCGTGGTGATCGAGGGGTACCCCGGTCCCGGCGCGTTGTGCTGCACGCCGGCCGACTGCCGGGCGCTGTTCGAGGCGCTGCCGACGGCGGCGATGGGGCTGAACTACGACCCGTCGCACCTGGTCCGCCTGGGGATCGACCCGCTGCGGTTCGTCCGCGAGTTCGCCGACCGCGTCGGGCACGTCCACGCCAAGGATACCGAGCGGCTCGACGAACGCCGCTACGACCTGGGCACCGGGCAACCGCCCACCTTCGCCGACACGCTCCCCTACGGCGGCAACCACTGGCGGTACTGCATCCCGGGGCACGGGTGCATCCGCTGGACGGCCGCGCTGGAGGTCCTCGTCGACGCCGGCTACGACGGGTGCGTCTGCGTCGAACTGGAAGACCTGCACTTCAACGGCAGCGAGCCCGGCGAAAAGCAGGGCCTCACGCTGGGCGGACGCTACCTGGCGGGCTGCTGAGCGGCCCGCGTGCTTCGGGCGAGGGAACTCGGCCGGGCCCACACGACGCCCCGTTCGGTCGGCGCCGCGCCCCGTGCGAGCCCCGAGACGACTGCCGATGCGGAGAATTCCCGATCTCGGTGCCGTCTCGCGGTCCCTGGAGGCGCCAGGAAGCCCAATTCCATAGGGCGAAACCTCTTACGGTGGCTTCCCCCGCCCGGTGCGGGCGAACTTTTTTCCCGCCGGAAGCCATCTCGCCCTTGACAGAATCGGCAATCTCGCTTAGGATACGCGCTACAGTGCTGTGCCGGACGCAGACGCGTCCGGTGAACCAGGTAGCATGACTCTCTGCTCAACAGGTTGTAAAGCTCTCTGCTCATAAACAGGTTGTAGGATTCTCTGCTCCTAACAGGTTGTAGAAGCGCTCTGCTCGACAAGGTGCGCGAACTTTCTGCTCAGTCAACGTCTTTAGGAAGGCGAAGACCCGATGGGTGTCACGCTCAAAGACATCGGTGAGCAAGTCGGCGTCAGCCCCATGACCGTCTCGGCCGCGCTGCGCAATGCCGGCGGCGTCAGCGACGAGACGCGTGACCGGGTCCTGCAAACGGCGCGGAAGATGGGCTATCGCGCCAACGCCTTCGCCCGCGGGATGCGATCCGGCTCGTTCGGCAGCATCGCCGTAGTTCTCTCGGCCCACCCGGGGCGCAGCTACCTGCCGCAAGCCGCCCTGCGGGGCATCTGCGAGGTCCTGCGCGAGCGGGAGCTTCAGTTGTCCGTGGCGGAACTGCCGGACGAGAAGCTCACCGACGCCGGTTTCGTGCCGCGCCTGCTGCGCGAGTACTGCTGCGACGGCATGCTGGTCGACTATACCGACTGGGTTCCCGACAAGGTGATCGACCTGATCGAGTCGCTCCGCCAGCCGGTGATCTGGCTGAACCGCAAGCAGGACCACGACTGCGTGTATCCGGATGACGTCGCCACCGGGCGCCAGGCGACCCAGCGGCTTCTGTCGGCCGGGCATCGCCGCATCGCCTATCTGGACTGGGGTGCCGGCTGGAAGCAACTGGACCAGGCCCACTACTCCCAGCGCGACCGCCAGGCGGGCTACGAGCAGACCATGCGGGACGCCGGGCTGACGCCGGAGCCGATCCGGCGCGACGATTCGGACGTCCCCACGTCTGAGCAGGCACTGCGCGAGGCCGTGAGCGCCGCGCTCATCGCCGACGACCGTCCGACGGCGTTTGTCACCTACTCCTGGCCGTTCGCCCGGCGCGTCGCCGCGGTCGCCACCGCGATGGGCCTGCGCGTGCCGAACGATCTGTCCCTGGTCAACACCGGAAGCGACGACCAGGTCGAGCTGGACGACGGGAGCATCGTGACCACCGTGGTCACGCCGGAGCGGCAGTACGGTGCGGCGGGCGTGGAAGCCGTCCTCGAGAAGCTCGACGCCCCGCCGGGCAGCCGCCTGGCGCCCCGCGCCGTCGGACCGGCGGGCATCATCGGAGGATGCACCGTCGCGCCGCCCGCGCCGCGGCGCCCCACAGGACAGGAACACTTCGGAGCCGACGCCGGGACGCGCGCCCCGGGCCAACGAGAGATGACATGGAAAGGGAGCTGGATGGCACGTAGAGAGAGGATGACGTAGCAAAAGCAGCATGTTGGATGCGTGCGGCGG
>JAGXKT010000032.1 GCA_018335035.1 Phycisphaerae bacterium
TTCGCGCATTGCTACGAGACGGGCGGGATGCGACGGACGCACCTTCGGGGGCGCGGGAACATCCTGAAACGACAGTTGATCCACGTGGCCGGGTTCAATCTGTCGCTGCTGATGCGCCGACTTCTCGGGGTGGGCACGCCGCGGGCGCTGGCGGGCGCCTTGGCGGCCGTTCGCCGCGTCTTTTTGGGGTTGCTGCGCCGCCTGCGCGGCTTGGAGGCGCTGCTCAACGCCTTTTCCGGCCGCTGGAAGCCGAATCGACTGAAATCCAGGACTCGGGCCGCGGCCTGAACGCCGCGGCGAAATTGGCCCGTTCTTCAACGGGCTGTTAACCGCCGGCCGTGGTCTTCTTGCCGACGCCAACGCGGCCGGGGCCGGGCAGCTCGGGCTCGAGCTTCGGGTCAGGCAACTTCAGAATTGCCTTGGCAATCACCTCATTGTTGATCAGCCCGCGAATCATCAGGACGCTGATCCCGGAAGCGTCCTGCTCCATAATCCGCACCTCCTTGACGTGCTCGACGGCCGCCAGGTGCGCCTTGAGGCGCGACAACGCCGCAAAGCTCAGGTCCATCGCCTCGACCTCCACCTTCACGCCCGTGTCGATCTGGTCGGCCCAATTTCGAAAATCCCGTCTGTCATTGGTGGTTCACTGCCAACGCCGCTCGGGTGTTGTCAGTGAACCACGACCACTTTCCCCCTCTCCCACCTGAACTCGATTATTGTCAGGAACCCGCTGCACGCGTTCCCGTGACGACCCGAGGCAGGAGCCCGGTGCGGTAGTTTGGCACGCCGGGATCTGTGCGGCGGGCTGCCCGAAAGGGCAGTCCCTACCGCGACCACATTTGGATAGACGGGTAGCCCTCGGTCGTCTATAAGGTCGACCGCCTCAGCCGATCGCTGCTCGACTTCGCTCGCATCATGGAGACGTTCGACGGACAAGGCCTATCGTTCGTGTCCGTCACACAGCAGTTCAACACGGCCCATTCCATGGGGCGGCTGACGCTGAACACCCTGCTGAGCTTCGCCCAGTTCGATCGCGAGGCCAACGGCGCCGCATTGACGCCCTGCTTTGTGGTATAGTCGCCGCGATGAGCGATCGACGGATATCTCTGATCGGCATGCCAGCGTGGGACACGGACCGGCCTTTTCACGCGGTGGCGCTGGTGGCCGGCGTGATGCGCCAGGAGGGCTTTTCGGTCTGCGCCCACGACGTGAACATCGACTTCTACCGCCGCGTTGACGACGACGAAAAGGCGATGTGGTCCGAGGCGCACAACCAGTACTGGTTCGAGCCGGACCTGCCCAAGTCGCTCTGGCGCAAGTACCGCCGCTGGTTTGCCGATCGGCTGGACGCGGTGCTGGCCGATAAGCCGGCGCTGATCGCCTTCAGCGTGAACATGTCCACGCGGTACCTTTCGATCTACGCCGCCCGTTATCTCAAGAAACGCCGCCCCCGGACGCCGATCCTGTTCGGCGGGGTGGACTGCTTTCCCGGCGAGGCAAGGGCCGAGAGCTTCCTCGATGCCGGGCGGCGCCCATACTGCGACGTCGTCTGCCAGGGCGAGTGCGAGGTGGCCCTGCCGAAGTTTCTGGCCGAGTTCGCCCGCACCGGCAGCGTCCGCACGCAGGTGCCGGGCTTCGCCTACCGCGACAGGCGCGAGCTGGTCGACACCGGCGACACTGAGCTGCCGATGCTCGATGAGCCCCTGCCCACGCCGGCCTACGACCTGTTCGACCTGTCCAAGTACACCCAGCCCGGGTCGCTGCCGTTCTTTTTGACCCGCGGGTGCGTCTACCGGTGCAACTTCTGTTCGGAGCGGCCGAACTTCCGCTGCTTCCGCGCCCGGCGCGCCGAGGAGGCGTTCGCCGAGCTCCAGGCCGTCCTGCCCCACGCCCAGGCCCACGCGAAGGTCCCCACGCTGTCGCTGGCCGACTCGAACCTCAACGCCAACCCCAAGGTCCTGCGCGAGTTCGTAGACCTGCTGCTGGCCCACGGCGTGCGGATCAAGTGGGGAGGCCAGGCGCACTTTCAGAAGATCCTGACGCGCGACTTCCTCGAGCGGATGGCCCAGGCGGGATTCGTGTCGGTCTTCTGGGGCCTGGAGACCGGCAGCCAGCATGTCGTGGACCTGATGAACAAGCGCTACGACCAGGCCGAGGCGCGACGCATCCTGCGGGATTGCGAGGAACTGGGTATCCGCCAAGTCCTGCCGATCATCATCGGCTACCCGGGCGAGACGCCGGCCGACCTAGTCGAGACGCTCGATCTGATCTTCGAGTTCTCCGGTCGGCCCCTGTTCAAGATCGGCCTGCCGAACCTGCTGGTCGTCCGCCCCAACTCCCCACTGCACGACGACTGGCAGAGCCACGGCCTGGCGAACACCCGCTACTACGACTGGTCCACCGCCGACGGCACCAACGACCTTCATGTCCGGCTGGCGCGGCGGTTCGTCGCCCGACAGGCCCACAGCAACCCCGAGCTGTCGCTCGACGCCCTGGCCGATACCGGCGAGATGCCCCAGGTCAAGCTAAACAACGAGCCCGCCGCCGGCGACCTGTTCGAGATCTGCCGGCTGCTTTTCGACCGCGCCGGCTGCGTCGAGGAGTTCGCCCGCCGGCTCCGTGAATGGTCCGGCCGGGACCGCAACCAGCCACCGAAGGATCTGTGGAAACGCCTCGACAAGGACGGCAGTTCCGGCCGCGGCAAGACTTATGAGCTGGTTCTCGCCGCACTGCGGCGCTACCGGCAGGTCGTAGCCGAGCGCATCGCCGTCCGGCGCGGCAGCGCCCCAAGCGCCGCTGCCGACGCGCCTGCCACGTAGGCCGGGCCTCAGGGCCGCGAGCCCTGCTCGGCAGCCATGTGGGCCAGGTAATCGTCGCAAATGCTCGCCGGGTCGCCGTCGGCGACGATTCGCCCCCGCTCCAGCCAGATCACCCGCGTGGTGAGCTTCTTGACCAGCGAGATGTTATGGCTGGCGAACACGACGATGTGAGAGCTGTCGACCAGCTCGTGCATGCGGTCGGTGGCCTTGGAGATGAACCCGGCGTCGCCGGCGGCGAAGACCTCGTCCATGAGCATGATCTCGTTGGGCACGCCGGTGGCGATGGAAAACACCAGGCGCATCTTCATGCCGGCCGAGAAGTACTTCATCGGCATTCCGGCGAAGTCCTCCAGCTCTGCGAAACGGAGGATATCGCCGGCGCGTTGTTTCATCTGCTCGGTCGACAGGCCCAGCAGCGAACCCATCAGGAAGATGTTCTCCCAGCCGGACAGCTCGATGTTCAGCCCGGCAGTCAGCTCGATCAGCGGCGCGATCAGCCCGCGGACGCGCACCCGACCGGCCGTGGGGGTGTAGATGCCCAGGATCACCTTGAGCAGCGTGGTCTTGCCGGCGCCGTTTCGCCCGATCACACCGACCCGCTCGCCGTGGGCGATGGACAAGTTCAAATCCCGGTACAGCCAGAACTCCGACGCGCTGGAGTAGTTGCGCCGCAGCACGGCGTTGAGGATCGTCTGGCGGAACGAGGGCGTCTGGTCAGCATACCTTCGGAAACGCAGGGAAACGCCGGCAAGCTCGATCCCGGCCTGGCCATTGGTCGCCGGCTCGTACGTGTCACAGACGATAGACATACTCGTGCTCGTATTTCTTGTAGACGACGTAGCCCAGCGTAAACGAGGCCAGCGCGCTGACCACGGCGATGATCCACGTCTGGGCATCCGGCCAGGTCACCGCCGCCGCGGCGCCGCGGTAGGTCCCCTGCCACAGCGAGCCGCGAAAAAACTGGAGGTGGTACCACAGCGGGTTGGCATAGACGAAGATGTCGGCCTCGCCCATCAGCGTCGGCGGGATGATGATGCCCGTCATGAAGTACAGCGCCCGGGTGACCACGGCGATGACGTGCTCGACGTCGCGGTAGTAGGTTACCAGCGTCATGCACATCAGCACGATGCCCAGCGTGAAGATAAACAGGAGGATCACGCCGACCGGCAGGACGATGATCGACGCCGAGAGCTTCGGGGCCACGACGGGAAACCACGACCCGGCCAGGACCAGCATCCCCAGCAGCGCCAGCAGCTCCAGCAGCAGGTTGAAGGCGTTGACCAGCACCTCCGAGAGGGGCAGGACGAACGGCTGGACGCGGAAGCGGCTCATGATGCGATAGCCGCTGACCAGCGACCGACCGCCGCTCTTGAGGCTGCCGGCGAAGAACTGGTACGGCACCAGCCCGCTGAACAGGTACACCGGGAAGCGGTCCACCTCCCGCCGCAGCATGTAACCGAAGACGATCGACAGCACGGCGATCATGAGCATCGGCGTGAGCACCGCCCAGAGGAACCCCAGCACGCTGCGCTGGTAGCGGACTTTCAGGCGAGCCCCCGCGAGGTTGCCCACCACGAACCGCCCGCGCACCAGGCGGATCACGTCGTCGCGCACCGCCTGGGCCCAGGCCGCCGGGTGCAAGCCGCGGCGGCGGCGACGTTCGGCCAGCCCGATTGTCGTCCGCTCTTCCATGGTCGTCCGTCCGGCCGTGCTACAGCGCGTAACCCAGCCGCTCGAAGGTCCGCACGTGCCGCTCGAACCGCCGCAGCACGTCCGGCCCCAGCTCGCCGCGCCATCGCCCGACCGTGCGCGACACGTCGCCGGCGGTCAGGTGACGGGCCGCTTGGAGGTCCCGCCGCTCTAACGCCCCGCTCATGTGAGAGACGATCTCGTCCGAAGCGTCCAGTTCCAGCGCGCCTAAAACGACGCGGATCGTCTCGGTCGGGCGGGCCAGCAGGTCCTCGTAGCGAAACCACGTCCGACAGGCCGAGTCGGCCTCGACCAGGTCCAGCCGGCGGGCGAAGGTGTCCATGATCTCCTCGGCCAGTTCGTCCGGCGTGAGCTTCTTGCGGACGATGCGCTCTTTTTTCTGGAACGCCAGCAGGGACGCCAGCACGTCGCGGGGGTCACGGAAGACGGCCACGACGCGGGCCCGGGGCAGCAGCTCAAGCATCGCCTCCAGGAACGGCCCGGCGTCCATCTGCTTCTCGACGTAGTACTTTGCCTGCTGTCGGTGGGGCGCGTCCATGTCCTCGAGCAGTTGGGGCAGGTAGTCCAGCAGGAATCGGCTGTAGTGCCGGCGGAACGGTTCGAGGTGGATGTAGCGGTCGAACTCCAGCGGCTTGGTCAGGGCGTACTCGGGCTTGTAGTGCATGGAGAACCGCCGGAAGCGGTCCAGGAACCGCTGGTCGCGCTTCGGGCCGGAGGGGATGTGCGACCGCAGGAACATGAAGTACAGCTTGGAGAAGTACTTCAGGATGTTCGCGTCGTAGGTGCCCTCGGTGTGACCGGTGATCTGCGGGTGGCGCGTGAGCATCTTCATCGCCAGCGTGCTGCCCGTCCGCGAGTAGTAGCTCAGGAAGATCACGCCCAGGTCGCTGGCCGGTTGGGCCTCGGCGGCGGCCGGGTCGAACGGCTCGTAGTGTACGATGCGACACTGGCTAAGCTCGATCCGCGCGGGGCAGTTGACGGGCTTGAGTCGGAGCTGGGCGATCCGCCGCCGCTGGAACGGCACGCACTTGAAGGCATAAGTATGGGCCGCGTTGCACTGGCGAATCCAGTGCGTCAGCACGTGGGCGCGGTCGAAGTGCTTGCGCCCGGCCGGACGATACCACAGCTCGCAGCGGAGCATCTCGTCGGGCACCGGGCCGGACGGATCGACGCGCATCGTCAGCAGGACGTACTGATTGTCCAGCTGCACGTCGCCAAGCGTCCAATGGGCGTCCCGGCCGTCGGCCTGGGCCGTCACCACGCCGTCGTCGCGCAGGTGCACGTCGCTCAGGCCATGGGCGGGGTATCGCGGAAAATGCCTCAGCAGGTCCATACCGGGCTTCGATTCGGTCGGCGGGGGTTGCAAGAAGAATCCGGCGGCCGAACCACCGGCCGCAACGCCCTGTGGGTCGCCACGATATCAATCGCCCCCATGGGTGTCAAGCTGACCGGACGGCGTCACGGGCCGCGGCGAAGCAGCCTGCGAACGAGCCGGTATGGGCGCGTGATCGCCCGCCCCAGACGGTAGGATCGCGAGCGGTAGACGGCCTGAAGCTCGCCGCTGAGCACGCCGACAGCTGCGGACGCGGAGGTCGGAACGCCAGCGGCGACCCCGCTGGGACGGGCCTTTTCCTCCGGCCAGGTCTTCTTGAACCAGTAGTAGTAGCAGGGGCGCTCCTCGACGACCTCGGCCGGGCGGGGAAAGGCCCGCTGCAAATCTTCCCGTAGCCGGTAGACGATGCGGCTCTCGGGCGAGATCGGCTCGCCGTTGGAGAACGTCGCGTGCTTGGAAGGCAACTGGCCAAGCTCGCGTTGCCCGGCCGCGTCAAGCCATTCAATGTACCGCTTGCGCAGGTCAAACAGCGGCGATCCCGACGGAGCGTACTTGCCGAGCATCACTGCCTGGTCGCCGGAGTCGAACCCGGAGAAGTGATAGAACTTGATCGGCTCGCCGTCGATGACCAGCCGGCCATCGTCAGCCTCGGTGACGTGGCGATGGGTGAGATTCCACGTGGCCACGTTGTACGTCGGGTCGCGCAGGATGCGGACATTGTCGAAGAACGCCGGGGCCAGGTCCACCCACCGCTGGTCGGTGAAAAGCCCGTTGGGGATGTCGTCGTAGCAGAATTCCAGCAGCCGGTCGCGCCACCACCGCAGGAATCGCATGCCCTGGGCGTCGTCGCGGATAGCCAAAAAGCCGATGTTGTACACGCCGTGCTTGAGGCTGCATATCTCGTTGTCGATCACGGCCTCGCGGTCGGTCTCGGGCACGAGCTGGTGCGGGGTCAGCACGACGCTGGCCTCGTCGAGCATCGCCGCCAGCTGTCGCAGGTCAGCCAGCACGACGATGTCCGGATCGAGGTAGACGACCTTGTCGGCCCCGGCCTGTTCGAATATCCGCACAAAGGCCGGGCCTTTGACCGCGGTGCACAGCTCGACGACGCGGTGCTTGAAGACCCAGGCATCCAGATTGTCAATGCCCAGGTCCTCCAGGCCGAGCAGCGCGTCGAACGGCTCATCGGCCAGGTTGAACCCCCCCGGCGGATCGTCGGCGAGCATCAGATAGAACGCCGCGTCGGGGTTGTGGCGCTTGACCGACTCGGCCAGGACGCGGGCCTTGGGCAGGTAGTTGGCAGTGATGCTGGTGAAGTAGTGCATTCGTGTCGCGGCTGGTTCGTTCGGAAAACGGCGAGGGCGTATCATCCGGACCGGCGCCGACGGGGGCAAATGTTTTTGCTTTGGGGCGGCGGGCGGCGCGGTCAGCGCCGGGCCGCGAGCGTCTTGGCCAAGCGCCGCGCGGCGTACAGGCTGCGGGCCCACGCGACGCTCAGCGCAACGTAGCGGCGGGCCAGGGCGGCCGCAGCCCGGCGCGCGGGGCGCGGCACGAGCCGGCGGGCCAGCCCCACGCCGCGGCGAACCAGCCCCGGCAGGTTCGCCGTGCGGTGCAGCGGCGCGGCCGCGTCGTCGCCCTCGCCGGCCAGATACCCCAGCCGCTGACGGCGCCGCCGGGACGACTCCGCCTGTTCGTTCAGTGCCGCCTCGAGTCCCGCTGCGTCGGGCGGCGCCGGCGGATCGCCCGCGACCGCGACGCGATCGGCGGTGGCCGGGTTGCTCGTAAGCGTCTCGGGCCCGGCGGCGGCCAGACCATCGGCCGCGGCGTTGCGCAGGGCCTTGCCCTGCCGCAGCAGGCGCACCAGCGCCGCGGCGTCGGGCAGCACGCAGCCGCGACCCTCGCGCCGCACCTGGTCGGCGATGTTTCCGCTGGCGGCCGTGGTCAGGACGTAACAGTTGGCCGCCAGGGCCTCCTGGAGCGTGTAGCTGTACGTCTCCGGCCAGATCGACCACAGCACCGCCAGGTCGATCCGGCGGTCCTGCAGGGCGCGGACCATGGCATCGAGCCCCTGGTCGACGAACGACACCTCCGCCAGCTGCACGTGCGGCGGGCAGAAGCGGCAATGGCCGAGGATGTGCAGGTCGTATGCCGCGGCGATGCGGCGATCGAGCATGACGCGCTGCCAGGCGTCCCACCCCTTAGCCGGGTGCTCGTAGCCGACGAACGCCAGCCGGGGCCGGTAGCCCGGGTCGCGCAACCGGCGGGCCCGATCCGCATCGTCGGCGGCGAGGCGCTGCCGCAGCAGATGCGGCACGACGCGCACCCGCCCGCGGTATTCGGGATACGAGCCCAGCCACACCTCGGCCGCAGCTTGTGAGGGGGCGACCGGCTCGATGTTGCCCCGTCCAAACAAACGCCGCATCGTCGGCCAGTGCGCCTGCCGCGCCGGGCCGTACTTGCAGGTCCGGCAAAGCTCCGAGTCCGGCTCGGGCCCGCCGCAGTAGGTCCGGTCGTTGCGCAACAGGCGAAACTGCGGGCAGATCGTGTGGTAATCGTGGACGAAGAACCGCACCGGCGCCGCAGCCGCGTCCAGCAGCGTCTCGACCGCCCCCGGCGCCCAGTGGAGCATGTGGTGCAGGTGGACGGCACGGCAGCCGGCCCCCGCGTCGCGGGCGAGGCGCCTCAGCACCGCGGCCAGGAGCCCGGCCGAGAAGACCCCGGCCCGTTGGGCATCGACGTTGACGACCAGGAGCTGGTCGCCCGGGCGCGCGGGCATCGGCTGGCGGCCGGTGGCGAAGACCGAGGCCTGCACGTGCCCCACGCCGCGGTCGGCGAGGAGGCGTTGCTGCTCCACGATGACCTTCTCGGTCCCGCCGAGCTTGTGGAAACTGTCGGAGTGCGACAAGCTCAGCACGTAGGGCCGGCCACTCAGCGCATCGGCCAGGGCGTCCAGCGCTTCGCGGGCCGGGACGTTCAGGCCGGGCGCGCTCACAGCCGCCTCATCAACCCGCGCGCCAGCCGCACGCCGCGCCCGAGGCCGTGCTTGACCCGCCGCAGAGCGCCCGGTGGCGGCGGCTCGTGTGGCTGGGCGGCCAGGGCGTCGTGAAAACGCTTGTCCGCGTCGAGTTCCACCAGCCGCCCCTGCAAGCGACGGACGTTCTCCAATTGCCGCACAGCCGCACGCTGGTTGGCCAGTTCGGCGGCCAAGCGGGTCGCCAGGGCCGCCTGGCCGCCCTGCCGCGCGGCGGCGAGGACCTGGTCCGCGGTCGCCCGGCAGGGCTCGGGCGGCGCGTCGAGACCCTCGGCGGTCTCGCGGGCGATCTGGGCGTTGGGCACCAACGTCACGAACGGGTTGTGCTGGAGCGTGAGCCGGGCGGCCTCGACAACCTCATCGCGACGCCACAGGAACCCCAGCAGGTCCTGCTCAGAGGCGAAGACGCGTCCCCGGCCGTTCTGGCGGGCCTGGACGGCGATGTTGCCGCTGGCGTCGTGGGTGAGGATCAGGCAGTTGGCGGCCATCGCCTCGAAGGCCGTGTAGCTGTACGTCTCCGACCAGATCGACCAGAGAAAGGCCAGGTCGATGCCGCAGGCGAGCAGCGCCTGGACCATGGCGTCGAGCCCGTCGTCGACGAAGGACACGGGCACGTGGCGGACGTGGTCGGGCAGGCCCTCGCACGCGCCGAGGACGTAGAAGTCGTAGGTCTGCTTGAGGCGCCGGTCGTGGATCAGCCGCAGCCAGGTCTGCCAGCCCTTGCAGGCCGCCGGGTAGCCGAGGTAGGCGATGCGGGGGCGGTAGTCCGCCCGGCCCAACCGCTCCAGCCGCGGACTCGGATCGCGCCGAACCGGGCGGACGAGCTGATGGGGCACGACCCGCAGGCGATCGGCCTGTTGCGGGAAGCACGCCTTCCACACCGCCGCGGCGGCCTCCGACGGGGCGACGAACTCCATCTGGCGGCGGGCAAACAGCTCGGCGAACGCCGGGAAGGTTTTTCCGCGCCGCTTGCGGTGGCGGCACTCGCCGCACAGCGGCCCGTCGAGCCGGTCGCTGCCGCCGCAGAACTGCTCGCCGTTTCGCAGCAGGTTGAACTGCGGGCATGCCGTGGCGTAGTCATGCAGGTAAACCCGCGTCACCGGCGGGCCCAGCACGTCCAGCAGCAGCTCCAACCCGGCCAGCGGCCAGGCCATCAACTGGTGCAGGTGCACCGCCGCCGGGCGGGCCGTGCCCGTCGCCGCCAGCAGTTCCAGCGCCGCGACCAAGGCCGACAGCGTGCAGACCCCCACCGCCCGGCCGTCGGCGTTGACCGTCAGCAGCGCCTCGGCGTCGCGCGGCCCGGGCGCCTGGAGCTCGGCGTCGCGGACCGAAACCTGGAGGTGCGAGATTCCCTGCTTGCCCAGGTTTCCCTGCTCCTCACGAAGGAACTTCTCCGTCCCGCCGATCGCCGAAAGGTAATCCGAGTGCGACAGCGACAGGACGTATCGGTCCTGGTCCAACGCGCCCAGCAGCCGGGCGAGCAGCCCGTCGTCGGCGTCGACGCCGTCGTCGATCACCCAGCGCCCGGCCTCCAGGTCGCGATCGGTCGCAGCGAGCGCCTGTCGCGACGGCGGCAGGTCCGCCGATCGACGAAGCCACGCCATGACCTGCCGCATTTGCGCCGGATCGAGATGGTGCTGAAGGCTCATGGTCACCACCAGTTGCAGCGGGCCCGAGCGGGCAAGCTCGGCCGGGACAAACAGGATCACCTGCGGGTCGTCGCCGACGATTGCAAACCGCCCCGACGTGTCATCCAGGGGCACCAAGTCCCGCACGGCATGAATATCCCCCGCGGTGAATCGCCAGGCCGGCGGGGCATCGGCCGGTGCGTCGGCTCTGCGAAGCTCGGCCGACTCGATATAGACCAGCCCCTCGCTCGAGCCCGGATCGAACCGCAGGCAAGTCACCTCGTCCCAAGGCAGTTCGAACGCGTGGGGCCGAACCTGCCCGTCGGCGATGATATAGATCGAGACGCTCTTGGCCTCGCTGAGATGCCCCTCGGCGACGTTGAACACCTGGACCCGGCTCGGCCGGCTCGGCGACATCTGCGAGGTGATCATCTCTGAGTATGTCCGGAACTCGCCGAGCAGCCGATCAACCGTCTGGCGCTCCGGGGCCGCGTCGGCGGCCTCGGCCTCGGTGGTCAGGCGGTAGACCTCTCGCACCGGCCCGCGGAGCGCATGAGCCGTCTGCTGCGCGTCGCTGGAGCCGTGGGCCAAGGCCGGATCCACACGGGCGATCACGTCCGCGACGGTCTCCTCATCCGGGGCCCCCAGCCCCAGCCGCTCGGCAAGGCGCCGCAACTGCCCGGCGGGGTCGGCGAGGAACCGCTCGTAGGAGACCAGCACGCGCGGCGCGTTCTGCGTATAGCCCAGGGCGTGCAGGGTATACGAGACGTACATACCCAGGGACTTGGCCGCAGCAAAGCCGTTGCGCCGCTCGAGCGAGGCAGCGATGTCCAGCGGGTTGCGGCAGACGATGACGTAGGACAATTCGCAGCCGCGATCGGCCAGCGCCTGCTGCCAAAGCGGCAGCGTCAGGCAGGTGCGCGGGTCCTTCCAACCCCACAGGGGCCGATCGCTGAAGAACCGATCCACCAGGACCCCCGCCTCGAGCAGCAACGGACGCATTTGCCGGCGCGTCCACCACCGTTCGGGCATCGCCGCCGTCGCGTCCCAACTGCGCCCCAGGGCCTCGAAGATCCGCTCGTTGAGCGAGACCACGCCCGACAACTCGAAAAAACCCCCGGGATTGTCGTACGAGGCGGGCATCAGCTCGCGCTCGGGGCCCAGGTCCACCCCCAGTCGGCCCAGCGACATGGCCACCACGCTCGTGCCGCTGCGGTGCATCCCCAGGATGCAAACTGCCTTGTTGGGCGTTGTGGTCATGGATCGAGACAGGCAATGCCGCCGGGACTGGCTGCCCGACCGGGCGTCCTGCCCGCCGACAGCGACGCCTTCGTAGCGCCTGGCGGCCATTGTGGCCCGCGCCGCGGGGTGCTGCAAGGGCTTTTCGCCCTCGGCGGCACCGAGGCGGCGGGTGCGGCTTTACTGCGCGCCGCCGGGGGCCTACAATCCGGCAACGCCCCTAACGCCGCGCCGGTCGCCAAACCCCGGAGAAAATGCCATCATGTCAAATGCCAGCAAGGCGGCCGATAAATGGAACGACGCCCATCGCCGTCGCGCCGAGGATGGGCGCTTCGTACACGTCATGGAACATCCGACCGTGCGCCAGTGGGTCCGCGCGCATTATACCGATGGCAAGGCCCCCATCGCGCTGGCGCGCAAGCACCTGCCCACGCTGCCGGTCGACCGCGCCCTCGAACTGGCCTGCGGGCGGGGAGCGGCCGCACTGCGATTCAAACGGCAGGGCTACTTCAAGCGGCTGGACGCGTATGACATCTCAGGTGAGGGCGTCCGGATCGCGCGGGCCAACGCCCAGCGCGAGGGCCTGGACGGGCTGTCGTTCGAGGTCGCGGACGTCAACAGGATCGAGCTGCCCAAAAGCCGCTACCAGTTCATCTACATCATCAGCGCGCTGCATCACATCGAGGACCTCGAGCACGTCTACCGGCAGATCAACGAGGCCCTGACCGGCGACGGCATCTTCTACACGCACGACTACGTCGGGCCCTCTCGAATGCAATGGACCGACGAGCAGATCGCCTTGGCCAACCGCGTCCTGCGCGAGCTGCCCGAGCGCTACCGCCGCATCCTCGGCCGCGACGGCGAAACGCGCGACCGCCTCCGCCGGTTTCCGATCAAGGCGTTTCTCGACAAGGATCCCAGCGAGGGCGTCCGGTCGGCCGAGATCGTCCCCCTGGCACGCCGCTACCTCGACGTGGTCCACCTGGGCTACGAGGGCATCTCGTATCTGCGCCCGATGCTGCGGGGCATCATCCATAACTTCGACCCCGACTGCGAGGCGGATAACACGATCCTGCGATCCCTGCTGCTGATGGAAGAGGCCCTTCTGGAAAAGGGCGTCGTCCAGCCCAACACCGCAACGATCATCGCTCGAAAGAAACGCCGGCGACCGCGACGGATCGCGTCGCTGCTTCGTCGTCGATAGCACCCGGAGACCCGGCCTATGCGACCCCAACCGCCATACCAGCAGGGCTTCGACACGCACCGAAACTACGTCGGCTCGGAGGACAAGTACGACCTGCTGGCCGCGACGCAGTTTGCCGCGCTGGTCGGCCTCGGCTTGCGCGATACGCACAGCCTGCTGGACCTGGGCTGCGGGTCGCTGCGGGGCGGGCGACTGTGCATCCCCTACCTAGAGCCCGAGCGGTACTTCGGAATCGAGCCCAACCGGTGGCTCGTCGAGGACGGCCTCGCACAGAACCTCGGCCAGGACGTGCTCCAGGTCAAACGCCCGCAATTCGCCTACAACGACGACTTCGACCTTGGCGTGTTCGGCCGGACGTTCGATTACATCCTCGCCCAGTCCATCTTCTCCCACGCCGCCGCATGCCAAATCGAGCGATGCTTCGCCTCGGCGCGGCGCGTCATGGGGCCGACGTCCCTGCTGGCCGGGACCTACTTCCGTGGCCAGGCCAGCTACACCGGCGACGCGTGGGTCTACCCGGGGTGCGTGGAGTACCGCCCGGAAGACCTGGCCGCCATGGCCGTTGCGGCCGGCCTGGCGTTCAAGCCCTACCTCCACTTCCACCCCAACGGTCAGAGCTGGTTCGTGCTCTACGACGATCAGCCGTTCGATGCCGCAGCCCTGCGCGACGAGCCGGGACGTTTCGCGGGCAATTTTGACGGCTCTGCAGTGGCCTACCCCGGCGTCCGGCTGCTGTGGGGCTGGGCGGTCGACAACGCCGGGCGGCTCGACGAGATCGAGATCGTCGTGATCGACCGCCGCGGCCGACTGGCAGCCAAAACCACCACCCGCATCCACCGACAGGACGTCGTCGATGCGCTCGATCGCGACGGCTGCGACCGCCCAGGGTGGCGCGTCTCCATCCCCACCGCCCTGTTCGAGCCCGGCCCGCAGCCGCTCCGCACCTACGCTCTCGACCCCGACGCCAAGTGCGCCTGCTACATCGGCGCCGTCGAAATCGACGTACCTGCAGCGGCATCCTGACCCCCCGGCGGGCCTGTCGCAACTCTCGCAGCATCTCGGTAACCGGCGCCGGTCTGCGCGCATATAGGGACCCGAACGCGAACGTGCCGGCGCATCGACGACGGCGCCGCGGCTGCACGAACGCATGCCGCCGAAACAAAACAACTTACGCCGAGCACAGTGCAGGCCGTGACGCGAACGAACTCGGGCTTTTGCCCTGTGGATAAGCTTTGACGCTGGTGGAGCTGCTGATCGTCATCGGCATCCTGGCGATACTGGTATGCATCCTCGTGCCGTCGGTCAAGCGGGCCAAGGTCCTGGCCGAGCGGTCCGGCTGTCGAAGCCACCTGCTCGGCATCGGTCGGGGACTGCACATGTATCGCAACGACCTCGGCGGGCTCAGGTCTCGTAGCCCAGGCGGCTTAGCAGGTCGGCGTAGCGCCCGAAGCGGCGCAGCGTGCGGCGGGGCAGCTCGCGGCGCCAACGCCCGATCGTTGCCGCCGGGTCCGGGGCGGTGACGTGGTGGTCGGCCTGGAGGTCCGGGCGGGCGATCGGCTCGGCCATGCCCGAAAGCACGGGCTCGGAGGCGTCGAGCCCGAGAAAGGCGACGACGGGCCGGAGCGTCACGATCGGCCGAGCCAGCAGGTCCTCGTAGCGGTAGGCGATACATCGGTCGGGCTCGCGCTCGACCAGTTCCAGCCGCCGGCGGTAGTGCGTCATGATCTCGTCGATCCGCCGACCTAACGAGGCATGCTTGACCAGCAGCTGTCCCTGCCGCTCGTAGGCCCCCAGCGAGACCAGCACGTCGCGCGGGTCGCGAAAGGCGACCACGACGCGCGATTCCGGCAGCAGCTCGCGGATGGACGCCAGCAGCCCCGCGGCGTCCATCTGCTTTTCCACGTAGTACCGGGCCTCCTCCAGGTGCGGCGCTCCGATGTCGGACAGCAGCTGCGGCAGGTAGCCCCGCAGGAACACCCCCCAGTGCCGCCGGAACGGCTCGACGTGCAGGTCGCGGTTGAACTCGAACGGCTTGGGCAGAGCGAACTCCGGCGCGTAGTGGCGGATGTAGCGGCTGTAGCGGTCCAGCATGACGCCCCGCCCGGCGCGCCCGCCGGGCACGTGCGACCGCAGCATCATGAAGTACAGCTTGGAGAAGTACTTCAGGATGTTCGCGTCGTGGGTGCCCTCGGTATGTCCGGTGATTTGCGGATGGCGGGTGAGCACCTTCATCGCCAGTGTGCTGCCCGAACGCGAGTAGTAGCTCAGCAGGATCACGCCCAGTGTCCCGGCCGGGGGGGCGTCGCGGCGCGGCTCGTAGTCGCACAGGCGAAAGTCGCGGATCGCCACGCGCCCCGGCGCGTTGAGCGGATGGAACCGCACGTCGCGGACCGCCCGGCGCTGAAACGGGATGCACCCGAACGTGTAGCGGTGGAAGTCGGTCGTGTCGCGCACCGGGCGTTCCAGGCACCGGGCGGCGGTGAAACGCCGCTGCCCGGCGAGGCGGTAGTAGAGGCGGCTGCGGCAATCGGGCGGGGGGCGCCCGTCCGGCGTGACGCGCATCTCGACGCGGACGTACCGCCCGGCCAGGGCCTCGTCGGCCAGGTGCCAGAACGCGCGCGGCGAGCGGACGCGGGCGTGGAGCACACCGTCGCCGTCCGTGTGGACGTCGTCAAGTCCGCGACTTCGAGCCGTCAGCAACGCCTTCATGCCGTCTCCTGCGGCGCTCGCGGCGCCACGATGATCTTACGCCACCGGCCGCCGTGCGAAAAGACGCGGTCGCGACGGACCTCGGCCCGAACGCCTGTGGAGATGCCGGCGTTGAACGCCTTCGGCGCCGGTGGTATAAGACCCCGTCCATGATCGATCAGAGCATCGATGCCGGCAACGTGATCTTCGGCTGCGCGGTCGAGGCCCAGCCGCGGAGTCTGTTCGGCGCGCTGCGGTTGGCCCAGTCGCTGCGGTGGTTCGGCGGCGGGCTGTCCGCCGCGGCCGTCGGGGTCTGCGTCCGCGGCGACCTTGCCCACCCCTGGCGCGATGCGCTGGCGGCCTGGGACGTGAACCTCTGGGCCGTCGACGCCGACGCCGTCGGGCCCGAGGGGCTGACCAAGGCGCATTTCCTGGGCCGCAAGGAGCTGGCCGACTACGATCTGGCTGTGGCGGTTTCGCCGTTTGCGCTCGTCTGTGCCGACCCGAGCGACCTGCTGGACCTCCAGACCGTCGTCGCGCGCCCCTGCGACGCGGCCGTGTTCGCAGACGACGATCTGGCCGAGGCGTTGGGGGCCGCGGGCCTGGCGCCGCCCGAGAAGACGATGACGGCGCTTCTGGACGGCCGAGCGATGGGGCTTTTCGATACGGCTGTGGTCAGCGTTCCGACCTCGGCGCGGGCGGAGCTGGCCGGGCGGTGGCGGGACAACGCGCGGCGGCTGGCGGGCCCTGCGCGCGACCTGACCAAGCGGGCGGACACCCGCCGGCTGAGCCGGTGGAACAAGCCCCTGCGGCCCGGGGGCGTCGCCGAGCAGCTCGCCCTGGCTGCCGCCCTGACCGAGACGGACGCGCCGGCGGCGCCCGCGCCGGTCGAGCTGAACTGCCCGGCGACCTACCCGTCGAAGCCGGTCCTGTCGGCTGTGAGGCCCAGCATCCTGCGCTACCAGCCGCCCCCGCCGGCCAAGGAGCCCGGCTCGCTGGTACATTATTACATGCCTCGCGTCGCCGGGCCGCTGAATGACGCGATCGACGGGTTCAACGACCGACTGGCCCGGCACGTGCGGTCCGACGGCGAGGCGATCCCGTCGGCCGCGGCCGGGCAGATCGACCCGCCGGCGTGCGACCCGGCAGCCGCCGAGGCCAGCGGCATCCGCTACAAGCCGCACGACCGCCTCAAGCCCCCGCCGGACCTGCGGATCATGATCGGCGCCTCGCCGCGGACGGGCAACAACTGGCTCAGCCATCTGCTGACCGAGACCTACGGCCTGACGCGGGTGTTCGACATCGGCGGGGCGTCCCGGCTGCCGCTGGTCCGCCCCGACGCGCCCTTCGTGCTCTACCAGCACATCCTGCCGACGCGATTCGTCCTCGACTGGGGTCGGCGGACCGGCGTGATGTTCGTGACCATGGTTCGCAACCCGGCCGACGTGTTCCTGTCGTTCTATCACATGGCCAATGCGTTCCACCGCGAGGGCATGGGCGGCAACTTCAACAAGCAGCCGGGCGTGGAAGGCATTCTCGGCCAGCCGCTCGACAGCGACGGCGTGTACGTGTTTCTGGCCCATCACTTCGAGCAGCTCTACACGTCGCTGTTCTGGGTACTCAGCGAGCGGGCGATCGTCGTCCGCTACGAGGACCTGCACGCCGACACGGCCGACACGCTGGCCGAACTGACCGAGCGAATCCGCCCCGTGGGGCGTGACCGCATCGACGCCGCCGTCGCCGCGTGCAGCAAGGACCGCCTGCGGGCCAAGAGCAAGTTCATGCAGCTAAACGTCCGCCGGGGGCAGGTCGGCGAAAGCGCCGAGCAGTTGAACGAAAAGCATTTCGCGATCTTGCGAGACCGCCTGGCCGACGAGCTGGGCGTCCTTGGCTACGAGTTGTAGCCCGTCCCGTAGCGGGTCGGGCCGACAGAGGAGCGCTGCGGTGTCCGAGGCGTCACAGAGCATCCCGCCCCAGCCGGTCGTGGTCGGCGCCACCGGCGGCTCGGGGACGCGGGCGGTCCGCGAGTTGCTCGCCCGCGCCGGCGTGTACATGGGCTCCCGCGTCAACCCGCCCGGCGACGCGCTGGACTTCCTGCCGTTCCACCAAGCCGTCATCAACTGGACGCTCCAGCACACCCGCAGCGTGGACTATCGTCTGGCGGATTTGCCCGACTGGCTGCGGCGCGAGGGCCTGGCCCTGCTGCGGCGGTGCCTGGGGCGCTATCTCGACGGGGCCCCGCAGCGGCCGGGGCTGTGGGGCTGGAAGGTGCCCACGACGCTCTACCTGCTGCCCTACATCGCCGCGGTCGTGCCGGATTTCCGCCTGGTCCACGTCGTCCGCGACGGGCGCGACATCGCCTTTTCCAGGAATCAGCGACAGACCTTCACCTACCACGGCGACCTGTTCGGCCGATGGCAGGAACAGCCGCTGCACGCCCCGGCCATCCGGCTGTGGTCGCGCGTCAACGTCGAGGCGATGACCTGGGCCCGCCGCGAGCTGCCCGGACGCTATCTGCTGGTCCGCTTCGAGGACCTCTGCGGCGACCCGACGTCCCAGGGCGGGCGCATCCTGTCGTTCGTCGGCTCGGACGCCGACCCGGCCGCCGCGACGGAGCACATCCGCCAGGTTCAATCCATCGGGCGCTGGCGCCGCCAGCCGGGCAAGATCGTCGGTCGCCTCTGCGACGAGGGCCGGGCCGGGCTCGAAGCGTTCGGCTACCTCGACGGCGACGAGGAGCCCTGAGGCGCGCTCGGCCGCGCTGGACTTGTCTGCGCTGCCGGTCGCACAATGGCGAATATGGGCAGCGACATGCATCTGGTCGCAAAGAACGCGGCGTGAAGGGGATTCTCCTGGCCGGCGGCAAGGGCACGCGTCTGTGGCCGGTGACGAGCGCGGTCAACAAGCAGCTGCTTGCGGTCTATGACAAGCCGATGATCTACTACCCGCTCAGCGCGCTGATGATGGCGGGCATACGCGAGGTGCTGCTGATCTCCACGCCGGAGCACCTGCCGTTGTTTCGCGACCTGCCGGGCGACGGCGGGCGATTCGGCATCGAGTTGTCTTACGCCCCCAGCCCCGGCCGGAGGTGCTGGCCCAGGCGTTCATCATCGGCGTCGACTTCCTCGACGGGGCCCCGCCCTGCCTGGCCCTCGGCGACAACATCTTTTACGGGCGCGGGTTGGGCGAGCTGTTCGGCCAGTGTGCCCGGCTGGACAATGGGGCATGTCTCTTTGGCTATCGCGTCCGCCAGCCGAACCGCTACGGCGTCGTAGAGGTCGACGAGGAGAGCAGGCCGGTCAGTCTCGAGGGAAACCCCGCGCGCCCGCGCAGTCGCTGGGCGGTCCCGAGCATCTATTTCTACGACGGAACGGTCGTCGACCGCGCGGCGGCTGACGCCCAGCACCCGCGGGAAGCTGGAGATTACGGGCCTCAATCGCAGTTATCTCGAGAGGGAGTCCTGCGGGTGGAGTTGCTGAGCCGGGGTGTGGCGTGGCCTGGCTGGACACCGGCACGGCCGGCAGCCTGCTGGAGGCCTCGAACCTCGTCGAGTCGCTCGAAAACCGGCAGGACTCTCAAATCGCCTGCCTGGAGCAAATCGCCCTGAACAACGGGTGGCTCACGGTCGGCCACCTCCGTGTCTACCGAGCGCCTTGAGGGATGAAGCATGCGTGACAGGCGGAGGACAGGTCGGCCGTCAGGGCGCTTGACTTGCGGGCGGCCAGTCGCACAATGCAATTCTGACCGTTGGCGCGTTTTGCACGGAAGGACGCATTGTGAAGGGAATAATTCTAGCCGGCGGCGAGGGCACTCGACTGTGGCCCCTGACGCGAGCAGTCAGCAAGCAGTTGCTGCCCGTCTACGACAAGCCGATGGTTTACTACCCGCTGAGCGTCCTGATGCTCGCGGGCATACGCGAGGTTCTAATCATCTCCACCCCGGTGGATCTCCCCCTGTTCCGGCGCCTCCTCGGGGACGGCAGTGCATGGGGCCTCCGGTTGAGCTATGCGGCCCAGCCGAAGCCCGACGGATTAGCCCAAGCGTTCCTCATCGGCGAGACGTTCCTCGACGGTTCGACCGCCTGCCTGGTGCTGGGGGACAATATCTTCTTCGGCCACGGGCTCAGCGCCTTGCTTCGCCAAGGGGCCCAACTGAACCAGGGCGCCAAGGTCTTCGGCTACCGCGTCTCCGACCCGCACCGCTACGGCGTCGTCGAATTCGACAAGGACTGGCGAGCGATCAGCTTGGAGGAGAAGCCCGCCCGCCCCCGAAGCCGCTACGCCGTTCCCGGACTGTACTTCTATGACGCATCGGTCTGCGACCGTGCCAAGAAGCTCCGGCCCAGCGACCGCGGCGAGCTGGAGATCACGGATCTGAACCGAACCTACCTTGCAGAAGGCGCCTTGGAGGTGGTCGCGCTTGGCAGGGGATTCGCTTGGCTGGACGCCGGCACCCACCGCAGCTTGCTCGAAGCCGCCACCTTCATCGAGGCCATTCAGGAACGGCAGGCCATTCAGATCGCCTGCCTCGAGGAGATCTCTTGGCGGAACGGATGGATCGACAACGCCCAGCTCGCGCAAGCTGCCGACGCCGCGGGACAGAGCCGCTACGGGCACCACTTGCGGAATCTTGCGTCCGGTGAGGATAAGCCGTGAAGCGCCTTGAGACCGACCTGCCCGACGTGTGCGTCATCGAGCCGGAGGTCCACAGCGACCATCGTGGCTTCTTCATGGAGTCCTACAACGTCCGGTCCTTCGCCCAGTTGGGAATCACTACGACCTTCGTGCAGGACAATGTCTCCGGCAGTCGCCAAGGGGTGCTCCGGGGGCTGCACTATCAGCTTGGCCAGCCGCAAGCCAAGCTCGTGTCGGTGGTCTCTGGCGAGGTGTTTGATGTCGCCGTGGACGTTCGTTACGGCAGCCCAACCTTCGGCAAATGGGTGGGGATGGTCCTCTCTCGAGAGAACCGCCGCATGCTGATGATCCCTGAGGGGTTTGCCCACGGCTTCTACGTGCTCAGCCGGTGGGCGGAATTCTCCTATAAGTGCTCGAATTTCTACGCACCGGACGAACAGCGCGGCATCGTTTGGAACGACCCAGACTTGGGCATTGACTGGCCGAGCGCCAGCGGGACGCCAATCGTCTCGAAGCGGGATGCCGCATTGCCCCGCCTTGGCGTCCAGAACGCAGACCAGTTGCCGAGCTACACGGGGGTGGCTACGTGAAGGTTCTGGTCACGGGCGCCGACGGCCTGCTCGGCCGAACGTTGATGCGCCGCCTGGCCGACCGCGAGCCGGTGGGCGTGAGTATCGGCGACGCCGACATCGCATCGCCGCAGGAGACGCGGGCCCTGCTGACGAACTATCGCCCGGACGCCGTGATCCACTGCGCCGCCATGACGGCCGTCGATGACTGCGAAAGCCGGGCCGACGACGCCTATCGCGTCAACGCGCTGGGCTCGGCGAACGTGGCCGACGCCTGTCGGAGCATGGGGGCCCGGCTGATCGCGGTCTCGACCGACTACGTCTTCTCCGGCGGGCTGGACCGCCCTTACCACGAGTTCGACGCCACGGGCCCGCGGACCGTCTACGGCGCCAGTAAGCTCGCCGGCGAGGTCGCGATCCGGCGGCATTGCCCGGGGCACCTGATCGTGCGAACGTCCTGGCTGTACGGTCCCGGGGGCCCGAGCTTTCTGCACACGATGCTGCGGCTGGGCCGGCAGGGGCGCGAGCCGCTGAAGGTGGTCGAGGACCAGGTGGGTAACCCGACCTCTACCCTCGCCGTCGCCGATCACCTGGCGATGCTGCTGGAGACCCCCGCCGTGGGCACGATGCACCTGAGCTGCGAAGGCGAAACGAGCTGGCGGGGCTTCGCCGAGGCGATCTTCGACGTCGCCGGCCTGTCCCGGCCGATTGTGGGCTGCACGACGGCAGAGTTCCCCCGGCCGGCGCCGCGCCCAAGCAACAGCCGGCTGGAGAAGCGCACCCTTCGCCTGCTGGGCCTGCCACCGATGCCGACGTGGCGAGAGACGCTGGAGACCTTCCTGCGGGAATATCCTGATGGCTGAGTTGCAGCACACGCCTCGCGTGGTTCTGGTGACCGGGGCGGCCGGGTTTATCGGCTGCAACGCGGTCCGGCATCTGCTGGCTGCGGATGCGGCGCTGCGCGTCGTCAGCTTGGACCTGCTGACCTACGCCGGTTCGCGGGCCAACCTCACCGACGTGGAGCGGGACCACCCCGACCGGCACCGGTTCGTCCGCGCCGACATCCGCGACGCCGCCGCCATGGAGCGCCTGTTCGCCGAGGAGCCGATCGACACCATCCTTCACCTGGCGGCCGAGAGCCACGTGGATCGGTCCATCTCGGACCCGGCCGCCTTCCTCGAGACGAACGTCATGGGCACCTACGTGCTCCTGGAAGCGGCGCGGAAGGCCTGGGCGGAGCGTGACGACGTCCGCTTTCACCATGTCAGCACCGACGAGGTCTTCGGCTCGCTGGGCGCGGAGGGGCGGTTCACCGAAGCCACGCCCTACAACCCGTCAAGCCCGTACAGCGCCTCCAAGGCGGCCAGCGACCACCTGGTGCGGGCGTGGAATCGCACCTACGGGCTTCCGGCGACGCTGTCGAACTGCTCGAACAACTTCGGCCCGTTCCAGTTCCCCGAGAAGCTCCTGCCCTTGATGATCTGCAGGGCCCTGGCCGGCGAGCCGCTGCCGGTCTACGGCGACGGCAGGAACGTCCGCGACTGGCTGTACGTCGCGGACCACTGCAGCGCGCTGTGGCGCATCGTCTGCCATGGGGTCGACGGGCGGACGTACAACGTTGGTGCGGAAAACGAGTGGACGAACATCGATCTCGTCCGTCAAGTATGCAAACTGCTGGATGAACTCCGGCCGAAACCGACGCGATCCTACGCCGATCAGATAAGCTTCGTGACGGATCGCCCTGGGCACGATCGTCGCTACGCGATCGATCCCAAGCGACTCCGCGATGAGTTGGGCTGGCATTCGCCGGTCCCCTTCCGGCAACGCCTCCGCGACACCATCGAATGGTACATCGGCAATGCCAAATGGGTGAAGGCCATACAATCCGAGCGCTATGACGGCCGCCGGCTTGGTCTGCCCGGGGGACAAAAACCGTGACGCGCACCGTTGATGTCTTGCTGGCGACCTACAACTCTGGCCCCTACCTTCGAGAGCTGCTTCAATCGCTCGAACGCCAGAGTTGGACTGACTTCACTGTCCTCGTGCGCGATGATGGATCTGTAGACGGCACGGTCGAGATGCTGGACGCTCTCGTTCGTGAACAACCCAAGCGGTTCCACCGCATTGACAAGGCGGGGGCTCGTCTTGGCACGCTCGGGAGCTTCTCACGGTTGCTGGAGGCGGCCGAGGCCCCCTACGTCATGTTCTGCGACCACGACGACGTGTGGCTGCCTGACAAGATCGAGCAAACACTCTCGACGATGCGCTCGGCCGTCCGAGAGCATGGCGAGGATACACCTGTCCTTGTGTTCACTGATCTCCGAATCGTGGGCGAAGCACTTCAGCCGATCTGTGAGTCTTACTGGCGGCACCAACGTATGGATCCCCGCAGACTCGCACTGGAACAGCAGTTATCCCAGAATGTTCCCTGCGGTTGTACCATGATGCTCAACCGACCGCTAGTGGACCTGTGCTACCCCATGCCGAGCAAGGCCGTGATGCACGACCATTGGGTGTCACTCGCCGCTGCGGCGATGGGGCGTTTCGCTTACGTTGACCGCGCCTTGATTCTGTACCGCCAGCACGACGAGAACGTCACGGGAGCGTGTGGCGGCCGTCTTGACCAGTGGGTCGCCCGCGCCCGTCAAGGATTGCCTGCCCTGCGCGAGCGATTCTATCGAAACGTTGATCAGGCCAAAGTCTTCTTGACTCGCTACCGCCAGAAGCTGAGTCCGGAACAGGTTCGCCTTCTTGAAGCATTCGCTACACTGAGAGAGCAAGGATTCCTGGAACGGCGATGGACGCTACTGCACCACCGGATCCTTAAGTGTGGCTTGGCACGGAACGTGGCATCGATGGTCATCGTCTGAGGCGTTCGCCGGCCGAAAGGCGGCTTCGCATGCCTACTACTTTGTCATCCCTAAATATGTGAAGCGGTAGTGTCTAGTATGTTGATCTGTCTTGCAAGGAATGGTCCCGTATGCAAGGAAGCAGATGGGTGCGGTCGGCTGAGGGTGGCGGATTTCATGCGGCCTGCAGCGCCTCGGCCTTGGAGCGATTGAGCTCGTCGCAAATCACGTCTTCCATCGAACTCAACTCCTGCAGCGACGGCGAGGCCTCCTCGACGATCCGATGACGCACCTGATCCAGAATTCCACGCAACTTTCGGTCCAGC
>JAGXKT010000033.1 GCA_018335035.1 Phycisphaerae bacterium
CCTACGTTTGCCCTGCAAGCGACCGTTACGGTGCCGCGTCGCTTGTCTCGTCGTCGGCGGGCTCTTCGTCCCGGTAGGCCGTGATCGAGCCGATTTGAATGTTGAAGGGGCCTTTCTGCTTGTCGGCGATCAGCAGTCCCACCGAGTGGATGGGCTGGTCGTTGGCGGCCGCCAGGAGAATCAGCGGCACGCCGCGCAGGTGGGGGGCGAACTTCGCGAACGGTACGCGCATCGTGGTCCATTCGTCGGCGGGCGGCTCGAACGGCGCCCAGTACATCAGCCCGTCATCGAGGGCGGTGGTCTTGATGTAGAGGCGGTACTTCTTGCCGTCGCCGCGGACGCGAACGGCCAGCCCGTCGTAGCCCTTGAGGTTGCGTTTCTCGAACGGTGCCCGCGCGGCCGCGAACCCGCCGAAGTTCTCCAGCGAGATTGTCCCGCTCAGCGCGGCGCCGTTGTCGGCGGGCTCGAAGCTCGCCTGCGACTTGCCGCCCATGACGCCATCCGTAATGATCTTCCAGTCGCCCGGGTCATCCTGTTCGGTGAAGTCGTAGAGCGTCTGTGTCGGCGGGAGGGGCTCGTCGGAGCCCTGGGGACCGCAACCGCCCAGAAATGCTCCCGCGGCGGTCGCGACGACGGCGACGATCCATCGTGCATGTCGTCTCATGGTAACTCTCCATAGGCAGCGGTTGCCTGCTACGGCGGTATTTTAGCGCGCCGCGTGTGGCAAGGCACGTGTTTATCGGCTCGCGTCGGACACGGCGCGCACGGCGGCAAGCAGGGCGATCGCGGCCGTCTCGGTTCGCAGCGTTGTGCCGCCCAGGCGGACGGGAGTGAAGCCGGCCGCGCGGGCGGCGTCGCTTTCGGCGTCCGTCAGGCCGCCTTCCGGGCCGATCAGCAGCGCCACGTCCGCGTCGGTATCCCCCGCGGCGAGCGCGCCGGCGACCGTCTCGAGCGCTTCGGGCGCTCCGAGCAGCCGCCGGGGCGCCGTCACGGCGGCGAGGTAGTCGTCCAGGGCGACCGGCTCGCCGACCCGCGGCAGGTGCCAGACGCCGGCCTGCTTGGCCGCGGCCACGCAGCGGTCGCGCCAGCGCTGCCGCCCGGCCGGTGACAGGTGCGACGGACCGGCCACGCTGCGGGCGAAGTGCACCGGTCGCAACGCCGCGGCGGCCAGTTCGGTGGCCTTCTCCAGCAGCCAGTCGAGCCGCTTGCCTTTGGGCACGGCGAAGGCCAATTCCACGCCCGGCGGCGCCGGCGGCGGGGCGGTCCGCCGCGAGTCGACCGCCACGCGGGCGCCTTTCCGCCCGATCAGCACGAGGCGCCCCGTCGCCGCATCGCCGTGCCCATCGAACAGCTCAACCGGCTCCCCGTCGCGCAGACGCAGCGCGTGGCGGGCATGATGGGCCTCGGCGGCCGGCAGATCGACCGCATCGCCGGTGATGTCCTCGGCGAAGAATCGTCGCATGGTTCTCAGCATACCACCGCGGTGCTCCCGCGTCGTTGATTCGGTTGAGAGAACAGGCGGACTCGGCTATAATGAGTATGACGTTAACGTCCCATCTCCTCGCCCGGGTCCGCCCCCGAGCGGGGAGTTTTTTATGCGCCATAATGACGCATGACGAAGGGCGAATGACGAATCAAGCCGGAAACCAGAATGACGAATCCGCGTTGCGGTGTGGGGCCTTTCAGCATTGGGCCTTCGCCACTGATTCGTCATTCGTCCTTCGCCACGGTCGTTTTGCGGATCGCCGCGAGGAAGTAATCGACCAGCGAGGCCAGCGTCACCGTCGCGACCAGCGCGACCAGCACGAACCGCAGCGCCGCGACGTGTGTCCAGTCCGCCAGCGGCGCGAGCGCCAGCGTCCCGGCCAGCATGATGGCCGCGCCGCCCTGAATGACGGCCTTGAGCTTGCCGGTCGCCCGCGCGGCGACCTGGCGCCCGCTGAGGATGCACAGGATGCGGACGTAGGCGACGGACACGTCCCGCACGGCGAGCACCAGCAGCAGCCACCACGGGCTGATCGCCGCGGCCGCCAGACCGGCGTAGGTCGCCAGGCGGGCGATCGAATCGCAGTACGGGTCGAGCAGCTCCCCGAAGCGGCTGGTGACGCCCCAGCGGCGGGCCAGCATGCCGTCGGTCAGGTCGCTGACCTCGACGGCCAGCAGCAGTGCCACGGCGACCCATGCCGCCGGCGCGCCGACGTCCGCCGTCGCCAGCAGTCCCGCGGCCGCGGCGGCCAGCGGAATGCGGATGACCGTCACGCCCACGACCCACGCTTGGCGCATCCGGCGCGACATGGCGCTACTTGTCGCCCTCGATGCGCGTGATCATCAGTTCCCAGCCGTTGGCGGCTTGCGGCGCGTCGGCGCCGGGGTTCGTGACCGGCTCGCCGGGGTCGACGGTGGTCACCGCGACGGTCGTCTCGTCGAAGCGGCCGGTGTCGTCCTCCTCGAAGGCGTGCTCGAAGCTGTGCGCCAGGAAGTCCGCCGAGACGCCGTGTAGCGTGCCGACGGTCATTTCGATCCGATTGACGCGGCTGAAACCCTGGTTCTCGGCGATCTGCCTCACCTGGGGCCACAGCTCCCGTGCCAGTCCGTGTTCATGCATGACGTACCTCGTTGCTCCGTGGCAGCTATGCCGTTTTGGTTCGGCCGCAGGTTTGCTCGACGAGTCGCACGCCGGCGGCGGTTACGTGGTCCATCGCGGCCGTCAGCTCGTCGCTGAGGGCCCGGCCGTAGTCCACGACCTTCGGCTGGATCGCCAGCACGCGCACCAGCTCGGGCTCGTGGAAGAACCGCGAGACCAGCGCGAGCGTCTCGGAAAACGGCGCGTCGTGCATGCTGGCGCGATGCTCGGCCGGGGCGTCGCCAAACTGCCGCGGCGTAATGACGCGATGTTCGCCGGGTGCGAGGTTCATCTCGGCCGAGTCGAACACCACCAGCCGCTCGGCGGCCTCCAGCACGTTGATGAGGTTCAGCCCGCCGGCGCCGCCGTCGACGAATTCGACGGCGTCCGGCCAGTCGCGCACCTGCCGGACGCGCTCCAACACGCGCACGCCGACGCCGTCGTCGCGCATCAGGACGTTGCCGATTCCCAGAACGGTCAACTCGATCATTAGCGTACTGTACCGCGCCGCCGGCGCCCGGGCCAGCCGCCGCGACTACAGCGCGCCCTTGGTCGAGGGCACCTCGCCGCCGCGGGCGGGGTCGATCTGCTTGGCCCGGCGCAACGCCTGGGCGAGGGCCTTGAAGATCGCCTCGGCGACGTGGTGATCGTTGACGCCGTAGGGGACGTTGACGTGGACGTTCATGCCCGCCGTCGCGGCCAGGCGGCGGATGAACTCCTCGACGAGCTGCGTGTCGAACGTGCCGATCTTGTCGCCGCCGAACCGCGCGTTGTAGACGACGGCCGCTCGCCCGGACAGGTCCACCGACACGTTCGCCAGCGTTTCCTCCATCGGCACGCTGGCCGAGCCGTAGCGTGCAATACCGGCCTTGTCGCCGAGTGCCTGCGTCATCGCCTCGCCGAGGCAGATGGCGACGTCCTCGGCCGTGTGGTGATCGTCCACCTGCAAGTCGCCGCTCGCCCGGACGCTCAGGTCGCTCAGCGAGTGCTTGGCGAGATGATCCAGCATGTGATCAAGAAAGCCGATGCCGGTTTCCACTTCGGCCGCGCCGGTTCCGTCCAGATTGATCGTCAGCTCGATCTGCGTTTCTTTGGTCTTGCGGGTGATTGTCGCTTTTCGCTCGGCCATGATTGCCTCGATGAACAAGGTCGAAGATCGAAAGGTCGAAGATCGAAAGGTCGAAGATCGAAGAGTGTCGTCTACTTCGGCCGGATGTTGGTTCGACTACTGTTGCGTATACTTCGAATCAACCCTCTTATGATTCTTTGAACTTCTTGTGTCGCGGCAATCGCACGCTCGGCTTCCTCGGCGTCGGCAAAGCCCAGGCGGTCGGCGATGACCATGTGCGTTTCCGTCTCATTGGCAGAACCAGCCGCAATATCAAGGAACCGAAGGTAGTCGGCCTTTCGCGAACGTCCGAACCCTTCGGCGATATTCGCACAGACACTAACGGCCGCGCGCCGAATCTGCGAAACCAGCCCAAAGCGTTCCTCTTGCGGCCACGTGCCGCTTAGCCGGTAGACGTATTCGACCAGATCAACCGCCTTTTGCCAAGCGACAAGATCCTTGTAGCTGCGAAGGGTCTCCATGTCCGCCCCTTAGCTCTTCGCCCTTCGATCTTCGACCTTCGATCTTCCATCGCCCAGCGCCGCCAGCAACACCGCATTCTGCTCGTCGGTTCCGACAGTGATTCGCAGCTTGTCGTCCAGCCCGGCGCCGCGGAAGTGGCGGACCAGGATGCCGCGGGCACTCAGCGCCTCGTGGAGGGCGGCGGCGTTTCCCTCCGGCGGGCGCGTCCACAGGAAGTTCGCCTGCGAGTCCCACACGCGCCAGCCGCGTTGCCTCAGGCCGTTTGTCAGCTCCGCCCGCCCGGCGCGGACCTTGGCGACGTTGGCGTCCTTCCACGCCTGGTCGCTCATCGCCGCCGCGGCCAGGGCGGCCGGCAGGGCGCCGACGTTGTAGATCTGCTTGGTCTTGGCGAGCTGCTCCAGCAGCGCCGGGCGCGCGACGGCGAAGCCCACCCGCAGCCCGGCCAGCGAGTAGCCCTTCGACAGCGTCCGCAGGACGACGACGTTCTCGAATCGCTCGATCAGGGGCAGGGCGGTCTCGTCGGCGAAGTCCACGTACGCCTCGTCGACGATCAGCAGGCCCGAGCTTCGCTCGGCCAGTTCAGCGAGTTGGTCGGTCGGTGCGAGCGTGCCGGACGGGCTGTTCGGGCTGGCGACGAACGTCACGGCCGCGCCGGCGGCGGCGAGGGCCTCGACCGGCAGGGCGTAGTCCTCGCCGTAGGGCACCTCGACGGGCCCGGCCGCCTCGATCCGCGCCTGCGTGTCGTAGAAGGTGAACGTCGGCGTCGCGTAGGCGATCTCCCGATCAGGCGCACCGGCGGCGCGGGCGATCATCATGATCGCGTCGTCGCTGCCATTAGCCGGCAGAATCCAGTCCGGCTTCACGCCGAGAACCTCGGCGGCGACGTTGCGCAACCGCCCGGCCGTCGGGTCCGGATACGCCCGCAGCGCCGCCGGCTCGAACCCGGCCAGCGCCTCGGCGACACGCGGTGACGGCGGGTAGGGGTTCTCGTTGGTGTTGAGCTTGACGACGCTCGCTCCAGGCGGCGGCTGCGCGCCGGGAACGTAAGGCGTCATGCGTTCTATGTTGTGGCGAACGTAGCTCATTGGTTTCGGTCCGATGCTCGACCGAGGCGTCCACATCCAACGTGAAAGTCCTAGGTCCCAGGTCCCAGGTCTTAGGTCTTAGTGGCAGGGCCGGGGTCGAGGCCGTTGCCGCGTTGGTTGCGTACGTCCTGCTTGGGGCTGGCCTCAAGCTTCGATATCAGCCCTTTGAGGATACGCTGAACCTCACACACGAGCGATATCGCGCCGTCTGCGGCAGGGGCATCAGTATACCCCAGTCGGCCGGCGACAAGCAGTTGAGTTTCGACCTCATTTGCGGACCCTGCGGCCATGTCCAGAAAGTGGACGTAATCCCGGCGGGTGCGTCGTCCATAACCCTCGGCGACATTTGAGATGACGCTCACTGCTGCTCGGCGCAGTTGCGCTGAAAGCCCATAGCGTTCCTCGGCTGGGAATTGCTTCGTAAGTTCATACGTCATTTCCACCCGGTCCATGCCTTTCTGCCAGGCGATCAGATCCTTGTAGCTGCGAATCGTTGTCATCACCCGTCCCCGTCGCTCCTGCCGTCGATGAGTTACCGAATACCACTGTCTTGTCTTACCCGGGCTCTGCCACTAAGACCTAAGACCTGGGACCTAAGACCTAAGGCCTGGGACCTAGGACCTTCAGTTGCCTCAGTCCTCAGTTCTCAATCGCGATTGCTCCGGCCTCGTTCGAGCCGTTTCTCGACGGCGGCGGCGTGGGCGGTCAGTCCCTCGCGGCGGGCGAAGGCGGTCACGTCGGCGGCGTCGGCGGCCAGGGCGTCGGCGTCATAGCGGATCACGCTGGAGGCCTTGCGGAAGTCGTTGCAACTCAGCGGCCCGGAGAACCGCGCCGTCGTTCCTGTCGGCAGCACGTGCGATGGGCCGGCGTAGTAGTCGCCCAGCGGCACGGGCGTGTAGCCGCCGACGAAGATCGCCCCGGCGTGTCGGATCTTCCCCAGCACCGCCTCGTCGTCGGCGGTGATGACCTGGAGGTGCTCGGTGGCGAAGGCGTTGGCGACGTCGCAGGCCGCGTCGAGGTCCGGCGCGACGATGATCGCCGAGCCGGTCTCGATGCCGCGGCCGGCGGCGTCCGCGCGGTCCAGGGCGTCGAGCTGTCGGTCGATCTCTGCGGCGACGGCGCCGGCCAGTCCCGACGACGTCGTGACCAGCACGGCCGATCCGGGGTCGTGCTCGGCCTGGGCGAGCATGTCGGCGGCGAGCCAGTCGGCACGGGCTGTCTCGTCGGCGATGATCAGCACCTCGCTGGGTCCGGCGATGGCGTCGATGCCGACCCGCCCGAACAGTTGCCGCTTGGCCTCGGCGATGAAGGCGTTTCCGGGCCCGACGATCTTGTCCACGCGGGGCATCGTCTCCGTGCCGAACGCCAGCGCCGCAAGCCCGCCTGTGCCGCTGACGCGCCAGACCTCGTCGAGCCCGAGCTCCGCGACCGCCGCCAGCAGGGCGTCGCTGACGTCGCCGTCGACTGTCGGCGGGCTGACGATGACGATCCGCCCGACGCCGGCGACCTGTGCCGGCACGGCCGTCATGACCAAGCTGGAGACCAGCACCGCGCCGCTGCCGCCGCCGCCGGGGATGAAGATGCCCACGCGGTCGATCGGCGTGTATCGCGCGCTCAGGCGCCGCCCGCCGCGGACAACCGGCGGCGGGTCCGGCTGCAGGATTGCCTGCTGGTAGGCGCGGACGTTCTCGGCCGACCGGCGGATCAGCGCGCGGAAGTCCGGGGCGACCCGCTCGGCTGCGGCGGCGATCTCGTCGGGCGCAACACGCATGGTCTGCGGCGTCAGGCGGACGCGCTCGATCCGCTCGGTCAGGGCGCAGACGGCCTCGTCGCCGCGGGCCTGCACGTCGGCGATGACGTCGCGAACCGCCGCCGGCATGTCCGCCGCCGCGCCGGTCGGGGCGGTCAGCCCACCGGCGCAAAGCGTTTCCAGAATCGCGCGAACCTTCGCGGCGGCGAGGGGGTCGTCGGATTGGATAATCTCAATAGCCATAACGGGGCTACTGTAGCGCCGCTCGGCGGCGTTTGCAACGTCGCCGAAGGCCTTCGAAGCGGCGTTGCATCGATTCGGGGCAGGGGGGATAATAAACGACCTCGTACGGCGGGCGAGCATGGCGCGTCTTTTACGGGGAACTTCGTGGCGTTTTGCGCATCGAAACCCCGCGAGACTCTGTGCCGGTGCAGGTCTGGCGGCACAACCAAGGACAGCAGATGAAATCGCTCAGACAACATGGACGGGTTCGCTGGTGTGCGGCTGCAGTGGCGGCCGCGATGTTGGCAGCGTTGGGACACAGTGCTGTCGCGGACGGTTCGGATGTGGCGGGGTTGCACGTCTCGGGCGACAGCACGACCGGTTTAGCGCACGTCATTACGGACGGCGGGGGGTTTCGCTGGGATATCCAGCGCTACGGAACGGTCGGCAGCGGAACGAACAACGCGTACGGGCAGGGGATGTTTCTCCGCCTCGGCAGCGACACCATCCGCTCGCCCAACGGGCGGGCGCGGATCAGTGCGGACGGTCGCGAGTTGGAAATCGGCCCGCACCGGCACGGCAAGTTGCTGATCTACCGTCGCATTCGCGTCTACAAGGACCGCGCGATGGCGCGGTGGCTGGAGATCATCGAGAACCCGACGGGCGACGCGCTTTGGGTCAACGCCGACCTCGCCACGGCTGTCCCATACGGAATCGGCGTCCAGGTCGGCAGCAGCGGGCGGCGCGGCGTCGGTGCCGACGACTGGGCGTTTATGACGGAGGCGGCGAACAAGTCCACTCCGCCGGCGCTGTTGCATGTTCTGCGCGACAAACGGTTGAAGCGCCGGCCGGAGCATGTCCGAATTGAGGGCAACAACATCCAGGTGCGCTGGCGGCTGAAGCTTCCGCCCCGCTCCTCGGTCATTCTGTGCACCTTCCAGTCTCAGGACCACGCGCTGGCGGGTCATCACAAGCGGTTGAAGCGTTTCCGGGCCGCTGAATTGCTCCGTGACCTGCCGGTCGCCGTGCGCCGACGCATCGTCAACTTCCGTGCCGGCACCTTTGTCGCCGACGTGTCGCTCGATCGTTCGGACGAGGCCGACACGGTCGTCACGGACAAGGGCGATCCCATGTACGGGCGCATCGTCAACGAGGGGTTCACACTGTCGACGTTGTATGGATCGGTAGCGCTGCCGGCCGACCGCATCGTCGGCATGGCGGCCGTCGAGGGCGGCGGCGGAGCCGTCCGAACGCTGACGACGGACGGACAGGTGCTGTCCGGGACGCTGGGCGAACAGCGCATCCAGATCGAACTGAGCGACGGCGGCGGGCGGCTGGCCGTTCCCGCCGACAAACTTGCGCAATGGTCGTATAAGATCTCATCGGATCGACCGCTGGATGTGCCGTTCTCGGCTCCCGTGGCGGTCTTGCGCACCGGCGATCGACTGGTGTTCGATGCGGAATCGACCCCGCTGATGTTCCGAACGCGCCACGGAACGATCGCACTCGATGCCCATGCGATCCAGGAAGTGCGCCTGGGTGGCGACGGCGGCGTTCATCGGGTTGTGTTCGCAAACGGAAGCGAGCTGGCCGGCTTCCTTGAGCCGACGGAAGTCGTCTTTCACCTGAAGCTCGGCCCGGAGCTGACCGTCTCGCGCAATATGCTCGGGCAGCTAGTTTTCAGCCGGGAGACGCACGAAGACCTGACGTTGACCGACCTGACGCTGACCAACGGCGACGTGCTCCGCGGCCGTCTGGGCGACGCGCCGCTGCGCATCCAAAGCGATTACGGGCGGGTCCGGATTGATCCGCTGAAGGTTCGAACGGTGGGATTCGCCAGCGACCGTGGCGGACGCGCCGTGGTGGAGCTGTGGGACGAATCGATTCTGCGCGGCCGACTGGAAAACGACACGGTGACTATCAAGCTGCTTCCGGGTCCGGAACTGCACGTTTCGACCGCCCTGCTGCGTCGCGTAGCGCGCAGCCAGCCGCTATCGCCCGAGGCGCTGCGGCAACGCGTTCGCGAGCTTGTGGTTCGTCTGGGGGGCGAGAGCTACGCGGATCGCGCGGCGGCCACCGAGGAGTTGGTCGAACTCGGTGGCGTCATTGTGCCGATGCTGCGCCGACACCTCGACGTCAACGACCCGGAGGTCCGCCAGCGGCTGGAGGCGGTGATCGAGAAGATCGGGCAGGGCGGCTCGGCGCGCGCACCGTCAACAAGCGAAGCATCGGCGTTGTTACTGGGGGGGGCGCAGCTTGCTGTCCCCGTGCGACCACGATGAAGGAACAGGCGATGAGTGAAACGACGTGGGCGAAAGCGGCGACCGTGGTGGCGGCCCTGCTCTGCGGGGCGGTCGCGGCGCGGGCCGAGGACGGCATCCACCTGCCGGACGACCGGAAGACGTCGTTTACGTGGAGCGCGAAGGACGCCGCGGGCTACAAGTGGGACATCCTGCACGACGGGCGTGTCAACGACGGGACCCACGATGCTTACGATGGGGGCATGCAATTGAGGGTTGATGGGCAAGTAGCCAGTCAGTCCGGGCAGGGGCGTCTCAGCGCCGATGGACGCGAGGTCGAGACCTCGGTGTGGACGCGCGGCTCGCTTCACGTCTCACGCCGCGTGTACGTCGACGGTGGGGACGATGCGATCGGCTATTGCCGCTGGATCGACATATTCGAGAACACAGGAAGTTCGGAGCAGACGGTTACTGTTGAGTACTTCTCGGACATGGGTAACACTGTGCAGTACACGTATACGACATCGGGCAAGAGCCAACTGGTCGAGGGCGACTGGGGCATCGTCACGTCCGACCACACGGGCAATTCCAGTCGTCCGGCGGTCGTACATGTCTTCGCCTCTGAGGGCTCGCCTGATGTGCCGACATTCACGTGGTCCGGCGACGACATCCGTTGCACCACGCAACTTAAGATACCGGCAGGGGAGACGGTGGCCTTGTGCATCTTCCAGGCGCAACGTCGCAGTTTTTCGGACGCCAAGAAACTCCTGGATGAATTCGACCCGCGCCGTGAGTTGCGAAAGGTGCCCCCCGCATTGCGCAGGCGGCTTGTGAATATGTCCGGCGCCCTGCTGATGCTCGGTGCCATGGAGTTGCCGCGCGACGAAGAGCATGATCTGCTCGTGCTGGACAAGGGCGACAGAATCCCGGGGCGGATCGGCAACGAGCAGTACGCGATCGAGACGGCATTCGGGGAGTTTGCCTTCCCGGCCGAGCGGGTCGTGGGTCTCCAGGCGACCGGCAGCGGGGCGCTGGTGCGCATGGGCCTGGTCGACGGGCAGGTGTTGGTGGGGACGTTGACCAACGGGCCGATCACGTTTCATGCCGCTGCCGGCGGCGAGATGAACGTGCCGGCGGACAAGATGGCGACGGTGGCGTATCGCGTCTCCCCCGACCGACCGGAGCGGATCGCTCTCGCCGGGCCGATGATCGCGTTGCGGTCCGGGGCGCGGCTGCTGTTTTCGCCTGAGGATTTCCCCGGAGCGTTCCTCTGCGAGTACGGCAAAGTCCGGTTGGTACCGGAGCATCTTGAGGGCGTCAAGCTAAGCGGGGTCGAGGGGTTGCACCGAGCGCTGTTCCGCAATGGGTCGGTGTTGTCGGGCCTGTGGCTTGCCGACCCGGTCGTTGTGCCGTTGAGTGTGGGGCGGACACTGCGCGTCGCACGGGGGCGCGTCGAAAAGATCGTCTGCGCCACCGACAGACGGACCGAGCCCTGCGTGGAATTGGCGCTACGCAACGACGATGTGTTGCGAGGGCGCATCGTCGAGGATGTGCTGCCCGTACGCACGCGCTATGGACGGATCGATGCGAAGCCGGCCCAGGTCAAAAGCATGCACCTGGACGTCGATGAAGGGCTGGGCCGCGTGAAGCTGGAGCTGCGCAACGGAACGAACGTTTCAGGGCGGCTGGAGCGGCGATCAATCCGCTTTCAGGTAGCGCCTGGGTGTGTGTTGCCGGTTTTCGTGGGGCATATTCAGGCGCTGTCCTGCCCGGATGAAGGGCTGATGCCTCCGGCGCCGTCCACGCGTCCGGCCGCTTCTACGCGCCCGGCCAACGGCGGATGACGCGCTCGCTCATCCCGGCCGGATGACCAGGCACAGTGATCGGATGTCGCACGTGTTGGCGATCGCGTGCGGCTTGTCGGCCTCGAACGTCGCCAGCCCGCCGGTAGGCACGGCGCGGCGATCGTCGCCGGTCGCGACCGTCACCGAGCCGGCGATCACGTAGCAAGCGCAGGGGCCCTTGGCGCCGGTGTGCTTCTGGCCGGGTTCGAGGCACAGCAGGTCGACCGCCGGCGGGCCGCCGGTCACGTGCGTCACAGACGCGGCCGCGGAGGTAAACCGCGCTTTCGAAATCACGTTGTGCGTTTCCATGGCGTCCTGGCTGGCGGTCCGTCGGCGTTCCTTGGCCCCATCGGCTTCCATGACTATTATAGGGGCGCTTGCCGCATCGGCGGCGGGCGAGGAGTATCCGCTCATGCGGATTGCGCTGGCACAGACAAATCCGGTGGTGGGGGACATCCCCTACAATCGGGATCGCATTGCCGAGGCGATTGCCCGCGCTGGCGAGGCCGGCGCCGATCTCGTCGTCTTCAGCGAATTGTCCGTTGTTGGCTATCCCCCACGGGATCTGGTGGGCAAGGAGCAATTCGTCGCCGACAGCGTTGCGGCCGTGGAGGGCCTGGCCGGACACTGCACGTCCGTTGCGGCGTTGGTGGGGTTTGTCCGGCCCGCGCCGCGGCAGGCGGGTCCGGCATTGGTCAACGCCGCGGCCCTTCTCGCCGACGGAAGCATCCAGCGCGTCCACGCCAAGCGGCTTCTGCCGTCCTATGATGTGTTTGACGAGACCCGCTATTTCCAGCCCGGCCACGACAGCGGATGCTTCGAGGTCGGCGGCGTACGGCTCGGGCTGACGATTTGCGAGGACCTCTGGGATGCGGCCGCTCTGGGCCGAGACCTCTACGGCGACGATCCTGTTGGACGCCTCGCCGGCGAGAAGGTCGACGTCATCGTCAACATGGCCGCCAGCCCGTTTGAGACGGGCAAAACGGCGTTGCGCGACGGCGTCTTTGAGCGTCAGGCGGCCCGCGCCGGTGCGCCGATCATCTACGTCAACCAGGTTGGCGGAAACGACGCGTTGATCTTCGACGGCGGCAGTTGCGTCGTCGCCGCGGACGGAACGCTTCTGGCACGGGCCCGGAGCTTCGAGGAGGACCTGCTGATCGTCGACGTGGGCCCGGAGGCGCGTCCCCAGCGATGCGAGCCGCCGGGCGAGCCGTTGGAGCGGCTCTCGGCCGCGCTGAAGCTCGGCCTGCGGGATTACGTCACCAAGTGCGGCTTCACCTCGGTGGTGCTGGGGCTCAGCGGCGGGATCGACTCCGGCGTTACGGCCACGCTCGCCGCCGATGCGCTCGGGCCCGACAACGTCACCGCCCTGGCGATGCCCGGGCGCTACAGCTCCGATCACAGTCTCAGCGATGCCGAGGCGCTGGCGAACAACCTCGGGCTTCGGATGCCCACCGTTCCCATCGAGCCGCTGCACGCGGCCTTCGAGTCCGCCCTGGGCGGCATCCTCGCCGGCGGCAATGCAGACCTTGCCGATGAAAACGTCCAGGCGCGAATTCGAGGCATGGTGGTGATGGCCGTCAGCAACGCCTTCGGCAAGGTCGCCCTGGCGACCGGAAACAAATCCGAGCTGTCGGTGGGTTACTGCACGCTGTACGGTGACATGGCCGGCGGGCTGGCGCCCATCGGCGACGTGCTCAAGACGAAGGTCTTCGCCCTGGCACGCCAGCTTAATGCCGAGGCCGGTCGGCCTCGCATCCCCGAGCGCATGTTGACCAAGCCGCCCAGCGCCGAGCTGAAGCCCGACCAGACCGACCAGGACGCGCTGCCCCCGTACGAACTGCTGGATGCCATCCTCGCGCGGTACATCGAGGGGGACCAGACGGCTGAGATGATCGTCGCCGAGGGATTCGACGCGTCCGTCGTGCATCGCGTCGTGGGCATGGTCGACGGCGCCGAGCACAAGCGCCGCCAGGCAGCCGTGGCGCTGAAGGTCAGCGGGCGTGCGTTCGGCAGCGGGCGGCGCATGCCGATTGCGCAGCGCTACCAGGGGACGAAAGGATAGCCGCGTGCAGGTGCGATGCGGACAATGCGGAACGCTGTTCGAGGCGGATGCGGCCTCCGGACCGACGGCCGCCTGCACCAACTGCGGCTACGCCGTGCCTCTGGCCGCCTCGGCGGACGTTGCAGCGGACGCACCGCCGGCGGACACTCAAGCCGAGAGCGGCTATGCTGACGTTGCGCGGGAACAGCTCCGACAGACGCTACACGTGACGTGCGGCAAGTGCGGCAAGCATCTGACGGTCGGCGCCCGGCGGGCCGGGATGGAGGGGCGTTGCCCGGCCTGCGGCGGGCGGATCCGCATCCCGCGCCCCGCGGGCGATGCCGAATCCGAACTGCCCGGTTCGTCGGATACCGAAACGGCTGACCGCCACCGCCTTGATCTGGCCAGCGAGTGGCAGATCATCGTCGCGGATCGCCCCGAGCCGGTGGAAGTGCTCGAACAGTGGCGGGTGTGGCCGCTGCTTGCGGCCGTGGCGGCGCTGGTCGTCGTCGGTGCCGGTGCGGGGCTGTGGGTGGGTTTGCGGATGCTGCGCAGCGATGAACCGCCCGCGGCCGGCGAGCAGGACGGACGGGCGATGGCCGCGGGGCGGAGCGAGCCGGCAGGTGGCGGGCGCGTCGACGCATCGCCGGGCGCGTCGCGACCGTCGACCAAGCCGTCCGACAGGCCGGCGCCGCCCGAACCGTCCAAGCCACCGCCGCCCAAGCCGCCACCGCCCGAACCGCCGGGCCCGTCGCCGCGTTGCGAGATTGCGGGCGTCGAAAGCGCCCTGTTCGCTTCCGGCGGGTACCACCCTGCGCCGCCGGGGCAGGCCTACTGGCGCGTCACGGTGCGTCTGACGGCACTGCAGGAGCCGCTGACCGTTCACGCCACCGGCGAGGGCGCCCGGCTGGAACTTGCCGACGGCGCGCTGCGATGTCTGGGCGTGACGACGGCACATCCATTGCGTGACGGGCCCGCGCGCCCCGTCCGCCTGCACGTGCCCCCCGGCAAGACGATGACGGCGACACTCGTGTTCGTCGGCCCTTCCGACGCCGGGGAGGCGCGGCTGGCGTTGCGCGATGTTTCCACCGTTCCCGCCGGCGTGCTTCGCGGGCCGGCACGACCCGACCCCGGCGCGCTGCCGGCGACCTTTGCCGAGCAGCCGCCGCGGAACCTCAAGCCCGCATTGCGGCCCCCCGTCATGGCGGCGATTCAGTCGTCCGGGCCAAGTGAGCTTCGCCTCGCCCGGGAGGGTGACGTGCTGCGCGTGACGATTCCGCAGGCGCATGTTGCCGGGCGGGCCGCACGCCAGGATGACGGCACGTGGCGCGTCGCGTTGCGCCACCAGTCCGACGAACTGACCGGCGCGCTGCGGTTCTTCGATGGCGGGCGCAAAGTGCTGCTATACCTGGCCGGCGAGCCGTTTCACCAGATCACCTACGCGCGGCAGTAGCGTCTCTACAACCGCCGCAGATGGAAGCCCCCATCCACGTTGAGTACCTCGCCGGTCGAGAAGCCCAGCAGCCCTTCGGCGACGGCGCCGACCGCGCGGGCGACATCGCCGGCACGCCCCCAGCGGCGAATGGGCGTCAGCCCCTCGCTGATGAGATCGTCGTACGTCTCGTGGGCCGGATCGTCCGCCCCGGCGCTGATCATGCCTACGCGCACCTCGTACACCCCGATGCCGTGCTCGCCCAGCCGGTCGGCCAGCAGATTCGTCCACATCGCCATCGCCGCCCGCGCCACGCAGTGCCCGCCGTGGTCCGCGCTGGTCGTGTACGCCGCGATGGAGTTGATCAGCACGATGCGCGGGTTCTCGACCACCGCCGCCTCGACCTGTCGAACCATCTCCCGCGCGACCAGTTGCGTCAGCATCGCCGCGGGCACCAGCGCGGCCTCCGTCGCGCCGCGAACATCGTTGGCCGTCAGTTCCAGCAGGTCGCGCGCCTCGGCGGGCGGCGGCGCCGCGGCACTGACGAGCATGTCGATCCGATCGAAGGCGTCCAGGACGTTCTCGACGAGCAGCTCACGTCGCTCGGCGTCGGCGAGGTCGGCGGTGAACGGCTCGCACCGGGCGTCGGCGCCGGCGTCTTCGGCGGCGCGGCCGGCGTCTTCGGCGGCGGCCTCGGCGGCGGACTGGGCGGCGGCGTGGCAGCAGACGGACCAGCCGCGGCGGGCGAGGTCTTCGGCGACGGCTGCACCGAGACCGTCCGTACCCGTCACCAGGGCGACCTGTCGGTCTTCGCTGTCCATGGCGGCGCTCCGCATCCGCTACGAGCTGTCCGCAGGGCGCTATCGGCGCGCGCCGGGCGCCGGGATTGACGAATCTTTGCGCAACGCGCTACCCGCCGGGTCCGACGGCGGGCCCTGAGATGCCGCTGCTTGCCATGCGCGCCCACATTCAGTATGTCAGAGACGGTGAGCGCTTCCCGCCCGAACATCCTGCTGATTACGTCGGATCAGCAGCACTACTCGACGTTGGCAGCGGTCAACGACCGCATCCGCACGCCGGCGCTGGACCGCCTCTGCGCCGAGGGCACGCGCTTCGACCGCGCGTACTGCCCCAACCCCACCTGCACGCCGACGCGCGCCAGCATCGTCACGGGCATGTATCCGTCGCATCACGGCGCGTGGTCGCTGGGCACCAAGCTCTTCGAGGACGTGCCCACCGTCGGCGACGCGCTGCGCGGGGCGGGGTATTTCACCGCGCTGGTCGGAAAGGCCCACCTCCAGCCGCTGGTGCGGCGCTATGGCATGGAGTCCATCGAGTGTCAGCCGCTCCTGCGCGACCTGGACTACTGGCGCCGCATGCACGGGCCCTGGTACGGGTTCGAGCACGTCGAGATCGCCCGGATGCACGCCGACGAGTCCCACGTCGGGCAGCACTACGCCATCTGGATGGAGGAAAACGGGCTCGACAACTGGCGCGACTACTTCCGCCCCTGGCCGCCCGAGCCGGCCGAGACCGACAGCCGCACCGAGTACTTCATCGGCGACAACCGTCACTGGGCCTTGCCGGGGGAGTATCACTACAGCCGATGGACCGCCGAGCGGACCGTCGCGCAAATCCAGCGCGCCACCGACGAAGGCCGACCGTTCTTCTGCTGGGTCAGCTTCCACGACCCACATCCGCCGTACCTCGTGCCCGAACCGTGGGCCAGCATGTACGACCCCGACGAGATGGTCCCCGGCACGCTGGCCGAGGGTGAGCACGAGCTCAACGCCATCCATTTTCGCAAGACGCAGGAGCCGGACTACGATTGGTGGGCCCGCGCCCGAGGCGGCGAGGCGATCCACGGCGGGCACCCGCAACGGCGCGAGCCGGCCGAGCTGCGCAAGGACATGGCCGCGTATTACGGCATGGTCTCGCTGATGGACCAGCACATCGGCGGCATCCTTACTGCGCTGGACCGGCTGGGACTGTCCGACGATACGATCGTGATCTTCACGACAGACCACGGGCACTTCCTCGGTCAGCACGGGCTGACCGCCAAGGCGATCCATCACTACGAGGACCTGCTGCGGCTACCGTTCCTCGTCCGCTGGCCGGGTGAGGTGCCGCCCGGGGGCGTCTCGACGGCGATCCAGAATCTGGTGGACCTGGCGCCGACGTTCCTGGCGGCGGCGGGGCGGGAGGTTCCCGGCGTCATGCAGGGCGTCAGCCAGCTCGACGCGTGGCGCGGCGGCGCGCCGGCGCGCCGCGGGTCAATCACGGAGAACCACCACGGGACGTATAACTTCCACATGCGCAGCTACGTCAACGAGCGATACAAGATCACCGTCTACCGCGACGGCGACGACGGGGAGCTGTTCGACCTCGTCGACGATCCGCACGAGCGGCGAAACCTGTGGCACGAGCCCGACGCCGTCGTGCTGAAGTCCCGCATGCTCCACGAGTTTCTCCAGGCCCAGCTTCGCTGTGAGCCGATGCGCATGCCGCGCATCGCCGGGGCGTGACTTGCCCCGCCCCGGCCCCCGTCGGGTAGAATACTGTCGGTGGACTTCACGCGATTCCCCCGCGAGACAAGAGGACGTCATCATGGCCGAAGAGCAGAAAGACGAGCAGCAGCCGAAGCAGCAGGGCGCCGAAGGTGCCGAGCAGTCCAAGATCTACGTCGACGATGACTGGAAGGCCCAGGCCCAGGCCGAGAAGGAAAAGCTCGCCCGCGAGACGGAGCAGAAGGCCCAAGAGGCCGGCGCCGCCGGGGCGGGGGACGCGCGCGATTTGCCCCCGGCCAGCTTCACGACGTTGGTCAACTCGCTGGCGGCCCAGGCAATCATGGCGCTGGGAGGGATGGAGGACCCGCAGAGCGGGCGCCGGTACGTGGATCTCGACCTGGCGAAGCACCACATCGACACGCTGAAGGTGCTGGAGGACAAGGCGCAGGGCAACCTGGACGACGCGGAACGCAAGGCGCTGGACCAGGCGCTGTACCAGGTGCGGATGATCTACGTCCAGATCGCTCAGCAACTCAGCGGCGCCGGGCCCGCGCCGCCGACCGGATCGGGCGCGGCGGGCGGCGGCATCGAAACCCCGTAGCCCGGTCCGCTATGATGCGTCGGGCCCGGCCTCGGGTGTCAGTTCCGGTCCGTCCGGCGGGAGGTGGATGGCGAACGTCGCGCCGTGGCCCGGGGCGCTGTTGACCTCCAGGCGCCCCCCGAGCAGTTGGGTCAGCTCGCGGACGATCGCCAGGCCCAGGCCCGTTCCCTGGGACTCCTTGGTGAGCGTGCGATCGGCCTGGTAGAACTTGTCAAAGATGTGCTGCTGTTCGGCTTCTGAGAGCCCCGGTCCCGTGTCGCGCACGGCCACGACGACTCCTCCGCTCTCGTCGCTGTGGCCTTGCGACGGCTCGCCGCTGGCCGAGACGATGACCTTCCCGCCGGCCGGCGTGAACTTCACCGCATTGGACAGCAGGTTGTAGAGAATCTGCTGAAGCTTCGCCGGGTCCGTGCGGATGACCGGCACGTCGGACGCCAGCGACAGTTCCAGCGTGATGGAGCGCTTGTCCGCCTGGGGGTGCATCAGCGTCACCAGCGTCTGGCACGTGTCGGTGACGGAGACCTTGTCCAGGCGCACGTCTGCCTTGCCGGCCTCGATCTTCGCCAGGTCCAACAGGTCGTTGATCATCCGCAGCAAGCTCTTGGCCGCCTCGCCGATGTTCCGTCCGTAACGTGCGACGCGCTCGTCCTCGCGCTCGGCGAGCAGTTCCGCGAAGCCGATGATGCTGTTCAGCGGCGTGCGCAACTCGTGCGAGACGTTTGTGAGGAACTCGCTTTTGACCTGGTTGGCCTGGTAGAGCGTAACGTTCGCCTCGGCCAGTTCGTTGAGCTTCAGGTCCAGCGCCCGGTTGGCGGCCCGCAGTTTGTTGTGCTGGTCGCTGATGGCCTGGAGCATCTCGTTGACGCTTTCGCCGAGGCGTTCCAGCTCGTCACCGGTTCGCAGCTCGCTGCGGACGGACAAGTCGCCCTCGGCGACCCTGTCGGAGACGCCGCGAAGGTCGCGCACGGGACGCAACACCAACCGCTCCGAGATGATGACGAAAAGGAAAAACGCCAGCAATGCCGCCAACCCCGCCCCGGCTACAAACGCGCCCCGCGTCCACCAGACCAGCCCGCTCGCCGCGGCCGATTCCGGCATCGTGACGCCGACCATGCCCACCAACTGCCCCGGACGAGCCGGTAGTTCGGGGCGCTGCTGGCTGCGGTGGCACTTGGCGCAGCTCTGGTCGATCCGCACCGCGCGAAAGCAGCGATAGACCGCTCGCCCGCGCTCGTCCTCGCTGGTGAAGACCGCCAGGTCCTGCTCCGGCGCCTGCTTAAACGCTTGCCGCGCGCTGCGCCCGGCGGCATCCAGCGACGACTCTCTCTTGCCGGGAACCAGTCGGACGAAGTGAAGCCCGGTGGCGATGCTGCCGTCGATGTCCCGAGCGTACAGGTCGACGACCTCGCTCTTGGCGTCGTCCGCGGCGGCCTCGGAGCCGTGGTCCAGGTGATCCTGAACATACTCGTTGTACCGCAGCCGGGTCAGTTCGCCGGCCGTCTGCTCCACCCCGCGCTCGGCCAGAAGCTCCATGAAATACCAGGGCACCAGCAGCGCCACGGCGATGATGCCCACCACCGCCGCGCCGAACAGAACGCGGAACTTCGTCGCCAGCGAGATCTTGACGAATTTCTTGGCCATCGGATGTGGCGGTCATTGTAGCCGAACGGCGCGCGGCTCGCATGACCCCTCGCAGGTGAAATCCGCGTGGCGGCGCCCGGCCCCGCGGGCCGTTATCGACGCCGAAGATACGTGTCGCGGATGTCCCGCAGCGCGTAGCCGGAACGGTTCATCCGTCGGATCAGGCGAATCCGCCGAATCAGGTCCTCGTCGAACAGGCGCGAGCGCTTGCCGGGCACACGAAGCGGTTCGATCAACCCGAGCATGATGTAGTACTCGATCGTCTGCTTGCTGACGTCGGCGGCTGCCGCGGCTTCGGAAATCCGCATCCAGTCCCCTCGCTCTTTCGGTTTACGGGCCATGGGTCTCTCTTGCCTGATTTATCGCCGCACGGTAGCACGGGACTTTAGCGCGTCACGCCGAACGCGTAGAATTGAACCATGAGCGCAATCGAGCGTCTCCTGTTTGAACAACCGTTGTACGTGTATCTCGCCCTGGCGCTGGGCGAGCTGATCTTGGCGGCGGTGTGGTACGAACGCCGCAGCCGGCGGGCGCTGGCGCTGCTGGCCATTCCACTCGTGCTGGCCGGGGTCGTCTTCGCCGTCGAGCGCATCGTGCGGACCGATCGCGAGGTGATCCGTGCTGCATCCTATCGTATCGCTCACGGGCTTGCCGCGGGCGACACCGAGCCGCTGGCGGCACATCTGTCGGACGATTTCGGCGGCTCGTTCGCGCCACGCCGTCGCGCGCTGCAAGAGGCGCGGGAAGCGGTCCGGCGCTACAGCGTCACGGCTGTGGAACTGGGAAAGATGAACGTGACGCTTGACGATGGCCGCGCCGAGATGACCGTCACCACGACGATTGCCGGCGAAGCCGCGGGTATGGCCGGACGTTACAGAATCACGTGGCGCCTCACGTGGGCGCATGAGCCCGACGGTGTCTGGCGGATCGTCGCCGCCGAGCGCGTTCGCTGACCGGCCCGCCTACGGCGCGCGGTGCGTCAGGGCGGTGTACAACTGCTCGCGCGTGGTCGCGGCAAGGACGGCTTGGCGTCCGTCTTCGTCCAGAACGCCCATCAGCGCGGCCACGAATTGCAGGTACGGGTCCGCCCCGGCCTCCGGCGTGATGACCAGCACGAAAATCCGCGATGGCTTGCCGTCTGCCGCTCCAAAGTCCACGCCCTCGCGCCGCACGCCGACGGCGCAGACGAGGCGGTCGACGGCGTCGGTCCGCCCGTGCGGCACGGCGACGCCGGACTCCATGCCCGTGGACATGGTCGCTTCGCGGTCGAGGACGGCCCGGGCGGCGGCGTCGGCATCGCGGACCAGGCCCTGTCCGGCCAGCAGGTCCACCAGTTCGCGGATGATCGCCTCGCCTGTCGCGCCGGAAAGCCGCGGGGTGACCAGCTCCGGCTGGAGGTAGTCGCTGATGTTGAACTGCCCTCGATGCGTCGACGGCGCCGGCGGCGGGCTGGAGACGGCTGGCGCCGCGCTGGGCGCCGGGGCCGTGAACGCGCGGTAGATGCCGCCGGCCGACGTGCATTCGAGAATCCGCTGCCGCCCGGTCTCGTTGAGCACCTGGCTGACGGTGGACATGAACTGCACGTGCGGCGCCGGCTTGCTCGCCGGCGAGAGCGTCAGGATGAAGATGCGCGACGGCGAGCCGTCCATGGACTCGAAGTCCACGCCCTCGGGCTGGATGCCCACCGCGCAAACCAGCCCGTCGACCGTATCCGTCTTGCCGTGCGGGATCGCTACGCCGTACTGCAGCCCCGTGGACATGCTCTTCTCCCGCTGCCAGACGGCTTGGCGAGCCGCGTCGACGTTGGCGAGCTTGCCTTCCCGCTTGAGCAGCGCCAGCAACTCGTCGATGATCTCGGCCTTGGTCCGGCCTGTCAGACGCGGCTTCACCAGGCGCGGCGTCAGGTACTGCCGCAAATCCAGCGTGTCCCGCTGGCCCGGGGCCGCCTGCTGGATTCGCGCGCCGATGTCCTGGCGGTCCAGCGGCTCGCGCATTGCCTGAGCGGCCTTCTCGAACGCCGCCAGCGCTTCGTACACGGCCGCGTTGACCAGCGGCACGTCCGGCTCGCTGCATTCGAACGTCAGCGCCGTGCCCTCACGCGTGAAGCTGATGACCTTAATGTCCTTGCGTAACTCGTAGATGTGCTGGCCCGGACCGATCGGATGCACGAAAAACCCCTCGGACTCGAACACGTTGGCAAGCTTGCGGGCGAAGAACTCCGTCATCTCCACGGCGGGGAAGTCGAAGGTGACGCTCGTGCCGGCCTTGTCGCGCGGTACCGGGCGGCGCGTGCCGCGCGGCGCGCCGGCCCCGAACAGAAACACCAGCGCCGGCGGCGCGATGACCGTGTTGACCACGACCATCACGATCACGGCCGCGAACAGCTCCTGAGGCAGAATGCCCGTGCCCAGCCCGATTCCCGCGATAATCAGCGCCACCTCGCACCGCGGCGCCATGCCGAAGCCGATCCGCGCCGCGCCGCGGAGGTTGAAGTTCGCCAGCAGCGCCGGCAGCCCGCAGCCGGCCAGCTTCGACGCCAACGCCACCACCGCGTAGACCAGGCCGAAAATCAGCACCGGCGTGTGTCCCAGGTGCGCCAGGTTGATCTGCATCCCCGTCACGCAGAAGAACACGGGCACCAGCAGGGCGTAGATCGGCGCGAGCTTCTCGCGGATGACGTGGCGGATGTCCGCCTTCGACAGCGACAGCCCCATCACGTACGCGCCGATGATCATCGCCAGCCCGGCCTCTTCGAACAGCCCGGCCAGGATCAACGCCAGCCCCAACGCCAGAATGGCGATCGACGTCCGCTCGCCCGCCCACTTCAGCAACACGCTGATCTTCCGCGCGGCGACCAGCCCGATCACCGTCGCCGCCAGCCACACGCCGACGGCCTTGATGCCGATCAGTCCCACGCCCCACGCACCGGTCGCCTGCTGCGCCGTGACCACGCTCATCACCACCGCCAGCAGAATGATGCCCATCACGTCATCGATCACCGCGGCCGAGAGAATCGTCACCCCCTCCGGCGAATCGAGTTTGCGCTTCTCTGAGAGGATCCGCGCCGTGATGCCCACGGACGTTGCCGTCGTGATCGTTCCCAGTAAAAGACACGGCGGTGCGAACAGCCCCAGCGGCTCGCCGAAGACCAGGCGCGAAAAGAGCATCACCACCGCCGCGCCGCCGAAGAACGACGCCAGCATCCCGCCGAGGCCGACCAGCCCGCCGACCACGGCGTAGCGCAGCAGCAGCTTCAGGTCCGTCTCCAGCCCGATGGTGAACAGCAACACCACGGCCGCGACGGAGGCAATGCCGTACAGCTCCGCCGAGACGGCGAATTGCCCCGCGTCGTGGGGGAACAGCCCCTGCGCGAAGCCGTAGAAGCCGAACTGCCCCAGCGCGAAGGGGCCGATGACCATCCCCGCCACCAACTCGCCGAGGGCGCCGGGCAGCTTGATCTTCTCGAACAGGATGTTCCCGATCCGCGCGGCGAACAGGATGATGCCCAATTGGATCACGAGCATCATCATGCGGTGGAGCATCTGCGACTCGCCGTTGCCCGCGCCGGCGGCGCGCGCGACGCCCGCGGCACAGCCGACAGTGAGGACAACGGCCCAGATGGGCAGGCGTTTGGTCATCCTGTTCGTCTCGGCGCCGCGACGCCGCGACCGCGGGCCCGGGCGTCGCACACGGGCGCAAAACAACCATCGTATCGCACGGGTGGGATGCTGTCTAGTCTTGACCGCTTCGGGCCGTGGGCCTACAATACGTCCGTGTGCAGGCCCCGCGGCCCTGTCCGCCGGCGCATGTGTGGGCGGACGGCGGGTGCTTGCTTCGAGTTTCTTGCGTGCTGTCTTCTCGAATTTCGAGTTTGGTGGTCTCTCGGGCCGTGGCCGTGTTTCGCGTTTCGTGCTTCGTATTTCGAATTTGGTCGTTTCTCGGGGCGTAGCTCCCCGTACGGGTCGCTATGTGCCTTGTTGACGGTAGCTGTCTTTCGGATTTCGAACTTCGTATTTCGAATTTGGTCGTCTCTCGGGGCGTAGCTCAGCTTGGTTAGAGTGCTTCACTGGGGGTGAAGAGGTCGCTGGTTCGAATCCAGTCGCCCCGA
>JAGXKT010000063.1 GCA_018335035.1 Phycisphaerae bacterium
GCAGAGTCGGTTACACTCCGTCCGCTGTCCACAACGCCTGGCCGTCCGTTGTGGCTTGGTTCCGGAGCAGAGTCGGTTACACTCAGCACGGCGGTGCAATCGGCGATTTCGTTGTTGTGGCTTGGTTCCGGAGCAGAGTCGGTTACACTATCGCGGCCATAACCAGCTGCGGCCGAACGAGTTGCCGTCGCATCGGCTCAGAATAACTCGAGCTGACGCGGCGGCGGCTCGGCCGGTTTTCGCATTTTTCCCCAGTAAATCCGCATCCGTTCATACTGTTTGTCCGTGATCCGCAGCAGGCGGACCTCCCCGTCGGCCGGCAGGAAGCCCTCGACACGTCTTTCATGCACGCCGGCGTTCTTATCGCTGGCGCAATGCCGAACGTAGACGGAGTACTGCATCATGGTAAAGCCGTCCTTGAGCAACGCCTTGCGGAAACGCGTATAGGCGCGTCGCCCGGCGGGCGTATCGGTCGGCAGATCGAACATCGCGAACAACCACATGGCTTTGTATGCCGTCAGCTCCATAGTACGGGAAGCTCAAGGTCCTTGCGCTGCCCCGCGTAGCAGGCCACCAGGGACGCGAGCGTCCGCTCCAGCGCCACGCTGAGGGGCCCCTTGACGCCGCCGACCTCGATTTCTTCGGCGAGGACGCCGAGCAGTTCGCACTTGGCGCGGCGGTCGATGGCATCGGTACCGCCCTGAAGCAACTGCCGGACACGAATATCGACGAGCGGCCGGAGCGGCTCGAGCAGGTCGTCGGCCAGGCAAAAAGCGTTGCCGCGGTTGTGATGATGCAATCCCAGGGACGGATGCAGGCCGGCGGCACATACCGCCCGTGCCACGGCTGCCCGAAGGGCCATGTAGCCATAGTTCAGCAGTGGGTTGGGCGGCGGCCCGTCGCGCGAGCGGCGGAAATCCTCGCCGAACAGCATCCGCCAGTACCGGCGTGCGGCGTGGGCTTCCACGTTGGCCGTGTCGCCGGAGCGCACAGTGGTTACCAGCGAGCGCAAGCGCCGGGCGGCCGGCCCGTCGGATAAGGCGGCGGCCTGATTGCGAATCTTGCTTTGGACGATCTGCTTCCAGAGGCGCTTGTGAAGCGGCTTCGACGCGGCCGCCTGATTGCGGATGCGTTTGGTCTGACGCGTGTTGTTCTGGGGCAGGAACAGTCCGGCCGGATGATGATCGGCGCCACACAGGAGGATCGCGGCGCCGGCGCCCAGCGCATCGGTGACCAGCCGGTGGGTATACGTCGTGTCGGCAGCGTCCAGGATGAGAAGCCCCAAGTCCTCCAGCGGCACGCGCCCGACGATCTGCCGCCCCTGGCGGACGCACAGCGAGCCCTCGTAGAGATACAGATGGTTGCCGCGCCCCGAGATTTCGATGGTACGCTTAATCATTACAGGGGTGCATCCGGCCGAGAGGATCCACCAGCACTTTGCGCGGGTGCCAGGATTTGAACGTCCCCCAGCTTTGTGCGCGGGCCATGGTCGTGTCATCATCGATCCGCGCTGCCGTGTGCAGTCGAAACACGAAATACGGGCGCCCGTCGATCAGCGAAAGCATTTGCACGCGGTATAGCCCGCACGGGGCATCAGGTTTCGCGCCCTCGAGTTCCACCATGTCATTGATGCAGAGTGACATGATGAAGGTGCTGCCGTCGTCGGCGTCGCGTCGGACCACGGGCTGTTGCTCCCGCAGGCGCGTGTGGGCCTTCCAACGTGATATGACGCGCCCGGTCCAGGAGCCGTCGGGCTTCTCGAAAATCTCGGCATGGTGATTGCCGCCGGGCTTGGCGAGCTTGATGGGTTTGCCCTCCGCGTCTCGCGTGAGCACAATGAGGGTTCGCTCCGGCCGCACGATACGGACCTTGCGGATGGGGACACCGGAGGAGGGCATCGCCAGTTCGCGGTCGCCGAGCAGTGCGCCGACCTTGTCGGAGCCCTTCGGCTCGCGGCCGATGGCGTGCGCGGCCTCATAGACCGCCTCCCGGACGATGCGCTGAATGCCGCCATCGCGGATGCGCTCGATTTCCTTGACGCTCAATTCGGCGACGGGCTTCCGCACAACGCCCCCGTCGGGTGCCGGCCCGTACGCCGTTTCCTCGTGAAGCGCCCCGGCGATCTTCCGCTGCGGTCTGTACGAGACGCGGATATCCTCCACGGCCGCGGTGACGTCGTCCCGAAAGCCCTCCCAGGGCGGGTCCAGCGGCGTGCGTTGCGGCCCGTACTTGACCGTCGAGAGGTGCTGTAGCGCCGAGCGCGTGGTCATGGCGATAACGGCCGCGTCCACCGCGTGATGTCGGTGATCCGTTCGCGCCGCCTTGCTGACGGGGCCGGCAAGCCCCTCGACCAGGTCCAGGCCCCACTGGTGCCGCAGCTCGGCGGTGGTCTGTCCCTTGACGCAACGCACCCCGCAGCCAAGGACACGGAGGTAGTCGCGAGCGGCGCGCGACAGATAGCGCGTGTCGTTGAGTTGTCTCGCGACGAAATTATCGAGCGTCACGTCGGACTGCGTGAAACGCCTCTGTTTGGGGCGCGGCAGGCGCCGAATGCGCCGGCGAATACCATCCCACGTGTCGGGGTCGTCGTGGTATGCCTCGTATGGGGTCTTGTTGTGCTTGCGCGTGCGGTTCTCATCGGCGGCACAGAGCGTCTTGTTCATGTAGGAATCGTCGAGCGTTCGCGAGTACGGCAGGATGTGCTCGACTTGGAAGTCGCCGCTGAATAGCGCGGTCTTTCCGATGCTTCTGCCGGTATAGGGGCACTCGCGCCCGCATTCTTCCCAGAGGTTGTAGCGGATCACGTCGTCGCGGGACGGATTGGCGATATCGAATTCCTGTATGAGCCGCGTGCGGGCTTCGTCGTTTTCCTTGCGGTGCTTGAGATTGTCGAAGTGTATCTCCCGGCGCCGCTGCTTGGCGTTCTTCAGGTCGCGTCCAAGCTCGATGACGACCTCGCGGGGCGGGCCGTACGCGGCCACGAGGGCGTTGACCACCTTTCGCGTCTCCGTCAGCCCGCGGTGGACCAGCGGGTTCGTCAGATTGGCCCCCGGCGAGCGCTGGTCGTCGTCGACGGGTGGGAGCTTGTCGAGCGTCGGCACGTTACGGCTCAGTGCGTACCCGCTCCGGCGCTTGGCCTCGCTGAAATCGCAGCCCTCTTCGAGATGCGGCAGAATTTTCCGAACGGCTTTGAGCGACAGGTGTGATCGGCCGGTAGGCAGTTTGATTTTGGCAAGGGCCTCGGCCTGGGCATCCGTACATTTCCACTGCTCGCGTGCCTGCTGGCGCAACGCGTCTTCGTCCTCGATTTCGGCCAGCGCATCGTGCACCTCTTCGCGCTGCTTGTCGGACAGGGCCGCATACCACTTCTTCAAGGTGCGTCCGGTCAAGGCCGCGCCGGCGAGATTGCCCGTTAACTTCGTACGCTTGCCCAGCGTTTCGAGGTTGAACGTCTGCCAGTCCTCCAGGCGCAGCAGTTGACGCATCTTGGCGAAAGTCAATGATTTGACGGTCGCCAGCTTCCGGACCAGGGCGGCGCGCTCGTCCGCCGTCAGTGGGCGTTCCTCCCCGCCCTCGTCGAGCACGCGCAGGTTGTTGACCTCCTGCAAGACGCGAAACTGTTGCACCAGCCAGTGGGCGGTCGGCGCGCGTTTTTCGCCGGGTTCGAGTTCGCAGTCCCCTATCGAGTCACGGTTCCACGTGATCGGGCGCTGGTAGAAGATGGCGCTCGAGACTGCCTCCTTCAATGCGGCCGTCAGGACCTCGGGGTGGTGCACTGCCTGCGCCGCCCAAATACACTCAAACTCGTGCTCATACATCGCCCGTAGCGTGTACCTGTCGCGGATGCGTTCACTGGCTGCAAGCCCCGCGAGATACTCGCCAAGCGTTCGCGCCCCGCACGCGTCGATCTTCGCCTGGAGTTCAGCCGTCGCCTTCTTGATTTTCCCTTCCTCGCCCGACGTGCCTGCCTTGCGGTTGGACTTGAACCCGCGCCGCTCGCATAGGTGATGCAGGACGCGGCCGAGTTCTGCCAAGCTCAGTGGTTCGTCAAGCGCCTTGGCGCGTAACGCGTAGGGCTCCGTCTTCCACAAGGCCGGTAGCGTTTTCTGCGGCGCTGGGAAGCTCGGGAGCATCCCCGCCTCCTGCAGAATCCTGCGCAGGGCTCGCTTGCGCTTGGCGCGGCGCTGATGAACCCGGCGAGCTCCCCTCGCCTCGCGGCGCTGCTGCCCGCGCGGCTTCTCTCTCTTCGTGTTCGGTTGCTCAAGCCCTTCCGGGAACACGCGAACGCCGGCGGTGATGCGGCGCCCGGTGTCGAAGGTTTGCCCTTCCTGCGCGATCGCCGCCCACCCGATGGAATTGCTTCCCAGGTCCAAACCGAGGACGTAATCCGTCATGATACAGCCCCTTTCACCAAGCATGCCTTCCGGAATTTCGCGGATTTATTTTGACATACGCCACAGGGCGTGTCCAGAATAGGCGCTTGTGTAACCGACTCTGGTCCGGACCTTGTCACAACAAGGTCACGAACCGCAAGGCAACGCCCCCTTTCGAGGGGGCGCCCTTATGCGCGCTCCGCTCGCGCGAGCAACGCGTTTCTCGCCCTACGCGCTGCCGGCGCGTTCGACGTTCGACGGGCTCCGGCGCGGCACGTCGGAGAAGACAGCTTCCGGGTCCGAACGGC
>JAGXKT010000010.1 GCA_018335035.1 Phycisphaerae bacterium
GAGAGAAAGGGAACCAGCACGGCCAACGTCGTCGGTTCGGGCACCGTCGCGATCCAAGCTTCCGTATCACCTTCAGGGTTCGTGCCCGTACCCACGATAACGCCACCGTCATGCGAGACACCGGCCGCCTCTGTCAACGTCCAGCCGGCCAGGTCGACCCCCTCGTCCGTGAGCACTTCGGTCACGGCGTGCATGCCACTCGCGGCATCCCACACGAAGGCGCGTTGCTCGCCCGAGCCGTTCTGGCTGTGGCCGACCACTACGGCGCCATTGGCAGAGACGGCCTTGGCGCGACTATCCAGGTACGCGTTCTCGTCGCTGAGAAACCCCAATCCTGTCATGCCGTCACCGTCGGCCCATCGGAAGGCTTCGTACTTATCGTTGCTATTGCGGCTGAAGCCGACCACCACGCTACCATCTCCAGAGACCGCGTGGGCCTTGCTGTACGGCTCCTCGGAAGCCAGCCCGCCGAGGTGGTCGGGGTCGTTGTGCCCCGCGACCCAGCGGAGGGCCTGGTAGGTCCACTCGGACCATCCCACGATGACCGCGCCGTCGTCCGAGGCGCCGCGCGCTTTGTCGAAGTCGCTGAGTTCCACCATGCCACCGTCAGCGGTCCAACGAAAGCCCTTGCTGTTACTGCGGCCTACGACGACGTCACCGTCTCCGGAGACGGCGTAGGCCTTGGCATTGTCGCCCACACTGCTCATGCCGCTCCCGGCGACCCAGCGAAAGGCCGTATAGTCGGCATCATCCAGCGTATAGCCAACCACGACGCTCCCATCGGCCGAAACGCCACAGGCCTCGCTGCTGTCGTCACCCGTAAATGCACCGAGCCCCACAATTCCGGTCGCTTGAGTCCACCGAAATGCTTCGCTTGAGTACTCGCTGCTGGAATACCCCACAACCGCTGTCCCATCAGCAGACACACCTGTCGCCACGCTGACGTATGCGCCTTGGGGCAGGTCGCCTAAGCCCTCGAAACTCGCTGCCGACGCTCCTTGGCCATAAACACAGGCGCTCGCGCAGCACAAAACCACACACACATGGTGATTCCACATCCCCGGCTCCTTTTCCTTTAGGGTTGTGTGATACGCCCCCGGGCCTCCCCCGTAGGGCTGTCATGAGCGTCGTATTGTATGCCACAAGCCCAATCTGTCAATAGCACGCTTGAAAAAATCTTGTCAACCCTTGTGTCTAATTTCTTCAGGGGGCGGAACGTTGGCGCGCCGGTACCATCGGGGTGGGTTTGCCGAAGACGTCACGCTCGACGCCGCATTCGTCGTGGGCGCAGCCCATTGGCCGTATCTGGCTCTGGGAAGGCCGAGAATATCGGCGAGTTGCCACGCTCACGTCGCGACTGCTTGCTCCACCCATTCACAGAGTACGTGGTAGATCGCCACGTGCCCTTGCTGGACGTGCGCCGTCGTATCGGCCGGCACGTTAAGCAGGACGTCGGCGAACTCGGCGCACTTGCCACCCCTTCGCCCGGTCAAGGCGATGGTCGTCATCTGCATCTCGCGTGCCTTGGACAGGCCCGTAACCACGTTCGCCGAGTCACCCGACGTGCTCAGAGCGACAGCGACGTCGCGCGCGGCGGCCTTGGCCTCCAGTTGACGCGCGAAGACGGCCTCGTAGCCGTAATCGTTTCCAAGCGCGGTCAGCACGGCGGAATCGGCATTGAGCGCCTCGGCCCGAAAGCCGTGCCGTTCCATCGCGAATCGCCCGACAAACTCGGCGGCGATATGCTGGGCATCACAGGCCGACCCCCCATTGCCGAACAGGAAGATGCCACGCCGTTGCCGAACCGCCTCGGTCAGGATGTCGGCCGCGTGTGCGATACTGCCTTCCAGGTGCAACGGTATAGCGCGGATCGCCTCGGCCGCTTCGTCGAACCGTTTCGATAGCTCTGTAGACATCGCACTCTCCTCGCGAGGCACAGTATTCCATACGGCGGACCGCCCTGCCAGCCCATTGCTCCGAAGAGCTTGGCTCGTGCACGTGCCTGACATGGCTGGCCTTCGCGTAAGCCAGCGCCGATCAAAACGTACGTCGATTCAACCACCACGGCAGGTCCGGCAAGGCAACAAGCGTGTCGCGCCGTAAACTATGGGGCGCGGCGCGAGCCGCGTCACCGCGAAGGCAGATACATGCGAATCATCAACGTCGCCGGAGCCCGTCCGAATTTCATGGAGATCATCCAGCGGGACCTGCTCATCGTTTTACCATCCATCCGCGGACGCGGAAGGACCTCCCACGGCTTGGCCTGGCCGAGCGCACCGAGCGCATGGCGAATCTGTGGCTGATCGACCCGGCCGGCTACCTGGACTTCCTCAAGCTGACGGCCGAGTCACGGCGCGTGCTGACCGACTCCGGCGGCATTCAGGAGGAAACCACGATCCTGACGGTCCCCTGCATCGCGCTACGGGGAAGCACTGAACGGCCGGTGACGGTCGAGAGCGGATCATATCAACTTGCGGGGACCAACCCGGAAGCGATTCTGGCGGCCTATCGCAGGATCGCCGACGGCGCGCCCTGCACAGGCGTCCGACTACTCGCGGCCCGTGGCGGATTCGTTGATCGCGCTGTACAGGCCGACGTTCAGCGTGTTGGGGGCGACGCGGAATTCCTTCACCTGATCGCCGCGGATTTCGATCGCGTGAAGCGCCCGCGCCTTGCCCGGCGCCCATGCGAAGTGGAAGTAGCTGGCTGTCAAGGACGCGTCCTTGGTGATGAAGTACGGCACCCCCGTGGACAGATCCACCCCCTCCAGCGGCGGCTTGCCGCGCCATTGATAAGACTCCGGCCCGCGGTGGTCGCGGAAGAAGCCGCCGAACACCTCCGTCCGCCCGCCGTCGGTGGTTACGACGTGGACGGCGGGGTCCTCCGTCTTGAACCCCATCAGGCAAACGTGCGCCCCGCGGTTGCGGATGTACGTGCGCGGCAGTTTGCCGGGGCTGAACGGGTTGTTCTCCATGTCGCATTGACGGACGACAACGTGAGCCGGCGCCGTAAAGGTCGAATCGCCAATCCCCTCGTCGATGAAGATCTTCCGCGCCTCCGGCGTGTTGCCATAGACGATCCAGCCGCAGGCGTTGAAGTAGACCGTTCGCGGCGTGGCGACCTGTGCGGCCAGCACGCGACGCGGCAGCCCCAGCCATTCGACGGCGATCGGGTGCTCGCCGTCGCCCTCGAAACGCAACACGGGCTTGCCCTGACCGGCGAAGCGCCGGCGACTGACGCGAATGGCCGCACCGAGCCCGACGATGCGCCGCACCGCCCCGCGAACGCGAATCGTATCGCTGACGCGGTAGTTCCCGCCCGGCGTGAACAGCAGCGTCTGCGCGCCGGAGTCTATCGCGGCCTGGATCGCCTCCGTGTCGTCCCCGGCCGAGTCGTCGACAACCTTCCACCGCGACTTGGGCTCGACGAACACCGTGGGCGGGCTGTCGACCAGGTCCAGGCCGCGAACGGGCGTGTCGTCGTAGACCGTGTGCGTGCGGCCGAGGATTGTCTCGGCGATCGCGTCGCCGGCAACGACCTCGTCGCCTTCGCGCAAGGCCGCGGCGTAGCCGGCGGTCTTGACGCGGCGTAGAACGGCCGCGCCCCGAACATGCTCAATGGCGCAATGCGCGCCGTCGCCGCCGGTCAGCGTCGCGTCCACGAGGGCAAGGTTCGCCTTCGCGCCGTCGTTTCGGATCGCGGGCACCTTGTTGATACTGACGAAATTCTGAATGGTCACCGGGAAGCGGTTCAGCATGCCCAGCGTGTTCTGGTTCTTGAGCGTGATGTCCACCAGCGTGCCGTGCGAAACCTGGTCGAGGGTCTTGATGCCGACGTCGAAGCCCTCAACGGTCACGCGGCGGAGCATGCCGGGCCCGAACTCCGTGGACGACATGTCCACGCCCACGACCCCGCTGCCGTCGCCGGAGCGGACGACCACGTCGCCGAGGATGCCCTGATTGTGCGTGGTGTACATCACGCCGATCGCGCCGGGGTTGCCCGTGCCGGTATCGACGGTCAGATGGAGGATGTAGTTCGCGAACGCCGCGTTCGCACGGCTGTCGTTGCCATAGGTGCCCTCGGCATGAGCCGTCCACAACACGGGCTTGGGCGTGTCGGGATCGCCGAACCCGCCGCAACGGTCCTTCAGCTTGATCGTCGTCTTACCGGCACCGGCGCCGATGAGCTTCTTGCGTTGCGCCCAGCCGATCGTGCCGCTGACCAGATACGTCCCCTCCGGCACGTAGATCACCCGGGCGCCGGAGACGGCTTTCTTGAACGCGGCCGTGTCGTCCGTCACACCGTCGCCGACGGCACCCGCGCGGCGAACGTTCCGCCAACCGCCGACGGGGAAGTCCTCGTCGCGAATCGGCGTCGCGGCGTGGGCGTGAGTGGCCCCGACCGCCGCGACACACAGCAACCGTCCGATCTTGTTCATCGCGCCACGCCTTTCGCCGGTCGTGGGCCACCTGTCGCGCGCACCGGGGATGCGGCGCCTACTTGGTCAACATCGCCGCGCCCCAGGTCACCGGCTTCTTGAAGCCCTGGTCCTTGCTCTTGTCGGACAGGAACTGCGCCGCCGACTTTCCGTCGTCGATGATGACGACGTTGAAGCTGACTTTCGTGTCGGGCGTCATCTTCGCCGGGCGCAGCAGCCGCGCCGGAATTATGAACTCGATGGCGTAGCCGTTGGACGTCTTGGCCCACGCCGCCTTGATGAGGTTCTGCCACGGGCGGTCGTATCCCCAGACCTCCAACGCCGCATCGCCCGGCTTGCCACTGGCCGCCGGACCGACGGTCAGTTGCATCGTCTTGCCGTCCTTCTCGGCGCGGGCGAAATCCTTCTCGATGAACACCTCGACGCAGTCGGCCTTGTACAGGTCGTAGTCTGCGCCGGCGATGGAATCATCCACAACCAAGGCCGAGCCGTACAGCCCCTGGTCGGACCATGCGAACCGCACGCCGCTGGCCTGGACGCCTTCGAAGGGCATCGGCAGAGATGCCACACCCTTCCAGTCGTCCAGGTCGCCGTCGATGGCGATCTCGCGGGGGGCCTTGGGCAGTTCAAGCGGGCTGTCCACCGTGCCTGCCCCGCCGACGGCGCCGGCGCCGACAGGCGGACTGGCGGGATGGCCTTCTTCGCCCAGCACGAAGATCTGCCGAACCGCCTCGGGGCCCGGCAGCGCGTGGCCGTCCTTGAAGCACCGCGCGCGAAGCTTGCAGCTCTTCTTGACCGTGATCGGCGCGGTGTACAACGTCGCGTCCTTGTCGGGCGCGGAGCCATCCAGCGTGTAGCGGATGTTCGCGTCCTTGCTGCCGCCGCCTTTGACCTGAACGGCCAGCGCGACGTTGACAGCACCGTCCTCTGCCTTGGCGTCCTGGGTGCTGTCGACCCCAACGGACCATCGCGCCCCGTGGCTCAAGGCCGAGTCCGGAATGGGCTCTTCGTCGGCGCCGGGGACTTTCCACATGACCTTCAGCCCCTGCCCGCCGCGGCTCTCAAAGAAGCCCACGCGGATGGGATGCTTGCCGGCCTCGAGGTTGATCTTGCCGGACGCGGTGAGCATGCCGTGCGGCAGGTCGTTGTCCACGACCAGCTCGTCGCCGATGTACAGCACGCTTCCATCGTCCGAGGCGGTGTAGAACGTATACATGCCCTCGCGCGGCACCTCCACGTAGCCCTCGAACCACAGGGCGAAGTTATCGTCGGCCGAAGCCATCTCCAGCCCGAAGTTCTTGACGACGCCTTTGCTCTTGGGGTCATGCTCGTCGGGATCGGGCACGGCGCCCCACCCGCCCTCGTAATACGTGTAGCGCACGCCCGGCGTGGTGGCCGGCGGGTGCGCCGCCTTCCGCGGACGGACGAACCGATACGTCTGCCGCCCGACGCCGCCGCCCTGATCGCCCCAGAAGCAGCGTGCGGTGACCGTTGTGGTCTCGTCCAGCGTGAACGGGCCGGTGTAGCGCTTGGAATCGAGCGTCGGCTTGCTGCCGTCCAGCGTGTAGCGAACGGCGACGTCTTCGCTCGTGACGCCGGCGGGCAGTTCCAGCGAGACGGTGACGTTCTCGCCGTGCGGCCAGGTGGCGCCTTTCGGCTGCACTGCCGGCCAGCGGCGGCGCATGCGGTCGTCCGGCGTGGCGGCCTCGTTGATCGCGCTGTAGAGCCCGAGGTTGAGGTTGTTCGGCGGGACGCGGAATTCCTCCACCTGGTCGCCGCGAATCTCGATGCCTTGCAGCGCCCGGGCCTTCCCGCCGGCCCAGGCATACTGGAAATACGTGGCCGTCAGGGACGCGTCCTTCGTGATCCAGTACGGCACGCCGGCGGACATATCCACGCCAGGCAGCGGCGGCGCGCCGTGCCATTCGTAATCCGTCGGACCGAAGTGATCGCGGAAGAACCCGCCGAGCACCTCGGTCTTTCCGCCGTCGGTGGTCACGGCGTGGACGGCCGGCGCTTCGGTCTTGAACCCGAGCACGCAGACGTCGGCGCCGCGATTGCGGATGTAGGTACACGGCAGTTTGCCGTCACCGAAGGGGTTGTTCTCCATGTTGCACTGGCGGATGACGACCTTCGCCGGGGCGACGAACATCGAATGGCCCATGCCCTCGTCGATGAAGATCTTCCGCGCCTCGGGTGTGTTGCGATAGCCCATGTAGCGGGTCGACTGGAAGTACACGGTTCGCGGCGTGGCGATCTCGGCGCCGATCGCGCCGTCGGCGGCGTTGATCCACTCGACGGAGATCGGATGCTTCCCGTCGCCCTCGAACCGCATGACCGGCTTGTCGGCCTCGACGAACTCCCGCCCGGGCCCGCGAATGGTCGTGCCGAACCCGAAGCCGATCAGCCGCCGCACCTTGCCGCGAACGCGGATCGTGTCGGTCACGTCGTAATCGCCGCCCGGAATGAAGAACAACGTCTTGGCGCCCGAGTCGATCGCGGCCTGGATGGTCTCCGTGTCGTCTTCGGCCGAGTCGTCCACGACCTTCCACTGCGATCGCGGCTCCTCGAACACCGGCGGCGGGCTCTCGGCCAGACGCAGCGCCCGGATGGGCGTGCCGTCATAGACGCTGTGCTCCGGGCCGAGCACTCTCTCGTCAATCGACGCGCCGTCGATGACCTTGCCCTCGAGCTTCAGCGCGGCCTTGTAGCCGGCGGTTTTGACGTCGCTGAGCAGGCCCGACCCCTTGACCTGCTCGATGGCGCAGTGATCGGGCGACCCGCCGGTAAGCTTCGCGCCGACCATCGCCAGGTTGGCGATGCCGCCGTCGTTGCGGACGGCGGGCACCTTGTTGACGCTGACGAGGTTATGGATGGTCACCGGGAAGCGGTTGAGGATGCCCAGCTTGTTCTGATTCTTGAGCGTGATGTCCACGAGCGTTCCGTGCGAGACGTTGCCCGTGGTCTTGATGCCGATGTCGAAGCCCTCGATCGTCACGCGGCGGAGCATGCCGGGCCCGAACTCCGTGGACGACAGGTCGATCCCGATCGGGCCGCTGCCATCGCCCGAGCGAACGACCACATCGCCGACGTAGCCGTAGTTGTGCGTCGTGTATTCGATGCCGACGGCGCCCGCGTTGCCCTTGCCCGTGTCCACGGTCAGATCAAGGATGTAGTTGCCGAACGCCGCGTTGGCGCGGCTATCCCGCCCGTAGTGGGCTTTCTTGTGCCCCGCCCAAAGCACCGGCTTGGACTTGCCACTGAACCGGTCGCAGTTGTCCTTGAGCTTGATGACGGTCTTGTCGGCCCCGTCGCCGACGAACCACGTCCGCCGCCCCCAGCCGATCGTGTCGCTGACCACGTACGTACCGGCCGGCACATAGATGACCATGTACTCGAAGGGGTCCGTCTTGCGGGCCGAGAGGGCCTTGCGGAACGCCGCCGTGTCGTCCGTCACCCCGTCGCCCTTGGCGCCCTGGTTCTTGACGCTGCGCCATTCGCAGTACTTCTGGCTCTTGGGGAAATCCTCGGGGCGAACCGGCGTCGCCGCGCGGACCTGTGAACCAACCACGGCCGCCAGACACACGGCCAATCCCATCAGCTTCGTCATGCGTTGCATAATCGTTCCTTTCTCACGCCTCACGACGTATCAGATTTCCGAAAACTCGGCCTATCGGCCGGGATCGTTGCGCCGCATCACCTGCTTGAACCGCTCAGACGGTCGGATGTTTCGGTCCCGGACTCGATCGCTTGTTACACATCATGAATTAGTGTATGCGTCGCGATGCGCGGCAAACGGCTGGCGCGTCATTCGACCACGTACTGCTGCGGCAGGTCACGCGGATACTCCTGGAGCGGCACGATGTCGCTGGTCGTCACGTACCAGTCCAACAGCGCCTGCTCCAGCGCGCTTTGCACCGCCGCGTATTCGTCGCTCCCGTGGACGTTGCGCAGCTCCCGGGGGTCCTGCGTCAGGTCATACAGCTCGTCCACGCCGAGCGGACGACGCACCAGCTTGTGGGTCCGCGTGCGGATCATCGCACACCGCGTGACTGTCTCCGGCCGCTCCTGTTGCATGCGAAGCTTCGCCCCCATGCGGTATGTGCCGCCGGCGGCCTCGACCCTGGCCTTGCGCGGCGCTTCGCGCGGCGGATGGCCTTCCAATGCGTGGACCTCGCGCCCGGGAAAGCCGTCGTAGCCGCCCTCGGCGAACACGGCCCGGTCCGGATCGCCCGGCGCCCCGCGAAGCTGCGGCACCAAGCTTCGCCCGAACTGCGTGTACGCCAGCGGCACGCCCGTCAGCTCGTGAATCGTGGCCGGCAGGTCCTGCAATTCCACCGGCTCGGCCACCACGTGGCCCGGCGTCACGCCCGGCGCCCGAATCAGCAACGGCACACGCGTCAGGACGTCCTCCAGCCCGGACGGCCATTTCTCCACCAGCCCGTAGTCCCCCGCGTAGTCGCCGTGGTCCGAGAAGTAGACCAGCGCCGTATTCTCCGCCAGTCCCGAGGCGTCGAGGTACGCCATCATGCGGCCCAGCATCCAGTCCGCATACGAGACCATGCCGAGATACGTCGCGTTGACGCGGCGCATGATCTGTGGGTCGCGTTTTTCGGCCCCGCGGTGGCGGAAGTAGTCTCGCTTGACCGCGTGGTACAGCGGTTTGCCGGCGCCTTCCGGCGGGCGCAGCGCGGGGACGTCCTCGTGAGCGTACATGTCGTGCCACGGCGCCGGGGCGCAGTACGGCTCGTGCGGGTACAGCAGCGGCAGATACACCACGAACGGCTGGTCGTTGTGATTGCGGCGGCGGTCCTCCATGAATTCGATCGCCCGGTCGATGCGCCGACAGTCCGTGGACTCCTCCTGGGCGTAGTCCGTCGCCGGTTGAAGATGCGTCTCGGCGCGCGGGTCGTCCTGCTCGAATAGCCGCCCGGAACTCAGCCACGGTCCCGGCGTGTCGCGAAGCTCGCTGACCGACAGCGGAAACGACTCGGGCGCCAGGCAATCGTTGTGCCCGCCATCCCAGTACACGTAGTAGCCCGCCTCCTTCAGCGACCGCAGAAGGTTCGGCTCCTCCGGCTGCAGCGGGTAAAACAGCGTCCGGTGCCCGCGTACGTGTGGATACCAGCCGGTCAGGAACGAGCACCGCGACGGCCCGCACACCGTGTGCTGTGCGTGGCATTGATCGAACCGTACCCCCTCGTGCGCCAGACGATCCATGTTCGGCGTCTGAACCAGCGGATGCCCGTAGCACCCGACGCTTTCGGCACGCATCTCGTCCGGGTTCAACAGGATGATATTCATCGTAATCTCGCCCGACCCGGCGGATTCCCCGGGAAAGAAGACCTTACGTCAAGCCGCTGGTATTGTGAAACTGCAGTTCGCGAATCTCGCCCTCGCCGTCGGCGTCGACGATCTCCAGCCAGGCCTTGCACGCCTTGACCAGGGGGAACCGGCAGATGGCCTTGTGCCCGATGCTCTTGCCCTCGTAGAGCGTGGTGTCGCGCCCTTCCGGCGCGGGAGTGATGCGGATCGCGAACCGACGGACGTGCTCGCCGCGGGTGATGTCCTCCTGAATGACCGCATGGTCCATCAGGAACGGTTCAGCCGGTTCGTACACGAGACGATTGCCCGCCTGACGGCAGTCCGCCCTCGTGCACAGCGGCGAGCCGAAACGCCGCCGCAGCGCCTCGCCGAATTCGGTCAGCCGGGCAGCGTCCTCCTCGTGGACGCGTCCCCGCAGGTCCGGGCCGACGTTCAGCAGCAGGTTGCAGCCCCGCCCCACGGAGTAGTCGTACAGCCCCATCAGTTCCTCGACGCTTTTGAGCGGGTCGTCCGTGCCGCGCCACGTCCAGCCCTCGTAGCGGAGACGGCAGTCGCACTCGGCCGGCAGCCAGGTCGGGGCGGGCATGGTGTCCACCTCGTCGGATTCGATGGAAAACGGCACCTGCTCGACGGTATTCCAGTTGGGAATGGAGGCGATGCCGGCCTCGTTGCCGACCCAGCGGAAATCGGGATCGCCCATGTTGAAGATCCGAATCTCCGGCTGCATCGCGCGGATCTCCTGGATCAGCATGGGCCAGTTGTACGCGTGCCCCTCGCTGAACGCGCCGTCGAACCAGAGAATGTCGATCGGGCCGTACGCGCCGCCGAGAAGCTCCCGCATGTGACTGAGGAAGTACTCATCGTAGGCCGGCGGGTCGGCCTGGTACGACGGCTCGTGCGCGTCGAACGGCGAGTAGTACAGCCCGACCGCCAGGTGCTGCCCGCGGCAGGCGTCGACGAACTCGCCGACGACGTCGCCCGCCCCGTCGCGCCACGAGCAGGCCGCCGTGGAGAAATTCGGTGTCGTCGCCGACGGCCAATGGCAGAAGCCGTCGTGATGCTTGGCCGTGTAGACCATGTACCGCGCCCCGGCCTGGGAGGCCAACTGCGCCCACTGCTGGCAATCCAGCTCGCTCGGGTCAAAGGCCTCGGTCTGGACCGAGTCCTTCTCGGCCTTGAAGTCCGTCTGGTGCGTGTACTGCCCGGCCAGAAAGTGAATGAACAGCCCGAATTCCCAATCCTGGAAGTCAAGCTGCCGCTGCGTCGGTTTGGCGGTCATGCGTGTTCGCTCCGACAGGTCGGTTCGATGCGTATCGGCTTACAGCGATGTGCGCAAGATTCTCGACAACCGGAGCACCGAATGTCAACGGAGCTGTTGGCGAGGGAAGGCAAACACCATGGGGCGCCGTCCCCAGATCACGCGCGACGCAGGTCGGCGGCTCAGCGGTCGAAGTCCGCCCACAGGCCGTGCGTTTCCGTCTCGTCGAGGTAGAGATAGTCGGGGGCGTCCACGAACGGGCGTAGTTCACCGGTGGGGAATTCCGGGTCGTAGATCGTCTCCTCGATCTGCTCGATGCCGACCCACGCCACGGAGCCGTCGCCGTAGCCGACGTTCAGCCCATCGCCGTGGCGATTCTCGACGGACCCCGAGCCGAAGACGTAGTCCGACACCATCGCCTGTTGGGCTGAGACCTGCCGCGGTAGGTCAGGGAAGTTGTTGCCGGACCAAAACCAGGCCGGCCACTGGACGCTCGGACGGGTTCCGTATCCGGCACGGCAGAACGTGGAGCCCTCAAGCGGCGGCCATTCGTTGCCGTCCCCGTTGTAAGCGAGGAACTGGTTGTCGCTTTGGCTCGGACAGTAAAACAGGCGCCCCTGTTCGACCAGTTCGGCCTGCCAGAGCTTGCCCAGCATCATATAGGCATCTTCGTTGTTCTGATAATTGACGACGTAGTCGCCCCACTTGCCGGCGCCGTAGTACCCAACGGGCACCATGCCGTACTCCGTAGCATACGCCAGCATCTGCGTGGTGATGCCGCGCACCTGCACCGCACAGGACGAACGGTGCGCCAAGTCTCTGGCGCGCTCCAGCGATGGCATCAGAATGCTCACCAACACCGCGATAATCGCGATGACCACGAGCAACTCGATCAACGTAAATGCGCGCGTCGAGACCATCGGCTTTTCGTGCGGGGCCATGTGATATTTCTCCACGATGGGTTACCTAAGACCGGCGTGACCAGCGACGACATGCGACGGCACGCGCCGGACTCGCTTATGCCGGCTTCAGCCAAGACCAAGGCGGCGCCCAACGGCAAACGAAGAAGCCAATTGCTCCGATGTAAGACCGCCACGGTACCGGAAATTCTAACATGCATAACCGGTATATCAAAGAAAGGATTGCCCTGCGTGACGCGGCATGTCTAGCCCACAGAAATGCTGATCGCGCGCGAAATCCGGCGTACGGTAGGCCAGGGCCCGTGAGACCCGTCATGCGAGAGCGGCCTGTATACCGGCTGAGGGGGCCGCGATCGCCGCAGCGGACGCAAACCAACCCGGCCGGTGCGCACGGCGCGGGGGGCCTCAGACGCTGCAGGAATACGGCGGCCGCGCTACGGCGAATCCGGCGGGGCCGCGCTGTACAGCCCCATCGCACGCGTAGCCGGCTTGACGCGAAGTTGCTTCGTTTCGTCGCGGCGAATCTCGATCGCCTGAAGTGCCCGCGTCCGGTCGCCGGCGAACTGCACGTACGACGCCGTCAGCGACGCGTCCTTCGTGATGAAGTAGGGCACTGCCTCCAGTTGCACGCCCGGCACGGGCGACTCGCCGAACCAGCGGTACTGGTCCGGGCGGAAGTGGTCGCGGAAGAACCCGCCGAGGATCTCGCTACGCCCGCCGTCCAGCGTGACGACGTGCACGGCCGGGGATTCCGTCTTCATGCTCAGCACCCACAGGTTCGCGCCGCGGTTGATCACGTAGGTGCGGGGCAGTTTGTACCGTCCGCCCTGCTCGATGCGGAACGGGTTGTTCTCGGGGTTGTACTGGCGAATCCAGACGTTCTGCCCGGGATGAAGCCGCAGGCTGGCGCCGGTCTCGTCGAGGAACAGGTCGCCCGTCGCCTCCGGCCGTGCGGTCAGCCCGTGGAACCAGCCGTACTTGATATGCACCGGGCGCGACGTGGCGATCTCGATGCGGTCGTTGTGCGTCGGCCAGGCGGAGATGCTGACCGACTCGATGGTCACCGGTCGGCCCTCGCCTGCGACGCGGAGCATGGGCTTGTCCGCGAAGTTCCCTTTCGGGTCGATGGCGCGAAGATTGCCATGGTGGTGCTTCAGCGCGAGGATGCGGCGGACCGCGCCACGGACGACGATGGTGTCGCTGATCTTGTACTGCACGTTCGCCGGCAGAAAGACCGTCCTGGCGCCGGAGTCGATGGCGGCCTGCAAGGCCCGCGTGTCGTCCTCGCCCGAGCCGTCCGGCGTGACCCATTGGTCCACCGGCTCGACGAACGTAGCGGGCGGGTCCTTGATCTTGAGGCCGATGTGCCCCTCGGCGGCCGGGAACACCGCCTCGCGCCGTCCGGCGACGGCCTCGTCGATCGACGCGCCGGGCACGACGGTGCCTTCGGCCCGCAGCGCGGCCTTGTAGCCGCTCGTGCGAACGTTCCGCAGGTAGTGAGAACCATCGCTCTCGATGGCGCAGACGTCGGGTGAGCCACCGGTCAGTTTCCCGTCGATGAGTACGAACTGGGCGAGCTGGCCGCCGTTGCGCACGGCCGGGACCGCGTTGTGGCTGACCAGTCCGCGAACCGAGACGGGCAGATGATTCTCGAAGCCGACGACCTTCTGGGCTTTGAGCGTGATATTCTCGAACGCGCAGCTCGACGGGCTGCCCGGCGTCTTGACGCCCACATCGAACCCCTCGACGGCGATGTTGCGGACCATGCCGGGCCCGAACTCCGTGTCCGACAGGTCGATACCGACGGCACCCGATCCGTCGGCGGCGCGAAGGGTCACGTCCTCGACCACGCCGTGATTGTGCGTGGTGAAACGGACGCCGACGGCGCCGGGATTCCCGCGCCCTACGTCGATCGTCATGTTGCGGACGTAATTGCTGAACGCGGCATTGCAGCGCGCATCCCGGCCGTAGAAGGGCCCCCGGGCGCCGGTGACGACAACGCCCTTCGGATCGCCGTCGTAGCCCGGGCAGTCGTCCTTGAGCTTGATGATGGTCCCGTCGCGGCTTTGGCCCTGGAGCGTGATCCAGTTGCCCCAGGCGATCCGGTCGCTGACGAGGTACGTCCCGTCCGGCACGTAGATGACCTGGAAGTGCCGCTTGACCGCCTGAATCGCCTTAACGAACGCGGCCGTGTCGTCCGTCTTGCCGTCGCCCTTGGCGCCGAAGTCGCGAACGTTGAACTGCCCGGCACCGGCGGGGTAGACGACCTCCCGGGCGCCCGCTGTCGCGGCGCAACCACACAATAGAAGCATCGCGATGACGAGGTCGGCTCGAAGTACGTCGATCATGATGGTGCCCTTTCGCACGCGGTCCGTCACTTGTCGGCGGACGCCGGGCGGTACCACTTGTCCGAGACGATCGCCTTGCGAAGCGCGTCGGGCCATTGGACGATCAACGCGTCCCGCTCCCCCCGGCACCGCTCGCCGAAGGTCACGTTGTCCCAGCGTTCGGCGATCGACGGGTTCTCCAACAGCAGCCCACCGACGGCGAGGTCGTCGAAGCGGACGTTTCGCAACATCAACTCGCCGCAGATGCCCAGCGTGATCTCCTCAGGCATCTGCTTGTAGCCGTCCAGGCGCCCTTCAAACCACGCATTATGCCGTCGGTGCCAGCAGATGACCAGCTTCGCTTCGTCCGGATCGGCCGTGTGGACCACCACCTCCGCCGACGGGGTGAAGATCGCGCCCGGCACACGCCGCTTGACATCGCGGAAACCGGCCGGCGCCTTGAAGCTGATGCCGAAGCAAACGTCCTCCGTAATTGGATGGGCCTCGGTGCCCGCCTCAATCCGCCCGGCGATGATGATGTCCATCGAGCCCTGGCTGTACTTGAAGCCGTAGCCGCTGCCGGGTGCCGTGTGGGCCTTGCCGTACTCGGCGCCGGACATCAGCCGCAGCGTCGTGCCACGGGAAATGTGCTGCACCGAACGGGTCCCCGCCCAGAGCTGGCTGCCCTCGGCGACGATCGCCGTGCCGGCCTTCATCTGGAAATCGTCGCTGCTGACGACGGTCCCCGAGAACTCGACCGACGCGTCGCCTTCCTTGCGTACGTTCAGGTACTGCGACATTCCGTATGGCTTGCCGACCGGGATGATGAACCCGCCGCGAACGGGCTTCGCGCCGGGGGATTCCGGCGTCAGCCGCGGCTGATCGTTCAGGAAGAACGTGTGCTTCGCGCCGCACATGACCGTGGTGTAACGGCAACGATAGATCCCGTCGCGCGCCACCCACAGGTTGCCCACCATCTGCGGAACCGTCGACGGGTTGAATTTGGCGTTATGCTCGACGGTGACGTGGCGAAACTTGATGATGCCGGCCGGACGCAGTTTGTACTTGGACTGGTATGATTTCGCCGCGACCGGTACGAGAATGTCCGTATCCGGGCCCAGCCAGGAGACCTTCAGGTCTCTGCGGTCGATGGTCTCGACGGGGGGCCAGAGCTCCTCGCCGGTGCCGCCGACAACAATCCAGTTGTCCGGGTCGTGCAGCACGCCGGTGGTACCGGGATTCTTCCAGACGAGCAGCCGGTGGGGTGCGTCCCACGTCTCGCCGGTGTAGGCGGGCTTGCGCCCGGTCGCCGGCGGCGCGTCCGGCCAGTCGGTCCGTCCGATCAGACGCTTCTCCTCGTCCGTCAGCGCGCGCTTGGCATTGAGTTGCTCGCGCTTGCCTTGGACCGTCACCGCGTGGACATGCTGCTTCATGAACGACCGCAGCGTCGCCAGGCGCGGTGAATAGACGACCAGGTAGTCGTCCATCTCGCATTCGACGGCCAACTTGCCTTCGATCCGCGTTCCGTCAACAAGCTCGATCGTACACGCCGCCAGCTTGACCGTCGGCGCCCCTTCAGCCGTGACGCAGCCCGTCACGATCATGAGACAAGCGGCGATTTCAACGGCGACAGACCACTTTATTCGCATCATGGCACATCTCCTCGGAAGAGCTCTGTTTGTGGAACACACGCGCTCGCCGATGCGCTCGCAAGTCGGTTGCAATTGGATGCCACGGTCACGTGCCGCTGCATGCAGGCGCGGGTGCGGCGCGCCCGGAATCAGCGCCGACGGGACACGCCGTGAAGCATCGCTCGACCGCGGGCGTGTAACCCGGGCGCTGGATGCGGTCGCTGTTCCGCACCGCCTCCACGATGTACTCCGGCGTGATCCGCTCGGGCACGGCGACGTCGTTGCGCGCGTGGCTGTACATGCCGCCGGATTCGGGGATCAGCTTGTAGCGTTTGGAAAAATCGCACCGCAGCAAATCCAGCCGGCCCCAGCGGAAGGTCCGACCCTCGACGGCGACCGACAATGTCTCGTCGCCGGCGATGGCAGCCATCGGGCACGCCTGCACGCAGGCCTTGCACTCGGTGCACAGCGCCGGGCCGGCGTAGACGTCGTCGGTGTCCAATTCGGCATCGGTCACCAGGCAGACGAACCGCTGCCGCGGGCCGAACTGTGGCGTCAGCACGATGCCATTCCAGCCGATCTCCCCGAGCCCGGCCGCAACGGCCGCGAACCGCGACGCCAGAAGATCCTGCCCCGCCCCGCCGATGCGCCCGGCCAGGCCGCACAGGTCGCGCGTCGGCGCGGCCGCGTGCCCCGCCGCTTCCAACAGGCGCGACAGCGTCAACTGGATCGTCTCGAGCTGGCTCCAGGCCTCCTCGTGAACGACGGTGTGGTAATGCCCCGCCTTGTGCGCCAGCGGCTGGCCGACCTGGTCGATGCTCGCGTCCGGAAGCGCCACACCCAGAACGATGACCGACCGCGCGCCGTCGAGGTGGTCAGCCGGGCGCGTGGGCTGAAGCCGCTCCGGGCGGGCCTGCGGATTGAATGGCCAGCCCTGCCCGCCCCACAGGCACGGCCGGTCGATCGACCAGCCCTGATCCTCGACGACGAAGTAGTCTTCCGACTCGCGCGCGAACAGTTCCGCAAGCTGCGGGACGACCGCGTCCATCCGCGCCGCCGGCATGATGCCGACAAGGTCCGCGCCGGCGTCGGCGGCGACGCGCCGCACGCGTTGCGTCAGGTCGCTCGGCGTGGCCTCAACGCGCTCGAACTGCGGCGCGAGCTCGCACACCTGTCGCTCCAACGGTGCCGAGGTCAGGATCACGCGCCAGCGCTGCCGCCGGCCAAAGCGATCGGAGACCACCTTGCCGTACTCGGTGTCCATGCGCAGCGAGTAGTTGACGGTCGCCTTCTTTCCACCGTGCGCCTCGTGGGCGACCTCCTCGGACGGACGCGCCAGACCCGCAACGACGGCCGCCTGCTCCTCGTCCAGCCCACTGCGAGGCAGCACCGAGAAGCCGTACCGCTCCTGCATGAGGTAGCCGATCATGATCTCAGCGCGGGCGGCGTGGTAATCGACGTTCAACTCGCACCCATCGGGATAGCCCAGACCGATCACCACCGCCCCGGCCGCGTCGGGCATGATCTGCTTCAGGTCCACGCCCGCCCCGGCGTAGTCCTCGGCCGAGACTGTCGCCAGCATGTCCACGCCAAGCGTCTCAGCGAGGTTCCGGACATCTCCCGTCATCGCCTCCAGTGTCTCCGGCGACGCGTCGGGCTCGACATCCCGCCGGCGGCGCGGCGCCTTGCAGTAATCGCGGTCAAAGTAGCGCCGCGGCTTGGACATGCAGTGCTTGAGGCACATGCCCATCTTCCAGCCGGTGATCCACTCGTTGCGCTCCTTGACGGCGCGTTCCTCCATCTCGGTCATGAGCGCCTCGTCGACGTGCTTGCCCCGCCATTCGTCGAGTAACACGTCGAGCATGAAGTTCTCGCCGGTCGCGCAGCGCCACAGGTTCCGGTCGGGAAACTCGTATCGCCTGCCTTCGATCTCGATGTGCCGCATCTCGCCGCTGACGTCCTCGTCGAAGCATCGCGTGGGGCAGTTCTTCGCGCACAGCTTGCAGCGGTCGCACAGCGCGGGCCCGTCGTACATCGGCGTCGGCGTCAGCTCCGCGTCCGTCACGATGCTCACGAACCGCTGCCGCGGGCCGAACTCCGGCGTCAGGCAGATGTTCTGCCAGCCGACCTCGCCGAGCCCCGCGCAGACGGCCGCGTAGTAATGGCACATGTCGCCGACCCAGCCGCGATCGTGACTGCCGTCCGACAGCGGCGCCGCGCGATAGCGCCACTGACCGCTCTGGCGGACGAACAGCGCCTGATGCCCGAGCCGCTCCAGCCGCCGCATGACCTTCCACGCGATGTCGTGGAGCATCGCCGAGACGTTCATCTGCGTCATCGCCGGCCCGGGATAGCGCGGGTCCTGCTCGGCGCCGAGTTCGGCCGGGGCGTCCAGAAAGTGACACGCGCAGACGATCACGTTCTTCGCCGCCGGGAAGATGCCCTGCGGGCTGTGTTCGATGGGGGCCTTGTCCCAGCGCGATACGGGCGCGACGCCGACAAGATTGGCCCCGAGCTGCCTGGCGTAGCGCGTGATGTCCTCGGTCAGGGCCTGAACATCTGCGCGCGCGTCACTTTGCATCGATTCAGTCATGGTAGACTTCCTGCGGCGTCTAGTCCGCCGCGATGGCTGTCTTGTTCTGGAAGGATTGTGTCAAGGCCTCGCTAAGCTGCTGCGCCGCCGCACGCCCGGCGGCGACGATCTGCCGGCGGCGACCATCATCGAAGCGCTGCAGCGGCACGCCCACGCCGAGCGCCGCCAGCGGCGTGCCCCCCTCAAAGACCGGAAACGCCACCTGCGCCACCTCCTCGCGATCCGTCAGCACGCACATCCCCTCATCGCGAATGCGCTCCAGCGCGCCGGTGAGCGTATCGACCGTTTCGGCGCCGGGCCAACAGGCCTCCGTCGGCACGCCGCGTTCGGCCACGAAGGCCTCCACCTCCCGCGGCGCCGCGTGCGCCAGCAGCACGCGGCCGGTGGCCGTCTCGTAGACATCGTTGCGATACGGAATATCGTCGCGGACCTGCACCGCCCGCTCCGGATGCACCACGCAGAGAATGGAGCGGCGGGCGCCCTTCAGCGTCGCGACGAGCACCATCTCCGCCAGCTCGGCGGACAGTTCCGCCACAACGGGCTGGGCGGCGGCCACGATGTCGCGGCGATACGGTCCGTGGCGCGCGAGGAAGTACACCGTCGCCCCGAGCAGATAGCCCTTCTTGGGCGCGACCTGCTCGACGAGCCCACGGTCGATCAGGGTCTTGAGGATGTTGGCGCACGTCGAAGCGTTCTGCCCCAACGCCGTAGCGATCTCACCCAGCCCGACCGGGTCGCCCGGATGGGCGGCCAGCAGTTCCAACACGTCGCATGCCTTGTGAAGGACGCGTATCATTTCAAGGACACAAAAGCGAACCTCGCTTTGATGAATTATAGGCCATGCGAACGACCCGGTCAAGCCCGTTGCCCTCCGCAGATCGGCCGGCGTGACGACGGCGTCCCGTCGCGCCAGCGGGCTTGCCATTGATCCGAAGCGGCCTTGGCGGTACCGTGCCTCGCCGGCAGCGTCTGGCCGATTCGGGCCGAGCGCACGAGCGACGATGGAAAGGACCCCTTCATGGAGCGGCTGACACAAGACGGCAACCGCCTGCTTTGGCGTCGCCAAGGCAACACCGTGTGTATCGAACCGTGGGGGCCGGACGTGCTGCGCGTCCGCGCGACGGTCAATCCCGACCTGCGCGACGACCGCTACGCCCTGCTGGACGCCGCCGACACGACGCCGGAGATCGCGATCACCGACCAGGAAGGCATCATCCGCAACGGACGGATCGCCGCGCGCCTCGGCGCCGAACGCGGCGTCCTGCGGTTCGTTCGCAGCGACGACGGCGAGGAGCTGCTCGGCGAGATGTGGCGCGACCCCTTCCGCCCCCACCGGCAATGGCGCTGCGTCGGCGGCGACAGCTACCGTGCCGAGGTCTGCTTTGCCGGACACGCGGACGAACGCCTCTACGGGCTCGGGCAGAACACCAACGGCCGGCTCGACCAGAAGGGCTGCGTCGTCGACCTCTGCCAGCGCAACACGGAAGTCAGCATTCCGCTGCTGATCTCCGACCGGATGTACGGGCTGCTGTGGCATTGCCCGTCGCAGGGGCGGGTGGAGCTGTCGCCGGACCGCACGCGCTGGATCGCTGAGCAGACACATCAGATCGACTACTGCGTGATCGGCGGGCGCAGCTATGCGGACATCCTGGCCCGCTACGCGGACCTGACCGGTCACGCGCCGATGCTGCCCGACTGGGCGACCGGGTTCTGGCAGTGCAAACTGCGCTACACGTCGCAGGAGGAACTGCTGAACGTCGCGCGGGAGCACGTCAAGACGCGCGGGCTGCCGATGTCCGTCATCGTCAGTGACTTCTACCACTGGACCAAGCAGGGCGAGTGGACGTTCGATCCGGTCCACTGGCCCGACCCGGACGCCATGGTCCGCGAGCTGGACGAGATGGGCGTCCGCCTGATGGTCTCCGTCTGGCCGACAGTCAACCGCAACGCCGAAACCTATGAGGAAATGCGCGACCGTGGGTTGCTGTTGGGAACCCATGCCGGCGTGCCGCCGCAGAAGGAGATGCTCGACGACGGCGCCGCCGGTCAGGCCTACGTGCAGTTTTACGACCCGTCGAACCCGGCCGCACGCGACTACATCTGGCAGCGTGTCCGCGACGGCTACTACCGCCACGGCATCAAGATCTACTGGCTGGACGCCGACGAGCCGCCCATCGCCGAAGGGCACTTCGACAACCTGCGCTACCACGCCGGTCACGGAACGGCCGTGTCCAATCTTTACGCCTTGTGGCACCAGCAGGCGTTCTACGACGGGCTCAAGTCGGAGGGCGAAACCGAGATCATCACCCTCTCGCGCAGCGCCTGGGCAGGCAGCCAGCGCTACGGCGCCGCGCTGTGGTCCGGCGATATCGTCAGTTCCTGGCGCGACCTGCGCGAGCAGGTCCACGCTGGGCTCAACGTCGCCCTCAGCGGCATCCCCTGGTGGACCACGGACATCGGCGGCTTCTTCCACGGCGACCCGGACGCCGAGTGGTTCCGCGAGTTGGTCGTCCGCTGGTTCCAGTACGGAACGTTCTGCCCGCTGTTCCGGCTGCACGGTGATCGCGTCTCGCACGAGCCGGACAAATGCGGCGACAACGAGGTCTGGTCCTACGGCGATCGCGCGTACGAGATCATGAAGGGCCTTCTGCTGCTGCGCGAGCGGCTCCGCCCGTACATCATGGATCAGATGCGCCTGGCGAGCGAGACCGGCACGCCGCCGATGCGCCCGGTGTTCTTCGACTTCCCCGACGATGCCGGCGCCTACGAGGCGCAGTATGAATTCCTGTTCGGCCCGGACCTGCTGGTCGCGCCGGTCGTGCATGAAGGCGCCGACGCGCGCGAGGTGTACCTGCCGGCCGGGGCAACCTGGACCGACGCTTGGACGGACGAGGCGCTGCCGGGCGGGCAGACCGTCCAGGCCGAGGCGCCGCTGGAGCGGATCCCGCTGTACCTGCGTGACGGCGCCGCGTTGCCGATCCGGGCCTGAGCGACGCAGCGCCGACGCAAAACAGTGGCCCGCAACGAGGCGGGGGAGACCACGCTACGGGCCGACTCAACAGGTCGGGGGAAACCTGTCGAGCGCTCCAATTATAGCGCCCACAGCAAGTTGATGCCAGAAATAGGTGATAATCCTAAAAGGCCGAATTCCGGGCCACATATCCCCCTAAAGCGGCGTCTCTACCGGCGTCCGGTCCAGAGGTACAGAAAGCGTGGCCGGGCCAGATCGAGCACGCCCGGGACGTTGATGTTGACCAGGTTGAATTGCCCCGATGCCGCGGTCGCGGCATAGGCGTTCGGCTTGGCGCCCCACGGACGGTGATACATCACGACGCGGGCCCGCTCGATGCCCGCCAGCCGCTTGGCCGCGTCGATCGCCCCGTTCATATCGGTCGTGGCATCCACGAGCCCGTTCGCGGCCGCTTGCTCGCCCGTGTAGACACGCCCGTCGGCGAGCGTCTTGACCTGCTCGCCCGACAGGTCGGACCGCCCGCGCGTGACCACGCCACAGAACCGCTCGTAGAATTCGTCGACCATCGTCTGAAGCACGGCGCGGTCGTCGTCCCCCAACGGCTTGAGCGGGCTGGCCATGTCCTTGTAGGGTCCGCTGGTGACGGCCTCGGCGTCGATGCCGAGTTTGTCCATGGTGCCGGCGAAGCTGACGGTCTGGACCACAACGCCGATCGAGCCGGTCACGCTGGTCGGGTGGGCGAGGATCGTATCGGCCCCGCAGGCGAGGTAGTAGCCCCCGCTGGCGCCGACGTCCTCGATGATCGCCACGACCGGCACGCGGCGCTGCTCGCGAAACCGCATCAGGCGACGGTACATGATGTCGCTGGCCGTGACGCCCCCGCCGGGCGAGTTGATCCGCAGGACGACGGCGTGGACGGAAGCATCCGCCGCCGCTTTGTCGAGCTTCTCGATGAAGACGCTCACCGGGTTCTCGCCCATGCTCAGCAAGCCGCGGTCGCGACGGTTGATCAGCAACCCGTCGACGTCGATCACGGCGATCTTGTCCGTGACGAACAGTCCGGGGTCGCGATCGATGGTCGTCTCGACGAGGTCCTCTTCCAGCGGGACGGGCTTGACGACCCAGCCGACGTTGTCGCCGCAGCCGGCGGCGAGAAGCGGCGCCGCGACCAGCCACACGATGGACATGCGAGTCTTCATGCCGACGATTCTACGCCGCCGCATCCGCCACGGCAAGCGGCGTGGCGCTTGCCGCCGCGCGGGGTTTGGGCTACTGTGCGGGCATGGCGCGTATTGGGAGTGGATACGACTCGCACCGCTTCGCGACGGATGGCGCCGGGCGCCCGCTGATCCTCGGCGGCGTGCGGCTCGCCGACGACGGCGGCCTGGCCGGCCACAGCGACGGCGACACCGTCCTGCACGCCGTCACGGACGCGATCCTCGGCGCACTGGCGGCCGGGGATATCGGCGAACACTTTCCCGATGACGACCCGCGGTGGTCCGGCGCCGACAGCAGTGCCTTCGTCCGCCATGCCGTCGAGTTGGCCGGCAACCGCGGGCTGGCCGTGGGCAATTGCGATGTGACCGTCCTGGCCGAGCGACCGAAGCTGGGCGACCACAAGCCGGCCATGGCCCGCCGCATCGCCGAGCTGCTGGGCGTCGCGGCCGACCGCGTGTCCGTCAAAGCCAAGACCAATGAGCAAATGGGCTTCGTCGGCCGGGGCGAGGGCATCGCCGCCTTCGCGGCCGTGATGCTCGACGAACCCTCACGGGGAGAAAACAATGACACCTTTGCGTAAGCTGGTCGGGCTGGCTATCGTCCTCGGCGCCGTCGCCTGGATGATCCAAGCGGGCGGGGCGTTGGATGTCTTCCTCAACCTTCCCTCCCTAGTGGGCTTGCTGCTGCTGGTTGTCGGCGGGACGCTTTGTGCCTTTCGGGTGGCGACGGTGGGGCGAGCGCTGTCTGCGAGCTTCTCCCGTCGCGCACCAACTCGCCTGGGCCGGTGGGTTGTTGATGATGGTCATTGGATTGATAGATATGCTGGTCACCCTGCGTGGCTTTGTGGTCGCGGCAAGCCTGTTGCTCGCGGCCGTGCTGGCCATGAGCGTTTTGGCCTTTTCCGGGCCGCGGATGTCATCCGAATGAAACGCGGACTATTCTGAAACGATGCAACTGAAACTCTACAACACGCTGACGCGCACCAAGGACGCCTTCGAGCCGATCGACCCGCCGGAAGTCAAGCTCTATACCTGCGGGCCGACCGTCTACAACTACGCCCACATCGGCAACCTGCGGACGTACGTCTTCGAGGACGTCCTCAAGCGGACGCTCGTGCACGTCGGCGGCTACGACGTGAGCCACGTCATGAACGTCACCGACGTCGGCCACCTCGTCAGCGACGCCGACGCCGGCGAGGACAAGATGGCCGTCGGCGCCCGCCGCGAGGGCAAGACCGTCTGGGAAATCGCGCAGTTCTACTGGGACGCCTTCCGCAGCGACCTGGCCCGGCTCAACTGCATCGAGCCGGATACCTGGTGCCGGGCCACCGACGAGATCGACGCGCAGATCGACCTCGTCCGCAAACTCGAAGAAAACGGCCACACGTACACCATCGACGACGGCGTGTACTTCGACACGTCGAAGCTCGACGATTACGGCAAGCTCGCCCAGCTCGATCTCGAAGGCCTTCAGGCCGGGGCACGGGTCGAGATGACGGCCGGAAAACGCAACCCCACCGACTTTGCCTTGTGGAAGTTCTCCCCGAAGGACCAACAGCGGCTCATGGAGTGGCCCAGCCCGTGGGGCGTGGGCTTCCCGGGCTGGCACATCGAGTGCTCGGCCATGGCGATCAAGCACCTTGGCGAGCGCCTGGACATTCACTGCGGCGGCGTGGACCACGTCAACGTCCACCACACCAACGAGATCGCCCAGGCCGAGTGCGCCCTCGGGCATAAATGGTGTAACTGGTGGCTGCACGGCGAGTTCCTGACGATGCCGACCGGTGACGAGTCCGAGGGGGGCCGGATGAGCAAGTCCAGCGGCGAGTTCCTGACGCTCGACAAGCTCGTCGAACGCGGCTACGCGCCGGTGGCGTACCGCTACTTCCTGCTCCAGGCCCACTACCGCCAGCAGTTGGCGTTCTCGTGGGACGCCCTGGCCGCCGCGGCCACCGCGATCGACCGCCTGCGTCGGCTGGTCTGCGAGCTACGCCCGGACGAGCAGTCGCAGGGCCGCGACGCCGACGACACTTCGGCAAGGCCCCTGAGTCAGCCGCTGGCCGAGTTCCACGCCGCCGCGGCCGACGACCTCAACACCCCGCGGGCACTGGCGGCGATGTGGAACGCCGCACGCGACGCCGGCGCCGACGCCGCTCGGCGATACGCCACGCTCGTCGAGATGGACAAGGTCCTGGGCCTGGGCATCGAGCAGATGGAGGAGGAGGACAACACGCGCAGTTATTCTCCCGACGAGTTGGCGACAGGTAACGCGCCCAGCGATCTCAACGCAGCGATCGAGCAGTTGATAAGAATTGACCGCGATATGCAGGCGCAGCTGGCGCAGGATCGGAGCCACGGCAACCAGGAAAGCGAGCGGGCGCAAGAGTTAAACAACCTGAGGACGCAGCAGGTAAACGGTCTCCTTGTTATGCGCTTCAACGCACGGCGCCAGGGCGATTATGCCGCTGCCGATAGGATCCGCGAAGCGTTGGAAGCGATCGGATTTTCCGTCGAGGATAAACCGGGAGGTGGCACGACCCTGCAAGAGTCCGGGCCGTGACATGGTGTGGCCTCACCCCTGGCGGGGTTCGCCGCTCGCGCAATCCCCCTTCCCCGCGGCCGGGGCACCGCGCAAAATCCACGGACGGCGTTGTTTCACGCATCGGGGAGTTGTTCGGGCTTGCGGCGGCGTCGGCGATGGCGTCGGTAGGCGACGACGGACCAGCGGATCAGGAAGTACGTCGGCACGGCGAAGGCCACCCCGACCACCACGCCGCCGAGCATCAGGGGGACGACGACGTTCCGCGTGGCCTCCAGCCAGGCGGTGGCTTTATTCCACCAGCCGCCGGTGGCGTTCAGCGCCTCCAGGAAGCCCGGATCGGACCAGTTGCGCCCGATCAGCGTGCAGCCGACCCAATAGTCGGCCAGGTACATCGGCGCCATCGTCGCGGGGTTGGAGACCCACACCCACGGCATCCCGACGGCCTTGTTCGCCCGCAGGCAGGCCGCGAGGATGAACGTTGTGATCATCTGGATGCCGACAATGGGCATCCAGCCCGCCCACACGCCGATCGCCACGCCGAGGGCGATCCGGTGCGGCGTGTCGTCCACGTGCAGCACGCGGTAGAGGAAGAACGTTTTGGCCTTGCGGGCTATGTACCGATGCGGCATCGCAACGTCCTCGTCCAAGCATCAGACGGCGCCAGAGAACCCCGGCCCCGCCAAGCGGTCAGATTGGTCATCCGTCGATCGGCCAATCGGCCCTGGCGGCGCCGAGGCGCCTACGCGGAGGCCAGCATATCGCGCCCCGCGGCGATCACGTCGCGCGGGTCGATCAGTTCCATGCACGTCCCGTGCCCGCAGCGGCGTTTGCGGCAGCCGCGGCAGGGCACATCGGCGACGATCGCCCGCCCCGAGCCGACCGGGCCGGTCTCGTCGACGCGCGTCGGACCAATCAGCACGACGGCGTCGGTCCCGACGGCCGGGGCGACGAACTTCGCGGCCGAGTCGCTGCACAGCACGCCGGCGGCCGCGGCGATCAGCGCGACCATCTGCGGGATGCTCGTCTGCCCGGCCGCGTTGATCACGCCGGAAAGCCCGTCGGCGATCGCGCCGCAGAGGCGCTCGTCGCCGGGCGCCCCGAGCAACACGAGCGGGGCGTTGTCGGTCAGCCCGGCCGCCACTGTGCGCCAGTGACGCACGGGATAGCGCTTGGATGGCCATCGCGTCGGCGGCACGGCCACCAGGAAGGCCTGATCGGCCAGCCCGCGCTCGCGGGCGAATCGTTCGGAAAATTCGGCCGCCGCATCGGGCACGTGCAGCGTCATGTCATCGCGGGAGGCCTCCACGCCCAGCGCCGCGGCGAGGGCGATGTTGCGGTCCACGGTGTGCGGGGCCTCGGGACCGACCCGGTGCGTGTAGAACAGCCGCGCCCCTTCCCGGGCGTCGGCGAAACCCGCGCGGACGCCCGCGCGCGAGCGCCGGGCGAAGTAGCCGCTACGGAATAACCCCTGCAGGTCGAGGGCCCAGTCGAACTTGCCGGCACGGAGCGTGCGGATCAGCCGGCGCAGATCGCGTGCGGCGCTGAGCGACCGCCAGCAGCGTCCCAGGCGCTTGCGATGGAACAGGATGACCTCGTCCAGATCCGGGTCGCCGTCCAGAAGCGGCGCGAAGACGTCGCCGAGCAGCCAGGCGAGGTGCGCGTCGGGAAACGCCCGCCGCAGGCCGCGAAGAACCGGCAGCGCCGTGACGACGTCGCCCAACGAGCTGGGCTTGATAATCAGGACGCGCCCGGGGGGGACCGTTGGCGCCGAGGCCTTCACGACGTGGGCCTCCTCAAAGCCCGCTGCCGCCGACGGCGCGAGCGAATCTGGCGGTTGAGCTTTCGTGCCGACCAGACCTCCAGCACGCGCCAGTAGGGTTTGAAGTTGATCCATCCGCAGCCCGGGCGGCGCAGGTAGCCCAGCAGCATCCGCAGTCGCCCGGCGTGGGTGACCACCGGGCACTTCAGCAGCGAGACGTTGAGGCGCATCAACCCCTGGAACCGCCGACGGACCGTCAACACGTGCGTCTGGCGCAGCCCGTCGAGGTCGACCAGGACGATCTGCGGCAGTTCACCCGCGCGCCAGTGAACGAGCATGTTCGGCGCCTTGAGATCGCGATGGGCGAAGCCGTGGTCGTGCAAGCCCTGCACGAGCCGCCCGAGCTGCCAGAGCACGGCCTGGGCGAGCTGGCGGCGCTGGCTGTGATCGAGCTTGGCATCAGCCGCCCGCCCAAGATGCAACTCCAGAAAGCGGCTCAGTCGCGGCGCCTCGACGGCCTCGGTCAGGTAGATGGTATCCAGCAGGAACGGGCCCCGGCGGCGTTCCAGACCGGCCAGCGGGAAGGCCGTGGCGATGCGGCGCGTCAGCAGCATGTGCCCCAGGCGAAACGCCCGCACACCGCGTCCGCGACGGAAGCAGTCCAACAGCACCTTCCACGCCCGCTTGCGGTGCGAGCGCTTGACGTACACGTCCAGCTCACGCCCGCCGATGGTCAGCTTGCGGCGAACGACGCGGCTGGTGGCGCTATCCTTGACGACCTCGACGTCGCCGTCCATCAGCGCTTCCGGGTGCGCCAGCGCGTCGCGCCATGCATCGGGCGAAAACTGCATATGCGCCGCGGCCGACTCGGCCGGCTTGCGCTTGGAGGCGAGCACGACGTGCCCGCGCCAGCCCCGCGGCAGCCGAACCCGCGCGAAATATCGGTTCGTCCGCGCGATCCGCCGGTCGCGGTGGGCGTACTGCCGGGCGGTGTGGCGCCGGGCGAGTTCCTCGATCAACATCTGCCAGCCACGGAGTTGGCCGGTCAGACCGGCCGCTCGCAGGTACGCGCGCAGGAAGCGCAGGCGATCGGTCCGTGTGGTGAAATCACGTCGGTCGTGGAGGAGCTGGGCGAGGTTGCTTGCCCGGGCGCGTCGGCCCCGGCTACGCCGAGTGCGGTGCAGGTCCATCACCACGAAGCTGACCTCACCGGCGTCGGATCGGCGGACCAGGAGATTGCCACAGTGCAGATCGCGATGCACAACGCCCAGGGCGTGCATGCGGGCGAGGGTCTCGGCGAGCGTGCGAATGGCCGAGCGTATCGGCCGGATGCCCGCGTCGCCCTTGGCGCGCACGCGGGCATGCCAGGCATCGGCGGGCTCGGCGTTGGTGACGGCCTCGCTGGCGACCCATTCGGTGTTGCCGGCCCGGCCGACGGCCAGAATGCGCGGCGCCGGCACGCCGCCCTGGCGCAACCGCCGCGCCAGACGCAACTCGCGCCGCGCGTCGGAAACGCCCAGACGCCGGCGCAGCCGACCCCACGCGGACCGCGGGTGGAAGTGCTTGACGTACAGAAGCTGTCCATCGATCGCACCGCGCCACACGGTGCGCGAGGCGTTGTGCTTGACGCGCTCGAATGCGTCGTCCGGCCAGGCCAGACGCTCCACGGCACCGGCAAGTTGCCGCTCGGCGTCGGCGTCGGCGAACTCCACGCCGTCGGGCCGGCGCGGCGAGATGTCGGCGGGGTTGGTCGAGGTCATCGCGATGCCGGCGGTCCCGTCGGCGGGCGGATTATATCGCCCGAAGAATCACGCGTTCAAGCCGCAGCGCACACCGGCGGCGGCCTCGTAGATCGCCTCCAGTGCGCGGCGACACCGCTCGGGAGCGTGCTCGCCCGCCACGGTCAGACCTTCAGCGACGAGGGCTTTACGACGTGCGCTGTTCTCGACAAGTTCCAGAACCGCCGAGGCGTAATCGCGCGGCATGCGGCGGCGGACCAGCAGCGCCGCCCGGCCGTCGTCGGTCAGTTCGCAGACATCGCGCGTCCGGCAGGCCGTGACGGCAACGCCGGATGCCAGCGCCCTGACCAGTGCGGCCGTGCCGTTGTCCCGCTCGGCGAAGAACGTCGCCACGTCCGCGGCCGCCAGTGCGTCGTCCAGCCCCACGCGCTCGCCGGGCAGAAACACCTCCTCGTCAAAACCCGTCGTGCCGGCGAAGAACCGGACGTGCCGGAACGCCGCCCCGCCGCCGGGCAGCAGCAGGCGCAGGCCCGGGCGAATGTGCCGGACGATCGCGTGGGCCCAGGAGGCGTACATGTGCCCGGCTGTGTGGGTCATCTCGCCCGGAGCGACCACCAGCGCTTCGTCGTCGGAGACACCAAGTTCGGCGCGGATGCGCCGGCGGCGTTCGGCGGTATCGTCCGGCACTCGCGCGGGCGCGGGCAATACGTGGATGCGATCGTCAAAGCCCCCTGCTTCCAGCAGCGCCGCGCGGGCGGAGCGCGTCGGCACGGTCAGGTGCAGCCCGGCGAAGCCCGGAGCGTTCAACGCGCGGCGGAGGTCGTGCCCGGTCGGCACGCACGGCAGGGACACCACGCCCGGGCGCACGGCGCCTCGGGCGGCCTCAGCCGCGGCCTCTGCCGCGCGGAGCGACCACGCGTGCACGATATCGGCCCGCCAAGCCACGGCGGTCAGCCGTCTGCCGCACAAGCTCGCCATCCCCAGCGGCACGTGTTCGCTGCGTGCGGGCAGATGCGCCGGCCACCACGCCGGCGGCGGGTCAACGGACACCATGTCATCGCCTTCGGCGACGAGCAGCTCGAGCTGCCACGCCGCGTCCCGCGAGATCGTTCCATCGATGATGTGCAGCACACGCGTCACGGCGCGAATGATACGCCCCCGCCCGCGCGGGCACAACCGCCGGGTATTCCCTCGGAGGCCCCAGGACAGTAGGATGCACCCATGAGCTTGCCGATCGTCACCATCGTGGGCCGGCCCAACGTGGGCAAGAGTTCCCTGTTCAACCGCCTCGCGGGCCGGCGGATCGCGATTGTCGACCCCACGCCGGGCGTGACGCGCGATCGTGTGTCCTTTCCGCTGGCGCTCGATGACCGCGAGGACGGCCGCTACGCGGAGCTGGTGGACACCGGCGGCATGGGCATCGAGGACAGCGACGACCTGACAGCCGAGGTCGAGGACCAGATCGCCTATGCCCTCTCGGCCGCGTCGCTGATCGTGTTCGTCGTCGACGCGCGCGAGGGCATCCTGCCGCTGGACCGCACCGTGGCGCGCCGTCTGCGGCGGCAGGACACGCCCGTGCTGCTTGTCGCCAACAAGGTCGATCACCCCGACCAGATCAGCGAACTGTACGAGATGTCGGAGCTGGGCTTTGGCGAGGCGCTGGGCGTTTCGGCCGCTCACGGACTCGGCGCCGACGACTTGCTTGACGCTATCCGCTCGCACCTCGGCGACGCGGGCGAGCGGCCCGACGAGGCCGTCATGAAGCTCGCCGTCGTCGGCAAGCGCAACGCCGGCAAGAGCACGTTGATTAACGCCCTAGCCGGCGGCCCGCGGGTGATCGTCTCCGAGACGCCCGGAACCACGCGCGACAGCGTGGACGTCACCGTCGAGAGCGACGACCAGCGCATCACGCTGATCGACACGGCCGGCGTTCGCAAGAAGAAGAAGCTCGCCGGCGACGTCGAGTTCTACAGCTACAGCCGGGCCATGCAATCGATCCGCCGCGCCGACGTGGTGGCACTGATGATCGACGCGGCCGTTCCGGTCTCCCAAGTGGACAAGAAGCTCGCGGCAGAGATCGCCAAACAGGAACGTCCCGTGGCGTTCGTGGTCAACAAGTGGGACCTAGCCGGCCAGAGCGCCACCGGGGAGGACTATGCCGAGTACCTCGCCAAGACGTTTCCGTCGCTGTCGTTCGCACCCGTGTCGCTGACCCAAGCCGACGCCGGCGTCAACGTTCGCGAGACGATACACCTAACGCGCCAGCTCTACGACCAGGCGCGGACGCGCGTGGGCACCGGGCGGCTCAACGCGGCGCTGGAGGACATTCTTGCCCAGCGCGGGCCCAGCCACAAGCGCGGCACGCGCCCGCCGAAGCTCTACTACGCCGCGCAGGTCGCCACCGCCCCACCGACGATCGTCTGCTTCGTCAACGACGTCCGCAGCTTCGACGAGGGCTACCGGCGATTCCTGCTCAACCAGCTCCGAGAGCATCTGCCCTTCGCGGAAGTGCCCATTCGCCTGCTGTTCCGCCCCCGACGCAACGACGACGCCAGGTAAGTGCGGCGGGCCCCAGACGCTGGCGCGACTCGCACGAGGTCTTCGACGTCCGCCCCGTGTGGGGCATGGGACCATGCGGGTCTGCGACATCTCGCCCGCGTTGGTCCGCCGCCTTGTCCCACGCCGGTTCGGGCGATAGACTTGCTGCTGTCAGGAGTTCGCAGACGATTTCAACCCAAGGAGCCGCCGCATGAGCTTGCTGGTCACCGGAAGCATCGGAATCGACACCGTCGAAGCGCCCACCGGCACCACCGAAAACGCCCTGGGCGGATCGAGCGTCTACTTCGCCTACGCGGCGAGTTTCTTCACGCCCGTCCGCCTGGTCGGCGTCGTCGGCGACGACTGCCCGGACGGCTTCCTTCGCCCGCTCGAGCAGCGGGGCAACATCGACCTGGCCGGGCTGGAGGTCCGCACCGGCAGCAAAACCTTTCGCTGGCACGGACGCTACCACGAGGACGTCAACGAGCGAGACACCATCGCCGTGGACCTGAACGTTCTGGAGGAAGCCGGGCCGACAATTCCCGACGCCTTCGGCGACAGCGAGTACGTCTTCCTGGCCAATACGCACCCCGCCCTGCAGCTGGAATTGCTCAGTCAGCTCACCGCCCCCAAGCTCGTCGTCGCTGACACCATGGACCTGTGGATCAAGACCGAGCACGACGCACTGAACGAGCTGCTTGGCAAGATCGACGGCTTCGTTCTCAACGACGGGGAGGCCAAGCTTCTGACTGAGAAGCACAACGTTGTCGATGCCGGGCTCGAAATCGCCAGAAGCGTCCGGGGCTTCGTCGTCGTCAAGAAGGGCGAGCACGGAAGCATCCTCTTCATGGACGACCGCGCCTGGCCCCTGCCGGGCTATCCCTCCTGCAAAGTCGTCGACCCGACCGGCGCGGGCGACACCTTCGCCGGGGCCATGATGGGACACCTCGCCGCGACGGACAAGACCGACGCTGCGGCCGTGCGCTCGGCAATCGCCTACGGCGCCGTTACCGCCGGCATCGAGCTGGAGGACTTCTCGCTCAATCGCCTGCTGACCGTCAGCCGCGATGAGATCGACGCGCGGCTGGATGAGTTTCGCGAAATCTCCCGGTTCTAGCGATGACATGCGGACTTTCCTGGCCCTGGACATTGACGCCGAAACCCGCAAAGCGCTGGCGTCGCTGCCGGGCAACGTGCCCGCTGCCGGCGCCAAGATCCGCTGGACCGAGCCGGAGAACCTGCACGTGACGCTGCACTTCCTCGGCGAGGTCGACGCCGAGCGGCTCACCGAGGTGTGCGAGACAGCCGTCGCCGGAGCCGGGGAGGTCGAACCGTTCGACTTCGCCGTCGAAGGCGCGCTGTGCGTCCCCTCGGGCGGACGCAAGCTGCGCATGATCTGGGCGGGCGTCGTCGAGCCGACCGGGCGCCTGGCCGCGCTGCACACGACGCTGGGGACCGCGCTGGAAGGATTGGGCTTCCGTCAGGAGCGGCGGGCCTTTCGGCCGCACATCACCCTGGCACGCCTCAAGTATGCCAACCGTGTCGAGCCAATCCGCCGCGCCGTCGCCGGGTACAGCGAGACCCGATTCGGCACGCCGCGGGCCGACGCCGCGACGATCTACACCAGCGAGTTGACGCCGCGCGGGGCCGTCTACACGCCCGCAGCGCGGGTGCCGCTCGGGGTGTAAGCCCCCCGGACAAAGACGTAACCGCCTTTGAAATAGCTTTTTACGAGAAAAGTTGCCCGCCCGCGGGTTTTTTTCAGCCGGCGCCTTGCGGCGTGCGAACAAATTCCGTACATTAGGTGGCATCGTCATGGGGTGTGGCCCTCGCGGCAAGCGGCGCACTTGACCCGCCGCGGCGACCTCGGTGAAATGGCCACGGGACGATTCCAAGGCCGATCCGGATAGGAGAACCCAGACCATGGCCAAATCAACAGCGACCAGCACGCCGGCGTCCGACACAGCCGGCGGGGACGACAAGCGCCACAAGGCCCTCAAGGCGGCCGTGGCGCAAATCGAGAAGAACTACGGCAAGGGCAGCATCATGCGCCTGGCCGACAGCGAGGTCGCCAACGTGCCGGGCATTGCCACCGGTGCGCTGTCGTTGGACATCGCCCTCGGCGGGCGGGGCATTCCCCGCGGGCGGATCTGCGAATTGTACGGGCCTGAGGGCTCGGGCAAAACGACGTTGGCGCTGCACGTGGTCGCCAACGCCCAGAAAGCCGGCGGCGTGGCGGCGTTCATCGACGCCGAGCACGGACTGGACCCGAGCTGGGCGCGGAAGCTCGGGGTCAACCTCGAGGACCTTCTGATCAGCCAACCGAGCACCGGCGAGGAGGCGCTGGAGATCTGCGAGATGCTCATCCGCTCCAACGCCGTGGACGTGATCGTCGTCGACTCGGTCGCGGCGTTGATCCCCAAGGCCGAGATCGAGGGCGAGATGGGTCAGCAGCAGGTGGGCCTCCAGGCCCGGTTGATGAGCCAGGCGATGCGCAAGCTCGTCGGCGCGATCGCCAAGTCGCGCACGAGCGTGATCTTCATCAACCAGATCCGCATGAAGATCGGCGTGATGTTCGGCAACCCGGAGACGACACCGGGCGGGCGGGCGCTGAAGTTCTACAGTTCCGTCCGCATCGACATCCGGCGGATCAGCAGCATCAAGGCCGGCGACGAGGTCGTCGGCAACCACGTCCGCGCCCGCGTGGTCAAGAACAAGGTCGCCCCGCCCTTCCGCCGCGCGGAGTTCGACATCCTCTTCAACCAGGGCATCAGCGCCGAAGGCGACCTTCTGGACCTCGCCGTCGCCCACGACGTCGTCGCCAAGCAGGGCGCCTGGTTCAGCTACGGCGAAACGCGCCTCGGGCAAGGCCGGGCCAACGCCGCAAGCTTCCTGCGCGAGAACACCGACCTGCTGGAGGAGGTCAAGCAGGCCGTGCTCGACGCCGCCCTGCCCAAACCGCCCGCCGATGACGAAGACGAAAGCGAGACGTAAGCGCTCCTTCCGCACGGGGCCGCAGGCCCGTCGCGTTGACATTGCACCGTCTTGGCTTCGGGCCTAGCATAGCGCGTCAGGAGACGCCCATGGACTTGCAGGTCAACCCGTCGCCGCATCTGCATGGCGAGGTCGCGATCCCGCCGAACAAGAGCCATTCCTTCCGCGCCCTGCTGATGGCCGCCCTGGCCGAGGGGACCAGCCGGATTCACGGACCGGCCGTGTCCAACGACTGGATGCGCGGCGTCGAGGCGCTGGAGATGTTCGGCGCGACGATCACGCCGCGCGCCGATCGCTACTGGGAGGTCGTCGGCACCGGCGGCGAGTTGACCACACCCGACGACGTGATCGACTGCGGCAACAGCGGGATCATCCTGCGGTTTTTCACCGCCCTGGCCGCCTGCTGCGGCGGCTACAGTGTCCTCAGCGGCGATGACTCCATCCGCCACATCCGCCCCTGCGGCGCGCTGCTGGGGGCCCTCAACGACCTCGGCGCCTGGGGCGTGTCCACCAAGGGCGACGGGCACGCGCCGGTCGTTGTCCGCGGGCCGCTCAAGGGCGGACGGACCGAGATCGATGGCAGCGACTCCCAACCGGTCTCGGCGCTGCTGATCGCCTCGTCCCTCGGCGACGCGCCGACGGAATTGACCGTCCGCAACCCCGGCGAGAAGCCCTGGGTCGGCGTCACGCTTGACTGGCTCGGCCGCTGCGGCGTCGATTACGCAAACGAGGACTTCCAGCGCTATCGCGTCCGCGGCAACAGCCGCTGGAGCGGCTTCGAGGCCGAGATCCCCCTGGACTGGTCGGCGGCGCTGTACCCGATCGTTGCGGCCGTTCTGACCGACAACAGCGAGCTGACGCTGCGAGGCATGGACCTTAACGACTCGCAGGGGGACAAGGCGGTCGTGGATGTGCTGCGGCGGATGGGCGCCGACATCGCGGTCGACGAGCAGACCGTCACGGCGCGGTCCAGCGAACTGACCGGCTGCGAGATAGACTGCAACGACTTCATCGACCAGTTCATGCTGCTGGCCGTCGTCGGCGCCTGCGCCGCCGGCGAAACGCGCCTGGTCAACGCCGAAATTTGCCGCCACAAAGAGTGCGACCGCATCACGGCGATGCGCCATATGCTCGAGCAGTTGGGCGCCGACGTCGAGGAAAGACCCGACGGACTGACGGTCCGCCGAAGCACCCTGCGCGGCGCACGGATCGATAGCCGACGCGATCACCGCATGGTGATGACGGCCACCGTCGCCGGCCTGGTCGCCAGCGGGACGACCGTCATCCAGGACATCGAGTGCGTCAAGAAGACCTTCCCGGAGTTCGTCAAGCAGATGCAGCACGTCGGAGCGGACCTCGAAACCGACTGACGCCGCCGGCGCGCCAACGAAAGCTGCTGGCGCCGGTTCCTTGCGGCCGCACGCGGCCGTATAATACCGCCCGAACCCCCCAACCCGCCGGGCGACGGCTCGGCACGACCACGCACACGGCGATACGCACATGAAGATCGTTCTGACGGGACCGAAGGGATCAGGCAAGAGCACCGTCGGCCGCATTCTCGCCGAGCAGCTCGGCATTGCTCACGTCGATACGGACGAGTTGCTGACCGCCGCCTGCGAGGCCGAGACGGGCCGGCGCCTGACCTGTCGCGAGATCTGCCGCGAAGAAGGCGAGCCGGCCTTTCGCGCCCGGGAGGCCCGTGCCGTAGCCCAGGCCGCCGAGCGGCGCTACTGCATCGTCTCGACAGGTGGCTCGTCCCTGCTCGACCCGGATAACCGCCGACGCCTGCGCCACGAGGCAGTGCTGGTCTATCTCCGGCTCGACGCCGAGGCGTGTTGGCAGCGCGTCTCTGCCGACGGTGTGCCGGCGTTCCTCACGAGCGACCAGCCGAAGCGCGAGTTCGTCGACCGCGTCGCCCGCCTGGACGACGTCATCACCCCCTACGCCGACGCCGTCGTCGCCGTAGAGGCCGATGAGCCGCCCGAGCAGGTCGCCCGGCGCGTCCGCGAGCGCGTCGAGGAGGAGCTGACGCTCGCGGCCGGGCGCTTCAGCACGCTCGGGTTGGTTCTGCAGGTCCACACGTTCGGCGAGAGCCACGGTCCGGCCATCGGGGCAGTCCTCGACGGCGTGCCGCCCGGCGTGCCCCTCAGCGAGGCGGATATTCAGACCGACCTCGACCGCCGCCGCCCCGGTCAGAGCGCGGTCTCGACACCGCGGTCCGAGGCGGACCGGGTGCGGATCCTCTCGGGCGTGCTCGAGGGGGCGACCACCGGCGCGCCGATCGCGATGGTCATCGAGAACACACGACAGCGCTCTGGGGACTACGAGGCCCTGCGCGATGTGTTCCGCCCCGGGCACGCGGACTTCACGTTCTGGGCGAAGTACGGCCGGCGGGACCACCGCGGCGGCGGGCGCAGCAGCGGGCGCGAGACGGCCGCTCGCGTCGCGGGCGGGGCGGTGGCCAAGAAGATCCTCGCCGAGCGCGGCATCGAGATTCGCGCCCACGCCGTCGAGATCGGCGGCGTCCGCGCCAAGACCGTCGACTATGACGTTGTCGAGCAGAATCCCGTGCGTTGCGCGGACGCGCAAGCGGCCGAGGCGATGGAGGCCGCCATCCGCGACGCACGCGAGGCCGGCGACTCAGTCGGCGGAGTCATCGAGGTCGAAATCGCCGGCGTCCCTGCCGGTCTGGGGGACCCGGTCTTCGCCAAGCTCGACGCCCGCCTGGGCGCCGCGTTGCTGTCGGTCGGCGCGGTCAAGGGCGTGGAGTTCGGCGCCGGCTTCGCCGCGGCGCGGCAGCGCGGCAGCGAGCACAACGACCCGATGTGCGACGGGCGCTTCGTCACCAACCGCGCCGGCGGCATCGCCGGCGGCATCAGCACCGGCGAGCCCATCGTGGTCCGCGTGGCGGTCAAGCCGACGGCCTCGATCTCCCGACCGCAGCAGACCTGCGACGTGCACGGCCGCAACCGCGAAATCGAAATCCAAGGCCGCCACGATCCCTGCATCGTGCCGCGCGCCGTGCCTGTGATGGAGGCAATGGCCGCGATGGTCGTGCTCGACAGCTTGTTGATCCAGCAGCGCCTTGGCGGCTAAGCGGCGTCGCCGGCCCTGCGTCAATGCGGCCGGGCCCGCGACAAGGGCCCGTATACGAAGTAGGCGGCACCGAACGCTGAGCTGAAACGGCACGCGGCGGTGGGCGCATCTCGCGCTGGCCGCCGCGGACGTGTTACGCTAGCATTTCACGCCTGCCCCGGGCTCTACACGCAGAAAGCTTCCAACATGAGAATCGCCATTGCATCCGACCACGCCGGGTTCGACTACAAGGAGCGAATTAAGCGGCATCTCAGCGCGGCCGGGCATGAGGTCACGGACTTCGGCACGGACTCCGACGCGGCGTGCGATTACCCGAAATTCATCCGACCGGCCGCGGAGGCGGTGGCGCGCGGCGACTGCGAGCGCGGCATCGTCCTCGGCGGCTCGGGCAACGGCGAGGCCATCGTCGCCAATCGCATTCCCGGCCTCCGTTGCGGGGTCTGCTGGGACGCGGAATCGGCCCGTCTGGCCCGGCGGCACAATGACGCCAACGTGATCTCCTTCGGCCAGCGGATGATCGCTTTCGAGACCGCCCTGCAGATCGTGGACATCTTCCTCTCCGAGCCCTTCGACGCCGGCCGACACGCCCGCCGCATCGCGCAGATTGATACGTAAGGAGCCGCAGGGATGCAGCAGACGGGGCCCTCAGCGGTACTGAACGAGTATCTTCAGCGGCCGCAGCAGATTCCCCTCCGTGAGCTTGGCCACGCCGACCAGGGCGCCGTCGACGTCTACCACGAGAACCTCCGCGTCGCCCGGGACGTCGCCCGCGCCAGTGTCCGCGGGCATCGCCACGCGCTGCCCCATCGCCAGGCGCCGTACCTGTTCGGCATCCGCCGCAAAGCGCGGCAGGTCCGCTGCCGCTTCCAGCGGATCGCGCAGGTCGCGGGGCAGGTCCAGCGCGTCCGGCGCAGCGGCGTCGTCGGCCGTGAATGCGCCGACGGCAGTCCGGCGCAGTCGTGAGCAGTACCCACCGGTTGCCAGGGCCGCGCCGATGTCCCGCGCCAGCGCGCGGACGTACGTGCCCGTCCCGCAGCGTACGTCGATCTCCAGCTCCGGCCAGTCGTAGCGAATCACGTCGATTCCGTGGATCGTCACGCGTCGCGGCTGCAGCGGCGGCGCCTTGCCCCGACGCGCCAGGCGGTAGGCGCGGTGCCCGTCGACGTGCACGGCCGAGTGGACCGGCGGCGCCTGGTCGATCGCGCCGACGAACCGCCCCACGGTCTGACGTACGGCGTGGGCACCAGGCGGCGTCGTGTCGGTTCGGGCGACAATGTCGCCTTCCGGATCGTCCGTCGTGCTCGTCGCTGCGAGGCGTACGACGGCGCGGTATCGCTTCGGCGCGCGCTGGACGTACTCGGCCAGGCGGGTCGCCGGGCCCACGCACAGCACGAGCACACCCGAAGCAAACGGGTCAAGCGTGCCGGCGTGCCCGACGCGCGTGCCCCGCGGCAGGCGACGGCGGACGCCGGCGACGATGTCGTGGCTCGTGGGCCCCGGCGGCTTGTCCACGTTCAGCAGCCCGAACAGCAGCGGTCGTCGCATCTGTGCCATGGGCCTACTGTACCGCCGCGTCGCCGGCCGTACCATGGCAGCCGCATGCCCGTTCGACCCCACGCGACTCATGCCCGCCGCCCGAAAACGCCGATAGGTCCGGTGGACAAGAACGCCCAATCGCAGCCGTAAGGAAAGACACCCCATGCCGCACACGCACGCCCCCGTCGTCACGCCAGCCGACGCATCCGTCAGGCGATGGTTCACGCCGCAACAGGCCGACCGCGCGTTGGTGCTCGTGCGGCGTGTCCTGGCCGATATCGTTACACTGTACCGCCGCCTGCTCGATCTCCAGGAGGCGGTCGAGGCGACGGAGGGTGCGGCGGGCGGATCGGCGGCCGCCGCACGCGAAGAACTGATCGATACGGCAGAGCGGCTGCACGGCTGCCTGGCCGAACTTGACGAGATCGGCGTGGAGCTGAAGGATTGGGACCGCGGCGTGGTGGACTTCCCCTGCCGCGCCGGCGGACGCGAGGTGCGCCTCTGCTGGCGCCGCGGCGAGCCGAGTGTCGCCCATTGGCACGACGTACACCCCGATAGCGGCACCTACGGACGGAACTGCGCCGACGACCGCCACCCGCTGCGAACCCTGCCGAGCCATCAGCCCGCGGACGTGCCGACTCGCCGCCGGCCCGCTCAGTCCGGCGCCTGCCAGGCGGGCGGATCGGCAAGTTTGTAGAGCGTCTCGCCGGCTTTGGACACGTAGAGCCGCCCGGCGCTGCGGTGATCGCGCCAGTCGTCCAGGTCAATGCTTGCCGGGTCGCGATAGCCGAGGTTAATTCTGCGGCAGGTCGCCTCGTCGATGCCTGTGGCCAGCGTGACCTGAATTCGCGGCCGCTCCACGCCGTCGGCGTACGTGCCAATGCCCTTGACGTGCGTCGAATGGGCCAGCACGCCCCAGGGGTAGTCCTTGAAAGCATCCCACTGGGCAAGAAAGTAATCCCGCGTGTGATAGCCGACCTGCTCGATGACGGCGCCGTGTGTGGCTGACAACTCCGTGATGTGCGGGGCGTAGATAATCAGCTCGCCGCCGTCGGCGACGACCGGTTCGAGCTTGTACATGCACTTGGCGCCGACCCACAGTTCGTCGTACATCGCCGGCGCCGCACTCAGCACGCTGTCGAACGGATGATTGAGGTACGTCACGTTACACCGGCTCGACAGTTGGGCCGCGGCCTCCCACGCCTGAACCGCGTCGCCGACGTACAGGCCGACCAGGTCCGCACCGTCGATAACCATCGTCAGCGCGGCCGTCGGAGTGGGCACCATCTCCAGCGCCGCGTGGAGCAGCGCGCGCACGGGTGTGTGCAGGTTGCCGATGATCTTCGGACACGAGATCACTGCCCCGAGCCAGTGGAAGAAGTTCAACAGCGCCTCGCCGCAGATACCGGGGAAGAAGTACTTTGCCCCGCCGGAGAAGCCCACCACCTCGTGCGGGAACACCGGCCCGCAGATCAGCACGCGGTCGTATTCGAGCACTTTGCGGTTAATCGTCACTTCGACGTCCATGGCGAACCGCCCGCCCGTGATGCGTTCGATTTCGTCGGACGGCAGCGCCCCAAGCGTCGCCAGCGCGTCGGGGTTCTGCCAGGCGTGGTTGAATATGCGCGACTCGCCGAAGACGTCAGCCCGCCGTCCGGGCTCGCACCCGAGCAGCGCGTCGATTCGCGGCTCGCTGAGCGGCGGATGTGTGCCCAGTGCGATCAGGAAGTCCACGCGCCGAGCCCGCGGGGCCAGCGCCGTGTGCAGCGCCCGGCTGATCCGCGGAAGCGGGCAGGTCCGCGTGTGGTCGGGAATGACGACCAGCACGTCCTTTCCGTCGGCGTCGAGCCCGCCCGCAAGCCCGGCGACGATTCGCCCGATCGTCTCGTCGGGCAGCGCCCCATCGGGTTGTCCCTGGCCGATCAGTTCCATTATGCTCGCAACCGGCGTTGGCAACTGGTCGATACAATGGTACGCCATGGCGGGGACGGACACAAAGGCCCCCGGCGCAGGAAGTTCAAGGACAAGCAACATGATAGCCGTACACGTAACGCACGAGGCCGTCGAGCAGATGGGGGGTATCGGCGCCGTGATCGCTGGGTTGGGTACGGCGCGGGCCTATGACGAGGCGATCAGCCGGACGGTGCTTCTGGGCCCGTTGATGCGAACCGACCAGCCGGTCAACCGCCGGCTCGGCGAGGGCGGCAAGCTGCTGTACAGCTCGCTGGACGCGATACACACGGCCCCCTGGAGCGACCGCTTCCGCCCCATCGAGCGGACGTACGACGTGGGGGTCACCTACGGCACGCGCCCGGTTCGCGCCGCCTGCTCGAACAAGACCGTCGAGGCCGAAGTCCTCCTGCTGGACGTGTTCCACGCCAACCGCGACCGCCTCAATCTGTTCAAGGGCGAGCTGTACCGCAAGTTCGCCGTCCCGAGTGATCAGTTCGAGCACACCTGGGAGTACGAGCAATACGTGCGTCTGGCTGAGCCGGGCTTCGAGGCGCTCAAGGCGATCGGGTGCGACGAGAGCGACGAGCGGGTGGTGATCCTCGCCCACGAGTACATGGGCATGCCCACGGCGTTGAAGGCGGTTCTGTCCGGCGGGCCCAACACGCGGACCGTCTTCTACGCGCACGAGGTCGCCTCGGTCCGCCCCGTCGTGGAAACCGCGCCGGGGCACGATACGATGTTCTACAACGTCCTGCCGCTGGCGCGTCGTCGCGGGCAGTGGCTGGAGGACGTCTTCGATGAGGTAGTGACGAATTTCAAGCACCCGCTGGTCAAGGCGGCGCGCTACTGCGATCACGTCTTCGCCGTCGGCGATCGCATCCGCGATGAGCTGTGTTTCGTCGATCCGCACTTCGAAACGATGGGCGTGGACCTGGTCTACAACGGCATCCCCGCCGGCCGCATCACGCGCGACCAACGCACCGACAGCCGCGAGCGCCTCGCCCGGTACGCCGAGAGACTCTTCGGCGACAGGCCGACTTGGCTGTTCAGCCACGTCTGCCGTCCGGTCGTCTCCAAGGGCATCTGGCGTGACCTGGCCGTGCTGGACACGTTGGAGTCCCTGCTCGCCCGACGCGGCGAGACGTGCGTGTACTTCATGCTGGGCACACTCGCCGGCAAGCGCCGCACCCCCGATGTCCGACAGATGGAGCGCGTGTACGGCTGGCCGGTATACCACGAGCATGGCTATCCCGACCTCTGCGGCGGCGAGGAGCAACTCGGTGAAATGTTTGACATCTTCAACCGGGACCGCGAGGCCTGCCGCGCCGTTCTGGTCAACCAATGGGGCTGGAGCCGCGACGCCTGCGGCGACCGCATGCCCGCCGAGACGACCTTCGCTGACTTGCGGCGCGGAACGGACCTGGAGTTCGGGCTAAGCGTCTACGAGCCGTTCGGCATCAGCCAGTTCGAACCGCTGGCGTCCGGCGCCCTGTGCGCGGTATCGAACGTCTGCGGCTGCATGGGTCTGGCCCGACGGGAGGCCGGCGCGGACGGCTTCGACGACAACATCATCGTCGGCGACTTCCTGCACGCCCCGGAGGGACTGAGCATCGAGCAGTTGGTCTCCATGCCCGTCGACCAGCGCGACGCCATCGAGGCCGACGAAGCCGCCCGCCTGGCGGAGATCATCGACGCCAAGCTCCCCCGCGATGAGGACACGATCCACAGCAGGATGGCGCAAGGACAAGCCCTTGCCGAACGGATGAGCTGGGAACACGTGGTGTCCGACTACATCCTGCCGTCACTCCAGCGGGCGTCCGAGACGTAGCTACGCTGCCGGCCAGGGCCCCGCAGGGGATACACAGGGATGATTTGAGGGATGGGCCGCGTCACTCGGAACGCGCGCAATGGGCCGCCGCACAAGCCCGGTGCTTCTTCAACGGGTCAACGAATTAACGAATCCACGAGCCAACGGCCTACTTCACTTCCGTCATCAACAGCACGGCCGGGCGGTCGTCGGCGCCGTAGCAGTTTCCGCGGTCGATAACGGCCAGGTAGTGCCACGTGCCCTGTTCATCATCATCGGCGTCGCGCAGTTCAACGCGGATCGTAGCGGCGTACGTATCGCTCTGCGTGGTGATGACGTTCGCCACGGACGTGTACAGCAGATTGACGGCGACGGCGTAATTGGCGGTGCCTTCATTGGCCAGGCCGGCAAAATGGTCGACGACGTAGTCACCCAATGGCACGGCCAGTTCGCCGGGCGTCATATATCCGGGGTGGTTGCTGCTGCCGCGCAGGCCGGCAATGCCGGTCGCCCCCGCCCGCGACATGTAGTCGCGACTGCCGCCGATATGCGCCGCGTAGCGGTACGCCAGGATGTAGTCGCACAGCGTGTTGCGTCGCGCCGTGGTGATATTCGGCTCGCTCGACCCGTCGTCCACGCCGTTGCCGTTGAGGTCGAAGTACGTCGGAAACGGCAAGCGAAACAGTACCTCGCGAGGGGCGGTGTTGATGTTCACGCGCCCGTAGACGCGTGTGTGCGTATTGGCCGGTGCCGGTCCAGGCGCCTCGCGGGTGTCGTCGCCGGGAATCTGCTCGAGCAGTTCGCCCACCACCGTCGACCAGGGCACGTCGGCGTAATCGCCGCCGCCCAGATCGGGGCTCCGCCAATTCAGCTTGCCGCGCGATGCACTGGTGGCGTACGAACTTTCGAGTTGGTGGGGCAGGTCGTTGCCATCGTCGTCCGGGCCGGTCACGAAGATGTCCGTCAACTGCCCCAGACTGTACGGATCGCCGTGGAGCACGTCGACATCGAATCCTTCGTAGCAGGTGTCGCGCTCCATGTCGCTCGTGTCAACGTTGTTGGCCACGCCCAGGCGATGGGACCCATCCTCGTAGCGATCGTAGACGGCGACGGCGCAGCGCTGCCGCGACGCGCCGTCGTCACGACGTGCGTCCTTCGTTTCCGCTTCATCGTTTGCAACGTTCGTCGCCTCGTACTCAAGTTCATCCGCCGAGACGCTGTCGACGCGAACCTGCACGCTCGTCGCATTGCGGACGAGGCGCTTGGTGGACTCCGTGAAATCCGTGATCCAGTTGCATTGCACCCAGTTGCTCCCCGGCGGCGGATCGAATACGTCCGCCACGGTCGCAGGGGTGCTCGTTTCCTTGTCCCAGTTGTACAGCACGCAGCGCGCGCCGGGCGCAAGTGTGATGTTCAAGGGCCCCAGCGATCCACCCTCGAACAGGTAATTGTTCAAGCTGATTTGGCGGGACGTGGGGTTGAAGATTTCCACGGCCGCCCCCCAGACCCAGTCGCCCGGCACCGTGTCACCGTTGTAATCGGGGTTGTGCATGGCGAAGGCCTCGGAGATGACCGGCCCGTCGATGACACCGTAGACGACCTTCTCGAGCGTGGCCGGATTCCCGTCGTGGTCGTAGCTGTAATCGAAGGCCTCCGAGGTGTCGTAATCGCTCAGGTACGCCCACAGATTGGCCACAAAATGCGCCGCGTCCGTGCGTGGGGCGCCGGCGGCGACCAGTTCACCGAACAGGGCGTCGCGGGCGCTGGCGCTGCCGCGGATGTCGGACAAGGTCAACCGGCGCAGGAAGGGCTGCCCGCCGATCGTTCCCGGCCGGCGAACCACAACCCGCGAGGCGTTGTAGGTGGTCATCAGCGCGCGATCGGCGGCGGATGTCAGCTCCGCGCCGTTGTGGGTCAAGCCCTGGTACAGGCGGCTCGTGTCGACCACGGCCGACGAGGACAACCAGCGCAGAAGCACCTCGTCGCCGACGGAGAACGGGCGGGCGCCGCCCGTCGGGCTCAGCGGGTGCAGTGCGATCTGCTCGTGAATGCCCAGCGGCTCTTCACTGCCCGCCGCGGTGCCCTGCCGCTGCGCGTTGATGCCCAAAATGCGCTCGCCGATCAAATTCTGAAGATCAATGTACACCGGTGCCAGGTAGTCCGGGTAGTCCCACGTATCGACCTGGTCGTCGTCAAAGCAGATGCTGACGTTAAGCATGCCCGACAGATCGACCACGTTGACGGCCACGTGATACGTCCGTCCGTTGACGTCGGATATGCCCGTGTCGATCAGATACGCGTCCTCGGCGTTGTCATCATCGGTATCGACGAAGGTCGTGGACGTCCCGAACACGTCGCTGAGGCGCCGACCGGGCGGCGAGTCGACCGCATTGGCCTGAGACGACAGATGGGCGTCGATGTCGTCGGACGGACAATCGATGAAACGCCGCCATCGCTCGGCGGGTCCCGCGCCGCCGGCGCCGACGTTCACGTACGGCCAATTGCCGCCGCCGATGTGCAGGTCGTCTTTGAGCAAGTCGCAGACGCGTTCCAAGGCCCCGCGCGCCACCGGTTCGGCGCGGTGCTTGACCGTCAGCGACGCGGTGCTCCGCGCATGCGAGTGCGAGATGATCAGAAACGTCCCGCCCAGCATGGCGAGGATCGTCAAGAGCCCGACGACCAGCAACAACGCCGAGCCGCGGCGTGCGCGTCCGTATGGACTGCGCCGTGTGCGGCCGTACGGGACAGCGTGATTGGCGTGCCTGCCTGACGCCCCCCCCGCCAAACCACGACGCCCGCCGCGCGTGTCGTGGGTGCCATGGTTTGCCCTCGCGCCGTCCGCGAGGGCAACCATGCCGAATGCTGCGTGCAGGCCCGCGGCCGCTCGGATTCTTCTTTTTGATCTCGTCATGGTTACTGCTCGCTTCTCCCCCCGCGGACCCGACAGGCGGGACGCTCGTCCACAACAACGGCCTACGGCGGCTGCCCCGGCTTGCCCGTGCGTTGTCGGCACGGGCAACCATGCCGGATGCCAAGCATCGCGTGGTTGGTTCGCCTGCCTGACGGCAGGCGCGCCAAGCCACGGCATCCCGCCTGTAGTACAGCAAAGCACGGCATTACCGCCCGACGGGGCAGATCACCTCGTAGCGATACTCGTCTTCGCCGGCGCCGCGCATCTCTTCCGGAAGCGTGGGATCGACCAGGCGAAAGCGAAAGCGAATCGCCATGGGCCAGTCGTTTTGGTCGTGATGCGTCCAGAGTTCCGACGTCGTCTGCCATTGCAGCGCGGTACCGACCACACTTCCGTCGGTCCATGCGATCTCCAGCTCCGTGCACCAGGCCGAGAGAACCTGCCACACCTCGCCGAGTTGGCTCAGGTTGGTCGGCGGCACGGTCAGTTGGTCGTTGTAGCTCCCGCTGCACAGCGACGTGCACCACGCCTGCATCTGCGGCCTGGCGGCGGCCTGAATGTCGCCCTGCGTGACGTTGTTTCCGCCGAGGCGGAAGATGTCCGGGTCATCTCCCGACGGCGAGAGGACGTATCCGGCCCGCCACAAAATGAACTCCTCGTCGGCGGCATCCGCCTTCGGCCGGGCGCCGAGGCATACCACGGCGCCGTTTCCGCGGACCGGTCCGGTCACGCTGGGCGTCGGTCCGGCGGCGGTTATGATGAGCCTGGGCCGGCCGTCGTCGTCGTAACCCAGGTACAGGAAGCCCTGCTGGCTGGCGCGTTTGATGTCGCGGCGGAGCACGCTGGTGATCGCCGCGGCCTTGGCGTTGGCGCGCATCGCGCTCTGAGCGGTACTGACCACCCGGTGGCTCTGGGAGAACACGACACTGAAGCCCAGCAGCAGGATGGCCAGCACCGCCACGGCGACGATCAACTCCATCAGGGTCATGCCGCTCCGCCACCGGGGCGCCGCCAAGCGGCGATAAGCGTTTTGTTTGCGAATCCGGTTCATCTTCCAGTCTCTACTACTCCGGCAGCGACGTCCGGGTCGAATGCACGTACATCGCCGGGCTGCGCGTGGCGGTCGCCTCGGCGACGACATAGACGCTACGCTCGTTATCGGTCGGCAACGTGTCGTGTGCCGCGTCGAGATAGGCCGTCGCACCATCCAGCCGCACGATCCACCCGTAGTGACCGACGTCGTCCCCGTCCGGGCCGCTGCGCGCAATCACCGGTGAGCCGACCTGCAGATCCGTCGCGTCTTCAAATACCGCCACCATGCGATCCTCGTTGTCCGGGTCGTTGGACATCGTCGCTCGCTTTCTGACCAGACGCGGGTTGCCGCCTTCGGTCTGGCGGCGGTAGGCCACGACCACAAGGTGGTAGTCGTTGACATCCGCCGTCACATATCGAGCCGTCAGAAAAAAGCCGAAGTCGCTGTCGCTGTCGCCCACGGGATAGGTGGCGTTGTCATGCCCGATCGCGGCGGTCTGGTTGGTAAGCCACCTGGAAGGAACGTCGGTCTGTCTGAGGCGCACGCGCGCGAGCGTCAGTGCGTTCTCACAGATGCTCTCGCCGATGACGTCGTTGACGGACCGTTGCGTTTCGGTCAGCGCGGCCGGGAACACCGCCGCCACCATCGACATGCCCGTCGCCAGAACGCCCAGGGCGATGAGCAACTCGGCCAGCGTGAAGGCCGGACGGCATCGGGTTGTGGTGAATCCTGGCATGCTACTTCCTCTCGAACAACTGACCGGTGTGGACGTTGATGGGGATCAACTGCCCGTGGGTATTGAGGTAGTCGGCGCGATCGTCGGCACCGCCGGTCCGGAAGTCGATTGAGTTGAACATCGTCACCGCCGTCGTTCCGGCCTCGCCGCTTGCCTCGCCATGGTCCCAGATGGCCCCGTCGCCGGTGAACACGTTGTCGCCACTGTTGAAAAGGACGTTGCCGCCCTCCACGTTCGGCACGACCGCCCCGGACGGCGAGAAGACGATCGTGAACGTGGTAAAGTCGTCCAACGCGCTCTGAGAACTCATGTCCTCGAAGTCACCGGAATCATCGACGAAATCCGTCTCGCCGGTCAGTTGCCCGAACCAGTAGAGGCCGGGAACGCGACGCGGATCGTAGCCGTAGCCCACGGCATTGCTGAATCGCCCGCTGGCGGGGCTGCGTATCACCACGGCCATGAAGCAAACGTCCTCCAGATCCTCCTGGGCGTTCGGATCGGCCAACTGGACGTGGACGCCGGCGTACCGTCCCTCGCGAATGGCCAGGGCGCGGGCGGCTGCGAGTTGCCCGGCGAGCAGGTTGTACGCCTGGGCATCGCTGCCGGCCCCGAAGATGCTCGCCACGCTGGGCAGTGCGATCGCCGCGAGCAGGAGGATGATGCCGCAAACCACGAGCAGTTCGATCAGCGTGAATCCCCCTCGGCCGGCCGCCGCGCGGGCGGACGGTGCGGCGTGATGCCGCCATGCCCGAAGGGACCGTCGCTGTCCGCTTGTCTCAGTCAGATGTCGCATAATCCGTCCTACTGGCGATCCGAGCGAATGTTGTCTTCTTCGTTGTCGGGGTCGCCGTTAAACTCGCCGTCCGGTCCGGGCGAGATGAGCACGTACGTCCCGCCGAGACCCTCGGACTGCATGTAGCGCATTTCACGATTGAACCCGTCCAGGATCGGGTTGTGCCCGCCGGTCCAGCAGTCGGCGGGAAGATGGCTCAAAACCTTCGCCGAGGCCTGGCACTCGCTCAAGTCGCGCATCATGTCATCCGTCGCATGGTCGTCCGCGGAATCCTCCGGCGGCAGGGCGTTGTTGTTCTCGTCGCGATAGGTGTCGATGGCCTTGCAGACGATGCGTTGAATCAGCACCGTCTTGTCCTTGCCGGCTTTGACGCTGATGTAGCGGCTGACGCCCATCACCAGCGCCAGCACAATGCCGATGATCGCCATGACGACCAGCAACTCGATGATCGTGAAGCCGTCGGGCGCCTGATGACGTCCCGCTCGCGGCCGGTTGCGCACGGACCGGCTGCGGCTATTCCATGTTTGTAATGTCATCGCCTTCATCGGGCTCATCTTCGAAATCGCCGTCGATCCCCGGCGTAATCAGCAGATAGTCGCTTCGACGGTATTGATTGCCGTCCCTGGCGTAGTCGTTGATGCTGCTCGGGCCGTCGTGGTTGTCTTCCGAGTCATACCCGCCGTCGTAGCGGTAGTACAACACGGGCTGGTCAAACTGGTCTACGAACGTCGGGGGGCTGCCCCGCATGGGCAATTCCTCGACGCCGTTGTAAGGCCCGTGCTTCTTCTTGCCGCCGGCGACGTGAAACCCCCACCCGTCCAAGCCGTCGCTGTTCGAATAGCCGGTCAAGTATGCCGCAAGCCGCTGGGCTCCGGAGCCGCCCGGCACCCAATCGGGGTGGCCCTCGTCGTCGCCGCTGGGAGGAACCTCCTGCCGGAAATCGACGGCATAGGCGTCAACTGCGCCCTCGATGCTTCTGAGGTGCGCACGCGACGTCGACACCTTCACAAGGCGCAGCGCCCGACCCCCCGCCGGTCCGAGAATGGACATGAGCACCGCCAGGATGGCCAGCGTCACCAGCAGTTCAATCAGCGTGAAACCTGACGATCCACGGCTCCTCTCGGCGCGCCGCCTGCGTTGAGCGAATGCCGGCGGAGCGAGCGTAGGGCCCGCCACGGACGGAGGCGTTGGTAGTCGATTGTCGCCGGTTCGTGAGTTCACGAGCTGTCCTACCTGCCTGAGATATTCGTCAGATCGTCGCCGGTGCCGTACAACCGGTCCACGCCCGCGGCGATCAGGATGAACCTGCCATCCTGGTACGGCGTGTTGCCGCCCTCCACGCGCGGGTCCCTGAGCCAGTCTTCGAAGTCGCCGTCCTCAACGGTCCAGTTCTCGTGCGTGTCGTCAATAAGATACTCCCCGTTGTCGGCCTCACGGTACTGATCGAGATCGCCCGTGCGCCGGGACGGGTAATACAGGATCGCCATCGGTCGGGAGCCGAAGCGGTCCGAAATGCTGTTGACCGCATCGCCGCAATACCGGTCGCGACGGATGTCGTCCGGATTGAACAAATCGCTGTCTTGCGCGTTGTCTGACAACTGGCACTTGGCGTAGAGCGTCTCGGCCGAGGTGATCTCGTGGTCGACGTTGACGTACGAGACGGCATCGTCGGGGTCGACGTCCGGATTGAACAGCTCGGCGCCCAGGATCTGGCTGCCGGTGTAGTCGTCGCCGCGCCATCCCGTGTAGATCTGGCCGGGATACAGGTGGTGTTCCTCCCAGAACGCCTGGCAGGCCGTCGATAGTTCGGTGACGCGGGCCTGCGACTCCGTGGCATGAGCGACATTGATGGCGGAGTTCAGCGCCGGCATCAGAATCGCCGCCAGCAGCACGATGATGCTGATCACCACCAGAAGTTCGATCAAGGTAAACGCCGGCCGCATGCCCCGGGCGGCGCTCCTCAGCGCCTCAGGCCGCCGCGACCGACGGGAACAGGGGCCTACCGGCGGCGTGACCCGCACCGCCCCCGCCGGGCGCCGCACGCTATGGGATATCGCGACAGACGGCATGATCCGTTCCTTCCCTAGGGGCGTCTACTGCTGCTGTTGCACGGTTTCGAGCATCTTCGGTAATGGGATAAACAGGGCGATAACGATGAAGCCGACGATCACGCCGAGGGTGATGACCATCACGGGCTCAAGCAGACTCGCCAGCGAATTGACGAGACTGTCGACCTCCTCGTCGTAGGTATCCGCGACTTTGACGAGCATTTTGTCCAGCTCACCCGTCTCCTCCCCGACGTCGATCATGTTGGTGACCATCGGGTCGGCCACCCGCGCCTGGCGCAGCGGTTCGGCGAAGCTCTCGCCCTCGCGGATGCCGTCGTGCACGTCGTTCAGCGCCCCCGAAATCACCGTATTCCCGGAGGTCTCGGACGTGATATTCAGCGCCTCGAGAATCGGAACGCCGGCCGCAAGCAGCGTGCCCATCGTTCGCGTGAACCGGGCAATGGCCTGCTTGGAGATGATCCTGCCGATGATCGGCACGCGCAGCTTCAGGCGGTCGACGAATTGCCGCCCGCCGGGCGTGGTTTTGATCAGGCGGAAGATGAACCAGATCAGGAAGGGCGAGCCGAGGATGACCGCCCAGCCGAAGTCGTCTTTGACCCACATGCTGAAATCAACCAGCGCCTGCGTAATGCCGGGCAGTTCCGAGCCCATGCTTTTGAAGATCTTGTCGAACTTGGGCACAATGAACGCCAACAGCAACGTCACGATAATCAGCGCGAAGCTGATGACCGCGATGGGATACACCATCGCGCCGATGACCTTGCGTTTCAGCGCCTGGGATTTCTCCATGAAATCGGCCAGGCGGTCGAGAACGAGGTCCAACACGCCGCCGAGTTCACCGGCGCGGATCATATTGGTGTAGAGCTTGTCGAAGGCCTTGGGATGGCGCTCCATCGCCTCTGACAGCGTGGAGCCGGCCTCGACATCCTCGGCCACGAGCCGCAGCCCGACGCGCAACATGCCGGGCTTCTGCTGTTGCTCGAGAATGCGCAACGAGCGGACAATCGGCAGTCCGGCGTCGATCAGCGTGGACAACTGACGCGTGAACTGCGTCAGCAGCTTCTTGTTGACGCGCCCGACGGTGCGGCGCCCGCCCCCGCTGCCGCCGCCCCCACCGGACTGCTTCGCCGCGGCCTTGGGGGGCTTGCCCGCCTGCTTGAGCTTGGTGGGAAACAACCCCAGCGCTCGGATCTTGGTGGCCGCCTCCTCGGGCGACCCGGCATCGAGCTTGTCCTTGACAGGCTGGCCGGAGTTGTTCATCGCTTCATACTGATACGTAGGCATGACCTTGCTCCTGTCCGCTGCTTACGGACACATCGCGTCCACGGCGCCCGCCGGCGCTACGCCTCCACGTCCTCGTAGATCGTCTGGGAGACGACCTCTTCGATCGTGGTCTGCCCGTCATAGATCATCAGCAGTCCGCTCTCGCGCAGGGTGCGCATGCCGCGCCGCCGAGCGGCCTCGCGAAGCACGTTCGTGCTCCGCCGCTCCATAATCAAGCTTCGCAGTTCGTCGTCCAGCACCATCATCTCGAACATCGCCGTCCGCCCGCTGTAGCCCGTCCCACGGCAGAAGTCGCAGCCCCCGCCGCGGTAGAAAGTCCGCCCTTGTACGTCCTGCGGCGTCAACCCCAGCTCCATAAGCATCTCTTCGGTGGGGGTATAGGCCTCCTTGCATCGCGGGCAGATCACCCGCACCAGACGCTGGGCCACGATGCCCTCCAGGGTGGCGGTAATCAGGTACGGCGGCAGGCCCAGGTCCAGAATCCGCGCGATCGACGACGGCGCGTCGTTGGTGTGCAGCGTGGTGAACACCAGGTGTCCGGTCAACGACGCCTGCACGGCGATCTGCGCCGTCTCCAGATCGCGAACCTCGCCGACAAGCACGATGTCCGGGTCCTGCCGAAGGAAAGACCGCAAGCAGCGGGCGAACGTCAGCCCGATCTCGTCGTTGATCTGTGTCTGAACCAACCCGTCGATGTCGTACTCGACGGGGTTCTCGGCCGTGAGGACCTTCGTTTCGATGTCGTTCAACTCACGCAGGGCGGAGTATAGGGTGGTGGTCTTGCCGCTTCCGGTCGGCCCCGTGACAATCACAATGCCGTTGGGCCTCTCGATCAGACGCCGGAAGACGCGCATGTCATCTTCGCGCATGCCGAGCTTTTCGATGTCGAGCGATACCTGGGAGCGGTCCAGAACGCGCATCACGACGCTCTCGCCGAACATGGTCGGCAACACGCTGACGCGCAGGTCCACCGGCGAGCCGTTGACGACCAGTTCGATGCGTCCGTCCTGCGGCACGCGGCGCTCGGCGATGTCCAGCCCGCTCATTACCTTGATTCGCGAGGCGACCGCCACCGCGATCGAGGCCGGCGGCGGAAGCATCTCGTACAGGAGCCCGTCGATGCGATACCGCATCTTGAACTCGTCCTCGAACGGCTCGAAATGGATGTCCGAGGCCCGGTTGCGGATGGCCTCCAGCAGGACCATGTTCACCAGCCGCTTGACCGGGTTTGCGTCGGCCATCTCCTTGATCGTGTCCAGATCGATGCTCTCGCCGCGATCCTCCAGCATGGCGAGGTGCTCGTTGCCCGCAATCTCGTTGATCAGCTCCCCGATCGACTCCGGCTCGACGTCGTAGTACTTCATCAACGCCGTCTCGATCTGCTTCTCGTCGGTGATCTTGGCGGTCACCTCGTAGCCCATCAGCGTTCGCAGATCGTCGGTCGCCTGGAAGTTATCCGCCGAGCCCAGCGCCACGACAAGGTGATGCGTCGCTTCGTCGTACTCCAGCGGGATGATGCCGTACGACTTGGCCATCTGCGAGGGCACCTGGCGGATGACGTCGTCGGGCACGTCGTATGAGTCCAGGTCGACGTACTCCATCCCGGCCTGGTAGGCCAACGCCAGCGACAGCGTCCTGGCGTCAATATGCCCCAAATCCACCAAGATCTGCCCCAACGGCCCGCCGCGGTCCTTCTGGACCTCCTGGGCCTCACGCACCTGCTCGCGGGTCACCTTGCCCATCTTGACCAGCACCCGCCCGATGTGCCGCCCGCGATACTGATGGATCCTCTGTTGTTCGCCCGCCTTATCCATGGCTCGTCAGGTCCTCTGTTCCCCCTGGTCGGGTACGCCGCCCGCGATCGCGCGGACGCCGCCGGCGGCCTGGGCCGCCTCCTCGCTCAACCCGCTGCCGCTGGCCTCAATGCGGTCGTGCATCTCGGCCGCGTTATGCGATCGGTCGATCGCATCGATGTCGCTGATCTTGCCCTCCCGGTACAACTGCAGCAGGTGATCGTCCATCAACTGCATGCCCAGCTTCTTGCCCGTCTGGATTGACGAGGGAATGCGGAAGGTCTTGTTCTCCCGGACCAGGTTGCTGATCGCATTGGTCACGTAGAGAAACTCGAACGCCGCCACCATCCCCCGCACGTCCTTTCGCGGAAGCAGCACCTGCGACAGCACCGAGATCAACGATTCCGACAGCATCACCCGGATCCGCTCCTGTTCGGCCGTCGGGAACATGTCCACGATGCGCGTGACCGTGCGGTGCGCGCTGGTCGTGTGCAGCGTGCCGAAGACCAGGTGCCCCGTTTCCGCCGCCTGAAGCGCCGCTTCCACCGTCTCCAGGTCACGCAACTCCCCGACGAGAATCACGTCCGGGTCCTGCCGCAACACGCGACGCAACGCCTCGGCGAAGCTCGGCACGTCCACCCCCACCTCCCGCTGACTGATCAGCGACTTCTTGTGCGGGTGGTAGAACTCGATCGGGTCCTCGATCGTGATGATGTGCTTGTCGAATTCCCGGTTGATGTAGTCGATCAACGTCGCCAGCGTCGTCGTCTTACCCGAGCCGGTCGGACCGGTCACCAGGAACATCCCACGCGGACGACGACACAAGCTCTTGGTGACCTCCGGAAGCCCGATCTCCTCGAAGCTGAACAGCTTGGCCGGAATCAGCCGCAACGTCAGCGACAGGTTTCCCCGCTGCTGAAACACCGCCGTGCGAAAACGCCCCACCTCCCGGAACTCGAAGCCGAAGTCCGTCCCCCCCTGCTCCTGGAGCTCCTGCTGCGCCCGCTCAGGCGTGATCGCCTTCATCATCGCCTCGGTGTCGGCCGGCTCAAGGACTTTCGTCTCCAAGGAACGAAGTCGTCCGTGCAGTCGGAGCGTCGGCTGACGCCCCACGTGCAGGTGCAAGTCACTGGCCCCCCGCTTGATGCACGTCTCCAGCAGTCTGTCAATGTGCGGCGTGCTGGGCTGCGATTTCGCCATCGGCATGCTTCCTTCTGCTAGCGCATTATTCGGGTTCCAGCCACCGCCGACCACGGCCCGCGGGCCGGGGCGCGCTGGTCAATAGCACTAACCTTTTGAAATACAATACTTTACCTTCCTCCACCGTCGAGGGCTACTCCGTGAGCAACTCCGTCGTCTGCGTGATGCGCCCCAGTTCTTCAGGCGTCGTGACGCCGTTGAGAATCTTGCGACGACCGTCCTCCAACAGCATCCGCATGCCCGACGACCGCGCCGCTTCACGAATCTCGCTCAGCGGGGCTTGGTTGAATGCCAACTCCCGAAGCGTGTTGTTCATCTCCATCAATTCGAAAATCCCCTGCCGCCCTCGGTATCCCAACCCGTGGCATGCGTTGCAACCCCTTCCACGATAAAAGGTTCGCCCCTTTATCTCCTCTTCGGTAAACCCCAGCAGCCGCAACGTGCGCTCGTCCGGGCTGGGGTCTTCCTCCCGGCATTCCGGACAGATCACGCGTACCAGCCGCTGCGCCATTACGGCCTGCACGCTACTGGCCACAAGGAAGGGCTTGACCCCCATGTCGATCAAGCGGGCAATCGCCGACGGCGCGTCGTTCGTGTGAAGTGTACTGAAAACCAGGTGTCCTGTCAGAGAGGCCTGAATAGCGACCTCGGCCACCTCAATATCGCGAATCTCGCCAACAAGAATGATATTTGGGGCTTGGCGCAGCATGGACCGCAGGATCGCCGCGAAGCTCAGGCCGATCTGGTCGTTGACCTGCACCTGATTGATGCCGGTGAAGTTGTACTCCACCGGGTCCTCGGCCGTGATGATTTTGCGATCCGGGCGATTCAGTTCATTGATGGCCGCGTAAAGCGTCGTCGTCTTGCCCGATCCGGTCGGGCCGGTTACGAGGAACACGCCGTTGGGACGCTTGATGATGTTCAGGAAACGCTGGTAGTCTTCCTGGTCGAATCCCAGCGCCGGGATGCCCATCTTGGCGCTCTCCGGCCGCAGAATCCGCAAGACGATGCTTTCGCCGTGATACGCCGGAAGGGCCGAGACGCGGAAGTCCACCTGGGACCCGCCTACGGTCATCTTGATCCGCCCGTCCTGCGGGAGGCGGCGTTCGGCCAGGTCAAGGCCCGCCATGATCTTGAAGCGGTTGACCACGGAGCCCTGCATCCGCTTGGGAATGTTGTCGCGCTCCATACAAACGCCGTCGACGCGATACCGCACGCGCACGCGGTCCGCCATCGGCTCGATGTGAATGTCGCTGGCGCGCATATTGACCGCTTCGGTGATGATCATCGTCACCAAGCGGATAATGGGCGCATCTTCTCCGTCGCCTTCGTCTTCGCCGACCCGGGCGGCGACTTCTTCCTCAGGAGAGCGCATCTCGCTGACGGCCTCGTCGACGCTGACGTCACCGCGGACATATTGCTCCACGAAGCCGCGCAGCTTGGACTTGGACGCCAGGGCCGGTACGATCTCCTTGCCCAGGCGAAAGCGAAGCATATCCAGCGTTTCGAGGTCCAGCGGGTCGGTGATAATCACCTTGACACGATCGTCCTCGGCGCCGAGAGGAAGCACCAGGTGGCGCCGAATGATCTCCTGCGGGATCAGATCGGTGTCGCTCGGCGCTACGACGTTGCGCTCGAGGTCGATGTACTCCATGTCGTACTGACTGGCCAGTGCCTTGGTGACGTCCTCCTCGTCGGCGACGCCCAATGCCACCATCGCCTCGCCGATGCGCATCCCCTCGGCCTGGGCGTGCTGCAACGCTTCCTCCACGCCGCTTGGGGTGACGACCCCCCAATCCACGAGAATCTCGCCCAGTCGTCGTCGTTTCCGTGCCATGTTGCTACCTTCGCGACTGCAGAGCCCGCAGCGGCCCACTAGCGGAGCGATGCCGCCCTGCCGTGCTGCGCAGCGAATCGTTTGCCGCATCCACGGTGCTGTCGGGCGCTGCCGGAGAGGAAGGAGTTACAGATGAGGGCGGGACCGCCCGGACGCCCCACAGGACGCCCTTGAAAACTCCGACCGTGCCCGGAAAAACGATGAGATCCGGAATGCACATGGATTTTACCACCCTGATGCGCTAAGGGTCAAGCTCCCGATGCCGCCAGGGCGCCGGCTCACGCGAGTGGCCGGCCGGGCGACGGGCACGATGGCCCGCCGCACGAGAGATCAGCTGCTCGTACCCCCCCCGTCGATCACCGCGTAGACCCGCTCGAATCCCATCGCAGCCATGCGATTGCCAAGACGGAGAGCCCGCTCGCCGGTACGACAGTACACCAGGTACGCTGTGTCACGGTCGAACGCGTCGAGCCGACTCGTCAGCATCCGCTCACCGGCGTGAACGTCAACGTGCACGGCCCCGGCGAGATGGCCCCGCTCGTACGCGCTGCCCGAGCGACAGTCCAGCACGGTCAACGACTCCCCGCCGGCAAGCATGCCGGCCGCCTGCTCCGGAACGATCAGCCATGCGACCGCGGGGCGAGCCGAGCGGCCGCAAGTTGTACAGCCGCGCGGGCCGTCTATGCCGCCGCACGAGGTAACGCCAAGGGTGACCAGCGCGACGCTCCACCACGCCGCCCGGTTCAGTCGGGCGCGCGGGGCGCGTTCGGGGTGAATCGATCGATGCACATATCGGCTCCTCGCTGCTTGCGTCAGTTCGTGTTCCCGCCGACGCGGGAACGGGCAAGACGCCAACCCGCGAGGGGCAGGCGCGGCGTCCCACCCGTCCGGGTGGCGGGCGGCTCACGCCGTCTCTGGCCGGGCGCTACCGCGCGACGACGTCTGCTCGGGCGGCAGATCGACCTGTTCGTCGACGTCCTCGACGCATCGCGCGGCGAGACAATCCTCAACGCTCAATCCGTGGTTGTTCAGCAACCGCAGGGGGGTCTCGGGCTGGTGCGTCCGGTTGGACAGGTAGATCGCCTCGACAACGGCCAGATTCAGTAGGTTCTCACGTGCGGACGCCTCATAGCGATTCGCCCCGGCTGCGACGGCATGGACGAAGGCCTCGGCCTGCCTGCGGAAGATGTCGCGCGGCGGCGCCTCTTCGGCAACACTGTCGAGCAGGTTTCCGTCCGGGTCGCGCAGAAGGCACTGTTGGTCGTCGGTGCGAAGCGACCCGCGGCGCCCGTGGAGGCACAGCTCCTCGCTGACCGGTCCGGACGACCGTGTCGTGACGACCGTGGCCATGCCCCCGTCGGCATATCGCAGGATCGCCGCGGCCGTGTCGTCCGTATCGTACACCGGCAGCGTCGCGCCGCAGGTCGCGGGCGTATCCGGGCGGTTACCCTCCGCCGCCAGGCCGTACACCTGCTCCGGAAGCCCGCGCAGCCAGAGCATCAGATCGATGGGGTGGTAGCCCAGTTCCATCAGCGCGCCGCCGCCGGCGGCCTCCGCGTCGCCCCGCCAGCCGAGCTGCGGGCCCCAGTTGAACAGATAGTGCGCTCGCCCCAGGAAGATACGCCCCAGGCGATGGCGCAGCTCGAATGCGCGGCGGTATGTCATGGTGAATCGCCGCTGCGTGCCGACGGCCAACAGCAGGCCCGCCTCGTCCATGCGCCGCACCATCGCCACGCCCTCGGCGAGATTCCGCGCCGGCGGGGCCTCTGTCCAGACATGGATGCCACGTTCGGCGCAGGCCGCGACCAGCGGCGGCGCAAGATAGGGCGGCACGGCGAGAAACACCGCGCGCGGGCGTGTCTCGGCCAGAAGGGACCGGTTGTCGCTATAGACGGGCGCCGGCGGGCCGCCGCGCTCGGCAGCCACCTGATGCGCAATCCGATCGGCCGCACCGGTGACGCGGTCGGAGACGCCCACCACGCGGGCGCAATCGCTGCCGGCCAGGCCGCGCAGCGTCATCTGTCCGATGCCGGCAACGCCGATAATCGCTACGGGAACGCTCTGGTCGCTCATGGGCGGTATCGTACCGCGCCGTGCGCGGCGCGCCAGGCAGATTCCCTCGGGCGAAGGCGAAACGCCCGACCGCCTGAGGAAAATGCTTGCACCTGCGCCGCCGACGACGATACATACGTCGTGTGGGAAGCACGCAACAGATCAGACCTGTCAGTCGGCTTGTCCCGTCGACTCCGCGGCGTTTCGCGGCATACGCGGGTGCCGGCATCGCAGCCGCCGGCGCCTCGACGGCCCACTGGGCGGCCGTGCCCGTCGCGTACGATTCTGAACTGAGCTGGGCACAACTGGCGGCCGACGTGTGTCTGTGCGTGGCGGCGGGGATCACACTGCTTCTGGCGCTGCGTCTGCGGCGGGTCGGGCGCGAGGCGTGGACGGTCGTCGCGGTCGGGGTCGGCATGCTGGCGTTTCTGGCGTGGCGCGAGGTGGAGCTGGACGGGGTGCTGTTCGACGTGCACATGTTCAGCTTCGCCTATTTGCTCAAAAGCGAGCAGGAGGTTTCGCTGACGGTCAAGCTGGGGTTGGGCATTCCGGGGCTGCTGATCGCCGCCGGCGCGGCGTGGTGGCTCTGGACGCACCGTCGGCCGATCGCCCGGCACCTGGGGTCGGTGCTGCGCAATCCCTTCGTCGTCCTTCCCGTCGCCGCCGTGGTGATGTTCCTTGTGGCCCAGTCGCTGGACCGCGCCAGTTCGTGGGAGCGGAACTTCGGCATCGTGCTGCCCGGCGCCGACGAGCCGGATAAACGTCGCCTGCGCAATCTCGAGGAAATCCTCGAATTGGTCGGGGCCGTGTGGTGCCTCTGCGGTGCGATCGAGCTGCGTGTCAACCTGCTCGCGCGCGGCCAAGCGAGCGAGCAGGGCAAGCGGTCGTGAAGCGTCGCCGGTTCACGCCAGAGCAGCGGCCTGCTCGTCATTTCGGGCCGCGGCAGCTCGCCAGGGGCGCAGGATACCCTTGCTGTCAAGGTACGCCTCACAACGGGTCATGACGCCGGCGTCGTTGCTGTGGGCGTCCATCTGGAGGGTCAGGAATGGCGCTTCGCATGCCCGGCCGATGAAGTGCTTGATGAAGGAGTCCGGCCCGCACTTGAAGTTCGTGATGTGGATGATGTGGCAGTCCTTCTGCCGCGCGACCAGTCGCGCCGCGGCCAGGATGTTGCGCCCCAGCGACCAGTACATGTGCTGGTTGAACTCGCGGACGCTGACGGGTCCGATGTCGAGGAAGTCCAGCGGGATACAGTTGACGCCGTAGTGCTCGCGCAGCTTCCGCGGCACGGCGAGGTTCACGCCGGCATCGTGCACGTTGTAGGCCCGCCCGACGATGACGACGGCCGAGTCGCCGGCGGCCTTGATCCGCTCGACGGCGTCGCGCCCCGCGGCGAGGCGGCGATCCTCGAAGCGGTCCTGCGCGGCGAATGCGGCGCGGACGGCACGGCTGACGGTTTTCTTGTCGCGCCCCAGCGGCTTGAAGAATGCTTGGAGCGTGCGGCAGACGCCGGGGCGCCCCTCGCGGAAGCGGACGGTCGGCGTCCAGAACCGCTCGGCCAGGTGGCGCAGCTTCGGCGCCCGACGGACCACGAACGGAAGCGTCTGGTGCCACGGGCACAGGTGCGATTCCGTATGCAGCCACTGCGTCTCCATCGACACGATGTTCGGTAGGAGGATGTGGTCGACGCCTTTGGCGCCCAGATCGGCAACGTGTCCGTGGGCAACGATGATGGGAAAGCACGGCTCGGCGACGACCGCATTGCCGCCGGCCTGAACGATTCGCGTGTTGGTCGCGTCGGACAATACCGGCCGAAAGCCCAGCCGCGCCACGAGCGTTCGCCAGAAGGGCAACTGCTCCAGGGCGAACATCGTTCGCGGTATGCCGACGGTCGGCGCGTCGGGCTCGACGGCGGGCAGGTCCGTCTCGTCCAGCAGCCACTGCTCGCGCAGGTCGAACAGATCCTCGATGAGCGCCCGGCGCGTCGCCTTGGCCTGCTTGCGGAAGCGCTGCGAGCACTTGTCGCCCCAGTAGGTCTGCTCGCCGTCGACGCCGAACTCCTGGATGCGGCAGTGGTTCGAGCAGCCCTTGCAGGTGAACTCGCGCAGGGTGTAGTCCACCTGGTTCATATCCCAACCGCGGAAGCGCGATCTGGACGCCTCGCCCGTGCGGCGGTCCCGGTCGGACTCCGGCTGATCGGAGACGTACGTGCCGTCCTGACGGTCCTGCGACCTTCCGCCGCTGCCCTCGGCGTTTTCCATCTTGTCCTTGGCCAGCAACGCCGCTCCGATGGCGCCGACGACACCGTTGTGCGGCGGGACGATGATCTCCTTTCCGGTGACGGCGGCGAACGCGGCCGCGACGGCGTCGTTGTAGGCCGTGCCGCCCTGAAAGAAGATCGTCTCGCCGATGTGCCGCCCGCGGACGACGCGATTGATGTAGTTGTAGACCACCGAGTAGGCCAGCCCGGCGACCAGATCGTCCGTCTCGGCGCCGCGCTGCATGTAGCTGTTAACGTCGCGTTCCATGAACACGGTGCATCGCTCGCCGAGGCGTATCGGCGCATCGCTGGACAGCGCCAAGGAGGCGAACTGGTCCTTGATGGCGATCTCCAGTTCCTCGGCGCGCTCTTCGAGGAAGCTGCCCGTCCCGGCCGCACAGGCGTCGTTCATGGTGAAGTCCACGACCACGCCGCGGTCGAGCGAGATGAACTTGGAGTCCTGCCCGCCGATCTCGAAGATCGTCTCCGGCATGCGCCCGTCGAGCATGGTCTGCCCGACGAAGGTGGCGCCGGTTTTGTGCGCCGTGATTTCGTCGTTGATCGTGTCGGCACCGATCAGCGCGCCGACCAACTCGCGTCCGGAACCGGTCGTGGCCGTTCCGCGCACGCGCAGCCGGTCGCCCCAGTCGCGCTCGATCCGCGCCAGGGCGTCGGTGACGACCTCGATGGGCCGGCCCTGCGTGCGCGTGTAGATCTCCGTGATGAGCTGCCCGTCCGAATCGATCGCCACGACGTTCGTCGAGACGCTGCCGATGTCCAGTCCGAGATAAGCGTCGATCGGGCCGTCGCCCGGCGGCGGCTCGTATGCCTTCTGGCGGTCGCGCAGCAAGATCACGTTGTCCATCGACAGCGGCTGCTGGGTGGGGAACCGCCCGCCGGCTGTGTCGCTGGCGGCCTGGAGCGCGTCCAGGTGTGACAGCGCCTGCCGCTCGCCGGCGCGGGCCGCCTCGGCCGCGGCACCGATCGCCGAGACGTGCGCATACGCCTCGGGCACGTACAGGTCGCCGTCGCCCAACTCGAAGGCGCGCCGCATCGCCTGGACGACGGCCTCGTTGGCCGCCACGCCGCCGATCAGCGCCACCGGCGGCTCCACGACGTGCGAGCGGACCACCGCAGCGCGAAAGTTCCGCGCCACCGCGTCGCACAGCCCGCGCAGCACCTCCGCCGGCGTGTACCCCTTCTGCTGGGCGTGGATCATGTCGCTCTTGGCGAACACGCTGCATCGCCCCGCGATGCTCGCGGCGCGCTCGGCCGCCAGAACCACCCCGCCGACGTCCTCGATGTCGTATTGAAGCCGACCGGCCTGCTGATCCAGAAACGCGCCCGTCCCGGCCGCACAGTCGCCGTTCGTGGCGTAGTCCGTGATGCTGTAGCCGCCCTCGGCGGCGCGATCGAGCAGCAGATACTTGCTGGCCTCGCCCCCCATCTCGAAGGCACACCGCGCCTCGCACCCGATCGCCGCCAGCCCGGACGCCGCAGCGCGAAACTCGTTGACCGTCGGCGCCTGGAGCGTCGCCGCGGCCGAGCGCGCCCCGCTGCCGGTCAGGCGCAGACCCCGCACGGCGTCGCGCCCCACGGCGGCGATGATCGCCTCCAGCACGGCCGTCGCCGCCTCGATAGGCCGGCCCCGCGTACGGCGATAGTCCGTGACGTAGACCCATCGCCCGTCCGGCCCACCGGCCGTGCGATGCAGCGAGCCGACATGCTCGCCGAGGTCTGTGTCCGCAATGACGGCCGCGGTAGCGCTGACCGCCCCGATGTCGATTCCTGCGTAGCACTTCATAAGGTTCAACATTGTACCGGCCCTTCGCGGTTAATGAGCCAAAATCCACCCGAAGAACCTGCTGGGGTCCCCCCCGTACGAGAATTCCCTGGCCGACGCCGCCCGGCATGCCTATGATTGCGTATGCGAGGCGAAACGCCCTCGCAAGAACTGATCGTGGAACCATCTGCCACAAAAAGAAAGGGCCGAACGATGACGAAGCGCCTGTGGATCATGCTGTTAGCGGCACTGATGACGGTTGGTTTGACCGCCGGGGCTCATGCGGACGAGCACGAGGCCGCTGACGGGGAGCGGCAGCTGACCCCGTGGGGCAAGGCGTCCGTCGGCGACATGGTGAAGTACAAAACGATGGGCGACATGCTGCAGACACTCACCGTCAAGAAGATCGGCGACGAGACGGTCCACATCGAGATGGTGATGGAAGTCAACGACCGGGAGATGCCCGCCCAGATGATGGAGATGCCGCGGTACGCCAAGCCCGGCGAGGACGAGACGCCGGAGGGCGTGGAGGTTGAGGAACTGGGCACCGAGACGGTCGCAATCGGCGACGAGAAGGTCACCTGCGAGGTCCGCAAGATGACGATGACACAAGACGGCAGGACCATCACGAGCAAGACGTGGACCAGCGACGATGTCCCCGGCGCGACGGTCAAGACCGCCAGCGACGCGATGGGCGAGATGACGGTGATGATGCAAGTCGTCGCCTTCAAGAAGAAGTAACGCAGGCGGCGATTGCCCTGACAACGCTTGCAGCGCGCAGCGCCCCCGCTCTATGGGCCGGGGGCGTTGTTATTTGAGGCGTGGTAGCGTGCGAGCGGGACGTATGGCATAGTGCGCGGACAGCAAAGCTGACGGCCCTACGGCTTCTCCCCGTCGCGCTGCTCAGCCCGGACGAGGTCGTCGTGGTAGAGCTTCATCATGCGGTCGGCGAGGCGCGGGAAGCGGTTGTGGACCCAGATCAGCAGCTTCCCGCCGAGCGAGAAGACCACTTCGGGCTTGTGGCGCCCGACGGTGCGAGCGATGCGCCGCGCGACGGTCTCCGGCGGCATCAGCCCGCGCACGCGGGCAAAGCTCGTCTTGTGCAGCGACGTCCCCCCGCGGACGTGGTCGAAAAAGTCCGTTCGCGTCAGCCCGGGCAGGACGGTCGTAACCCGCACGTTGTAGGGCAGCATCTCCACGCGCAGCGCGTCCGAGAGCCCGCAAACGGCGAACTTGGAGGCCGAGTACGCCCCGTTGAACGGGCAGCCCCGCCGCCCGATGACCGATGAAACGTTGAAGATGTGCCCGCCGCCCTGGCGGATCATGACCTGCGCGATCGCCCGGCAGCCGTAGAACACGCCGAAGAAGTTCACGTCCATGATCTCGCGCATCTGCTGGTCGCTGACCTCGTGGACGCGGGCGTGAACGCCATGACCGGCATTGTTGACCATCACGTCGACGCGTCCGAAGCGCTCGACCGCCGCGGCGACCAGCGCGTCGACCTGATCGCGCGAGGCGACGTCCGTGGGTACGACCAGCGTCCCGACCGCACCGGCCTGGCGACAGCGCTCGGCCACTGCATCGAGCTTCTCGGCCCGGCGGGCGGCGAGCACGACGGCCCGGCCGCGCGCGGCGAACTCCAGCGCCGTCGCCGCCCCAATCCCGGACGACGCCCCCGTCACAATGACCACGCTGGCGTCCATCGTCTCGTGCTCCCGCATCACCACAGCACAATCGTCAGGGCCGCGGCGCCGGCGGCGAGGGCCCAGATGCCCAGCTTGATGTGCCGCACGACGCGGTTGATCTCGCGGCACGTGCCGCCGCGCGTGCTCAACCACAGGATGTAGCTGACGCGTGCGGCGATCGATCCGTGCCGCCAGTTGCGCCGCCGCGTCGGCATGCCGTTGAGACGCGCCACGTGCTGCAGCGCCCGCGCGAAGATCGCCGCCCCGGACGGCGTGATCCGCTGCGGATCGTCCGGAGCCGGCGCCGTCTCAATACCGTCACCCGCCGTAACACCCTCGGTCAAGGGCGGTTCGCCCAGCGGGGGCCCTTCGCTCGACGCCCCACCGGCCGCATACTCCCGCCCGACGGCCCAGGCGGCCGTCACGTCACACTGGCGCTCGAACCGGCGGCTGACCCAGCCGAAGCCGACGGCGAAAACCGCAACGACGAGCGCCAACGTCAGCAGCACCGCGCCGACATCCGTCGCGCCGAGAAGCCACCCCAGATAAGGACCCGCCAGTGAGCACAGCACCAGCGAGGAGATGGCGAACACGACGGAGTAGAAGATGTGATGCTCCCGGATGTGCCCGGCCTCGTGGGCGAAGATCGCCTTGATCTCGTCGGAATCCATGTTGTCAAGGAGCCCGTCGGACAGCAGCACGTAGCGCACATGGCGGGTCAAGCCCATGACCCCCGCGTTGGCGACCGCCCCGGCCGAAAGCCACTCCCGAACGTCGCGAAACCGCAACCCCAGCCGCACGCTCATCGCCCGCAGCGCCTCGCGCACGGGCGAGTTGCCCAGCGGGCGTGTGCGCCAGACACGCACGAGCAACACCGGCGAGACGTAGAACACCACGCCGGCCCATCCGACGGCCGCGGCAAAGGTCACCCCATCGGCCCAGCGAGCTCCCGGAAGATTGGGCCGCGCGTACAGTTCAAGTGCGTCCTGTCCGGCGAGAATCAACGCCACCGGCACCAGAATGAACAACAGGTGATGGCGGATGTTGTAGGCGAGGTACTCCCGCAGCGACCACACGCGCGCGGCACCCGAAACGCCTTGTCGGCGAAAGGCGCGATAGAAGGGATACGAGGCCGCCCAGACGGCAATCAGCGCCACCAGGAATGGCCCGGCCGCGGCGAGCTTTCGCAGCAGTGGCACATCTCTCATCCACGCAATGTGCAGCAGCCACTGCCCGTAGCCGGCCGTCAACACGCCGACGCTGCCGCCGATCAACCAGAGGTGCATGCACGCGGCGACGAATCCATAGCGCCGCAGCGCGCGCTGCGGCATTCGGCCCCAGCGACGCAGGACGCGCCGCGCGGCCAAGGCGTTCGCCCCCGTCAGCACCGCGGCGCCGAGACAATAGCCGAGCAGCGCCACAGGCGTCAGGTCCCCGGGCGGGCGCAGCAGTTCGGTCAGCGGCTCTGTCAGGAACGCAAGCGAAGCGATCAGGCCTGCGAGAACGACAACCTGCATGGTTCACCGGTCGGCGATTGTATGCCGCCGGCGGTCATGCTGCGAGAAGTTTGTCCCCCTCAACTCGGACGAGATCGCCGCCGAGGTGTCTTTGGCGGCGTGATATGACGGGATAGCTTCGACGAGCTTGTCTCCGAGGCGTCCCGCCACCGCGACGAAGGCCTCGACCACGGCCGGATCGAACTGTGCGCCGGCGCCCCCGCGCAGCTCGCCCAGGGCTGCAGTGACGCTCTTGGCCGAGCGGAACGTGCGCGGCGAGGTCATCGCGTCGAAGGCGTCGGCCACGGAGATGATGCGCGCGGTCAACGGAATGGCGGCACCCACAAGCCCCTCGGGATAGCCCGAGCCGTCGACGTGCTCGTGATGGTAGCGCACCGTGGGAATTTCCTGCTCGAGAAACTCCATCCGCTCCATGATGCGCACGCTCAGCAACGGGTGGCGCCGCATCAGGCGGAGTTGATCTTCATCCAGCTCGCCTTGACACAGCAGCACTGAATCCGGCATGGCGAGCATGCCGATGTCGTGGAGGATCGCCCCGATGCGAAGACGCTTGATGACGCGGTCGGGCAGCTCCATCTCTTCGGCGATCTGAATGGCGTAACGCTGCACCTTGCGCGCGTGAGCGACCATGTGCCGGTCGCGATGCGCCAGAATCTCCATGACCTCCTCGAGCCCCTCGACAAACATCTCCTTGAACTGCGTATCAAGGCCGACGAGCTTCTTGCTGAGAACGTCGATGTCGCCGCCAAACCCCTCGCCGCAGGCCAGGGCGCCCTCGTCGAGGTCGCAGGCCTGGAACACGCGATTGCGCCCCTGGTCTTTGGCGACGTACATGGCACGATCAGCCAGCGATTGCATCGCATCCGGCGAGTCGATCTCGCCGGCGTTCAGGTCCGCGATGCCGACCGACGCCGTGACGTTGGCCTCCATGCCGCGAATCCAGACGCTCTGCGCGCAAATCTCGCAACGGAGCCGCTCGGCGAAGACGGCCGCGTTGTCGGACGACGTCTCCGGCAGCAGCACGGCGAACTCGTCGCCCCCCAGCCGGGCGGACAAATCCGCCTTGCGGCAAATGCGTTCAATCGACGCGGCCACGCTTTTGAGCAACTCGTCGCCCGCCTGGTGGCCACCGGCGTCGTTGACGGCCTTGAAGAAATCTATGTCCAGTATGATCAGCGACAGTGGACGATTGTAGCGTCGCGCCTGGTGATAGAAGGCGCTGAAGACCTGCTCAAAGTGCGCCCGGTTCGACAGTTGCGTCAACTGGTCCTTCTTGGACATGGACGCCAGCTTCTCGAAGGTCGACTCAAGCCGGCCGGCAAGCACGCGCGGCTCGCCGTGCAGGTCCCGCGTCAACTCGCTGACGTTCTCCTCGCCGCTTTCGAGCCGTTGGACGCGATGCAGCAACCGGAAGACCGGACCGGCGATCAGCACGTGCACGCCGACGATGACCAGCGCGCAGAGCCCCACGGACAACGCCAGGACGATGCGCGCGTTGCGCCGCGCAAGGTCCGCCTGGCGGCGCGCGTGGGCGACCGAAACGTCCGCGCGCAGGTAGCCGAGTTTCTGACCATCGACACCCTGCAACGCCCACGCGACGGCAAGCGCATCTCCGTCGGCGGTCCACAGCGCGTGCGGCGCGTTCGGCTCCGGGTTGATCCCCGGCGGCAGGTGGCGCCCCGCCACGCGAACGATGGGCGCCCCGACCGCCGCCGAGAGCGTATCGAGCATGCCCGCGTCCAGGTAGCGCCCCACCCACAGCCGAGCGGCCACCTCGCCGTCGCGCGTCGGAATCGCCCTGCCGGCGACAAGGGCAACCTCGCTGCCGATCTTCACCAGGCCGTCGCTCGACGCGGCCGGCAGCGCCGATGCCGCCCGCGTCGCCATCCCATCCAACGCCGCAAGGCGATCCACGTCCGGCTTGCGAAGCCAACGGGATCGGACGGCCCCGTCCGGACCGGTCAGCCACGCCAAGTCCACCGCCGCCGGGAACAGGACGTCTTGCGCGAACGCCTCGAACGGGGTCTTCGTCGCCTCGCCATCCGCCCGGCGCCACGCCGGCGCCGCGGCCCAGCCCTCGCACGCCCGGCTCAGCGCCTCGCGCTGCGTCCGCAGAACGGCCCGCGCCGCACGCTCCGTGCGGATGGCCTGCTGCCGGAAGCCGGCCTGCTGCTCGGCCTCGACGTACGGCTGCAGCGTAAAGTGATGCAACAGGAAAATCCCGCCGGCGCAGACCACGACGGCAATCAGCAGGATTCCGAGAGAGGTAAGTTTTTTTGCGTTCACCTTTTTTGCCCCGCGTCCACTGTGTAGGCCCTCCGAGCCCCTGCCCCACGGGCCCGGCCGGCTTGAGCCACCCCCGGCACCACGCTGACGCCTGACGACACAGGACCCTATCGGCACTTCAGCGGCCGTCATTAGCAGAAAGTAACGTTGTGTCCCGATATCGTCCGCCGCATGCCGCGAGCCCCTATCTTTGCGTGACCTTCACGTTTGCGTCGCGAATTCCTTGCCGGCACCGGTAGCCGGGTTGGCGACCCGTTCCGTATGCCCGCCACGGCGGCGCCGGCGAAATGAGAAGCAGCTAAGGTATTCTCTGTAAGTATCTTAGGCATCATATCGCCACCGCCCTGCGGGCACGCCGGACCGGGGCCGCGGACCGGGTGCGCCGCGGATGGCGTATCAAATTAGCGCGACATTTGCGCAGCGCTCGCGGAGTCTTTGCAGCGTCCACACATGCTCGTAGCGGTTTCGGGCCTCGCCCGTCGCCGACGGTCGGCAGCGCGGCGTGGTCCCCGTTCGAGCCCGCCGCCGACCGTGCCGGGCTCGCCTGCAAAAGGAACGGGACTATGGGCATGAATAGTTGTAAGTGGATCGGCGCGGCGTTGGTGCTGGCGACGGCCGCACCGGACGCCGTACTGGCCGCCGACACCGAGGAACTGACCGACGCGCTGAACATGATGCGGCGGCAGGTGCGCGACCTGAAGCGTCGCGTGGCGGAAATCGAGGACGGCGGATCGGGGGCGTCGAGCGCGGCGGCGCCGAATGACTTCCGCGTCTACTGGGACCGCGGCATCCGCATGAAGACCCACGACGGCAAGGTGAAGATCAAGTTCGGCGGCCGGCTGATGTACGACGTCGGCTGGGTCAGCGGGACCGATATGGAGAACGCCCTCGGCACGGACCTCGAGGACGGTGCGGAGGTGCGCCGCGCGCGGCTCTACGCGGCCGGGAACCTGGGCAAGGACCTGGGCTTCAAGCTCCAGTTTGACCTTGCCGGCGGCGATGCGGACCTCAAGGACGCCTACCTGCAGTTCAAGCACGTCCCGTTCGTCGGCAACATCAAGGTCGGACACTTCAAAGAGCCGTTCGGCCTGGAGCAACTGACCAGCAGCAAGTACATCACCTTCATGGAGCGGTCGCTGCCGGACATGTACACCCCGGGGCGCAACTGGGGTGTGATGGCGCACGACGCGCCGCTCGACGAGCGGATGACGTGGGCGGTCGGCATGTTCCGCGACGTGAACGGCTACGGCGACGGCGAGGACGACGGCGCGTACAACCTCACCGCCCGCGTCACGGGCCTGCCGGTGTACGAAGACGGCGGCCGGCGATTGGTGCACGTCGGGGCGGCCTACAGCTTGCGCCACTCGGACACGCACTCGTTCGGCGCCTTCGACGCCCACCCGGAGCAGCACTGGGTACCCGACTTCATCAACAGCGGCTCGTTCAGCAACGCCGAGTGGCAACACCGCCTCGGCGGCGAGGCCGCGCTGGTCTGCGGTCCGTTCAGCATGCAGAGCGAGGTTGTGGCCGTCAACGTGGACACCGACAGCGCCGACGACGCCTGCCTATGGGGGGTCTATGCCCAGGCGAGCTACTTCCTGACCGGCGAGCATCGGCCGTACAAGACCTCGGCCGGGGCGTTCAACCGCGTCACGCCACGGCGTCCGTTTAGAGAGGACGGCGGGTTCGGCGCGTGGGAGATCGCCTGCCGGTACTCCTACGTGGACGTGACCGACGGTGTCGGCGAGCAGAACCTCGGTCAGCGCCAGGCCAGCGCCACGGTCGGGCTGAACTGGTACCTCAACGACAACGTGCGGGTCATGTGGAACTATATCCACACGTGCGTCGACGGCGGGCCGAGCGACATCGACGCCGAGGCCGACATGCTGGGCATGCGCGTGCAGTTCGACTTCTAAACTGCCGCATAATCCTGTTGCGCGACGCCCGGTCCCCGCCGCCCGGGCGTCGTCTTATGCGCCCTGACCGTGGATGTCGGCGTGGTATGCCTGGACGCTCTTGACCTCGCCGGCGGCCTGGCGACGGGCGGCGATGCCCTCGGCCGCGGCGACGGCGGCGGCCAGCGTCGTGATATACGGCACGCCGTAGCGAATGGCGGTCTTTCGAATATAAGAGTCGTCGTACTTGCTCAGCTTGCCGACCGGCGTGTTGACGACCAGTTGGATCTCGCCGTTGGTGATGGCGTCGGCGATGTTGGGCCGACCTTCGTGGAGCTTCTCAATGCGTTCGGCCGGAACGTCGTTGTCGGCGAGGAATGCCTGCGTGCCTTCCGTGGCGAGGATGCGAAAGCCCAGTTCCGCGAAGCGCCGCGCCGCGGCCAGCACGTCGGGACGCTCGCGCGGGCTGACCGTAATCAGCACGGTCCCTTCGGTCGGCAGGGCCTGCTTGGCGGCCTCCTGGGCCTTGTAGAACGCCAGCCCGTACGAATCGGCGATTCCCAGAACCTCGCCGGTCGAGCGCATCTCCGGGCCGAGCAGCGGGTCGACCTCCGAGAACATGCAGAACGGAAAGACCGCCTCCTTGACGCCGTAGTGCGGGATCGGCTCGTGTTTGAGGTTCAGCCCGGCGAGCGTCTTGCCCAGCATCAGCTGCGTGGCGATCCACGCCATGGACACGCCGCAGACCTTCGAGACCAGCGGCACGGTCCGCGAGGCGCGCGGGTTGGCCTCCAGGACGTACACCACGTCGTCGCAGATGGCGTACTGGATGTTCATCAGCCCGACGACGCCCAGCTCCCGCGCGATCCGCGAGGTCGTCTCGTGAATCGTCTTCAGATGCTTGTCGGGGATGCTCACCGGCGGAATCACGCAGGCCGAGTCGCCGGAATGCACGCCGGCAAGCTCGATGTGCTGCATGACGGCCGGGACGAAGGCGTCGGTCCCGTCGGCGACGGCGTCGGCCTCGGCCTCGATGGCGTTCTCCAGGAACTTGTCGACCAGGATGGGCCGATCCGGGCTGACCTCGACGGCCTTGGCGAGATACTCGCGCAGCTCGGATTCGTCGTGGACGATCTCCATCGCCCGCCCGCCGAGGACGTAGCTCGGGCGGACGATCAGCGGATAGCCGATCCGCTCGGCGATCCGCAGCGCCTCGTCGACGTCCTGCGCCATGTCCGCCTCCGGCATGGGAATCCCCAGCGCCTCCATCTTCCGCCGGAACCGGTCGCGATCCTCGGCCAGGTCGATCACCTCCGGCGGTGTGCCCAGGACGTTGACCCCGGCGGCCTCCAGTTCGTTGGCGATGTTCAGCGGCGTCTGCCCGCCGAACTGCACGATCACGCCGCGCGGCGATTCCTTTCGATAGATGCTCAGCACGTCCTCGACCGTCAGCGGCTCGAAGTACAACTTGTTCGACGTGTCATAATCCGTCGAGACGGTCTCCGGGTTGCAGTTGACCATGATCGACGCCAGACCCGCATCCCGCAGCGCGAAGGCCGCGTGCACGCAGCAGTAGTCGAACTCGATGCCCTGCCCGATGCGGTTGGGCCCGCCGCCGAGGACCATGACCTTTTCGCCGCTGACCGATTCCGACGCGTCGGCGGCGTGGTACGTCGAGTAGTAATACGCCGCATCCCGAACGCCGCTGACCGGTACCGGATGCCAGCTCTCTTCGATCCCCAGCGCCTCGCGCCGCCGGGCGATCGCCTGCGCGCTGACGCCCAGCAACCGCGCCAGGTACAGGTCGCTGAAGCCGTCCCGCTTGGCCTCGGCGAGAAGCTCGTCCGGCAGCGGCGCGTCCTCGGTCCCGTCGCCCGCGGTCGCCCGAATCCGCTCCTCCAGCGCGACCAACTCGCCCATCTGCTCGATGAACCAGGGCTTGATGCGCGTCGCCTCGTACAGCGCCTCGACGGTCGCGCCCTTTCGCAGCGCCTCGTACATCTGGAATTGGCGCTCGCTGGACGGGGTCGCCGCGGCCGTCATGAGCTTCTCCAGAGGCCAGTCGTTGAAGTCCTTGGCGAAGCCCAGCCCGCTTCGGCCATTCTCGAGCGAGCGGATCGCCTTGTGAAAGGCCTCCTTGTACGTCTTGCCGATGGACATGACCTCGCCGACGGCGCGCATCTGCGTGCCGAGCTTGTCGGCGGCGCCGCGAAACTTCTCGAACGCCCAGCGGGCGAACTTAACTACGACGTAGTCCCCGCCGGGCGTGTACTTGTCCAGCGTACCGTCGCGCCAGTAGGGGATCTCCGCCAGCGTCAGGCCGGCGGCCAGCTTGGCCGAGATCAACGCGATCGGGAAGCCCGTGGCCTTGGACGCCAGCGCCGAACTGCGGCTGGTGCGGGGGTTGATCTCAATGACCACCACGCGTCCGGTTTCGGGGTTGTGAGCGAACTGGATGTTGGTCCCGCCGATGACCTCGATGGCCTCGACGATGCGATAGGAGTCGTTCTGCAGCCGCTTCTGGAGGGCCTCGTCGATCGTCAGCATCGGGGCGGTGCAGTACGAATCGCCGGTGTGCACGCCCATCGGGTCGACGTTTTCGATGAAGCAGACGGTGATCATCTGATTCTTCCCGTCGCGGACGACTTCCAGCTCCAGTTCCTCCCAGCCGAGGACCGACTCCTCGATGAGCACCTGGTTGATCATGCTGGCCGCCAACCCGCGGGCGGCGATCGTGCGAAGCTCCTCGACGTTGTAGACGTGCCCGCCGCCGGTGCCGCCCATCGTGTAGGCCGGGCGGACCACCACGGGGTAGCCCAGCTCGCCGGCGATCGCCTCGGCCTGCTCGACCGTGTAGACGGCCTTGCTGCGCGGCACCTCCAGGCCCAGCTCGTTCATCGTTTTCTTGAAGGCGATGCGATCCTCGCCGCGCTCGATCGCGTCGACCTGCACGCCGATGACCTTGACGCCGTACTGCTCGAGCACGCCGGCCTTGTGCAATTCGCTGGCGAGATTCAGCCCGCTTTGCCCGCCGAGGTTCGGCAGCAGCGCGTCGGGGCGCTCGGCACGGATGATGTCCGTCATCGCCTCCAGCGTCAGCGGCTGGATGTACGTCACGTCCGCCATTCCGGGGTCGGTCATGATCGTCGCCGGATTCGAGTTGACCAGGACGATCTCGTACCCCAGCTCGCGCAGGGCCTTGCACGCCTGCGTGCCGGAATAGTCGAACTCGCAGGCCTGCCCGATGACGATCGGGCCCGAACCGATGATCATGACCTTGTGGATGTCGTCGCGTCGGGGCATGGAAAGGCACCTTCTGCTGTGAGGCCCTACCGTGGGGCGGCCTCGCGGCCGCGGAGGTCCCGCCGACGGGCCGATGGATTTGACAGAGCATAGCGGCCGAGAGGCCGTCTCACAACCACCGAGGGGGATTGACGTGTCGCCGTCTACTGCCCGTGGCAGAATGGGCCCACCCCTGCCGGGGTTCGCCTATTCGAGCTGCCCGGCGTTGCCACGCCGGGCTGGAATGGTGCGCCCCTACCGGGGCAACAGCCCGTCCAAGCCGCAAGCACAATGAAGCTACGCCAGTCCAAATGGATTTGCTCTTGACGACCAGAGAGAGCCCCCCGCTAGCGCCGCAGGTAGGCGAGTTTCTCGGGCAGGGGGACGTTGTTGCCGAAGTTGTCCTCGCCCCAGCCGTTCTCGGCCAGGAGCTTGATGTCGGCCAGGACGCGCCTGTCGCCGACGAGCGTGACGGTCAGATCGGTGCGGATGTCGATTTTGCCCATCGCCTGAAGGCGGGCGATTTCATTGGTGACGCGTTCCAGCGGCGTACCGGCGCCGGGGGAGAGTTGGGGAATCTGGAGCGGTTGTTCGTAGATGAACAGCCGGCCCTGCTCGGCGAGCTTTCCGACGGCCTGCTCGACGAGGGCATGGACGTCGGCGCCCGGCCAGTCGTGCTGCAGGAGGGACAGCTTGGCGATCTCCTCAGCCAGGCAACGGCGTTTGCGCGCGTTGATCTCTTCATTGGCGCGGAACACGTCCATGGGGGAGCCGGCGTCATAGGTTTCGCCGGCCAGTTCCATCGTCACCTCGCTGCCGTAGTGCTGGACGATCTTGGCCATCAGCGTCGAGGGGCGCACGTGGAAGCCGCGGTAGCGCGGGACCGGCACGTCGATGCGTACCACCTCGGCATATCGCTGCAGCATGCGGCGGCATACCTGCTCGGCGGAGGCGATGTAGGCGCTGGCGTAGGTCAGGGCGTATTCCATCAACGCAGCCAGCAGCGGATGGGCCCCGACCAGCGGACGGTGGTGGGGCTGGTGGTCACCGTCGGGGATGTTGATGTGACGCTCGTAGTAATGGGCGAATGCCGTGGCGATCCGCAGCAGATGGTAGACCACGCTGATGTGCCCGCGGAGAACGGGCAGATCGTCGTCCAGTCCCTCGGCATCCGTGCCCGAGACATACGTGTCGTACAGCGACTGGCAGTTGTGGAAGCTGTTCTGAAGCTCGCGGAGCGTTTCCTCGCTGACCGCGTCCGGGACCAGTTCGGCGTAGTTGTCCACATCGGTCCGGCAGGCCTTGTGAACCACCTTGCTCTCGGCAGCCAGGTTCAAAAACGCCGTCGCCAGACGCGTCGCCGTCTCGCCGACGCCCTCGTCCGTTCGCGTCGCCAGATCGGCCGGAAGACGCCCCTGCGGCAACTGTTCAATGTAGGCGGTGGGCTCGGCGGGTTCGGGAATGGGCAGGGCGAGCTGCTCGGCCGAGCCCAGCAGGTCGCGTGACGCCTGGAGCAGGACGTCGCAGGTGAACTCCAGGGCATGGTCGGTGGCGCCGGCGAAGTCCCGCTCGACACTCAGCAGACGGTAGCCGGGCAAGGCGTGCTTGACGTGCAGCAACTCATAGGTGACGTCAGCGAAGCGGCGAATCGCCGCCAGCAGAGACCGATAAGGGTGCCACCGGCAATTCGTGCGCGCCCCGTACGCGTCGACCAGTTCCTCGATCTGCGTGGACTCGCTGAGCAGTTCGCCCACGAACGGGCGCGTCAAGGCCGCCGTCGCCGGACGTGTCTCGCACAGCATCCCCGCCAACGCCAGCACGCTCCGCCCGCGCCGGGCAATCATGCGGCGGAAGACGCCCTCGTCAATCTCGGGCTGGTCTGTGACGGTCAGCGTCTGGGATGCATTGTGTTCGGGCGTCATGCGGCGGAAGGACCTCCGGCAGGTCGGCTTGGGGCGGTCAGGCCCAAATCGCCCACATCCACTATATCATCGGCGATATCGCCTGAAAAAAGAAGTCCCAGTTCAAGGGAAGCCGGCGTGCGCACAGTCCTGTGTTCCGCCACCGCGGTTATCGGACCTCGGGCGCGTTTCTGCGCACGGCGGCGCCCTCTGTTCGGGCGCCGGCGGACGCGTCGCCGTTCGCCGCAACTCCCGTGGTGAACATCCGTTGGCCGCAACATCGCAGTCGCTGCATACGTCTTCCTGCGCACAAGCGCGGACGCGGCAGGAGCCGAAATGTTCCACGTGGAACAATCACGAGCAGCGCGTCAGCGGGCAGCGTCGGCGCGCGCAAGATCGTGGCTGCATCGATGCGGCCGGGCGAAATGTTCCACGTGGAACACGCGCGGGCGGCACAGGGCTACCGCCCGCGCAGGAAGGCCTCGAGCAGTTCTTCCTGGCGAGCATGCATGCGCCGCGCTTCGGCCGCGCCGCCGGCGTCGTCATAGCCCAGCAGGTGCAGCAACCCGTGAGCGACGTACAACAGCAGCTCGCGCTGGGGTCCGTGCCCCCGCCGCCGCGCCTCGGCAACGGCGACGTCGGCGCAGACGACGATCTCGGCCGTCAGCGGCTCGTCCGGCGCGGACAGATCGAAGCTCATCACGTCCGTCGCGCCCCGCCGTCCCAGCCAGCGGCGGTTCAGCGTCGCGATCCGCTGGCGCGAGACGACGGCCACGTCCACCTCGCCCAGCCGCGCCCCCTCACGCCGTGCCACATAGGCCACAAGCTCGGCAATCCGCTTGCGCGGTACGCGCATGGCGCGCTGGTGCGAGCTGATGACGATGTTGTCCCGAGCGGCGTCGGTCATGGGCGCGCAGAAGCATAGTCCCGCCGACGCAGCAACACACGGAAAAACGCAACCAGGAACCGCGAACCACACATCAGGGACATGAAACCGAAGCGATGACGTCGTACGAAATCGGCAACGATGGAGAAGGCATCCCGCGCCGGTCCCGCCTCACGCCGGCGCTGGCGCCGCGGCGGCTCGGGCCGCTAACTTTCGGCGACCTGCTCGTTGTCCTCGGGTCCGGAGGTGCCGGAGTCCTTTGCGGCGGCGCGGGCCTCGGCGGGCCTGCCCGCGGACGCGCCGCGGGGCGACGGCTCGCCGCCGGCCTGGTTTCCCTCGGCGGCGGAGGCCTTCTGCCCCGTCGGCGTGGGATACGCCAGCCGGGCGTGATAAATGCCGCATAAGCTCCGCGCCAACGACGCCTCGATCACGTGGACCTCGCGCAGCGTCAGGGCGCAGTCATCGAGCTGTCCGTCGGTCAGCCGGCGGGCGACCATGGCGTGGACCTGGTTCTCGATCCGCCCCGGCGTGGGGCGCTCCATCGCCCGCACGGACGATTCGCTCGCGTCGGCCAGCATCAAAATGCCCGCCTCCTTCGACCGCGGTTTGGGCCCCGGGTAGCGGAACTCCATCTCATCCGGCGCGCGGTCGGCGCCTTCGCGTCGCGACTTCTCGGCCGCAGCGTGATAGAAGTACTGTACCAGCGTCGTGCCGTGGTGCGTGGCGATGAACTCGTGCAATGCCGACGGCAAGCCGTACTCGCGGGCCATCTCCAGCCCGTCCTTGACGTGCCCGGTGATGATGAGCTGGCTCATCGCCGGGGAGAGCTTGGCGTGGCGCGAGGGCGAGCCGGCCTGGTTCTCGATGAAGTAGTGCGGCTTGTTGCTTTTACCGATGTCGTGGTAGTAGGCCCCCGCGCGGGCGAGCAGCCCGCGAGCGTCGATGGCCTCGGCGGCGGCCTCGCACATCGCCCCGAGCTGCAGTGAGTGGTTGTACGTGCCCGGCGCCCGCATCGCCAGGTGGCGCATCAGCGGCTTCGACGCGTCGCACAACTCCAGAAGCGTCATGCTGGTCGCCACGCCGAACAGCCGCTCGATCAGCGGCAGCAGCCCCTGGATCAGGAACCCCGCCAGCAGCGCGAACCCGCCGACCCACAGAGCGTCGATCAACATGAACCGCCACGGGACGTAGTTGATGAATCCCTCGGCCGCAACGACGGCGAAAGCCGCCGCGGCGGTGATCCCGGCGACCTCGACGAGCTTGCTGCGACTGCGGATTTCGCGCGTCTGGAAGACGGCCACCGTCGACGCCGTCGCCAGCAGGATCGCCAGCGCGATGCCGCCGCGCAGCTGCAGCGTCAGAAGAATCGCCAGCGCCCCGCCCCCAGCCAGTGCCAGCCGCTGATCGTGGGCGATCGCCAGCGCCATCGCGCCCATCATCACGGGCAGCACGACGGCGTGCGGGTTCCAGCCCAGGCCCACGTCCATCAGTTTACTGAGGGCGAGCATGGCCACCAGCACGCCGGCGACCGCCAGCCCGCGCTTGACATCATGCACGATCGAGGGCGCGTACCACGCCAGGTACACGCACAACGTCAGCGTGATCGCCAAAACGATCGCGGCGCGACCGGCCGGTCGCACCCAGGCGCCCCACGGATGTACGCGGCGTTGCATTGCCACATAGGCCTGCTGCTCCAGCCGAAGCCGCCGCAGGGCACTGCGGCTGAGCGGCACGACATGCTCGCCGTCTTCAAGCATGCGTCGGGAACGGCGCGCGATGCGATCGCCGCGATGATAGACTTCCGGCCCGCGCTTCGGCGGCACGTATCGCGGCCCGATCGGCAGCGCTGACGCCTCGGCGTCATAGCGATACAGCGGACGCGCCTGCTCCACAAACGCCGCCGACAGCCGCCTGACAACCGGCTCAACCGCCGCCTCGGGCAGGTTGGCGTGGGCGGCCGCCTCCCGCAGGGCGGCGCGCAGCGCGTCGCCCTCACCGGCCGGGAGCAGCGCCTCGGTGTCCGCGACGGTCAGGTCGGCCCCCTCTTGTCGGCCGAGGCGAATCTCCGGAGCGGCCGTGACGCGCTCGTCGGTAATCCGCTCGGGGCGAACAATCAGAAGCCCGGGCAGGTGATCGGCGAGCAACGCCTTGACGCCCGCGTTGTAGCGCTCCAGGCCCTCCGCACCAAGCACGCCCGCCAGCGTGCGCGCCGGGCGCGTCGCGGCCGTCTCCGCCGCGCGCGTCGCCGGGCGCGTCTCGGGCGAGGCGGGGCGCGTCGCGCTGGCGTCCGGCGGCGCGGCAGCGGCCAGCAAGCCCGTCAACTCCTCGCGCAACGCCTCGAGCACGCGACGGTCCAGCGTGAAGCGCGCCGGACCCGGCCCGCGCGGCGACAGATCGATCGGCTCGGCCTGCGGGGCGGGCACCTCAAAGCGCACGCGGGCGTGGACGTCCTCGGGCAGATACTGCCCCGCGCGATACCCCACGCGCTCCAACGGCCAGAGGTCCAGCGCCACCGCCGCCAGGTAAAACGCAACCACCAGCGCCACGCCGCCCGGACCGCCGGCGTCGCGGAACCGCCGCCACACCGAGGGCGCAGGTGGCGGGATGTTCTTGCGAATATCCCGACGACGCTGCGGCGATGTTTTTCCAAACGGCCACATGAGCTTCGCTGATTCGTCGGCTCGTCAACGCGTTAATGCGTCAATCGGTCAATGGGGTCTCGCGCGTCGGGCGCCCGCCGCATTTCGGGGCGATTGACCCGTCGACCTGCTTGACCCATGGACCACTCAACCCATCGACCGATTGACCGATCGACTGATCGAGCATTTCACCGGTGGCTCTACGGCTCGTCGCGTCCGTCGCCGTTGCGCCCGTAGGCGTCGACGACGCTTTGGACAAGGCGGTGACGAACGATGTCCGCGCGCTCCAGGCGGACGAACGCCACCTCGTCGAGCCCGGACAGCCGCCGGCGCGCGTCGATTAATCCGCTGCGACCCGGCTGCTCGAGATCGATCTGGCTGTCGTCGCCGGTGACGATCATTTTGGCCCCATGCCCCATCCGTGTCAGGAACATCAGCATCTGGGATGCCGTGGTATTCTGGGCCTCGTCCAGGATGATGCATGAGTCGTTCAGCGTCCGCCCGCGCATGAACGCCAACGGAATGACCTCGATCAAGTCGTTGACCATGAACCGGCGAATCTGATCGTACTCCATCATATCGTGCAACGCATCGAACAGGGGGCGGAGATACGGATTGACCTTCGCCTGCATGTCGCCGGGCAGAAACCCAAGCTTCTCGCCGGCCTCGACCGCCGGACGCACGAGCACCAGCCGCTTCGCCCGCTGACGCTTGAGCATGTGAACCGCCATCGCCACAGCGAGGTACGTCTTGCCCGTCCCCGCCGGGCCCATGCAGAAGACCAGGTCGCGCGTGCGCATGGCGTTCAGGTAACGCTGCTGGCCAGGCGTCCGCGCGCGAATCACCTGACCGGCCGCGTACACGTCCAGCATCTCCGAGGCCTGCTTGGCCTCGTCGGCGGCGGTGTCGCTGATGGCGGTCGCGACGGCATCGGCGCCGACGTGACGCCCCTGGCGAACGGCACGTTGGAGATTCTCCAGCACGGCCGCGGCACGCGAGACGTTCTTCGCCGCACCGGTCAGCTTGATCCGTCCCTTGCGAGCGAAGATCTGCACGCCGAGGGCGTCACGGAGCATCCGGAGATGCTTGTCCGCCGGGCCGAAGATCACGCCCGCCTTCTGCGGGTCGTCGAGATTGACCGTCAGTTCCACGTCGGCTCCTCGAAGCGGCCTTCCATTTGAGCATAGCGGCGTGGGCACACACAACGGGTTTTACGTCCCCTCCCGGCGACGGGACCGGCCCGATCCGCACGCGGCCGGTCCGCCACGACCGGCGCGCCCCGCGCGCAAAACGACGGGCGAAGCAGCGTGTGCCTTCGCCCGTCGTGGCTTATCGTCTCGGCGACAGCGGGATTGTGTCCCGCCAACGCCGCGAATGGATCACATCCTAGTCGTCGGGATGGTACAGCACGGCGTCTTCGCCGTCGTCGGGCGTGCCGCCGATCGTGCCGCCGCCCAACTCGCCGCCGCCGTTGGTGTACGGGTTGTCACCCCCGTAGTTGACGAACGTATTGCCGCTGTCGGTGTCCTTTTTTCCGCTTTCGCGCGCCACGGAGTAGTCCGTCGTCAGCAGATTGACCATGGCATCGTCGTGGTTCCATTCGTCGCTCATGGACGCTTCGCCGTGGCAGCGATCGCCGAGAATGGCGCCGCGGCGCTGGCCGGCGGCGAACTCGGCGCCGGCGGGCACGTCATCGCTTCCCCAGTAGTTGGAGCCGATGTGATAGCCGTAGTCGATGAACCATTCCGCCGAGTTGCCGCCGTCATCACCCGGATGCACATAGAAGCCGTGATCGCTGTTGGCGTCGCCCCGGCCCGGTGCCGACCGTCCCTCGGAGGGGCACAGGAACGCCTTGTAGCCGATCGTACCGCGCTCAACCAGAAGGCACAGGTTGTTCACCAGGTTGGTACTGAGCGAGTAGATGTCGTCATCGCCACCCGCTGTGCCGCTCGCCTGCCAGCCCTGGGAATCGCCGTTGGCCGCGATCCAGGGGAAGCTGTTGCCATCGGCCTCCGTGCGGTACATGGCGATAGCCCGGCCGATCGAGTTGAGGTTCATCCCGCATGCCGAACGGTTCATCAGCTCGTTCGCCTTGGTCAGCGCCGGCATCAGAATCGAAACGAGCACTGCGATGATAGAGATCACCACCAACAGTTCGATCAGAGTAAAACCTTGTTTCCGTTGCATTACTGCTCTCCTGCCCCCGCCTCGCTGCTGCGCCGAGCCGTCCGGCCAACATCACCGCCTGAAGATAGACGCATCAGGCCTCGATAGGGCGGGACACCAGCGAACCGCTCTGACTCGGCCGGTACCGTTCCGGCCTTGACTACGCGTTCGCGGCCCCGGGCGCCAGTCGCCCGGGTACCGGGTATGTCAGATGCTCTTGCGGCCGTGCCCGAAGTACGGCCATTTGGCGAGACGGCGCCTGTCTCTTGTACATGCGGGCCGTCACCAATGCCAACCGCTGCCAAGCGGGGGCTTCGCGATGAACGGGCGGAAAGAGGATGAATCCGCCTGCATCGTAGGGTCGCAGCCGTTCACGCGCGTCCCGACCGCTCCGGCCACTCAAGCGTATAGCGTCATCATAACGTAAGGCAAAGACCGGTGTCAATGCAGCGCGGATGACATTTTGCCCGATTCCGTCGGGCCCTATGCCAACTGCTCGCCGGCGTCCGCCGCCGCCCGCGCCGCCAACACGCGCCCGTAGTACACCCGATGAAAATCGCCGTCCACATAGGCCCCGCCGAGGATCTCGTCGGCGAGCTTCGCCGGCATGACGTCGTTACTGTGGACCACCTGGCATTCGTAGACGATGGGGCACTCGGCCACGACGGGAGCGAGCACGTTGCCGGCCCTCTCGGGCGTCAACTGTACCTTCGCGAACTTGTCCACGTCGCGCCCGCTGACGGACCCGCACGTCGCGCAGGCCATGCTCATCGCCTCGGACGGCACGTTCACGGTGAAACAGCCGCTGTGCTCGATGCATTCGTACGTGTACCGGCTGGGGCGGACCAGCACGATCCACATCGGCAGCGACCAGATCGACCCCAGCGCCCCCCAGCCGATGGTCATCAGGTTCGCTTTGCCTGCCGCGTCGTAGCTGCCCAGAAGCAACCCGCGGCCGGTCAGTGCATCGACAACGCGGTCATAGTGTTCGGCGATCTCAACCTGGTCAGCGCTCATGGTGCATCCTTTCGGCTCGCATTGCGGCCGTCGTCGCGTTTGCGACGATCGTCCGCCATGTTATCGTAGGCGCCGTCCAGCATGTCGTGGATGAACGCCGCCAGCGTCGGCGAGGCCGTCACGTCCGCCGCGTCGCGCAACGGCGGCGACGCTTTCGGCATCGCGACGCCAAGCCCCGCGCCGGCGACCATTTCCACGTCGTTGACGTCGTCGCCGACGGCGACGATCCGGCCCGGGCCGATCTCGTATGCCTGCGCGACATAGCGCAGGGCCTCAAATTTGCTGGCGTGCGGCGAGAAGGCCTCGACGATGGTTTCCTCATAGTTCGGCGCCAGGATGGCGTGAACCCGCAAGCGCCCGTCGAAACGCTGCCGCAGGCGATCGGCCAGGTCGGCGGCGCGATCAACGTCCACAACGGTCGAGACGCGCAGCGGCGCCGGCAGGTCCGGCGCGTCCGCCAGGCGCGGCACCCGCCGGATCGTCACGTCCATCTTGGCGAACCATCGCTCGAAGGCCACGTGCACCGCGCCACACTCGGCGAGATAGTAATCCACACCATGCCGCCAGCGGTCGACAAACGCCATGGCGGCGTGGCCGGCCTCGCCGAGCGCGTCGCCGAACTCCGCAGCCAGGTCGCGATCCATCGGCAGGTGATAGAGCGTTCGGCCGGTGTGCGCCTCGCTGACCAGCGCCCCGCCGACCAGCACGAGCGGCTCGGGCGTATCGGGCCAATCGATCTGCCGCCAGACGGGCATCGTCTCGACATAGCTGCGCCCCGTCGCCAGGCAGACGCGCATGCCGGCGTCGCACGCGGCGCGAATCGCTTGTTTCGTCTGCGAGGAAACCGCCCCGTCGGCGCCGATCAGCGTCCCGTCGACGTCCAGTGCCAGAAGCTGGTAATGCATGGGCCGCCGAGTTACCCCTCGACCGCGCCGTAGCGACACACGCAATCGTACAACTCGCCGCCAAGGCGCTCGGCGACGACGGCATTCTTGAGCAGCGCCAGGTCCAGCCGATCGACCGTGAATTGAGCGTCCCAGTTGGTCTCGACGCACCGGCCCATGCCCTCGAGCACGACCAGGTCGGCGCCCTCGGCCGCGGCATTGAGCTCGTCCGAAACGTCGGACAGGTCCAGCACCGGCATCGTCCCGCCGGTCGAGACGACCTCCACCATCTGCGCGTCGATCATCGCCTGAAGGTCGCGGTCGATCGCGGCCAGGTGCTCGACAACCGCCACCGTCTCGTCGACGGTGATGTCGTTCAAGCTCGGCAGCTCGTTGGCGGCCAGGACCACTTCCGTTCCGGCCAGGACCAACTCCCGCGCCAGCGGCATCAGGCCCAGAACGAAATCGCTGCCGGCGTTGTCGCAGAAGATGACGGCCTTGGCCCACTTCAGCGGGGGGGCGCCCTCGACGGCGCCGGCGACGGCGTCGAAGTCGTCCACCAGCCAGGGGCGCGGCTTGACGTTCTCGACCGTCTGAACGAAGTCGGTCGGCGCCTCGGCCAGATCGTGCGTCGCCGTCGAGCCCATGTCCCACAGGTTGCCCGCGAACACGCCGCGGACGAGATGCTCCCACCGCTCGACCACGTCCAACTCGTGGAAGCGGCGGGCCACGTCGAGGTACTGCTCGGCGGCCTGCTCGTTGGCGCGCTGCTTGACGTCCTTGAACGGATCGTCGAGGTGATTGTCGCGCAGGATGCGGTCGCGGAGCTTGTCCAGCGCCATCAGGTCCAGCGTGCCGCCGGGCAGCGCGGCCGGGTCCGCCCGCAGCGAAGCGATCGTCTCGGCGAATTGCTCGCCCGCCTCGGCGACTTGCTTCTCGGCGACGCGCCCGTATTGCTCTTGCGCCTGGGCCAGGACCCGTTCGAAGACCTTCTCGAACTGGCTCAGCCATTTCTCGCGAGCGTCGGCATCGGCGGTGAGGTCCCAATCCAGAGGCCGGTAGCTCTCCGGATCCCGCAGCAGTGTGAAGGTACTCATATCCGTTGGGGAATAAGGGGTGTGCGCGTTCCTGTCAATTCGCAGGAATGCTAGCACCCGCCGGAATCGCCGTCAAGTGCCGTCGCCAGGTTCGCGCCGAGCTTGCCGCAGGCGTCGAGGTCGGCGTCGCTCGGCGCGCACCGGGCCTCGACGACCGGCTCGACGAGCCGCCAGCCGGCGTCCTCGGCCGCGGCGCGGACCGCCTTGACGCCCCCGCCGCTCCAGCCGTACGTGCCGAACACGCCGCAGACCCGGTCGGCGACCGGCAACGCCGCCGCCCGACGCAGGACGTCCTCCATCGTCGGCAGCATCTGCGTGTTGTACGTCGGCGTGCCCAGCACGTAGCCGCGGTAGAGCCAGAGGTCGTTGAGAATGTACGACGGGTGCGTCCGCGAGGCGTTGTGAACGCGGACCTGCTCGACGCCCGCGGCGGCCAGGCCCCGCCCGACCGCTCGCGCCATCCGCTCGGTATTGGCGTACATCGAGCCGAAGACGATCACCGCGCCCCGCTCGGCCGGACCGCGCGCCCAGCGATCGTACCGCTCGATGATCGCCTTGGGATCGCTGCGCCAGACGGGGCCGTGCGTCGCGGCGACCACGCCCACGTCCACGTCGGCGAGCTTGGCGATCGCCTTGCTCGTCGGGCGGGCGAACTTGGCGACGATGTTCGTGAAGTACCGCAGCGTCTCGTCGTAGTAGTCCTCCGTGTCCACCTCGTCGTCGAAGATCCCGCCCGGTAGCGCCCCGAAGCCGCCGAACGCGTCGCCGCTGAACAGCACCTTGCCCGGCGTGGCGTAGGTCATCATCGTCTCGGGCCAGTGGACCATCGGCGTCAGGTGGAACTGCAGCGTGTGCGTGCCCAGCGAGAGCGTATCGCCGTCGGCGACCACGTGGATGCCCTCGGTAACGCCGAAGAACTCCTTCAGGAACTCGGCCGTCTTGGCGTTGCCGACGATCTGCATCTCCGGATACAGCCGGCGGAGAACCGCCACGGCGCCGGAGTGGTCCGGCTCCATGTGGTTGACGACGAGGTAATCCAGCCCGCGGCCGCCGGTGTGGCGGTCGATCTTGCCCAGCAGTTCGCCGATGAACGCCTCCTTGACCGTGTCGATCAGGGCGACCTTCTCGTCGCGGACGAGGTAGGCGTTGTAGCTGATGCCCCTCGGAAGCGGCCAGAGGGCCTCGAACAGGTGCGTCTCGTAATCGTTGACGCCGACCCAGACGATGTGGTCGGTGATGTTGACGCCGCGGTCCATGATGATCCTTTCGGTGCTTGCGTTGACGCGGGCCCTCCGTCCTGCACGTGCGGACGGGACGGGCTGTCGTTGCATTCTATCCGACGACCCCGCCGCAGGTCGCCCCTGCGCGCAAACAGGACGGGCACCGATCCGCGCGATCCCGCGACGCGCCCGCCAGGGCACGCCGGGACCACGCCGGACCGGCACCCGTCCGATGCATCAGGCCTCTACTGGGAAAGGCGCTTCGTCCGTCTCATTACGGCGTCATTACGCACGCGTGCGACGCGTGCAGACCTTACGCCCTGCGACGCCTGCGCCGCACCAGCACGCCGACACCGCCGATCGCCAGCAGACCCATCGTCGCCGGCTCGGGGA